>NZ_LMCI01000030.1:63658-122782 GCF_001623145.1 Pseudovibrio sp. W64 | reverse complement strand
GTGCTCGGTGCTCGGTGCTCGGTGCTCGGTGCTCGGTGCTCGGTGCTCGGTGCTGTATATACGAAGCATCACATGACATGCTCTGGAGTATTGTGTATGGCGCCTCCTTGTCAATTGATTGAAACCAAGCAAATAGAACGCGTAAAAGGGCGAGACACTCCCTATCTGCCCGAAACTTGAGATTGCTTTCGTTGGCTTGTGTTTTGTGTCAATAAGACGCTATGGATCTGAACCAACTTGATGACCGGCTGAAAGCAGACTGCGAGAAATGCGCTGCCTTGTGCTGCGTGGCGCTTGCCTTTGATAAGTCGAGTGTTTTCCCGTTTGATAAAGCTGCTGGTGAGCCTTGCCGAAATCTTGAGGGCTGTGGGGCCTGTAAGATCCATTCTGATCTGGCGACGACCGGGTACAAGGGCTGTGTTCAGTTTCACTGTCATGGAGCTGGGCCGATTGTCACGCAGGATCTGTTTTCCGGCAATACGTGGCAGACACAGCCGCATTTGCTGCGGCCTATGATGGAAGCCTTCTGGGTGTTCTTACGGCTTCAGGAGCAGGTGTTGTTGCTGAGGCATGCAGCCAACTTGCCTTTGCCAGATGCTAAGCAAAAAGAGCTGCATGCATTTTTGGATGAGCTGTGCCCTGAGAACGGCTGGAGCTGGGATGCCTTTGAGGGGCTGGACCATGCCAAGGTGTCTGCGGAGGTGAAAACGTGGCTGATCTCCCTGCGCGGTGTGTTGGCCTAGCTTTTAGATTATGCGATTTCGGGCTTGGTGGCTTTGACCATCAGGAGGAAAGCAGAGAGATCTTTCGAATGGTGGAAGCGTGGCATCTGCTGGATCGCTTCCTCTGTTGGTTCGTGTTCCTGAATCTCCTTGATTTGAAGGCCTGCCTTGGTGAAGGGGTTTAAATAATTGCTCAAGGTGCAAAGGAAACTGGGTACGCCGAAGTGCTGGGTCTCTGAATGGTCTCCGAGCCAGGCGAAGTTCCATTGATCTGCGACGTGTCTTTGGTCCAAGTACTTGGAGACAACCAGATCTGTCGCCTCTCTTCCCTCGTCTTTTCGCCAGGAAAGCCAGTGTTGGAACTGAAGGAGCTGGTTGCGTAGGTGAGTTGGTTGCGTAGGTAATGTCTAATGGGGCTTTTGCTCCTCGGCAATTGCATGGGCGATCATGTTTTCTGAAAGATCAGCATCAGCCATATGAGCACCTGCTCTTGCCAGCTTGTGGGTGTTGTTGCCTTCCCAGCAGCCGAGATCAATAATACGCCTGCTGCTGATATTGCTCAGAGAGGCCTCAAAGGCATAAGAAATTATGAGGTATGACTTTTTGAGCCCTTTGTGGACATTCATAAAGCTGCAAAATGCTGGTGCCCATTTGCAGGTGCAGTATGGGTAGCTCGTTATAGCTCACATAATAATATTGTAGATTTACTATACCTATCTCTGTGCTCTAAGACGTTCTGCAACTTTGCGTTTTGCTTGAGAGATTTGTTGCAATGTAAGGTTATTTGCAATCTTCTCTATGGCCTGCTCTGAGATCTTCATCCCATTCGCCTGTGCTACAGCAAACCAGACATATGCATTTATATAGTCTTGTGGGATACCTCGACCTTCAGCATACATCAACCCGAGATTATACTGCGCATCAGCAATGCCTTGATCTGCGGCAAGGCGGGCCCACTCAACTGCCTTGCCATCATCCTGCGGCAAGCCCTCCCCATTGGCATATATTGACGCAAGATTATTTTGCGCTTCCCCAATGCCCTGCCTAGCGGCCAGGCGAGTCCATCTGACCGCCTCGCCTGGATCTTGTGGTACGCCCAAGCCTTCGGCATACATCAACCCGAGATTACTTTGCGCACCAGCGTGGCCCTGATCTGCGGCAAGGCGGGTCCACTTAAACGCCTCGCCATCATCTTGCGGCACGCCCAAGCCTTCGGCATACATCACACCGAGATTATATTGTGCATCAGCAATACCCTGATCTACGGCAAGACGGTACCACTTAAATGCTTCGCCTAGATCTTGTGGCACGCCTAAGCCTTCGGCATACATCGCACCGAGATTATTCTGCGCATCAGCAAAACCCTGATCTGCGGCAAAGCGGGTCCACTTAACTGCCTCGCCATAATCCTGCGGCACGCCCAGGCCTTCGACATACATAAACCCGAGAAAAAATTGCGCATCAGCAAGACCCTGATCTACGGCTAGGCGGGTCCACTTAACCGCCTCGCCATAATCCTGCGCCACGCCCAAACCTTCGGCATATATCATTCCGAGATTATACTGCGCATCAGCGACGCCCTGATCAGCAGCCTTTCTATACCACTTTATCGCTTCCTCATCGTTCCGCAGCACGCCCAAGCCATTGGAATACATTAACCCAAGAAAAAGTTGCGCATAAGAGTGGTTCTGATCTGCGGCCAGACGAGTCCACTTGACCGCCTCGTCATGATTTTGTGGTACGCCCTTTCCGTTGGCATATATAAACCCAAGATTAAACTGTGCTTCAGGAAGGCCTTGATCTGCAGCCTGTCTGTACCATTGGACGGCTTTACCATCATCCTGCGGCAAGCCCTCCCCCTTGGCATATTTTGCCGCTAAATTATTTTGCGCTTCCGCATCGCCCTGCACAGCAGCCCGCCGGAACCATTTGACCGCTTCGTCATCATCCTGCGGTACGCCCTGACCGTAGTCGTACATAAATCCGAGAGTATTTTGCGCACTAGCATGACCCTGCTCTACGGCAAGACGGGTCCACTTAACCGCTTCGCCATCATCCTGCGGTACACCTCGACCTTCAGCATACATCAACCCGAGATTATACTGTGCATCAGCAAAACCCTGTTCTGCGGCACGGCGGTACCACTTCAGCGCTTCCATATCGTCCTGTTGAACGCCAAGGCCGTCTTCGTGCATTTCGCCTAGCTTATTTTGTGCAACTGGGTCACCATCCTGAGCGGACTTAACAATACCCTGATGTTCAGAACTGAAGGCAGGAAGAAGAAAAAGGCATGGCCCCAAAATAACGATAACGCGCAATGACGCTTTAAAAAATTGCAGTGGCATAATTCACTCCCAGATTCGGAGCAAAGTAATCATTCTCAGCTTCCATTTCAATTGTGGCTTATTGGCGGGAGCGGGACATGGCTGACGCAGGAAACCTCAGAGTTATGATTTCCTGCATGTTCTTCAATTGAACTCCAATACGAGCAATATAGCATGCAACCTGATATCGCATCAGCGCACTAGCTGCGATTGACCGCTTTGTCCGCGTTTAAGCCCTCGTCAGTATGAAATTTTATTATTGAGTTTGAGAGCTTATTCCTCTCCCTCAAATGCAGGAGATGGAAACAGGTTCCGGTAGGCATCCAGACCGGCATTTGCGTCTTTTTCAATTGATCTGCGTTTTGGTTCCAATGGTTGGCAACAAGGGTATTGGTGAACTGCTTTGCTGAAAAGGTTGCGGACATGACACATAGGACCAGGCTTACCGAGCTGTGATGGTCAGCCCTGATCTCTTAGATTTCCGTGGTGTTGGCATGCTGCATTGTGTATAGGAGTGCAACTCCTTTGGCAGGTGATATTGCGGCGTGAACGACACTTCAAAAACAATCAATTTTGACCATGTTTCCATTGAACGGAGCGGTTCGACGATCATTCGTGACCTGTCTGTTGCGCTGCCGGATCAGCGGGTTGGGATTATTGGTCGGAACGGGTCTGGTAAGTCTACGCTTGTGCGCAGCCTGAATGGTTTGCTGCCGGTGAGTGCTGGATCTTTGCTGGTTCATGGTGTTTCTGCTGAGGAAGGGGCCAAGAAGCTGGCACGAGTGACGGGGTTTGTGTTCCAGAATCCGGACCATCAGCTGATCTTTCCGACCGCTCTGGAAGAGCTGAGCTTTGGCCTGCGCCAGATTGGGGTGGGCAAAGCGGATGCAAAGGTACAGAGCCTCGCGCTGTTGAGAGACCATGGCATTGAGCAGCTGGGAGAGCGTCCGGTTCATGAGCTTTCTGAAGGTCAAAAGCAGCTGATCTGTATTTTGGCCGTGCTCATCATGGAGCCGAAACTGCTGGTGTTGGATGAGCCGTTTTCCAGTCTGGATTTGCGGACACGAGTGGCACTGCGGCGGAAGCTGGAGAAGCTGGATCAGCAGATCCTCTTTGTCAGCCATGAGCTGGATGCGCTGAGTGACTATGACAAAGTGCTCTGGATTGAAGACGGTAAGCTCAAGCAGTTTGGTGTGCCTGCGGATGTGCTGGCAGACTATCAGGCGCATGAGCTTTCTGGCGTGGACCTTCATTTTGAAGGGGTAGCGCGCGCATGATCTCCCTTTACATGGCGGGCAACAGTTGGGCGCATAAGCTTCCTGCCAGAGTGAAGCTGATCTTTTTGTTTGTGCTGAGCCTGCTGATTATCCCGTTCAATACGCTTTGGTTCTCTGCTGCACTGCTGGTGTTTGTAGTGGTGCTTTATGCAACGCTTGGCCGGCAGGGGCTGGAGAAGGTGAAGGTGGTTCGCCCACTGCTCTGGATGATGGGGATCATCTTTCTGGTGCATGTGTTTTTAGGCGATATTGAGCAGGGCATCATTGCTGTGTTGCGTCTATTGGCGATGGTGCTCCTTGCCAACTTTATTAGTATAACAACGCATATGGAGGCCTTGATGGATGCGGTTGAACCGTTGTTCCGGCCTCTGCGTGTGTTTGGCATCTCCCCAAGACGCGTCTCGCTGGCAGTCGCTTTGGTTATCCGGTTTGTTCCGGTGCTGCTCGCGGTTTATGCGTCGCTGCAAGAAGCGTATAAAGCCAGAACAGCCCACGCCAACAGCTGGCGCTTGCTTGCCCCATTTGCGTTACACGCGATTAAAATGACAGATCATGTTGCCGAAGCTTTGACAGCCCGAGGTGGGGCTGACGGCTTTGACCGTGATAAGAAATAGATAGGATGACTATGTCTAGCGATCGTTCTCTTGTTCAGATTGCATTTTATGCGGCGCTGATTGCTGCTCTGGGTTTGGTGCCCAAGATTGAGCTGGGTCTTGCTGGCGGAATTCCAATTACTGCACAGTCGCTTGGTGTGATGCTGGCTGGCATGATGCTTGGTCCGGTGCGTGGTGGGCTTGCGGTTGCTTTGCTGCTGTTTCTGGTGGCGCTTGGCCTGCCGTTTCTGGCTGGTGGCCGTGGTGGCATTGGCGTGTTTTATGGCGCGACAGCTGGCTATCTGGCAGGCTACTTTGTTGGCGCGATTGTCACTGGTGCGATCATGAAAGCCATGCGCAACATGAACGTGGTGTTTGGTGCGGTTGTATCTGGCGTCGTTGGCGGCATTGTTGTGGTGCATGCGCTCGGTGTGCCGGTGCTGGCTTACAAAGCTGGTATGACCATGGAGAAAGCCATCATGGTTGGCAGCTTGCCGTTTCTTCCGGGTGACCTGATCAAGGTTGCTCTTGCTGCTGTTGTTGCGCACACAATTGCACGCGGCTTGCCTTCTGCAATGCTGTCCCGCAACTAAGCGTGCTCACGCGAGTTTTGAGAAAGCCGGTTCCTTTGGGGCCGGCTTTTTCGTGTGCACGCTTATCCGAAAACCGGAGCCACTGTTCGGGAGTACGCCTTAATGGATCAGTGCCTCGTCCAGGTGCTTCAGGGCTTTGATGAGCAGGCCCTGGAGGATGAAGTCTTCGTCCCATGGCAGTACTTCAAGGTTCACTGAATCCAGCAGAGGCGCTAGCAGGCCGCTTTCCAGACCCTTATTCATGCCGTGCTTGAAAAGGTCGTAGGCTTGCATGGCTTTGCCGGTGAGGACGATGCGGCTTGGGTCCAGCAATGAGATTGTGCGGGCGAGGCTGACGCCCAATGCAAAACCTGCATCTGTGAAGACCTTTTGCGCCTGCGCTTCACCTATGCGGGCTCTGGCGCGTAGGTTCTGAATGTACTCCGGTCCGTAGAACATGGCGGAGGGAGAGGTTTCCTTGGGCAGCTTCTGGGCTTCACGGTAGAGCGCATAGTCGGCGATGTAGGCTTCCAGACAGCCCTTCTTGCCACATCTGCATGCCGCTCCTTCTGGCGTAAAGGGGGAGTGGCCGTATTCAGCGGCGGCTCCGGTTTCGCCACGGTAGAGCGCGTTTTTGATGAAGATGCCCATGCCAACGCCGCGGTCGATATACACTACGACAAAATTGCCGCTGTATTTCTCAGCGTCCTGCCGGTGCAGGGCTTCGGCGATCATGTTGGTGTCGTTGTAAAGCGTGCAGGTGATGCCGAGGGTTTTGGAGAGCTTGGCCGTGAGTTCCACCTGTCGCTCTGCGATGGTGGGTGACCAGATGATGGAGCCGTTGCGTTTGCCGACGATGCCTTGCGTTGCCACGGTGATTTCCATGACGCTGCGGGCGCGAAGGGGCTCTGTTTTCATCAGCGCTTTAATGTGGCGGGCGAGCAGAGCGATGAATGCTTCGCCGCCCATATCGGAGGATTCCACCATGAACTTGGCTTCGGCATGCTGGTGGCCGGTATAGTCCACCAGAGCAAGCGAAACGCGGTCTACCGAGAGCTTGACCGTGACCACATGGGCGACATCATCACGCAGACGCAGATAGGTGCGCGGGCGGCCACGGGTGTTGGCATCCGGATTGGGTTGCTCTTCCACCTCTGTGATCAGACCGCGATCCTTCAGATCTGCGGTGATGGAGGTGACGGCGGCTAGAGAAAGACCTGTTAACCGGCCAAGGTCGACACGGGCCAGAGTGGTATGACGCCGCAACGTGGACAACACCACGAACCGGTTTTGGCGACGAACCTGCTCTCTACTGGCTTTTTCGATCATTCGAGTACTGGCCTGCACTGTGTGTTCAAAACATGTCCGCGTTCATTTGTATTCACGCCTTAGGCCCTGAACATTTGTTTTCTAGCGCATTCTTTTATCTGCGAGATAAGCATAAGTATTTGAGGACCAGTAAATAAAGAGAGTAATCGTATAAATCAGCGTTTTCACCCGAAAGTTGAGATGACCTAATCGTAAGTCCTAGCTCGTTTGTTGAGGTGCTGTTCCGTCATCTTCATCTGTTTGAGCCGGCAAAGTTTCCGGCATCAGGAACAGGTACATGGTGCCGCCAATGAAGGCCAGAACCGCAAGGGTGATGAAGGCGGGAGAATAGCCGAAAAACTGGACGATTTCTTCAGCAAGCAGGTTGGATGCAGCCGAACCAATGCCAACCACGGCGGCGAGGGCGCCTTGCACCAGATTGAAGCGGCCTGTGCCTCGGGTCAGATCCGCAGCGATGAGCAGGATAATCACGCCGAAGATGCCGTTGGCGATGCCATCCAGTGACTGCACGGAGATGAGTGCGACGGGGTCTTCCAGCCACATGAACAGCATGCCACGAATGGGCAGAATGAAGAAGGCGAGCAGGAAGAGTGGCTTGCGGCCCCATATATCGGCTCTGGCAGCGCAGATGATGGACATGATGGTCATCCAGAACTGTGCCACGACGATGCAGGTTGCCGCGAAGGCGACGCCGATGTTGACGTTGGAATTGACTGAGAGCTTCTGCCCGACCAGCGGCAGCATGGCAGCATTGGCGAAATGGAACATGAACACGCAGAGCACCAGTGTGAGCAGGCGTTTGTCTGCCAGGATGGTGCTGACGGTGGACGGTTCATCGCCATCGTTGGGAGTGTGGTGCAAGCCGCCTCGGGCTGCGTTGTGGTTGATGGCCGAGCCGCTGACCATGCCGATGCTGATGGCCATGCCGACGGCCATGAGGGCAACGAGCCAGAATACGCCTTCTGCCGAGATCCACAGTGCGAGACCTGCGCCCAGAATGGCGGCAAACACATTGCCGGAATGGTTAGCGGCCTGATTGGCGCCCATTTGCACAGTGAAGTGGTCTGGTCCTGATATGCCCAAAGTTATGGCGGCGATGCAGGGGCCGACAAAGGCGACGGCAATGCCCATGAAGATCTGCGCGATGTAAATCACGGCAGGATACTGCGAGAACAGCAGGATTGAGATGGTTGCGAAGCCGATGAGCAAGGCGCAAGAGGCGAGGAGTAGACGTTTTTTGCGGGTGCTGTCGATGAAGGCGCCAGCTGGTGTTTGCAAGGCGACGGTTGTCAGCGAGCCAATGGCGAGGACCATGCCGATGTTGCCGGGGGACCACTGCAGGCCCGTGAGCAGGTAGATTGCAAGATAAGGTCCAATTCCACCCACGACATCGCCGGCGAAGAAGTTCGTCGAAAGCATTGCCTTGTTGAGTTTCATGGAGACCCTGGATTGTTGCGTGATCTGCGTTGAGAATAGGTGAGAGTTCTCTCCAAGCCCCCAAAGATTTTGGTCTATTGTCGAAGTGGCGGTTAAGCTGCTGTCAAACCACGGTGGCTACGGTGGGGCATGTCGGTTTCTCTTGCTGTTTCCGCCCTCATTTTCCTCGGAATTGCCGTACGCCAATGGCTTCCGCCCATGGTGCGGATCTGGCACATCATGCTGGCGGGCGCGATTGTGCTGTTGGTGCTGGGGGAGATCAGGCCTGTGGCTGCGTTTCATGCGGTGGACTGGCAACTGATCTTCTATCTGTTTGCCGTGTTCAGCATTGCTTCGTCGCTGTATGACACCGGCCTTTCGCAGGAAATCGCGGATATGCTGCTGAAGCGGGCAAATGCTGGCCTCGTGTTGCTGTGGTTCATTGTGGCCTCAGCGATTTGTGCGGCGGTGCTGACCAATGATGCGGCGGCGGTGATTGGTGTACCCATCGCGATTATTTTAAGCCGTGCGTTCAAGTGGAAGCTGGCGGTGGTTCTGGTGGCGTTGTGTGCGGCGGTAACGGTGGGCTCCATGGTGTCTCCCGTGGGCAATCCGCAGAACATTCTGGTGGTGAATGCAGCCAATTTTCCAAACATGCTGGCCACGTTTATCGTGTGGGCTCTGGTGCCCGGGGTGATTTGCCTTGTGGCTGTGTTCTTCCGCTTCCACCAGTTGGTGAAGAAGAATGGATCAGATGAGAGTGCACTGGTTTCACAGGATGTGGAGACGCAGGCCGAGGCGGTTGAAGTGAGCCGTCGGCAATGGCCTGCGATGATTTCTGCCCTGCTGTTGGTGGGCATCATCACGGGCGACAGTTTGGGGCGGACGTACTTTCACCTTGGCCCGCTGCCGTTTGGCTGGGTTGGGCTGTTGTCCTGCCTGCCGATCTATCTGGCAGGAGATGAGCGCCTGCGGGTGTTCAAGGAGGTGGACTGGGCGACGCTGATCTTCTTTGTGGCCATGTTTATCGTCACTGGCTCACTCTACCAATCCGGCTCCCTGCAATACCTGCTTGGCTCCTTGCAAGGGGAGTTGGCAGACCTGACGATAACTGCTGTGGTGAGCTTCTGGGCCAGCCAGCTATTCTCCAACGTGCCAGTGGTGGAACTTTACCTGAAGCTGCTGGATGGTGGCAGCACGGGCACCTTCATGATGCTCTCCACCATCTCCACCGTGGCCGGAAACCTCTTCATCATCTCCGCTGCCAGCAACGTTATCGTGGTCCAGCAAGCCGAGAAGTTCGGAGCCACCCCCTTCACCTTCTGGCAATTCTGCTGGTGGATGCTCCCGATAACGGTGTTCTGCGTGCTGGTGAGCTACGGATGGATTGTGGGGCTGACGTGGTTGGGTGTGGGGTGAGTTTTGGAGATGTACAGCTTAAGATTGTGATTTAATGTAGTTTCCAATAGTCTGACATCTGTACTTATATTGCTACTAATTTGCCCTAGTTTGTTGAGGGTACATTGCTTTAAACGTAGTTCGCTGACGAAGATAGTTCAGCTTGTTTCCAGCAAATTTGTTAAGCCGGATGACCGCCAGAAAATTTTGAAAGATTGGGTAAAATAGAAACTGGCATGAGAATACTTTACGCTGTTGTTTACAGCGTCGTCGGGTTTACCCTGATTGAGTTAAGTGGTTTCGGTATGCTCTGGCCGATTGTTATTCCGTTCGCTGTTGGTTTCGCATGGTTGACGCAATTCCTACGCGAATAGATTTTTACTCTTTGCAGAAAGCATCGAAAGATGACCCATCCCTTAAAGTTAATTGATTATCGCGTAAACGAGCGTGGTGATGTCTCAGGTGTTTTGTTCGAGAACCCACGGGTTAGCGTTCGGCGGAATCTTTATTGGTCTGCTTGTATTGAGTTATCCCGATTCACTTATTTTGGAGAAGACTGGAAAACGATCTTAAGTTTTGAGTGGCTGGTATTGCCCTCAGAGAAAACATCCTTTGAGATATCTGACCAGAATATCGATGGCGTGGAGTGCTCATGGTACTTCATTTATCAGCACATCGCTGCGAAGTCGGGAACTCTTACGTTGGAACCAGTAGACGAGTATCGCGCTTTTGAGATCTCATTCTCAGTAGTTGTCGACTCCCCCGGATGGGACGATGATCCATGTCAAGATATTGAAATCGCAGGTACAGTGAAACTCCCTTGTTCCGGGATATCACTCATGCGGAACAGTTTTTTCCCTAAACCCAACTCAGAGATTGAGGCTCGAGAGATGATTGCACCTTTCTTTCCTAAGATTGCTGATTTCACCCTTAAACAGCAGGAAGATGAAGACGGCTGGCCAATCCAAGAGAAAACTAAGTTTCATTTTGTTCCGCAATAAGTGTTTTGCTAATTTCTATCTCTGGATTGAGCGTAAGTTGATGTCGTTGAGGTTCGTGTTTGAGGGACTATGCTTCAGTTGGTTAAAATCCTCGTCAGAAGTGTTCTAGCAATAACTATTGTTTCCGGAATTACATTTTACATTCTTGTAAATCATTCCACAGATGCCATGAATCTTACCTGCAAAGGAAAATGGCTGCAGTCTGGCAAAGGTGAAACTCTGTTTGCTGCCTTTGAATTTTATCGCCCTTGGATTTTGTGGGCTGAAGCAGATGGAAATGTTAGAGTAGAAACGGCCCAATTCCCATTATCTTCATACTTTTCTGAAGTAAAAACTATCGGACGAGAACCGCTGCGATTGTTTGAAATTACAGATTCTTATCGAGCAGGGATGATCGGGGGGTATCGTGAAGCTAGCAAAGAAATTGCGATAAACTTCTCAAAAGGTCTTACTTTTACGGGGAACTGTCGAGACGGGATTTGATTATCAATCCTACACAAAAAAGACCGAAAGCGCCCCCGTCGCTTTCGGTCTTTTTTCTAGCAGGTGTACTGCTAGTTATTCGGCTGCGTCGTGTTTTATGACGCCGCGTTGGATTTGGTCTTCTTCTATGCTCTCAAAAAGGGCACGGAAGTTGCCTTCGCCGAAGCCTTCGTCGCCTTTGCGTTGGATGAATTCGAAGAAGATTGGGCCGATGACAGTTTTGGAGAAGATCTGTAGCAGGATCTTTGTCATGCCGCCGCCAATGACGCCTTCGCCATCAATGAGGATGCCGTGTTTGGCTATGCGGTCGAGCGGCTCGGTGTGGCCGTGTACACGCTCGGTACTGCGGTCGTAATAGGTCTGTGGTGGGCCGGGCATGAACTTGAGGCCGTCTTCTGCCAGTTTGTCGGTGGCTTCATAGATGTCGTCGGTGCCCACAGCGATGTGCTGGATGCCTTCGCCTTTGTACTTCTTCAGGTACTCTTCGATCTGGCTGGTGTCGTCCTTGGACTCGTTCAGCGGAATGCGGATTTTGCCACATGGGGATGTGATCGCGCGGCTGACGAGGCCGGTGATGCGGCCATCAATGTCGAAGAAGTGGATCTGCTTGAAGTTGAAGAGCTCGCGGTAGAACGTCCACCACTTGTCCATGTTGCCGCGATAGACGTTGTGGGTCAGGTGGTCGAGGTAATAGAAGCTCTTGCCCGCTGGTTTGGGGTCTGCTTCGCCCAGCCAGTCGAACTCTTCTGAGTACGCAGAGCCTTTGTCGCCGTACTTATCGATGAAGTAAAGCAGGGAGCCGCCGATGCCTTTGATTGCGGGTGCATCAAGGGTTTTGTCGGAGCCGGTGTAGGCTTCTGCCCCGCGGTTGATGGCATGCTCAAAGGTCTGCTGTGCATCCACAACGCGCCATGCCATAGACGGGGCACATGGGCCGTGCTCGTCAATGAAGCGGGAGGCGAAGTTGTTTGGCTCTGCATTGAGGATGTAGTTCACATCACCCTGACGATAGAGCGTGATGTTCTTGCTCTTATGCTTTGCAACAGGTGCAAAGCCCATGCGGCGGAAGAGGACGTCCAGCTTTTCCGGCTCTGGGTGGGCAAATTCAACGAACTCGAAGCCGTCGGTGCCAGCAGGGTTTTCTGCTGTAATCTCAGCTGGTCCTGCATCGTGCGGAAATGGGCCCATTTGTTCCTCCTCAAACAAGGCGATGAAGGCTGTTTGTCATCGTTTGATACGATGAAAACTGCCTTCCTATTCGTTCTGCGTATCTTTGTCCGAAAACCGGTTCCCACTTTTCGGCGATACACTGCAATTTAGAGCCATTCTGAAATATCTGTGGCGCGACAGGTTTGCATTCTTACGTAAAATCACGCAGTATATGCACAAATTGTGCGTCATATATTGATTTGGTGCGAATGATGATTGAGCTAGACCAGTTTGACCTTAAGTTACTTGCAGCGCTGCAGGAAGATGCCAGCCAGACCAATCAGGAGTTGGGGGAGGTGATTCACCTTTCTGCCTCGCAGGTTTCGCGGCGGCGGACACGGTTGGAGCAGGAGCGGGTGATCCGTCGCTATAAGGCTGATCTTTCACCGGAGTATCTGGGGCTGGATGTGATGGCGTTTGTTGGAGTGGCGCTGGCTACGCACAACAAGGAGAACGCCAGGTTGTTTCGTGATCTGGTGCGCACCATTCCCAGCGTGCAGGAAGCCTACGCCATGACGGGGGACATGGATTACATGCTCAAGATCCGGGTGAAAGATCTGAAGGCCTTGAGTGAGGTGATCAACAATGATCTGCTGCCTCATGAGGCGGTGCAGAACGTGCGCAGCTCCATCGCGATGGACACGCTAAGGGACGACAATCATTTGCCGCTTGGGTAGTAGATTAACTGATGCGTACTCTAATCCGAAAACCGGTGTCCACTTTTCGGGAGTACGCTGTCAAACATTACAATTTTGTCAGGTTGTGTTTTTGCGGGATGGGGCATCTTGAAGTGAAAACTTTGGGTTCCCATCTCCATAGAGATTTGACGGGTAACGTCCAAAAGCAAAGGGATAGGTTTACAGATGTTCGACAGCAAGGCACTTCTTGATCAGTTCTTGGGTTCCAACGGTGGCAATCAGGCCCGTGGTGCCTTGGACAAAGGGCAGTCGTACATCAAAAACAATGCCGGCGGACTTGCTGGCGGTGCCGTTGCTGGTGGATTGGCCGGATACCTTCTTGGCAGCAAGAAGGGCAAGAAACTTGGCAAAAAGGCCGTGAAATACGGTGGCATGGCGCTGGTTGGCGGCCTTGCCTACAAAGCATTCCAGACATGGCAAGACGGTAAGAACAATGGCGGCGGCGGTGCAGCTGCGCCTCATGGTTCTGCGCAGACGCAAGCTCAGGCTCAGGCGGCTCCCGCAACTGTTGTACCGGTGCCGGAACCGCTCGCCCTGCCGGACCCGACTGGCACTGCGTTTGACCCGGATGCAGGGAACGGTGATGCCAAAGAGTTTGCTATGGCGCTGATCGTTGCGATGATCCAGGCGGCCAAAGCGGATGGCACTGTGGACGGTGATGAGATGCAGCGCATCTTTGAAAAGCTGGATGAGTTGGGTCTGGGCGCTGAAGAAAAAGCGTTCGTTTTGGATGAGATGCGCGCACCGCTGGACATTGACCGTGTGGTGGCGTTTGCGACCTGTCCGGAAACGGCTGCTGAAATTTACACTGCATCACGCCTTGCGATTGACCCGAACCTACCTGCCGAGCAGGCCTATCTGATGATGCTTGCCGCACGGTTGGAGCTGGATAGTGGTTTGGTTACGGAGTTGGACAAGGCGATTGCGGCGGCTCAAGCGCAGGCCTGAATGCGCTGATATTTGAATTGCTCGCAAATCGGGTGGTTACGGTTTGCGGAAGGCCATAGGTTGCTCCCAACTTGAGGAGTGACCTATGGCTTTTTTTATTTCCGGATTGAAATCCAACGAGTTTGACGCGCTGAACGGCCTGAGCGAAGAACAACTGGCAGAGCGTAATGTGGTTGTTTATGTGGCTGATGAGAAGCCGGGCTTTCCGTGCCGTGTCACACTGGATGATGCCGAGGTTGGGGAGCGGGTGTTTTTACTGAACTATGCCTACCAGCCCAATGACACGCCCTACAAAGCGTCCCATGCGATTTTTGTGCGCGAGAATGCAGCGGATGCAATGCCCTATGAGAATGAGGTTCCGGTGTCGCTGTCCTCGCGGTTGTTGTCTCTGCGCGGGTTTGATGCAAACCACATGATGATTGAAGCGGATATCGCGCAAGGGGCTGACATCAAACCGATGCTGGAGGGCTTCTTTGAGAACCCGGATGTCTCTTATATTCAAATGCATTATGCACGGCGTGGGTGCTTTGCAGCGGTGGCTCATCGTGGGTGATCTAAACATATCTTACTAGTGCAAACCTTCCGCTCAGTTTCTATCCTAGGCTGCATCGAGACTTAGGGCTTGGGAGGGCCGGCATGCGCGCATTGGGAACCTGGGATTACATCGTGGTTGGGGCTGGCTCCGCGGGCTGTGTTGTTGCAAACCGACTTTCTCAGGACCCGGATGTGAAGGTGCTTCTGCTGGAAGCTGGTGGGAACGATAAGCATCCGTGGGTGCATATCCCTGTTGGCTATCTGTACTGCATGGGTAATCCGCGTATGGACTGGGGTTTCCAGACCGAGGCCGAACCGGGGTTGAATGGCCGCAAGCTGAACTATCCGCGCGGCAAACTGCTGGGTGGGTGCTCTTCCATCAACGGCATGCTGTATCTGCGCGGACAGGCGCAGGATTATGACAACTGGCGCCAGTTGGGTCTGACTGGCTGGGGCTGGGATGATGTGCTGCCGTACTTTCTGAAGTCAGAGGACCATTATGCAGGGTCTTCGGAGGTGCATGGGGAAGGTGGTGAATGGCGCGTTGAAGAGCAGCGTTTGTCGTGGCCGATCCTTGACCGTTTCCGTGATGCTTGCGAGGAAGTGGGCATTCCGAAAATTGACGACTTCAACGGCGGTGACAACTTCGGCTCCTCATATTTTCAGGTGAACCAGCGCAAGGGCGTGCGGTGGAGTACGTCCAAGGGGTTTTTGAAGCCTGCTGAGAACAGAGGAAACCTGAAGGTTCTGACGAATGCGCAGGCGACTGCGCTCGTGTTTGGCGGGCGCCGCGCGACTGGTGTTTGCATGATGGTGAACGGGGAAATGACTTCTGCTGCCTGTACAGGGGAGATTATCCTGAGTGCAGGGGCCATTGGATCGCCGCAAATTTTGGAACTGTCCGGCATTGGGTCTGGTGAGCGATTGACCCAGCATGGCATCGATATGGTGCTCGATCAGCCTCAGGTGGGGGAGAACCTGCAGGACCATCTGCAGATCCGCAGCATCTATAAGGTTCAAAACACCGTTACGCTGAACCAGCGAGCCAACTCGTTGATTGGCAAAGCGAAGATAGCGGCTGAGTATGCGCTGAGCCGGTCTGGTCCAATGTCCATGGCGCCCAGTCAGCTTGGGGTGTTTACGCGCTCTGACAGCTCCTATGAAACGCCGAATATCGAGTATCACATTCAGCCGTTGTCGCTGGATAAGTTTGGCGATCCGCTACACGAGTTTCCGGCGATTACTGCGAGTGTTTGTAATTTGCGGCCAGAGTCTCGCGGCAGTGTTCATATAGGGTCTGGCAATGCAATTGCACATCCGAAGATCCAGCCGAACTATCTTTCTGCCGAGAGTGATCGCCGCGTGGCGGCAGACAGTTTGCGCCTGACACGGACAATCATGGAAACCAAGGCGATGGCTGAGTTTTCGCCGGAGGAGTATCTGCCGGGTGCGCATGTCGTCAGTGATGAAGACCTTGCTATTGCAGCGGGAGACATCGGCACCACCATCTTCCATCCTGTGGGGACGTGTTCCATGGGGGCTGTGGTTGATGAGCGGCTGAAGGTGAAAGGCGTTGAGGGCCTGCGCGTTGTTGACGCTTCCATCATGCCTCGCATCGTCTCCGGCAACACCAATTCTCCGACAATTATGATTGCGGAGAAGGCATCGGATATGATCCGCGAGGACAGGAAAAACGCGGTGGTTGCCTGTTAGAGAGTTCACTGGAATGGAGAGGTCTGGATTTGTTGAAACTTGACCACATAACCGTCATTGCACCAACCTTGAAGGAGGGGGTGTCTCATGTCCGGAGTTGTCTTGATCTGGATGTACCGTTTGGGACGCGCCACACTTATATGGGGACGCATAATCACAGGCTTCAGCTTGGAGAGAGTGTTTATCTGGAGATCGTTGCGCTTGATCCGAATGGAGTTAAGCCGAACCGGGCGCGATGGTTTGGCCTTGATGATCAGGAAAAAGTGCGAGCGGACTGGGAGGAAGGCCGACGTCTTCGGGGCTGGGTCGCAAGTTCGGAAGATATCGGCGGAGTTTCATCTAAATACGCTGGGATCTTTGGTGATGAAGTTTCGCTTCCTTTTGTCGATCCTGAATTTGCATTTTCGATCCCCAAGGATGGTTCCCTGCCGCTAGATGGGGCTTTGCCTTCGCTGATTGACCACCGGGGCGTGCCAACTTCCATGTCGGAAATTCCAGATATGGGTGCACGACTGCAAAGTCTGACAGTAGAGCATTCTGATCCAACTGAGATCGAAAGGCTCTACAACGAATTTGCCTTAGACCGTCCACCGTTGGTCACTGAAGGGCCAAAAGTGCGTTATCGGGCGCAAATCGAGACGTCTACTGGTGTTAAAGAGCTGAGTTAGCAAACAAAGGAGAAGCTGCCGGTGTTTTGGTCTCCATTGGTTTTGTGCAGTGGGAGAGATCAGCCCCAAGGTGTAAGGACCAGAAGAATGTGGCGGCGGCTTAGATGTGGTCTGATTGGGCCCTGTGGTTACTCGCATTCTTTTTCGCGCTCGAAGTAATCGCGCAGCAAGCCTACTCGTTTGGGGCGGAAGGATTCTTCCAGAAACTCGACTGACTGGATCCGGTCCAGCCGGAACATGCGGAAATCTTCTCGTAAACAACACCAGGAGATCAGAGCCTGCACTTCGCTGAAGAAGTAGATGGTGAGCGGCCAGACTTTGCGTTTTGACAGGCTGTCCTTCAGGTCCAGATAATTCAGAGACACCGCTTGCTCATTCCAAATTGCTTCGCGAAGACCGGGGAAGTCTGCCTCGGATGTGGGCGTGTTGCGCAAGATGTGGCTGCCGACGGTTGCATGCCGCAATCGCTGGCGCATGCTTTGCGGAAGGCTTGCTTCCAGCTTCACCAAAGCATTTTGTGCTGCATACGTGAATTCTATGTTGCCGAGTTTGGCGACGGTATGCAGGCCAAGAGCCAGCGCTTCCACCTCGTCAGCTTCAAAATGCATTGGCGGCAATGAGGGGTCTTCTGTCAGCGTATAGCCAAAGCCTGCCTCCCCATCGATGATTGCGCCGGAGGACCGAAGGCTTTGAATGTCTCGGTAGATGCTGCGCTGGGAGACTTCCATTTCCAAAGCCAGCCTTGATGCCGTCACTGGTGAGGGCAATCGCCGCAAGACTTGCATCAGGCGAATTAGGCGGTCAGAGCGGCTCACGAACAGTCTCCAGTTTCAACAGGTCTACGCATGATTGAGTTTAAGTATAACCATGCTGACAAAAATTGTCAGGAGCCCTTTCGTATTCAGGTGCAGCACAGAGCTAACACATCAAGTTCCAGGAAACTGGCTATGGAGACGGGCATGTTGCACCTAAAAAATATTTTTGTAATTGGAGGACTCCTCGCAATGTCTACTAGTTTTTCAACCAGCATTTCAGCCGCTGCAACTGCGGATAAACTTAGTATCGTCAATCCCCAGAGCCTTTATGACCCATCTGCCCATGGCTACAGCGTGTCCGTGGTTGCGCCAGCTGGTGCACGGATTGCTTATGTCTCCGGGCAAGGTGGGGCTGATGATAAAGGCGCTTATTCGCCCGAGTTTTCGGTACAGGTTAAACAGGCTTATGCCAATTTGAAAAAAGTACTTGATGCGCTTGATGCCACGCCAGCTCAGGTTGCCAAGCTCACCGTCTATGTGGTGGAGCATGATCCATCTAAGCTTGGCGTGCTGACTCAGAATGTCATGGAGATGTTTGGAAAAACGCTGCCGGCACAAACGCTGGTTCCTGTTCCTAAGCTGGCAATTGACCCAATGCTGTTTGAAGTGGAGGCGGTTGTTATTCTTCCATAGTTTTTGCCAGGCTCGGGTTTCCTTTGGGATGCGTGCGCAGCTGCGATGATGCTCTCTGTTTCCTCGCGCTCCACATTCGGTGGTATTTGCCGTTGGGGATAGTGGCTGGCCGGAATGCCGGTGCATCGGTCGTTGACTGAACCGGAGATATAGTGCGGGCCGGGCCGGACTCACTTTGGCGCGGCTTCAAGGTTTTTCATCGGTGGGTCCCAGGGCTGAGCGGCTTCTTCGAAGACGATGACACTGGGGGAGAAGTGGCTTGGGTCGTCCAATGTGGCAGCGTGGATGTAGATGCGGTTCGGAAAGCGCTCTGTGCGGCTGGTGAGTGGGGAACCGCAGGTTGGGCAAAAGCCGGAGTAGGTTGCAGCGCCGTTGTCGCTTATGGCTTTGTGTTCGCGGACTTCCCCTTGAAACTGGATACCTGCGATATCTATTGCGAAGGCTGAGGAGTGGCCGGTTCCGGTGGAACGCTGGCATTTACGGCAGTGGCAGTTGAAGGAAAACTCGATTTCGCCGTTTGCTTCATAACGGACGGCACCGCAGGCACATCCGCCAGTGAGTTGCTCTGTCATTCTTCCAGTCTCCTTAGCCATTCGCCAAAACAGGTGATGCCGCGGCCCCAGCCGTAGGTGAGAGCTTGGGCTGCTTCCTGTGTTGGCAGTTGTTCGTGAAGGATGGTGATGCGGACGCCGCCGGCTTCTTCGGTGAATGTCACAGTTACCAGTGTGTCGCGTCCGTTTGTGAGGTGTTTGTCTTCCTCACTTTCCCACGTGAAGATCAGCGTGTTCGGGCGAGAAATTTCAACATATCGGCCTGAGTGATGAGAGGGCATGCCAGTGTTTGGCACCATGCGAAAGCGCCAGCGACCGCCGGGGGTAAGGTTTAGCTCCAGAACTTCGGCGGTATAGCCGGGTGGGCCGAACCAGCTTGTGATGGCTTTGGGATCTGTCCAGCCGGTGAATGCGGTTTCCAGATCAGTGGCAAACCACATGCTCTCGTTGACGCTGAAACTGATGTCAGCTGCATTCGCCATCATCATCTCCCTGCTTGTTGAGATAAGCGCTGAAAGAGGTCAGCTTCTGCTGCCAGAAGGCTTTGTGGCGATCTGTCCACTCCAAAACTGGATCGAGACCAGCGGTGGCGAGTTCGCAGTGGTGTTCACGGCCTTTGACTACGCGCCTGATCAGCTGAGCTTCTTCGAGAACCTTCAGGTGCTGTGATATTGCGCCCGGTGTCATGTCGTGATTAGTGCTGAGTTGCTTGACGGTTTTATTGCCGTGAAGCAGATCGTCCAGCATCTGGCGACGGACTGGATTGGCAAGAGCGGCGAATGTGGTATTCAGGTTTGTCATGGTTTAGCTATTTCTATACTGTTTAGTCATATCTAAACTATATATCTCTCAGGTCAAGACCCCGATTGATTAACCGCTTGACGAAACCCACGTGGGCCTTGATATGAGTCAGTGGTTCGGGTGGGTTAGGTCCTTATAGTTCAAGCCGGACTCGCGAAATGGAGTATTCTGGCTGTGACTGGTTTCTGGCGTTTTCTTTCTGCTGCTGTTGTAAGCTTCGCGCTGGTTGTTGGCAGTGGGGCTGCATCGTTTGCGCAGGAGCCGGAGCGTATTCTGGTGTTTGCAGCTTCCAGCCTGAAAGATGTGTTGGAAGATGCCGGTGCACAGTTTGATCAGACCCATAACACCCAAACAGAGTTCTCCTTTGGTGGGTCTCAGAGTATTACACGCCATGTTGTTGCCGGTGCGCCTGCTGATTTGCTGGTGACAGCGGATGATGAGTGGATGGCGTATGCCGTGAAGAATGGCGTGCTGGTGGAGGGCAGTGTTGTGGAGCTGGCCTCCAACGGGCTTGTGCTGGTTGGCTCTGAAATGCTGGGCGCTGAAGAGGTTGAGCTGAAGCCGGAAGCGTTGCAAGCTGCATTGGCGGATGGGCGTTTGGCGATGGGGGAGCCGGAGACGGTGCCTGCCGGGCGCTATGGCAAAGAGGCGCTGATTAATCTCGGTTTGTGGGAGAGTGTTGCTCAGCGTGTGGCGCCGATGGAGAATGTACGCATTGCTCTGGCCGCTGCTGCACGGGGGGAAGTGCCTTTGGCGCTGGTCTACTCTTCTGACGCGAAAGTGGAGCAAGGTGTGCGGGTGCTTGCGGAAATACCGCAGGACAGTCATCGTGCTATTGTGATTCCGGGAGCCTTGACCTTAACGCACTCCAAGAGTAGCGGAGAGTTCATGGCGTTTTTGAAGAGTGCTGAGGGGCGCAAGATCTTTCAGGCTCATGGTTTCAAAGTGAGCGGCGATTGAGCTTTTATCTGACGGATGCAGAATGGGCAGCTATCCAGCTGTCGCTGCAGGTTGCAAGCCTTGCAATTGCGATTGCGCTGCCACCCGCGGTTCTGCTCGGCTATGCTCTCGCGCGCTGGAAGTTTCCCGGTTATACGCTGGTGAATGCCTTGGTTCATTTGCCGATTGTGCTGCCGCCTGTGGTGACAGGTTATGTGCTGCTGGTGCTGTTTGGGCGGCAGGGCATGCTGGGCAGCTTTTTTGCCGATGTATTCGGCATCGTGTTTGCCTTCCGCTGGACAGGGGCTGCGCTGGCGGCGGGGATCATGGCGTTTCCGCTGATCATTCGGCCTGTAAAGCTTTCCTTTGAGTTGTCAGATGGCCAGCTGGAAGAAGCGGCGCATTCGCTGGGCACGTCTCGGCTCAAAACCTTTTTGCTGATCACGCTGCCGCTGGCACTGCCGGGTATCCTGAGCGGTGCGATCCTCGGGTTTGCAAAAGCGATGGGTGAGTTTGGGGCGACAATTACGTTTGTTTCCAATATTCCCGGAGAGACACGGACGCTGTCACTTGCGCTTTATACTGAGATGCAAAGCCTTTCCGGAGATGCGGGGGCGATCCGCCTGACTGTGATTGCGGTTGTGGTTTCCATCGGTGCTTTGGTGTTCTCCGAGGTGATCTCGCGGCGGCTTTCCCGCAGGTTGGGAGGTCAGCATGATTGATGTTGATGTTGCCAGCCGGTTGGGTGATTTCTCGCTTTCCGCCAAGTTTGCGGTGAACAGCGGGATAACGGCAATCTTCGGCAAGTCCGGTGCTGGCAAGTCCTCGTTGATCCGCATGATTGCGGGCTTGAGCGCGCCGGATAGTGGACGCATTGCGCTGGGCGAGCGTGTTGTGTTTGATCGGGCAGCTTCCATCAATATGCCAATTCAGCACCGCGGTGTGGGCATGGTGTTTCAGGATTCCCGCCTGTTTCCGCATATGAATGTGGAGCGGAACCTGCTCTATAGCCAATGGGCAGCGGGGCGTAAGTCTGCTGTCAGTCTGGGTGAAATTGCAGAGCTGCTGGGGATCTCTCACTTGCTGAAGCGGCGACCTCATGGGCTTTCCGGCGGCGAAAAGCAACGGGTGGCGATTGGGCGAGCATTGCTTTCCAATCCGCAGCTGCTTGTGCTGGATGAGCCGCTGGCCTCGCTGGATGCCTCGCGCAAAGCGGAGATCCTGCCGTATCTTCTTAAGCTGAAGAACGAGTTCGGCATTCCGATGCTGTATGTGAGCCATAGCCTTGGTGAGATTGAGCAGCTGGCGGATACGCTGGTGTTGCTAGACGCTGGCAATGTGGTTGCGCATGGACCGATTGCGCAGATGCTGAGCAATTTGGAACTGCCGCAACTGGCAAGCGGGCCGGATGCCGGCTCACTGCTGTTTGCCACGCTGAACACCTATGATGAGCAGTGGCAGATCACCGAGTTTGGTCTGGAGGGGCAGACGTTGCAGCTTCCGGGGTTGCTCGGCCAGGCGGGGCAGGATGCGCGTGTTCGCATCAAGGCCAAGGATGTTGCTCTTGCGCGTAAAGCGCCAGATGCAGCTTCCATCCGCAATGTACTTTCTGTCGTGATTGAAGGCATTACGGAGACCTCCGGCCCATATGCCGAGGTGGATTGCCGGGTTGGAGAGCAGCATTTGCGGGCGCGACTGACACGCCATTCTGTACACGAGTTGCAGTTGGCTGCCGGACAACAGGTATTTGCTTTGATCAAAAGTGTTGCGCTAGACCAGTGAACGAACACGGGTTACACCGTAAGTGATTAAGCGCATTTGGTGATGCCTTGAGAGGCATTGCGGCTAGCTTCTAAGTTAAATCGGACAAGCGACGTGAACAGGACAAGCAGATCTGAGCGATGGCAGCGGGTCTCCAGTGTTGCACTGGTGACGTTTGCTATATTTGCGCTCGTGGTTGCCTGGGTCGCGATGCAGTTGAGTAGTCAGTTTTATATGGCTGACTTGCAAACGCGTGGGCAGGCGACCTTATCTGTGCAGGCCGCTGGGCTTGAGAAGTATCTCGATAAGTACCGCTTGTTGCCGCCACTGCTGGCGCGGCGCTCTGATATTGTGCAGATCCTTGCCAATAATGAACATGAGCGCGGGCAGAATGTTGCCAAGGTGATTGCAGGTATGTCTGGTGCGCAGGAAGTTTGGTTCCAAAAACCGGATGGCCAGATTGTTGCTTCCAACCTGGTTGATAACGCCAGTATGGCGGAGCAGGGCATGTCCTCTTATGCGGATGCGTTGCAAGCGGCGCGGCAAGGGCGGCTTGGGCGGCAATTGGTGCTATCGCGCAGTGGCGGACCAGCCAGCTATGTGTTTATCGCTCCGGTTCGGCAGGGGGAGCACGACTACGGCTTTATTGCGGTTCGTGTGAGCCTTGAAGGGGTTGAGCAATCCTGGGCGCTTTCAAAGGATCGCCTTGTTGCTGTTGATCAAAACGGTATTGTGGTTGCCACCAACCAATCTAGTTGGCGTGGAGAGCGGTTGTTTGCACAGCGTACAACGCGACGCGGACGGGTGTCCGCTACTCTCAATGGGGTGATTGAGCAGCGTTGGTATGATCTGGATTTCCAGCTTGTGCGATTAAGCCCACCTTTCAACAAACCCAACTTCCAGATGATTGAGCAGGAGCTGCCTGTGCTGAACTGGAAGGTGGTGTTGTTTGCCGATACCTCTCAGGTTCGACAACAGTCCATCTGGGCGGCGCTGGTGGCTTTGCTGCTGTGTGTTGTGAGTGGTGGTCTGTTCTGGATGGCGGGTGAGCGGCGACGCCGGTTGCTCGAGCGTATCCGGCAGGACAAGGTTTATGCGGCGCGGCTGGAAGAGCGCGTGCATGAGCGTACCCGTGAGCTTTCCACCATGAACGCCTTGCTGGCGCAGGAAGTGAAAGAACGTGAGGCTGCAGAAAAAGGCTTGCAACAGGCGCAGGCCAGTCTGGTGCAGTCTGCCAAACTGGCAACACTGGGCGAAATGTCTGCTGCGCTTTCTCACGAATTTAACCAGCCACTGGGCGCGATCCGCACGCACTCAGAAAATGCGCAGGTGTTGATTGAGACGGGTAAGTCAGACCGGGCGTTGAAGAGCCTTGGCAAGATTGTTGCTATGGTGGAGCGCATGGCGGCGATCAGCCAAATCCTGAAAGGGTTCACCCGTAAAGCGGGGCGTGATCTTACTCCGGTGAAGGTTTCTGCCGTTGTTGGCGAGGTGCTGATGCTGACGGGCCCCCGTTGCAAACAGATGGGCGTGCACACTGAGGTGGTGCAGGACGACAAATCCATTGAGGTTCTGGCTGGGCAAGTGCGTCTTGCGCAGGTGCTGATGAACCTGATGAGCAATGCGCTGGATGCCATGAAGGAGCAAGCTGAGCCGTGTATCCGGATTTTGGTTTCTCGCCATGAGCAGCAAGTGATTATCCGCTTTGAGGACAACGGTCCCGGTGTACCAGATGATGTTGTTGCGAGCATTTTCGACCCGTTCTTCACTACAAAGGATGTGGGTGAAGGATTGGGGCTTGGCCTTTCCATTGCCTATAAGATAATCGAGGATCTTGAAGGGCAGCTGCGCTATGAGCAATCTGAGCTTGGTGGTGCATGTTTTGTGATTGTGCTGAAGGATGCCACGGAGACTTCCGGCGATCTTGAGGAAGAAGAAGTTTAGTATGGACGTATGGGCGATCGATAAAGCCACCATTCTTCTGGTCGATGACGACGAAGATATGCGTGAAGCGCTGGTGGAAGGGCTAGAACTGGCAGACTATCACGTGGTGTCGTTTTCTCGCGCTGAAGAAGCGTTGGAGCACATCACGCATGAGTTCTATGGCGTTCTGGTCAGCGATATCCGTATGCCCAAGATGGGTGGCTTTGATCTGATGAAAGCTGCCTTCGAGATCGACAGTGCGTTGCCTGTGGTGCTGATTACGGGCCATGGTGATGTACCGCTGGCGGTGGAAGCCATGCGCGCCGGGGCCTATGATTTTAAAGAGAAGCCGTTTCCGGTTAGTGGGCTGGTTGCCGTTGTGGAGCGTGGGCTGGAAAAGCGCCGTTTGACGCTGGAAAACCGCGTGCTGCGTGAGGAGCTGGGCAAGCTCTCAGGTCTGGAAGAGCGCATTGTTGGCAAATCCCCGTCCATGGAAGAGCTGCGGAGTACGATTACCGCGCTGTCTGGCACGGATGCGGATGTGCTTATTCTGGGTGAGACAGGTTCTGGCAAAGAAGTGGTTGCGCGTGCTTTGCATGAGGAAGGTTTGCGTAAAGATGGACCGTTTGTGGCGTTGAACTGCGGAGCGCTGCCTGCTGATATCATCGAGAGTGAGCTTTTTGGGCATGAGAAAGGCGCTTTTACCGGTGCAAGTGGCTTGCGGATTGGCAAGCTGGAGCATGCGCATGGCGGGACGGTGTTTCTGGATGAGATTGAGTCCATGCCGCTCGACTTGCAGGTGAAGTTGCTGCGAGTTTTTGAGACGCGGACGATTGAGCGTCTTGGGTCGAACAAATCTATTCCGCTGGACCTGCGTTTTGTGGCAGCGACCAAAGAAGATCTGGAAGCGGCCTCCAACCAAGGGCGGTTCCGGAAGGATTTGTTTTACCGCCTCAACGTGATCACACTGGCTATTCCGCCGCTGCGAGAACGGCTGGAGGATATTCCGGTGCTGTTCCATTACCTCACCCGTGGGGCGCGGGCGCGTTACCGGAAAGAAGTGCCGGAGATTTCGCGAGAGTTTCTCGGTGAACTGATGCAGCGGGAGTGGCCGGGCAATGTGCGCGAACTGCGCAACGTGGCAGACCGGTTTGTGCTGGGGCTGGAAGGTCAGCCAAAGGCAGCTGGTGCGGCGGCTGCCGTTTCGGGCTCGCAGAGCGGTACGCTGGCTGAGCGCGTAAGTACCTATGAACGCGATATTATTGCTGCCGAGCTTGAGAAGAACGACGGCAAGATTAAGCCGACGTATGAAGCGCTGTCCGTCTCCCGCAAGGCGCTTTATGAAAAGATGAAGAAGTACGGGCTTGGCAAGGACGAGATTGGTGAATAGAAATGTGTCGAATTCGACACATCTTTGAGTAGTCAATGTTACTTATTCGTAACAAATGTAATTCGAATAATTAGGTAAATATCCGTAAGTATCTGAAAATACTAATAGTATTAAAACTGGCACGCAGATTGCTTTTGGTATCGCGAGGAGCTTCGCTCCGTTCCATCTGGGAGGATACTATGAAGAAATTGGTTACTGCTGCCACAGTTGCAGCTGGCATGTTCATCGCTACTCAAGCCGTTGCTGCTGAAGCGTGTGATCCGGGTGAAGTTGTTATCAAGTTCAGTCACGTTGTGTCTGCGACCGGCCACCCAAAGGGTGACTTTGCGACTGCATTGGCAGAGCGTATCAACACTGAGATGAATGGTAAGGCCTGTATGCAGGTTTTCCCAAGCTCCCAGCTGTTTGATGATGACAAAGTGATGGAAGCTCTGCTGCTCGGCGATGTTCAGATCGCTGCGCCTTCTCTTGCTAAGTTCGAAGCTTACACACTCAAGTACCGTGTGTTTGACCTTCCGTTCCTGTTCTCCGACATGGATGCAGTGAACAACTTCACACAGGGTGAAAAGGGTCAGGAACTGCTGGGCGCGATGTCTGACATCGGCTTTGTTGGTCTCGGCTACGTTTACAACGGCATCAAGCACTTCTCCGCCAACAAGCCTTTGCTGACACCTGCTGATGCTGCTGGCCTGAAATTCCGCGTTCAGACCTCTGATGTTGCTGTTGCGATGATTGAAGCAATGGAAGCAAACGCGCAGAAGCTTGCGTTTAAAGAAGTATACGGCGCACTGCAGACCGGCGTTGTTGATGGTCAGGAAAACACCTGGTCCAACATCTACACCAAGAAGTTCTTTGAAGTTCAGGACGGTATTACAGAAACCAGCCACCAGCTGCTGTCTTACCTTGCTGTGACCTCTCAGGAATGGCTCGATAGCCTTGATCCAGAAGTTCGCGACCAGTTCATCACTATCTTCACCGAAGTGACCAACGATGCGAACGCTCGCTCTTCCGCTATCAACGAAGCGAACAAGCAGAAGATCATTGAATCTGGTGTAGAAGTTCGCAGTTTGACACCTGAGCAGCGTCAGCAGTGGGTTGACGTGATGAAGCCTGTATGGGGCAAGTTTGCTGATGACATCGGTCAGGATGTGATCGACGCTGCCGTCGCAGCAAACAACTAATCCAATACATCTTGATAGGTCTGTCCGGCTATTGGTCGGGCAGACCCTGAAAAACCACAATGGTTTCTTTTTCGGTGCCGCAACACACTGAGAAATGAGAGTGCTGTTGGGGGAGGGCGCTTTGTCTCGACTAAATAAAATAATAGATGCTTTCGAAGAAGGCTTTATCGCCACCATCCTTGCGGTGATGACGCTGGTCACCTTCTGGCAGGTCGTCATGCGGTACGGCTTTAACTCGGGTTGGGGTGGCGCGCTACAGTTCACCCGCGTGCTGTTTGCATGGCTTATTCTCTTCGGCATGAGCTACGGCCTGAAAATTGGCTCGCACCTTGGCGTTGATGCTTTCATCCGCTTGTTTCCGAAACCGGTCTTCCGCACCTTCGGGCTGATTGGTGCGCTGGTGACGTTGCTGTATGCGGCGCTGCTGTTTGATGCAGACTGGTTTGGCTGGTTGCTTGGGCTTGATAACCGCGGGTCTTCCGGCGGTGCATTCGACTACGTGGCGAAATACTACAAGCTTCCAATCGGCATGGAAGATCTGAAGTTTCCTGAGTGGTATCAGGAGATGTTTGGCGTGAAAGAGCGTGTTCCACGGTGGTGGGGCTATGTCATCCTGCCAATCGGTCTTGCCCTTCTGGCTTTCCGGTCGCTGCAAATGTGCTGGTTCATTCTGACTGGCCAACGCGACACGATGATTGCCGCGCACGAAGCTGAAGAGCTCGTTGAAGAAAACAAAGACGTGCTGAAGGACTAAGCCCAATGGAAACCGCTGTTCTCTTTTTGCTGCTCTTTGGGCTGCTTCTTATCGGGGCACCAATCGCGATTGCGCTTGGCTTGTCTTCCGTTCTCTACATCGCGCTGTTCTCTCATGACTCTATGAGCTCTGTGACCATTCAGATGTTCAATGCGTCGCAGAACTTTACACTGCTCGCGATCCCGTTCTTCATTCTGGCTTCCAGCTTCATGTCCACTGGTGGGGTTGCCCGTCGTATCGTGAACTTTGCTGTCGCTACTGTTGGCTGGGTGCGTGGTGGTCTGGCTATGGCTGGCGTGCTGGCCTGTATGATCTTTGCTGCGCTTTCTGGTTCGTCTCCAGCGACTGTGGTTGCGATTGGTACCATCGCGATTGCTGCGATGCGTCAGGCTGGTTACTCCAAGGAATTTGCTGCAGGCATTATCGCCAATGCTGGTACGCTGGGAATTCTGATCCCGCCTTCCATCGTGATGGTTGTTTATGCGGCTGCAACCAACGTTTCTGTTGGGCGCATGTTCCTGGCGGGTGTTATTCCGGGCATTGTTGCTGGTCTGATGCTGATGGTGACGATCTACATCATCGCCCGCAAGAAAAACCTGCCTGCGCAACCGTTCCCAAGCATCAGGGTGCTGTGGTCCACGTTTGCTGAAGCTGCGTTTGGTATGTTCCTGATTGTGATCATTCTTGGCGGTATTTACGCAGGTGTGTTTACACCAACAGAAGCTGCGGCTGTGGCAGCTGTGTATGCGTGTCTGATTGCTCTGTTCATCTATCGTGACATGGGGCCGCTGAAGGACAAGAAATGGCGTAAGTCTGGTGAAGGACTGCTTGAGGCAATTGTCCGTAATATTGGATTGAGTGTTCTTTACTTCTTCCCTGCTTTCTTCCACCGGGATACCCGCAAGGTGCTGGTTGAGAGTAGTAAGACCACGATTATGTTGATGTTCATCATCGTGAATGCGCTGCTCTTTGCTCACACACTCACTGCAGAGCGTATCCCGCAGGTCATTACCGACTGGATGTTAGGTGCAGGTTTCAACTGGTTCACCTTCCTGATTGCCGTCAATATTATCCTGCTGATTGGTGGTCAGTTCATGGAACCATCCGGTTTGCTGCTGATTGTGGCGCCTGTGGTGTTCCCGATTGCTGTGGAGCTGGGCGTTGATCCAATTCACCTGGGTATCATCATGGTGGTGAACATGGAGATTGGCATGATCACACCGCCTATCGGGCTCAATCTGTTTGTGACCTCGGGCATAACGGGTATGAGTCTGGTGCAGGTGGTGCGTGCCGCTGCACCGTTTGTGATGGTTCTGCTGGTGTTCCTCGTATTGGTTACGTACTTGCCATGGCTCTCCACGGCGCTGCCGACCTATATGATGGGGCCAGAGGTTATCGTCAGGTAGCTGGCACCAAGATATGTTTTGAAAGGCCGGGGCATTTGCTCCGGCTTTTTTGTTGCGGCTTATTCGAGGCAAATGCAGAGCAATAGCTTAGGCGGATTTTGGTGAGAAACTGCGATAATAGGCGGGTACCGTAATGTTGTCGTGAGGAGCTGATGAGGAGAGCGTTCACCGCTGTAATTCTTGCTCTGGGCGTTGTTTTCGCCACACCTGCGTTCGCCCAGATTGACTGTAAGCCTGGCGAAGTTGTTATCAAGTTCAGCCATGTTGTGCCGCCGAGAGGCCATCCTAAGGGTGACTTTGCGCGGATGCTGGCGGAGCGGGTGAACACCGAGATGGACGGTGTGGCCTGCATGCAGGTGTTTCCCTTTTCCCAGCTTTATGATGATGAGAAGGTGATGGAGGCCCTGATACTGGGTGATGTGCAGCTGGCGGCGCCTTCTCTTTCAAAACTGGAAGTTTACACCAACAAGTTCCGACTCTTTGATCTGCCTTTCCTGTTTGAGGACATGGATGCAGTACAGCGTTTTACTGCCAGCGAGAAGGGGCAGGAACTGCTTGATGTCATGTCTGATTTCGGGGTTGTTGGACTTGGGTACCTCTATGATGGATTAAAGCACTTTTCTGCCGATAAGCCGTTGCTCGTGCCTCCTGACGGGGCAGGGCTGAAGTTTCGGGTGCAGAATTCTGATGTAGCCGTTGCGATGATTGAGGCGATGGGAGCGAGTGCGCAGAAATTGGCGTTTAAAGAGGTCTATGGGGCTTTGCAGTTGGGGGTTGTTGATGGTCAGGAGAACAGCTGGTCCAACATCTTCACATCGAGGTTCTTTGAGGTTCAGGACGGGATTACTGAGACCAACCATCAATTGCTGGCTTATGTTGTGTTTGCGCCCAAGGAGTGGTTGGAAAGCTTGAAGCCTGATGTGCGAGAGCAGTTTCTGACGATCTTCAAAGAAACGCTGACCAAGGCTAATGCGCAAGCTGCGCAGACGAGCGACGAGAACCGGCAACGGATTGTCGATGCTGGTTATACTGTGCGTGAGTTGACGCCAGAACAGCGCCAGCAATGGGCGGATGTGATGCGACCTGTTTGGGGTGAGTTTGAAGATGAGATCGGCAAGGATCTGATTGCTGCTGCTGAGGCCTCTAATGCGACCAAGGGCAACTGACAGTCTTCTGATTGAACATCTATAGTATTGCGTGTGCCTGCCTTATTCGTATGATCAACGTTGATCATGTAATAGGTGCGCCATGTCTGAAGTTATTTATCTTTCCGCTAAAGAAGCTGCCAATGAGTTGGGGGTGCGCCCGGCCACGCTGTATGCCTATGTGAGCCGTGGGTTGGTCCGCTCGGTTCAAGGGCCGGGGAGGACGCGGCTCTATGATGCTTCAGATATCCGCTTCCTGCGAAGTCGTCGGGCTGGAGAAGGCTCTGAGGAACGGGATGGGCAGTCCCGCAATGCTGCTGCAAAGGGCGTGCTTGAGACCAAGCTGACGCTTTTGACAGATGAGGGGCATTACTACCGCGGTCAGTCTGCACTGGAACTTGCAAAGGCTGGTACGCTTGAAAGTGTCGCCACGCTGCTGTGGGATTGTGAGAATGACCCGTTTGCTCAGCCTGCGCCTCATGCCGTCGAGGTGATGAGCGGGCACCAGAGGCCCGCTGAGCGGGCGATTGTGGCGCTCTGTTCCTGGCCGGAACAAGACAGCGCGGCCTATACGCTGTCTCAGGAGCTGCTCAAGCGAAAAGGGGCGTGCCTCATTCGCCTTGCAGCCAGTGCGCTACTGATGCAAGCGCCGAGCACTGACCCGATGCACCGACAGATTGCTCAAGCCTGGGGCGTGAAGAATGAAAAGGCTATCGATCTGATCCGTGCGACGCTTGTTTTGTGTGCTGACCATGAGCTTAATACCAGCGCATATGCGGTGAGATGTGCGGCTTCGACACGGGCGCCGCTGCATGCTGTTCTTGTTTCCGGGCTTGGAGCGTTTATGGGCCCCAGACATGGAACAAACGCAGAGCGCGTGCTGAGTTGGCTGAAGCATATTCATGTAGCTGACGATATAGAGAACGTGTTGCAAGAGCGATGTATGAACGGCGAATATCTGCCGGGACTTGGGCATTCCGTATACGGCGGGCCTGATCCAAGGGGCGAATTTCTATTAGGCAAACTCATGCAAAGTGAGCTGGATCACCCGCTTGTTGCACTGATTCCACCATTACTGGAAAGATCTCAGGAGCTTTTCGGAAAGCACATGAATGTGGATTTTCCACTAGCACTTTTGGAGCAGATTTTGGGCTTACCAAAAAATTCTGCCGGAATTTTGTTTTGTATTTCAAGAATTAGCGGCTGGATCGCTCAGGCGCTCGAACAATATCAAATGCAAGAACAAATACGTCCGCGTGCTGCATATGTTGGTATTCGTCCGACCTGAAGCAGGCGTCAGTTGAATAGTTAATTTTTTTGATCTTTAACCTAGGCGTGTATCCCGACCCTATTCTATGATCTCCTAGCGTAAAATTGATATTGTTATGTTCTTTCTCTGTAATGAATTTTATATCGATTATTTATACTGAATATCAAAAAGTATTCCGTAGATTATCAATAATTGAGTAGTTTGTGTGTGGTGTTATCTATTGTGGAAATGTGCTCTTTTACATAACTTTTGACGTGACCTAGTTGATTTGAGGGTGTTCAAATTGGGGAGGCGCTATGTTACGTCTACATCATTAATCGGAATATTGGTTGTATCTCTCACTCTATCAAGAATAAGGCATTTCATGAATCGTTTGCCCCCTTTGAATGCTTTGGTCGCGTTTCGTGCAGTTATGGAAACTGGGAGTTTGGTTTCGGCGGCCCAAAAGCTAGCAATTACCGCTAGTGCGGTCAGTCACCGGCTCAAAGCGCTGGAGGATCACCTCGGACTGGAGCTGTTTGAGCGCCGTTCCAGAGCGGTTTTCCCGACTGCAGCGGCCTATCGATATGCCTCGGAGATTGCCGAGGCATTTGACAGAATCTCAACTGCGACGCGCACTATCGAAGCCGTCGGGAACAGGGATACCTTGAGTATCCATTGTTCTTCAAGCTTCGCCAGCAATTGGTTGCTGCGCCGTCTTCGTTCGTTTACTGCGCATAACTCAGAGATCACCGTGACTGTTTCCAGCAGTGGCTCTGATCAGAATATTGAAGGCGGGCTTTATGACCTTGTCTTCACGCGCCAGTCCAATACTCCAGAAGAGTTTCAGGAGATCTCTTTGGGACGCGAGAAGTTTCGTCCGCTGATTTCACCTGAACTGCTGGACAATCTTGGCTACCCGAAAAAGCCGAATGAGCTGTTGAAGCTGCCGATTATTCGCAGTGAAGGTGCCACGGTTTCCTGGGAGACATGGCTGTCTGAAGCTGGTGTTCCAAACCCGATCGTCAACGAGATGATGGTGTTTGAGAATGCGGCTCTTTCTCTTGACGCTGCCGAAAAGGGGTTCGGCATTGTTCTAGAGTCCAATCTGCTGAGTGCCGAAGCTGAAACCGCCGGACGCCTTGTTCCGATCTTCCCTGAATATCAGCGGGATGGTCGTGAACATAAGTTGATGTGGCGTGAGAAGCGTGGAGCTGAGCCAAAAATTCGCAGCTTCCGTGATTGGTTTGAAAATCAGTTGCGCTACGATTTCGTAGATGAAGAAGCTTATGAACCAGTGGCTGCGCTCGTCGATTAAGCGAGTGTTGCTGTTTGTAGTTGACGGCGGGGGCAATTAACCGTCAGCTTACATGAGTGTTCTTATGATTTGGGTGGGTACTTAGGTATCCGCCCATTTCTTTGTAAGCATAGTTATACGGATTTGTTGGAGTGGTGTGTTGCTGAGCGATGGAATTGCAGGAGCCCATCAAACTGGGTGAGACAAAATTGTTCTGTTCATCCTTGATGAAATCCCTTAGAAGCACCCCTAAATACGCGCCCTTTTGCTGTTTCCCAAAGACACTGCCGAGGCGCTGGTCAATAGCTCGACAACAGAGCTTTAGAAAACACCAGAGAATTTGGTCGCCACTATGAGAACTTCAGAACTCCTGATGCCTGCGGGCAACCTTCAGAAGCTAAAGATTGCTGTGCTTTATGGAGCAGATGCGATCTACCTTGGTACGCCAGATATGTCCCTGCGTACGAAGGCAGAGTTTACGCTTGAGCAGGTTGTTGAGGGGATTGAATTTGCGCATAAGCATGGCAAGCGTGTTTATCTGACGCTGAACCTGTTTTCTCATAACAAAGATGTTCCTAAACTGAAGGAATATGCTGAGACCATTCGCGATATTAATCCGGATGGGTTGATCATTGCTGATCCAGGTGTGTTCCAGTTTATGCGTAAAGAGCTGCCAAATGTGCCGCTGCATATTTCCACGCAGGCGAACGTTTGTTCGTGGCTTTCGGTTGATTTCTGGAAAGAGCAGGGCGCTGATCTGGTTGTGTTGGCGCGTGAAGTGTCCTTTCCTGAGCTTTCTGAAATTCGTGAGAAGTGCCCGGACATCCGTCTGGAAGCATTTGTTCATGGTGCGATGTGCATGACCTATTCTGGTCGCTGCCTGCTTTCCAACTTTATGGCAGAGCGTGGCGCGAACCAAGGGAACTGTGCAAACTCCTGTCGTTGGAATTACAAAGTGCGCATGCGCATGAAAGATGGCACGATCAACGAGCTTGAGCTGAACGAAGACAACATGGACATGTTTGAGTTCTTGCTGGAAGAGGGGTGCCGCCCTGGCGAGTTAATGCCAATTTTGGAAGATGGTCGTGGTTCTTACATTCTGAACTCCAAAGACCTGTGTCTGATGCCGAAGCTGAATGACTTCCTGCGCATTGGCGTGGATTCTCTGAAGATCGAAGGGCGTGGCAAGTCCATGTACTACGTTGCGGTTGTTGCACGTGCCTACCGCATGGCGATTGATGATTACTATCGTGACCCTGAGAACTGGAACCCGCAGAAGTACATGGATGAGATGTATAGTGTTGCCAATCGTGGCTACACCACTGCGTTCCATGAAGGCCGTTTGAACAACTATGCCCATAACTATGAAGACACACACTCTATTGGTGAGTGGGAATTCGCTGGTATTGTTGAGAAGGTGACTGACGAAGCGTTCTACATGAAAGTGAAGAACAAGATCGTTGCCGGGGAAGTGCTGGAATTCCTACAACCCCTGTCTGACGATAGTGTCTTGCTGCGTATCTATGAATTTGAAAATGCGAAGTCTGGTGAGATTACGCAGGAAGTACACGCTGGCAAGCAGCCATTGGTGCGAATCCCGTTCTCCTTGTTCGACAAAGACGATGCAGCGGACTTTAATGATCGCTTCCCGGTGAACACTGTGGTGCGTAAAGAGCGTCCGTTGACACCAGAGCAGTGGAGCCGCCTGAAGCTGGACCGGACTGCAGAGCGTATTGAAGCGCGTGGTGAAGCGACGAATGCGCAGCAGAACAAGTATGAGAGCCAGCGCGATCGATTGATTGATGCGATTGCTGAGGGAAGTCAGGATCGTAAACCAAAATCTCCTCGTCTTGGCTTGGAAGGTTGTTGTGGGCGTGGCTGTAACGGTTGCATGATCTTCTGGGAAGATCCGAAGTTTGAGAAGGCTCGCGAGATCCTGAAGACCAAAAAGCAGGGTGTGATGCTGGCGCGGAATGCGTTGAAGCACGAAGTGAGCTGATAGCTTAGTTAGATTGATGCATTCAAAGCCCCGGTCCGAAAAGTCGGGGCTTTTATTTTGTCTGACCCTTATGAGAACCCATTGAATCTCAAAGCTAAAACCATGCTTATTAGGCCAGTAAGCTATTATTAGTAATAATTTATGTATGTTTTAAGCATGAGTCTTTCAAGCTCATGAGTTTGACGTTGGGATAGTTGCACTTGTTGTCTTGAATGACCTGTTGTGGGGTACGTAAATACGCTGATCTTACTTGCTCAGTCTCTCGTGACTTGGCTGGGTTGTGGTGGTGAAAGATTGGCGTCTAGGGAATTATCTGCACTGAATGTGCAGTTTGGAAGGTAATTCAAGATGAACTGGTCCGGAATGTTGAAGAGCGCACCTAAAGCTCAGGGATCACATCAGGCAGATGTGGGCGGCATCAATCGTGAAGGAATTGATGCACTTCTGTTGGCTTTGATGGAAGATCGTCCACTTCCCGAAGTGGAAGGAGTTCCAGCAGATCTTTATGAGCGCTTTGAATCGCTGAAGCAGAAGCTTGATGATCAAGATGAGCGTACCCTTGGTCAAACGGTCGAGTACTCCCTGCAAGCCAGTGAAACGATGGCCGCGATCTCCCAAATCACATGGCATATCCGCAAAACGGATGAAGGTGCGCAGACAATTGCGACTGGTGTTGAAGAGCTGAACGTTTCGTTTTCTGAAATCGCCTCCAGCGCTCAAGGAGCTGCGGATGCGGTGGAATCTGCAAATGAGGCCATGCAGCAGGGAGAAACAGCAACTCGAGAATCTGCAGATGCAAGCCAGCATATTGGCCGGTTCTTTGAGAGTATGACTGCTGCTGCAAATGAGCTGACAACTGCCGCTGTTCAGATTGGGACCTTTGTCGGTACGATTGAGGGATTGGCCAAGCAAACAAATCTGCTGGCCCTGAACGCGACGATTGAAGCCGCGCGTGCTGGCGAAGCAGGCAAGGGCTTTGCTGTTGTGGCTTCCGAGGTGAAGGATCTCTCCGGTCAAACACAGCAGGCAACGGATGATATTCGTTGCCGGATTGAGACCTTGCAGGCTCACGTGAACGATGTGAACTCAGCTGTGAATGATGCGCAATCTCTGGTCAGCAAGAGTATTGATAACTCACAGAATGCAGAGAGTTTGATCTCTGAAGTGCTGCGCGATGTAGGAGTTGCGAGTACGCAGATGCGTGAAATTGCACGCCAGCTGACCCAGCAGGAAGAGGCAACAAGCGAAATCAATCGCGGTGTCCATGCAATTGCAGGGCATGCACGCGATGTGAATGAGCGGATTGAATATGTGATCCACACGGTTGCTCAATCTGAATCCATCGTGGAGGAGCAGTTTACTGAGTTTGATAAGCGAGGCGTACCGAACTTTATTCTACATCGTGCTAAGGCTGATCACATAATCTGGAAGAAGCACCTTGCCGAAATGTCAGTTGGCCTCAGTCATTTGCAGGTGAGTGAGCTTTCAGATCATCATCAGTGCCGTCTTGGCAAGTGGTATGACAAGGTAGATGATGCTCGTGTTCGCGATAGCCTGGCGTTTAAGAAACTGTTGCCTGTTCATGCTGAAGTTCACGAACAAGGCAAGGAATGCGCACGCCTTCTGGGAATAGCAGATCATGCAGGCGCAGACGCTGCTTACAAACGCATGGAAGACGCTTCTGCTGAGGTACTGCGCTATCTGGACGAGTTGTTGACCGAGCGGTGAGGTGAATTCCTGGAACTGATTGAAAATCAGAAAAGCCCGGGCAGGTGATGCGCCGGGCTTTCTTTTTGTGTTGTTTTATTTTTGTCGTTTGGCCGTATCCGTTCTTGAGAGGTTTTGGCTTCTCAAGGATACGATGAAGATCAAACCGGAATGACGACCCAGTAATCCAGATCAAGGATCACGCCGTCTTGGTACTTCCCGTCTTCATTCTTGTATGGGAAATCTCCGCAAATAAGATCTTTTGTTGCAACGAGGCGCAGGCGTAGTGCTGCGATATCGCTTCTTCCTTCAATCCGTTTTTTATCCAGAACCTCAGACCATGCATAAACGGTGTCACCCGCGAAGAGCGGTGCAACGTGTCGTCCTGCATTGATGCCTGTGATATGAAAAGCATTGCCTAGTCCGTTGAAAGACAAAGCACGCGCAAGCGAGATGACATGGCCACCATAGATCAGGCGTTTGCCAAAGCGGCTGTTTTTCTCGCTGTGATGATTGAAGTGGACTTTCGCTGTGTTCTGGTAAAGACGTGTTGCGAGCTGGTGTTCAGCTTCTTCCACGGTCATACCGTCGACGTGATCGATCTTTTCACCCACTTCGTAGTCATCGAAGCGGAATGGTGAACCGGACAGGTCGAAGTCCCAATCATCGATTGAAAGCTCTGGAACGGCTTGCCCCAGGCAGTCCTCCGAAATTCCGTCTGGCAGATCCGGCAGGGTGGTTTCTGGTGCAGACGCATTTTCATCGCGCTTTTTCACCATGACCCAGCGGGTGTATTCCAGAACCTTTTCAGGATTCCCTGGCTCTTTGTGGCGATAGCCAGTAGAGCGCACATAAACAACACCGGTTTTGCCGTTTGAATTTTCTTTCAGTCCGATGACTTCTGACGTGGCGGAGACTGTATCTCCGGCATAGACAGGCATCAGGAAACGGCAGTCGGAATACCCCAGGTTTGCGACGGCGTTCAGTGAGATATCTCCCACTGTTTTACCGAAGACCACATGGAAGACTAGCAGGTCATCCAATGGGTAATACGGGTATCCAATGTTTTCTGCAAAAGCAGTTCCCGACTGTACCGCAAATCGAGATCCGTATAATGCAGTATAAAGAGCTGTATCTCCTTCGTTTATTGTCTTTGGTGTTCCATGTCTTATGACCTGACCCACGTGAAAATCTTCAAAAAAGTTACCGCAAGACGTTTTTGTCTTAACCGCAGTTAACGTCATGTATGTAGTCCCCCAACAACAACACGGCAGGCATTGAATAAGAAGTATTTTTAGTTATCAAGCAACACCTTAGAAGGTTGACACTTCGCATAGTATGTGTCGCTTTTGATCTTTTTTCTCGTGCCCTTGTATTTTCCTTGGTTGTCCAATTGACTTGTTTAATTGAACAAATTCAATAGGTTGACGGATAATGTGGTGGTTTCCGCAATCCGTGCTCCAGATGATCGACAAAAATACTCGAGAGAAACAAGCAAGCTTTCTGTCCGTTTGAGATCCTTTATATCTCAGAATCAGTAGGAATGAGCAAATTAAATGTAGATTATGATTAGGTAATTGTGTCTTGTTTTTAGCTAAACCTACATCCTGACGTTGAAATTGTAGGATTGTGCAAGCGAATCAGTAAAAATGTTAGCAAATCTCGACTGATTCACTTTGAGTGAGTGTGCTGAGTTGTTCACTGTTTGGCCCCCTAAAACCGTAGGTTTTTCTTCAAGATCAAAGCGTTACTATGAGTGGTAGGAGGTTTTCGCCCATGGTGAGCTTTTTCTGGCGGATTGTAGGTGTTGTTTTGCTGGCGTGGGTCGCGTGGGATCTCTATGCGGGATACACGCTTCTTTATGATGTCATCTACAGAACTGAAGACCCGCTGATGTACTGGATTGGCATCGCTTTATGGACCGCACTTGGGCTGAGCTGCTTTTTCTCATCAAGTCGTCAGGAATAAGGCGCCAATTTCTCAATTGATCTGAGCTGTCCCGGTTGTATCCTACAAACACTAAATGCTGTTGGTGGTTCTGCCACAGCGTGTTGAGTTGTAGTCGAGGGAGGTTGTTATGTCGGAGAGAACCTTAATTTCGTCAGGATCACCCTTTGAAAAGACCGCTGGATATTCTCGTGCAGTTGTAGATGGTGACTTCGTCCATGTTTCTGGCACGACCGGATATGACTATTCGACGATGAAAATGCCAGAGGATGTGGGCGCACAGGCCGTTAATGCGCTGGAAACGATCAAAGACGCGCTTGGCGAAGCTGGTTGTTCGCTTAAGGATGTGGTTCGTGCGCGCTATTATGTGACTGACCGGAGTAACGTTGAGGCGGTTTTTGCCGTACTTGGTGAGTATTTTGGTGAAATCCGTCCTGCTGCGACCATGGTTATTTGCGCTCTCATTAAGGAAGAGATGAAGGTCGAAATAGAAGTCATGGCTCGAAGGAGCTAATCTGACTTTTGACTTTCGAGAAACTGGCAAAGTACATTGTGGGCGTGTATGCAGAGAAACTTTTAAGTTTCTGGTCTTTTCGCCAGTTGAAAGATCGTTTGCCTTAGCTATATAGGCAGACAATACCGACACTAACGAAATGGCGACGCATGACTGATTTTCCGAAAGAACTGCTGACTGGATACGGCCTTTATAAAGAGCGGATTTATCGCCAGTTTGAAGAGGAATATCAAAACCTCGCCATCTATGGCCAAGAACCTGAAGTGATGGTGATTTCCTGCTGTGATAGCCGGGTTACACCTGAAGGTATCTTCCATGCGCAGCCGGGTGAACTCTTTGTGGTTCGTAACGTGGCGAACCTGGTGCCTCCATTTATCCAAGGCGGTGGCACGCACGGTACCAGTGCAGCGCTTGAGTATGCAGTGACTGGCTTGAAGGTGAAGCATCTTGTTGTGCTGGGCCATTGCAAGTGTGGTGGTGTTCAGGCTTTCCGCGAAAGTAATGGCAAACTCAGCAAGACTGGTCAGTTTGTTGGACCGTGGATAAAGATGTTGGAACCAGCTGCGATCACGCTGGCTTGTACTCCTGTCGATAAACATGAAGATCCGCAACTTGCGCTGGAATATGCTGGTATTCGCCAGAGCCTGAAGAACCTGATGACGTTCCCGTTTATTGAAAAGCTTGTCACACAGGGAAATTTAGACATTCACGGTGCGTGGTTTGATATTGGCTCCGGTTCTTTGCGGGTTATGAACAAGGAAACCGAGATCTTTGAAGATGCGCAGGATCTGCGTGCGCGTTTGAAAGAGGAAAAAGCTGAGGACTAAGCCTTTGTAGGGCAAGAGGGCCAATCAGAGTGTTGGTTTGATAGAGTTTTGGAGGGTCGCGTTCTATGGTGTAGGGCGCGGCTTTTTTGTTTGTTTACTGGCTTTCCAATTGGGGCGGCGCACCTTCCAGAGAATGAACGGAATACTGAGTGTGAGGAACACGCCGGGGATGATGATTGCCAGATAAGTTGTTGCCGGAAAATCGGGTTCGTCGGGAGGTCGGAAGCCAATCATGAAGGCAATGAGTGAGATGCTGAAGCCGATACTGCCCAACACCCAGATGCCCCAGTTGCCGAACGGGACCTTATAGGTCCGCGGAACATTGGGGTATTTGTATCGGAGCCGGATTGCGGTGCTGTAGAGCAGCAAATACATGACGGAGTAAAGCAGGACGGCTGTTGAGGTGAGGTACAAAAACACCTCGTTGGTCTTCACGTGAAGCAGGAAAGCGGTTGCGATGAGTGTGGCGATGGTGGCCTGCACCAACATGAGTGGCACTGGCATATCGTGAGTGTTTGAGCCATGCAGGAATTTGGGAAGCATGCCATCGCGCCCGGCGACTGCGAGGCTTTTTACTGGTCCAGCAATCCAAGTGCTGACTTGTCCGGCAGCGCCAACAGCGATGAACATGGCTGCAATGGGTAAGATGTTCGGCACACCATAATGATCCAGCAGTATTGTGAAGGTTTGCAGGACGCCAAGGGTGTTTGAGATCTCGGTTGCCGGGATGATCATAGCGATGGTCAAACCACCCAGAAGAGAAATTGAAAAGCCGATGAATGCTGCGATGAGGATTGCGATTGGGTAGGTGCGTCGAACGTTCTGAACCTCTGTCGCATGGCCCGCTGAAACTTCCATTCCAATAAAACCAAAGAGGAAACTGAGGAAGAGGAACAAGGTTGAGGTTTGTGAGAGGGATGGGATGATATTGGCTGTGGTGAGGCTGATATCAATGGCGGGTTGGGCAGGCCCCGTCACGTAGAGCAGGCCCAGTATGATCATGGTGAGGGATGGAAAGATGGTTCCCGCTAGCAGGCAAATGCCAGCAATACGTTTTGTGATGCGAGTACCTTTGAAGTTTGCGAAGGTTGCGCCCCAGTAGATGATGATGACACCCGTGAACATGAGCCATGGGTTTTCATCAAGTGGACGATCAAACACAAATGCGAGGGCTGCAGTGGTGTAGGCAACGGTTGCGACCATGGCGAAAATGGCCTGAAACCACTGCAGGAAGATTGCCATGAAACCGAATGGGGCACCGAAAGCTTCCTGCACCCAGGTGTAGACACCATGCTTGGGCCAACCTGTTGCCAATTCTGCTGAAATGAGGGCGACTGGCAGGATGTAGCAAAGGATCACTGCTGTGTTGAAGAACAGGATCTTCATGCCGGTTTGTGCCATGAGCGGCATATTCAGCATAGTCATGAAGAGCGCTGTGGTCATAAACACCAAGTGCCAAAGGGTGATGTGATGCTTTGGCTGATTGCGTGGTGTTTTGGCCATCACTCTTGTCCTCTACTTTTCGAGGCGCGCGAGATTTTCTTGCGGCGCAGGAACCATATGCTGAGTGGAACCAGCAGGGCGAGTACAACAGCCACAACCATGAGACCTTCAAAGCTCTCTATTGAGAATGGCAGGGATGGTGGGGGAATGAAGCCGATCGCAAAGCAGCTTATGGCAGTCAACATGCCGATGATACCGAGCAGCCAGATGCCCCAATTGCCGCCGGGCACTCTGTAAGGGCGCGGGATATGCGGATGAGTGTAACGCAGGCGAATGGCTGCTACGAACATCAGCAGGTACATCAATGAGTAAAGCAGTACTGCTGTTGAGGTGAGGACGAGGAACACCAGATTGACGTTCTCGAAGAGGATGAAGCTCAGGGCAATGAATGAAATGAGAGATGCCTGCAGGATCAGAAGTGCTGTGGGGACGTTGTTTTTATTGGCTTTAGCAAAGTGTGCTGGCAGTAACCCCTTTCTGCTGGCGGCCCACATGCCTTTTACCGGACCAACTATCCAGGTGCTGACCTGACCGGCTGCCCCGACTGCGACCAGCAGCGCGATGAAGGGCGTCAGAATGGAGAGGCCATAAGCATTCAGATAAGCGGAGAAAGCCTGAAGGGCGCCGTTGATGTTGGAGATATTGCCTTTTTCGAGGATGAGTGAGACAGCAAGTCCACCCGCAAGGGTGATGACAAAGCCTGCGATCGCTGCTGTGAAAATTGCACGCGGATAGTTCTTTTGCGGGTTTTCTACTTCGTTTGCATGGCAGGCGGACACTTCGATGCCGACAAAGCCGAACACGAAGCTCATGAAGAAGACGAGGCTGGTGGTGTCGGAAAGTGATGGAACCCAGTTTGAGAGTGTTGCTGAGGTGTCGAGTGCAATGGTTTCGCCAACAAACAGATAGTAGATGCCAAAAAGGATCAGCAGGGCTGAGGGAAAGAAGACACCGATGGAGACAGCGTAACCTGAGATCTTCTCTGAGGTTTCTGTTCCTCTGAAATTGATCAGTGTTGCAGCCCAATAGAGGGCGAGCACCGAGAAGGTGATGTAGTAGCGATTTGAGCCCAGCTCCGGATCAAAGGCATATGTGAGTGTAGCTGTGGCATAGGCGACGATTGATGTGACGCCGAAGATGGACTGTATCCATTGCAGAAACACGGCCACGAAGCCGACGGGCGTGCCGAAAGCTGCTTCGACCCAATGGAACACACCGTTTTGCGGCCAGCCTGTTGCAAGTTCTGCTGAGATTAATGCTGTTGGAATGAGGAAAGCAAACACGGTGATGGCGTTGAGTAGGACCATTTGCATACCGGTCTCTGCCATCATTGGCATGTTTCGCAGGGTCATAAACAGTGCTGTGGTGATCAGCACCAAAGGGATGAATGCGATTTTGTGTTCAGCGCTGGGCGGTTTTTCCTGCTGCATGGGCCACCGGCATAGTCTTTGATGCTCTAAATTTTAAATTGAGGGCCTGAAAAAAGACTGAGAGTGCAGGTGGGAAGCGACTTGGTGGCATTAAGTTGCTGTTAGGTGTGAGCGCTGGGCTAGATGTCTTCCTTGCAGATGGTACGATCAACTTCCATCAGCTCAACAGGTGCCCCATTTACCTCGATAAAGGCCACGGTTAGTCCGTCGATGGGGGAGTTGGGTTCTATGATAACCTTCTGGTCTTTCAGCGCCTCTTCCAAATCGTCAACTTCAAAAGCCACGTGTGCCACTGTCTTCACGATCTCAGGGTAGGGCGCATCTTCGTCATAGCGTTGCCACTGGATGCCGAAGGGATTGTTTTTGTGGTCGCTGACGGTCATGTGCAGGTGAGGCAGCGGAATCTCTTCCTCGAAGTATCCCTTGGTTGGAATGCCGATATGGTTGAATTTCATTGGTCATCTTTCAGTTTGGCTGCATGGGACCATGTTTGAGACCAGTGGCCTAAGGGTTGCAGGTAGGTGAACAGGTCTTCGCCTTCTGCTGTCAGTTCGTAGCCGTTTTCTCCATTCATGACGATCCCGCATTCTCGTAGTTCTTTCAAACGGGTATTGAGCACAGTGGGTGAGACTGAGTCGCAATTGGACTGGAGAGTGCGGAAGGTTTGCGGGCCGGTTGAAAGGTTCCAGATGATGCCAAGAGCCCATCGTCTGCCCAGCAAATCAAAGAGAACCATGATTGGTTTGCCGGATTTTGAGCCGCGAACCGGGGTTCCTGCCTTAGGTATTTTCACAGATATAGGGCTTTCTTTTTTGCTAGGTTTGTTATAGCGATATGTTGCTACAGATATTGTAGCATATTTGGAGAGTTTTGCTATGGTTGTTTTCGCGGTGTCGTCTGCTCTGGCGGCATCATTAGGGTGGGCATGTGGATCAATGTTGGCCCACCGACCGCTACAACGTGTTGGCGTTTTTGAATTTACGCGCATTCAACTGCTAACATCCGGCGCTATCCTGTGTGTGCTTTGCTCTGTGTTGGGGTACTGGCAAACAGTTGATTGGAGCCAATGGCCTTCCTTCGTGGTGAGCGTTTTTGTCAGCGTGATTATTGGAAACCTGGCTTTGATGGCGTGTTTGCGCCGAGCTGGGCCGCGGCAAACAGAGTTGTTGCTCTCTCTCAAAACGCCGATCGTTGCTGTGCTTGCCTTCGCGTTTCTTGGTGAGGAGCTGAGCTTTACAGAAATTGTTGGCATCGCAATCGCTCTGTTCGGCATTTGCCTGGCGATTTTGTTTGGAAGTTCTGATCAGGAAACAGAAGCTACTCGCCGCAGTGGCGGGTTGGTTGTGATTGTGTTGCTGGCGCTTGTTGCAGCTGCTTCGCAAGGGATTGGAATGCTTGTCCTGAAACCATTGCTTGTTTCTGGGACCGAGCCTCTGGCAGCTTCAGCTGTGCGGGTTACCGGCGCTGCGTTTATTGTGGCGCTGGTTGGATTGATGCCTGTCTCTGCGGTTCAGGCCTCAACAGAGATGAGCTGGATGCTGTTGTTTCGCGTCGTGCTGCCCGGGTTCATTGGATATGGCATATCTGTTTCGCTGCTGCTTTATGCCTACGCTCATTATGATGCAGCTGTTGCCAGCATTCTTGGCTCTCTGTCGCCTGTCTTTATTCTGCCATTGCTCTGGATGCGAACAGGAAACATGCCAAGACCTCTGGCCTGGGGTGGTGCGCTGCTATCGCTTGGCGGAACAGCAGTGATTTTGCTGTAACAGGACTGGTGCCAGCAGTTGGATATTTGCTGGCACGCTTTGCTAGATCAGAAGTCGAGCTGAAGATTGTGCTTCTTGAAGATGCTGTCGAAGTGTTTCACGAGTCCGTTTGCAACATCAGCTGTTTGCTCAGGCTGCTCATCTGGCAAGGAAAACTCATCTAAGACCAAGTTTTTTTCTTCCATGAATTCTTCTTCAGACATCTGGTCGGCTTCAGGCAGGCTCAAAGCGTCCAAAACTGGGTTAAACAGTTGTTTGAAAGGCCCCTCAAGCGTGGCAATTAGCTCTGCATGATGTGCTTGAGCTTCAGCTTTGCTTCGACCAACTTGTTGTACCCGTACTTCTAGTAGTTTCAATGAGACTTCTGAAACTCGCTGGATACCTGCACCAATCAGTTGGAGATTAAGGCGAAGTTTGTCTGAGTAGAAAGCCTCGTTCAACTTGGTTTTCATTTCTGGGTGGTCATTGAATATTTTCGTAAAATGGCGTGCTGAAGAAGACTTATTTGTATCTCCTCCAAAGGCGCTCGCATTTTTTGAGTATTCTGCGGCATAAGCGAGTGTCGACTCGACATCGAGGTTTTCAGAGGCAAGTTGCTCAACAAAGCCCTTGATTGTGTAGTTGGTTGCATTTGCAGATTCAATTTGCCTACCCAGTTCGGTGACTGCTGCGTTGAGGATGCCTCCTTGCTCCTCAAAATGATTGCCTACCTTCAATTGCTCGACAATTTCCTGAGCAGCGAGACTAGGTAGCCATTTTTGTGCAGCGCTGATTTCTTTGGGTGTTCCCTCAGGAACAAATGGAGTGATTTGTGCGCTAAACTCATCTGTTTGGGCGATTTCACTCAGTGTTGATTTTAATACGCCCTGAACAGCGCAGTTGGTGATTGTCTTTTTGACAATCGCCTCGATCTGGTCAGTAAGGTCGTTCGTGCCTTCTGGGCCAGACCATGTTTTGAACTCGCCGTTCAATACCGATGCGATTAATCCAAATGCGCTTGGGGCCACCTTCTCAGCAGGCAAGTCCAATTCAGCGAAGACCTGCTTAAGGGCTGTTCCGCCTGCGCTTGCTGATTGAAGCGCTTCGATGGCGCGAAGCTGGTTGTTTACGGCCTGTTGAATGTGTTCATCCTTCAAGCTGCTGCGAATAGAAGAGTTTGATTTGTCTGATCTGGATTGATTTTCCAGTTTGCCTTGAACGTTTTCCTGCAGTTTTGTGATCTGCTCAGGGGAGACATTGTCCCAGTCGATCTGGATGCCAGCCTCTGAAGCAGCTGCTGCCAGGTATTCACGGTCGCCCAGTTTCTCGATGTGCTGAGTGATGCTGGCGTCTATTGCTTCCAAATTCTTCGCAACATCCACTGCAATCTGTGAGACAATTGGCTTTATTTGCTCAGGATCGGTTCCGGCATTTGCAAACTCGCTTGAGCCTTCCAGCAATTTGGTGACATTGGCTGCTACCTCTGCACCATGCGTTTTGGTGACGCTTGTGAGGATAGCCGCTTGTGTCGTTACATTGAGCTCTTCGGCTTTATTTTCCTGAGTTGTGAGTGCGAACTCAACTGTGTCCAGTACCTGTGCTTTGGTCAAGCTGTGGGCTTTCCCATCACCTGGCGCGAAAGCCTTGTAAGCGGCTTCACCGACGTCTTTGCCGAATTCTGTTTTTAATGCTTCCTGAAAACGGGTCTGGTCTGCAGATTTCTGGCCATCTCCAGTGATATGGAGCTTGGCCCAGGAAAGCACTTTTCCGCCAACCGATGTATGAGAAGTGCGTTGTGTAACGGTCTCTTGCGTGGTGTGCAGTTTGTCCAGACCGTTGTCGAATTGGGCTGCAGTTACAAAACTAGAGAGTTCAATGGTGCTCATACTCTTGCTCCAAAATCTGCGAAGTTATCGGTCTGGCAGGGGTTGGCGTGGCTTGGGTTATCCCAATTCGGGCTGAGCCCTTCTGGATTCTTGAGACGCTCGTGCCAGGAGGCAGCTGTGCGGATGAACATGTCCAGCTTGTTGTGCAGGGCAAAGGAGGATCTGTCGGAGATTGTCACCACCATGGAGAGGTTTATGCAGCTTGCTTTTGGGCTGATGTTAAACGCCATGGCATGACTGTCTGCAAACACGCAATTTGCCTGCATCAAAGCCTGAAGGACATGCGGGTTGCTGGTGTCGCGCTTGCTGACAACTGCATTGAAAAGGAGAGTCTGGCTTTCATCTCGCCAGACAATGCTCATGGTGAGGTCCTGATCAAGACCGAGGAAAATCTGGTCGTCTTCGTTCAGGGAGAAGTTGTCAAAGCCAATTCTGTTGCCGAGTTCGATCAGCAGTGCGTTTACTAAATCAGTCATGCAGTCTCGCGCGCCTCACCATAGAACGTGTATGCCGTTGATGCTGTTTCTTGCAATAAAGACGGTTCGTCTGTTGCAAGTGGATGCATCCATGAGACTAGATTTAGCGAGGGTGAGGAAAGGCTGCTGTCTTGTTTGGTACAGGTTGCCGACAAACTTGTGCCCCTCGCATATCGTAAAGAGTATGCGAGGGGTGTTGGTTATGTGTTTGCGAGAACTGTGGTCGGAGTCGCTGCTCGTTTATGAGCCAGCACGACGACAAAGGTGAGGCCCAGTAGCAGAACTTCTGAGAACACACTGGCGTACCAAATACCGGCTTCTCCCATTGCATAGGGCAGGATGAGGGTAAGCGGGACTGCGAACAGGTAGGTTTTAGCCAGCATCAGAATGCCTGCGCGGGCGGCATCGCCGATCGCCTGAAAGAATGTGCCCACCATCATCAACGGACCAGAGAGGAAGAACATCATGGAGACGATTGGTATGATGCGCTCTACGTCTGCGATTGTGGCTGCGTCATCGACAAAGATAGCGCCCAGCTGGGAGCTGAACAGGAAGTAGATTGCCTGAACACCGCCACAGTAGATGAGCGAGATTATGATCGCGATCTTCAAGGTTTGTGCGGTTCTGTCGTGCTTTTGGGCGCCGTAGTTGTTTCCTGAAATGGATTGTAGCGCCATGCTGAGACCCAGCAGAGGCAGGAACGTGAAGGTCATCATTCTGGTGATAATGCCATAGGCACCTGCGGTGACTTCATAGTTGCTTCCGGCCCAAAGCTGAATTGCAAACAGAGTGACGGCAGCAGCCAGTGAGACGCCCGTGTAGCCAAGGCTTTGGGGAACACCAAGGGCAATAAGAGACTTCCATTGGAAGCTCACTGGCCGCCAGTTCAGGAAGGAAAGTTCTCTGCGCTTGGATGTGTAATAGACGATCAACGCCACCAATGAGATCAGCTGTGCAGTCAATGTCCCATAGGCAGAGCCTGCTACGCCCCAGCCGAACTGAACTACATAGAGCCAATCGAAGAAGATGTTCAGGAACGCGGAGCTCAGGGTAATGACTGTCATGAGAGGCAGTAATCCCTCACAACGCAGCCTGTCGATGTTGATGGAAAGAACAAACCCCAGCGGCGAGCCCAAAATGAGGATCGCCATGTATTGATAGCCAATTCCAGCTAGCTCGTCAGAGCCGTTGGTCAGGAACAGGGCAAGTTGAAATCCTGCTATCAGAAACCCCAGAATGAGGATGCCGCAGACGATCAGGGCAAGGGCGATTGCGCTGTCGATGATCTTCTTTGCGATGCGGTGGTTGTTGGCGCCAAAGGCCCTTGCATAGATGCTGGCGAAGCCGTTGGACACGAGCGTGAACAGGGAAACCAGAATCATGAAGAGAGGGAACATGAGGGTGACGCCAGTCAGCGCTTGTGTACCCACATAGGTTCCCAGAAAATAGGCGTCGACGACGGTGTGTAAGCCATTGACCATCATGACAAGGCTGAGGGGTATTGCGGTTTTTGCAAAGAGAATAGGTATGGAGCCGGACAGAAAAATATTGTCCGGTTTGGAAGAAGAAACGTCAGACATCAAAACTGCTTTCAGTTCAGAAGCGGGAAAGTGCTGGAGCTCGCGTTGCCAGTAAACCGCTGAAATTATGCGGTTTGATGTAGAGAAGATGGAGCTTCACCAGAGCGGTATGCTTGCGAGCGGCGGGTGTCCGAACCACGCTGCGATCTTAGGTGGCGTGCATTGTTACTGCAAGTGGCCCAGCTCAATTGAGCAAGATTTGTGAACTGGTAAAGGGCAGTTCGGATATGTGTCATGTTGCGGTTGACGACGGTGGCTTGTGCGACCTACTCCTTTTGCAGTCAATTCTGCTGAGAGGTCCTTCCATGGCAAAAGCAATTCACATGATGATCCGGGTTCTGGATGAAGAGCGTTCGCTTACGTTTTATCGTAGGGCGTTTGGTCTGGAAGTTGCCGAGCGGCTGGATTTTGACAGCTTTACGCTGGTTTATCTGCGCAATGCGGAGAATGATTTTGAGGTTGAGCTCACAGTCAACAAAGACCGCAGCGAGCCATACTCATTAGGTGACGGGTACGGGCACATCGCGTTCTGTGTGGATGGGCTGGCTGCTGAACATAAGCGTTTTCAGGAGGAAGGGCTTGCTCCTGAGGACATCAAAGAGTTTTTCGTGGAAGGTACTCTGCTGGCACGGTTCTTCTTTGTGACTGATCCCGATGGATATCGAATCGAGATGTTGGAGCGGCACGGGCGATACCAGTAGCCGCTTCCCAACTTAGTACTCGATCGCCTTTTCAGCCAGTGTAGGAGGGGAGCTTTTGGCGAGCTCCTCTTTGCTGTGGCTTTTGAAGGTGTGCGTGAAGCCATCACGTAGTTTGTAATGCGGTTGCCAGTCGAAGTTTTCCAGATATCTGGTCACATCGAGTGCGCAATCGTAATCGCGGAAGGGGAAATACTCGCGGGCTGGGATGCTGGGCGCCATGTCATTGCCGTAGAGAATTTCTGGTTCGACCTCTGCAATATCGCAGAGCATCTTCACCCATTTTTCGATGGTGAGGATGTGCGGGTCAGCCAGATTGATAGCTTCGGTCGGCATGGCATGCATAGCCAGCAGATAGAGGATGAAGCTTGCGAGATCTTCTTCGTGCAAAAACTGCAGTTTAGTCTGGCCATCACCGGGCAGGATGATCGGGCGTTCTGTTAAAGCACGCGCCCAGACAAATTGCTCTCGGTCGATATCATTGTTGGGGCCATATAGATAAGGCGGGCGGATGGCGACGGCTGGTGTGTGTTCCTGATTTAGCAGGAAGTGGTCTGCTTCAGATTTATCTCTGCCATAAACACCCCAAACGGAAGCTCCGCCGATCGGGTCTTTCTCGCTCGGTAAGTGCCCTTTGGTTTCTTTGTAAACCGCTGCGCTGGAGAGATGAATCCACTTTTTGGCATGAATGCCGAAGGTGTTGAATGCGACCCTCGACTGCTCTCGCGTATAAGCGCTTGTATCGATTACCGCTTCGAATTTATCAGTGATCTGCTGCATGGCAAAAGGATCGTTTCTGTCTGCAACCAACTGCTTGGTTCCCGGAACCGGGCGTGTGCCTCTGTTGAGCAGGGTTACATTATATCCCTTCGAAAGTAAGGCCGGGATGAGAGATGCGCCCACAAAGCCCGATCCACCTATGACTAACAAGTTATGCATATTTTGCAGTGCCTTAGAACTGTCCACTCTCAGTTTGAAAAATCTAGCATAGTGGGATTAAAGAAACCTGTCTGTGTGGCAATAGTTGAGGACCCATCCATTTTCGTTGAAATATTGAACCTTGCAATGAGTGAGGCGAGGCGGCACAAATGGTCAACTTCAATTTGCAGAAAACGGGGATATTGACCCATGGCATCCAACAAGCTCCTGCTTCTTCCTGGTGATGGAATTGGTCCTGAAATCATGGAGGAGGTGAAAAAGGTTATCGCCTGGCTCAACGAGCAGGGCGAAGATACTTACGAGTATGACGAAGGCCTTGTTGGTGGCAGTGCCTACGATGCACACGGCGTTTCCATCTCTGAAGAAGATATGGCGAAAGCACAGGCAGCTGATGCTGTTATTTTCGGTGCTGTTGGCGGTCCTAAATGGGATGACGTTCCTTATGAGGTTCGCCCGGAAGCTGGCCTGCTGCGTCTTCGTAAAGACCTTGGCCTGTTTGCAAACCTTCGCCCTGCGATTTGCTATCCAGCGCTGGCTGATGCGTCTTCTTTGAAGCCGGACGTCATTGAAGGATTGGATATTCTGATCGTTCGCGAACTGACTGGTGGTGTTTACTTCGGTGAGCCGAAAGAGATCATCGATCTGGACAACGGCCAGAAGCGCGGTATCGACACGCAGGTTTACGACAGCTACGAAATTGAGCGTATTGCTGGCGTTGCATTTGATCTTGCGCGCACCCGTGACAACAAAGTTTGCTCCATGGAAAAGCGCAATGTGATGAAATCCGGCGTGCTTTGGAACGAAGTTGTGACTGCCACACACAAAGCAAATTACGCAGATGTTGAGCTGGACCACATGCTGGCAGACGCTGGCGGCATGCAGCTGGTGCGTTGGCCAAAGCAGTTTGACGTTATTGTAACCGACAACCTGTTTGGTGACATGCTGTCTGATGTTGCGGCGATGCTGACTGGTTCTCTGGGTATGCTGCCGTCTGCTTCTCTTGGTGCGCCTGATGACGCAACCGGCAAGCGCAAAGCCCTCTATGAGCCAGTGCACGGTTCTGCTCCTGACATCTCTGGCACAGGTGCTGCTAACCCAATTGCAATGATCGCAAGTTTTGCAATGGCGCTGCGCTACTCCTTCCAGAAGATTGCAGAGGCCGACATGGTTGAAAAAGCAATCTCCAACGCACTGGACAAAGGTCTGCGCACAAAAGACATCGCGAAGGATGGTGAAGCAACCATCACCACCGCACAGATGGGTGATGCCATTGTTGCCGAGCTGACTGCTCTTGCAGGTGTTTCAGCATAAGCTGGCAGTTCAGAGTTTAGAGATTTAAAACAGGGCTTCCGTTGGTTCGGGAGCCCTGTTTTTTATTGCATAGGTGGAAGCAGCGGCTGTGTGGGTTTGGGACTTGGCAGATTCACGAACTGTATCTGTGACCCTGTGACATCGAAGTCTTCAAAACTCACGCCATGCAGCGTTGGGTTCTCGTAGGTTTTGATGAAGTACTTTCTGTTTTCAATGTCAGCAATGGTCGACCACTGGGTGTAGTCGTTGGCTTCTTGTTCCTGCTCAACTGGCGAAATTGCAGGCCTTACAAACCCTTTTGGAATGTCGAAGTTGTTGAGCACGTGCTCCATAGTGACAAGCCGGTTCTTGTTTAGCTCAGCAGCATCAATGGTGGAGATTAAACCCAGAGCGCGGATAAACCGGGAAGGTGGAGTTGGGTCACCCGGGATGCCAAGCAAGCCAGAACCCTGACCGAAGGGGGTTAGTTCCTGTCCCATGATCTCAGTAGAGCCAATGTTGAATGGAGAGAGGAACAGGTAGTTGCGGATGTTCTGGACATGCCACTCGAAGTCTGGCGAGTTGGTGAGCACGGTGTAAGGATTGTCGTAGACTTTCAACTCGCCATTTATGGGCTCTATGACGATGGAAAAGCCAGCTGCATCATGCAGGGTGTAGTGAAGCGGCGGGATCTCATCCATGCTCTCGTAGAAGGTTCCGACTAATGAGACCTGATCCAGATTGACTTTGATTTCTTCGACTGTTTTGAAGGTTGAAAGCATCCAGACGAGGAAGTCTATCTGATTGATTTCCTTGGTGCGCTGCGCTTCATCATCTGACGGGTTTTTGTAGGCTGCAGAGCCGGGGAAGTAGAGGGCGCCGCCGGACAGACCGTATTCGTTCATGCCATCAACCAAGGCGGGGCTGTCGAAGATGCTGGCGCCAATCACAGCAATTTTGCCGGTCCAGCTGTGGCCCGCTTCATCATTGATTTGAGATTGGAACTTGTAACCGCGTGGGATGAGCCCAATTTTAGTGGGGATCTGCTTGCCGAATTCCATCGTGCGGCCATACGTTTTGATGTTGTCGACGGTGGACAGGACGAAGCTGGTGCAGGCATTTGCGGCTATTGGCTGAAGAACAAAAGCGAGTAGGGCTAAGCTGATCTTGAACAAGGCAATCGGGTGGATGGCAAAGCGCTTGAGCATGAGGCCTCCGGAGTGAGTTCTTTTGCTTGTGATTGTCAGCGAAGAGCACAAAAGTTCCGTTAGATGTGCCTGCTGCTTTAAGATTGGTTTTTTGGAAGTTTGGCGACTGGATGTTAATCACGGGAGTTAGCCGTGTGATTTGGTTGCGCGAAAAACCCCTGTGCGGCATAAGCCTGAGCCAAGACAAATTTTGAGAAGCATTGCTGAAAGACAGAGCATGGATGAACGTTTAAGACCCTTCCTCGGAACCTGGATTCTGGATCCTGACGCCTCAAACTATGAGCAGGGTTCTGTGCCTTGGGGTGGCAGTTTGAAAATTGTCGAGAAGAATGGCGAGATCGGTTTCTTCATGAAAACCGTTGAAGGCGAGGGCGAGACCGTTGAGGCCAACTTCTCAGGCATTCCTGATGGGGAAGATCGCCCTATGCCGCAAAACCCGTTTGCGGATACGCTTTCCCTCTCTTTGAACACGGATGGTGATCTGGTTTCTGAAGCAAAGCGCGGCGGCCTTAGCATTATGGTTGCCAAGCGCGAGCTGAATGAAGACGGCTCTCAGCTCACGGTTTATCAAACTGTACACCTGTTGGATGCCGGTTCGTTTACCAACGAAGCGGTCTATATGAGAGCACAGTGAGTGGTTTAAACCTGCATTAGCTTGTCTTTGTTGAACTTGGTTGTGTGATTTAAAAACGTAACAGGACACAACCATGTTCAATCGAAACAGGCTCGCCGGAGCCTGCGCAATACTGGCGGTTTGTGGTGCATCGAGCGCCAATGCCCTGGTGTTTGATGGGATTCCTTACATGGATGACCGCAGCACACCCCAAGCGGTGGTTGAAAGCTATTATAATGCCATCAACCGCAAGGAGTATGTGCAGGCGTATAGCTACTTCAACACCCCACCTAAGAACTTTCAGGAGTGGAAGGAAGGGTTTCGAACAACGGAGTCTGTGCAGCTGCGCTATGGGCCTACCCAGCCAGATGCAGGCATGAGCCAGCTCTATTGGCCGCTTCCGGTAGCGATTGAAACGCACCTTTCCGACGGCACTTCGCAGGTTTATGCGGGCTGCTATGTTTTACATATGGTTGTGCCGGGTACGATTACCGATCCGCCTTACTCACCCATTGCGATTAACAAGGCTGAGTTGAAGCCAACGGATAAGCCTTTGAGCCGGGCCTTGCCCGACAAATGTGATGAGTAGCCGTAATTCTTCATCATATTAGCTTGCTGCGAAGGCCCCGGAATAAGCGAGGGTGCCTGTTGGTGTCTCTCCCTCAAAGGTATGCTGCATAAAGTACTGCGCTGGCACGCCGGGGAAGACGAGGTCTTCTGTTTGTTGAAAGCCGAAGCGGCTGTAATAGTCCGGCTCCCCAAGCAAAACGACACCTTTGGCACCAATCTGCTTGATTTGCTGCATTCCCTCCATGATCAGGGCGGAGCCAAAGCCCTTGCCCTGATGTTTCGGAGTAACAGCCACTGGGCCAAGGCCATACCAACCTTTGTCCACACCATCGATTGTTACAGGAGAGAAAGCGATATGGCCTACCATGCCGCCAGCTTGCCCTCCGATGAGTGACAGTGTCAGCTCACCGCTGGCACGCAATTGGTCGATGATCAGGTGCTCTGTTGGCTTTGCGCTGGGTTCATGGTGTGGGTGGTTTTCGAAAGCTGCATAAACGAGATTGCGGATTGCTTCGACATCAGATGGTAGCTCTGTGCGGATGATCATCGGTTTTGTCCGTTCTGTTTAGCTTAGCTTTTGTGCCACGAAGAATAGGAAAGCTCACTGACTTATCGGACTAGAGATACCCGAACATTCTCCCGCAGATCAGGACACCGAGCCAGCTGAACAGCGAGATGAAGCCAGCGGATTTGAAGCGGGAGATGGTTCCGCGGGAGTCGACTTGTGCCAGATAGCGCCACGGTTTGTTAAAGCGCAGGAACAATGCGTTGAGCAGGGCGAGTGTGAAAAAGCCTGACTTGGCCCAGAATATGGGCGCGTTGACGTATACTTGTGCTTTGACTGAAAGCAGGAAGATGCCAGTCGTGATCGCGATCAGGCCGCCCAGAAGGGCAATGCGGGTGAGGGGACGTGCAAGGTCGTACAATGGTATGGACCGCCACATGCCCATCATGCGCAGATCAAGCGGGACAAGGGAGCCGAATAGCATTGCTAATCCGACGATGTGGCCGGTGTTGATTGCCGGATAGACCCACCATGCATACTTGAAGACCTCTGGCAGCTGAGAGCGTTCGAGATCGGCAGCAAGTGCTTGCAATTGAGAAAGGAGGTCCATCATTATTCCGTTGTGACTTTTGATCGCTCTGTTCAAACTGAGTGCAGACGCGATGCCATGCAAGGATTGATTGGCCCACTTTTTCCGGTGCCCACGGTTTTATCATTTTGAGGTTGTTTATGGCTGACTTTGTGCATTTGGAATGGGGACGGAACGCAAGCAGTGATGGCTTTGCTGTGGCTGAAGGCGTTGGTAGCATTCATTGAAAGGCGTATGACCTTGCCGCAACTGAAACTCTCGGTGGGACGCCTCTATCATTGAAATGAGAATATCCTTCTCGCAAGTTTCTCCAGAAGGGTAACCAACGGCTGTTGGCATGGATAGCCATGTTGGTCTCTGTCATATGGAATGGGAAGATGTGAACGTCCACGGAAGCTTGACCACTTAGCAGGGCATTTTCGACCAGTAAGTAAATTTCCTCCATTCCTTTGTCAGTCATTGCATAACAACCTGCTGATAAGCAGTTGCCGTGAACCATTAGGAATGATCCAGTCCGACTATTAGATTTGTCAAAGGCGTTTGGGAAACCAAGATTGAATGCAAGGTGATTTACGCTTTTAGGATTTAGCTGACGTGTTGTTACTTGATAAAATCCTTCAGGCGCTTGCCTATCACCTTCTTTTAGTTTGGGTCCTAATCCTCCAGAAAACGAGCAAATATCGTAGGTTTTGAAGAGTTCATAATCACCGTTTTTTTGCTTCCAGACTTCTAACTGAGCCTCTTCTTTGAAAATACGAAGAAAAACAGGCTGTTTGAGGCTCAAATTCTTCTCTCTCAGTTCTGCTACAAGATATGGAGTGAGAGTCTTTCTTACGTCTTTGATGTTCGCTGATTTGGCAAACCAATAGGATTCTGACGAGAAGTAGGGCTGTGAGGAGTCATATCTAGTTACGATTGTGACTGATAGTACAGTGACGATGGCAACCATACTGATAGCGATCAGGTATTTAACGAAACGCATTGAGAAATCTTTCAAAAGAAATTTATAGAGAAACGAAAAAAATATATCACCTAGAGGTTGTTTATGGCTGACTTTGTGCATTTGGAATGGGGACGGAACGCAAGCAGTGATGGCTTTGCGGCGACTGTGATTGTTGATTGCCTGAGCTTCTCGACAGCGACTTCTGTTGCTTGTGGCAGGGGAGCGAGGGTGGTGCCCGTTGCTGACCGTGATGAGGGGAAAGCGCTGGCTGTTGAGATTGGCGGAGTTTGTGCCGGGAAGCGCCGGGAGGGTGGCTTCTCATTGTCTCCACCAACGCTCATGGGGCTCTCTGCTAGCGATGTGTTGGTCCTGCCCAGCCCCAACGGTGCGACGCTTTCTGCTTTGCCGAGAGAAGGGCGGGTGTTTGCTGCTGCACTTCGGAATGCAGCAGCGGTGGCGGCTTATCTTAAGGTGATTTCCGGCAAAGTCTTACTGGTTGCTGCGGGTGAGAAGTGGCCGGATCGCAGTTTGCGGCCTGCCTTCGAGGATCAACTGGCCTGCGGTGCACTCGCGCATATGCTGGACTGCCCGATGTCGCCAGAAGCCTCGATTGCTCGGGCGGGTTATCTTTCGTGTGCCGATGATTTGCTCGGTGCGCTAAAGGGCTGCGTGAGTGGGCAGGAACTGACACACCGAGGTTACACAGTTGATGTGGAGTGGGCAGCTGAACTGGATTCGGAAAGCTGCGTGCCTGAACTGCGGCAAATTGAGCTTGGCGGGCGCTTGGTGAATGCGTTTGGAGATGTGGTTTAGAGGCATCCATGGATGCCTCTAAAATCGGCTGATGAATGAAGCGTTTATTTTGGCTCGAAGTCGATTGTACCGATTACATCGGAGCCTTTTGTGAAGAGATATTGAGCACCAGCATCTGAAAGTTTTACCTTGATGTTAGCGCGTTTCGTCATCGCAAGATTTACTAAAACATTTCCGTATGGAGTTCCGTTTACGAAGAAGTTGCTGCCACTAAACGTGATTTTCTGGGGCATGTCATTATGAAGTTCGAGTGTGATTCCTGCCCCGTCTTTGGACATTTTTGAGCCAGGGAGTGCATTGTCGAGTTCTTTTGCAAAATAATCGTAGCTTGCGCCTTTGATGAACATGACCTTCTTTATATTTGGGATTTCTTGCTCGTAAGCCACGAGCAGCCCATATGCTCCCTTAAACTCGCTTGAGCCGATTTTGTCTTCCCATGAGCCGACATAAGCGGGCACGCTTGCACTAAATGTGACTGTACGATCGATGCCGTCTGGCGCTTTTGCGCAACCTTTGAACTCTGCGTTTTGAAATGAGCGTTGGACCGCTGGTTCGACCTTGCCGCGAATTTTCTCACAGTCGTCTTCTGAGAATGTTCCTTTGCCCACGAGCGTGACTGGAGCGAGGATTGGTTTGCCTTCTGTGTCTTTCGTCAAGTCACTCGCATATAGGCTAACTTCAGTCTCGTAGTTACACGCGGTTACAGTCAGGCCAATAATCAAGGCTGATAAAATCTTAGAGTACTTCATTGTTTTTTCTGCGTCGCCAGTTGTAGTTTAGATTTGCTCATGACTATGCAGCTCAAGAGCAAGCGATCCGGAAGATTAAATTGTGTTTAAAATATTATTAGTTGCTGCATGTGATGTGTGCAAGTAATGGTTGATGCGACTTTTAGGACAGCTCTAGATTACATTTGCGGCGCAGATAACGCTCATTTTTGAGATTATGTCAGTCTTACTTCGGTGATTGTTAAGTGTTTCTCTGAAAACTGGCTGAAATCCTTGGTTTCCCTGTGTGCTGGGGCGACAGATGATTGCGTACTTTAATTTGCGTGAGATATGCCTGTTGACAAATGATGTGGTTATAGGCAGTTTCTGCGCGATCAATTTTGAAGGTAGTGTTTAGCAGCATGATGTTTGCGATGACCAACATGAAGACAACCATGAAACGTGCGATGACCGCGCGCATGGCTTCTGTTGCGCTTAAAACGACTACCAAGACAATCACCACGAAAACGACAAAGACCACCGTCTAAGGTGCCTCTCTTTCCCGCGCTCTCCCCGGGACGGAGGGCGCCAGAGGGCTCACCGGGCGCAGTCAGCCTCCGGAAGCCAGCGGGGGAGACGAAGAGGACAAAACCAATGGGTTATAAGATTGCGATTGCAGGTGCTACCGGCAATGTGGGTGCGGAAATGCTGGATATTCTGGCAGAGCGTGGTTTCCCAGCTGATGAAGTGATTGCATTGGCATCTCGCCGCTCTCAGGGCAAAGAAATCTCCTTTGGTGACAAGACGCTGAAAGTTAAAGCGATGGAGAATTTTGATTTCTCCGATGTTGACATCTGTTTGATGTCTGCTGGCGGTACCATCGCGAAAGAGTGGGCTCCGAAGATTGCTGCCAAGGGCTGTGTTGTCATCGATAACTCTTCTGCATGGCGCTATGATCAGGATGTTCCGCTGATCGTGCCTGAAGTGAACGCAGATGATATTGTTGACTTCAAAAAGAAGAACATCATCGCGAACCCGAATTGCTCCACTGCACAGTTGGTTGTTGCTCTTAAGCCAATTCACGAAAAAGCTGGTATCAAGCGCCTCGTTGTCTCCACTTACCAGTCCGTTTCCGGTGGTGGCAAAGATGCGATGGACGAGTTGTTTAATCAGACCCGCGCTGTTTTCGTAAACGACCCGATTGAGCCTCAGCAGTTCACCAAACGCATTGCGTTTAATGTGATCCCGCATATCGATGAATTCATGGAAGATGGTTACACTAAGGAAGAGTGGAAGGTTCTTGCTGAGACCAAGAAGATGCTCGATCCAACCATCAAGGTAACCTGTACTGCTGTTCGCGTGCCTGTGTTTGTTGGTCATGCCGAGTCCGTGAACATGGAACTGGACAGCCCACTTTCTCCTGAAGAAGCTCAGGACCTGCTGCGCGAAGCGCCGGGTATTCTGGTTGTCGATAAGCGTGAAGACGGCGGCTATGTCACTCCTTACGAGTGTGCTGGCGAAGATGCGACTTACGTTTCCCGTATTCGTGAAGACGCGACCGTTGAGAACGGCCTGAACATGTGGGTTGTTTCCGATAACCTGCGTAAAGGCGCTGCGCTGAACACAGTTCAGATTGCTGAGGTTCTGGTGAACCGCGGCCTGATTAAGCCAAAAGCAGAAGCTGCTGCATAAGCTTTTCAGCTACTGATGAGATTAGGGAGGGCACCTTTTAGGGTGCCCTTTTTTGTTAGAGGTGAAAGAGTGTTACTGCTTCATTCGGAGAGAATGAGAATGCTCTGGTCACAAAACTTATCCCCCTCCTCAATTCCTTCGATACTCTGTGTCTATGCCTACGTAGCGGGCTGCTGGCGGAGCGACCGTCAGTTTGTCGTAGGTTGGGTTGGG
>NZ_LMCI01000030.1:52874-63610 GCF_001623145.1 Pseudovibrio sp. W64 | reverse complement strand
GTGACCGCATGGTTTGAGGGGAAGGGCCCAGGACTATAGGGTATCACGCGGTGACAGGTGCAGATGTACCGGCAGTAAGACCTGCTTTTGCAGATGTGTTTGTCAAAGACGGAGGAACTGTTTGGGCATGGAAACGTGTCTGGATAAGCCACTTTCTTTCCGGGAAACCGGCTATCGTGCCTTATAGGCAAAAGAGGCGACGTTGTTCATCCAAAGAAAGCCCGGGCAAGGCGTGTAGCCAATGCTGAAGAAACATTTTTAAACAAGTAGCGCAGGCATTGCCTGCCGCCTTGCTCATCCCGACTTCCGGGAATTCTGGTTCAACACTGCATGGGATGCCATGTGGTGCTATTGGTGTTTGCGGGAATACTTTACGTAGAGGTTATGCTAGGTTTATCCCAAATTATGGGGGGAATATGCAAACACTTGAAATTAGAGCTGCGCGGTATGATGAGTTGCCTGAGGTCGCTCGCATGTACCGGTATTCGCGAGACCGATGCCTTTCATTTATACCTAGACTGCACACGCCAGAAGAAGATCTTTGGTTCTTTCAGAATATTGTTTTTAAAGAGAATGAACTGACAATAGTCATGGGAGATGAGCAAATCATAGGTATGATGGCCACCAAAGATGACTGGGTAGAACAGCTTTATCTGGATCCGCGGCACCTGCGGAAGGGCGTTGGTACAAAGCTCTTAAACCAAGCAAAAGCTCACTCTTCCGGAAATCTGAAGCTTATGTGCTTTGTTGAGAATGTGGATGCGAGAGCATTTTACGAAGCGCATGGGTTTAAGGAAGTGAAGCGGACAAGTGGTTCAGAGAATGAAGAAGGTGCACCAGATATTTTGTATGAGTGGAAGGCTTAGTTTTCCCGCCAAAGTAGAGGGTGCAGTGTGGTGCAGTACGACGGGCGCGAGATGATACCCCTAAAATTGCAGGGGGCATATACGGTGATTTCCGTCTAGTGCAGCGTAACTCTGAGTGGCATTGTTCGAAGTAGATGTAAGCCAGAGCACTTTGCGTTTCTCAAGATTGACGCTTCCTGCTCTTAGCGTTTTTGCCATGCGTGTCCTTTTGGGGAATATCCGAACCTCTTTTAGGAGGATGCGCTTCAGGACAATGTGTTGGGAGGCACACGAGAATGCTGAACACTGCAAGTTATGCCAACTACAAGATCACTCATACGGATGAGACCTTTACGGATTGGCTTGTGAAATCTGCAGGACCTGCTTGGAATAAGGCGATCAATCACCCGTTTACCAGTGCTGTTGGTAACGACACAGTGAGTGCCGAGGTGTTCACCCGTTACTTGTTGGAGGATTACCACTACATTCAGGACTTGGCATCTGCGCTTGGATTCCTGATTGCCAAGGCGCCGACAATGGCTGCTAAAGCACGGTTGTCAGGCTTTGCGCAGCAACTGACTTCTAATGAACTGGGCTATTTTCAGCGCACCTTTAAAGAACTGGGCATCGCGCCTGAGGTTTATGAGGCTGCCAAGCCCAATACGATTACCCGGGCAATTGGCGCAACGCTGTTGTCGACAGCTGGCAAAGGTCACTACGTTGATGGCATGGCAACATTGCTGGCTTCGGAGTGGATCTATCGCGAATGGGGCCATCGGGAAGCTGCCAAGCCACGACCTGAGCGGTTCTACCTTGCTGAGTGGGTTGAGTTTCTGGCGACCGATGAGTTTGGAGAGTTCATTGAGTGGATTAAGCGGGAAGTGAACTCGATTGGCGAAGAGGAACGCGTGAAGCGCCAAAGCGAGATCTCAGAGAGCTTTACTCATATGTGTGAGCTTGAAGCAGAGTTCTTCGATATGGTGAACTGACAAAAGGCTTCAGATCTGAACCAGAAATGCTCTCTGTTTTGCGGGGAGCATTTTTTTTCAAAGGGGGAGGTCCCTAGTTATACGTATTGGCTAAAAACTAGGGGTAACTGCACGTTTTACCTGTAACATCTCCATGATATTGCTGGAAAATTGCAGAAAATGACAAGATGTTCTCAAATGAGATTTTGTCTCGGTACGCCTTATAGGAAGTATTTTTTATGCATGTGAGATTATGTGGCATCTAATTCTAATAAATTCCAGTATTGGTAGTTTATTTGATTTAAATAAGCTCACAGCTTCGCTAATTGTAGAAAATTTTCCTCATTCTGATAGAACGAGCTCAACAAAATAATAGTAATCAGGAATAGATTATGTTCTCTCGTTCTACTGTTGCTGCACTTGCCCTTCTCGTGGCTGTTCCTGCTCAGGCTGAAACAATCCGTGTGGGCATGTCTGGTGGGTATTTCCCATTCACATTTGTTAAGCAAGATGTTCTGCAGGGCTTTGAAGTTGACGTTGCTCGTGCGATTGCTAAGCAGACTGGTGATGAAGTTGAATTCGTTACCATGAGCTTCTCCGGTCTGATTGGCGCTTTGGAAGCTGGTCGCATTGATACTATTGCAAACCAGATCACCATTACACCTGAGCGTGAAGCCAAGTTCACCTTCTCCCAGCCATACGTTTATGACGGTGCGCAGGTTGTTGTAAAAGCTGGCAACGAAGAAATCGGTGGCGTTGAAGACCTCAAAGGCAAAAGCGTTGCTGTAAACCTTGGTTCCAACTTTGAAGAGCTTCTGCGCGGTTTGCCGTTTGCTGATGAAATTGACATCCGCACCTATGAAAGCAATCTGGCCCAGGATACCGCACTTGGCCGTGTTGATGCGTTTATTCATGACCGTATCAGTGCAACTCAGGTGATCAAAGAAACTCCGTTGCCACTGGCTCTGGCTGGTGCTCCATTCTCTGAAATTCGCAACGCAATGCCGTTCCGTACTGATGAAGATGGTAAAGCTTTGGCTGCTAAGGTAGACGTTGCAATCGACGAACTGAAAGCTTCTGGCAAGCTGGCTGAGATTTCCGACAAGTGGTTTGGAGCGGACATCACCAAAGCTGACTAAGCTGTCCGTTCAGAATTAGTAAAGCAGTTCGCATCTAAGAATCTTTGGTGGAACTGCTTTTCCTTTTTCATGCCTTCGGGAATTTACTCTCGTCGTTCGAGGGCATGCTCTAATAATAAGAACTGATTATGCGCGCCTTAGATCTGGACTACATGCTCGGCCTTTTGCCGATCCTTTTAAAGTACTTACCCCTAACCTTGGGTATGGCAAGTGTGTCCATGATTTTGGCGCTTATACTTGCATCGCTGTTTGCAATTATCCGCGTGGTGCGCTTTCCTGTCTTGGATGCAATCACGCGGCTCTTTATCAGCTTCTTTCGCGGAACGCCGCTGCTGGTGCAGCTGTTTTTGTTCTACTACGGTTTGCCGCAGCTGTTTTCGTTCCTCACTGCGATTGATGGGGTTTCAGCTGCGATTATCGGTCTGACTCTGCACTTCTCCGCTTATATGGCTGAGAGTATCCGTGCAGCGATCCTGGGTGTAGACCGTAGCCAATGGGAAGCAGCAAAGTCGATTGGTATGTCTACTGGTCAGATGATGCGCCGGATTATTCTACCGCAAGCCGCGCGTGTTGCTGCGCCAACGCTGATTAACTACTTCATCGATCTGATCAAAAGCACCAGTCTGGCCTTTACGCTTGGTGTGACTGAATTGATGGGTGCTGCGCAGAAAGAAGCAGCAGGAAGCTTCCTGTACTTCGAGACGTTTATTGTCGTTGCCGTTATTTATTGGGCTGTGGTTGAGAGCCTTGCTTTCGTTCAGACCCAAATTGAAAACCGACTTTCAAAGGCTGTTTCCAGATGATCCAGATCCGCGGGCTCACAAAAATCTATAATGGTGTCCCTGTGTTGAACGGGATCGACCTGGATATCAAAAAAGGCGAACGCATCGCCATTATTGGTCCGTCCGGGACTGGTAAATCCACTTTGCTGCGTTGTCTCAACTTCCTTGAGACACCAGAGCAGGGTGAGTATGTTCTTGATGGCAAAAGCATTGATGTTCAAAAGGCGAATTCCGCGCAGATCAAAGAGATGCGTTTGAGGACAGCTTTTGTGTTCCAGAACTATGCTCTGTTTGCCAACAAGACAGCACGTGAGAATATTGCTGAAGGCTTGATCACCGTTCGTGGTGAAGCCAAAGAGACTGCGTTTGAGCGGGCGGATGAAATTCTACGGGACATCGGTCTGGCAGATAAAACAGATGCTTATCCTGCGTCTCTTTCTGGTGGTCAGCAGCAGCGTGTTGGTATTGGCCGGGCGATGGCGAGCAACTCAGAGCTGATGCTGGTTGATGAGCCAACCTCTGCGCTTGATCCTGAGTGGGTTGATGAAGTGCTGCAGCTGCTTACCCGCGTTGCGCAGGCTCATCAGACGATGTTGATCGTGACCCATGAGATGGCATTTGCAAAAGAGATCGCTGATCGTGTTCTGTTTATGGAAGGTGGGCGCATTGTTGAGCAGGGCCCACCTGAGAAGATCTTCACGAGCCCAGATGATCCAAGAACCCGCAGTTTCCTGCGTAAAGTTCTTTAGAGAATTCCAAGAGCGGTACCTCCATACGGATGTACCGCTTTTCTTTTATCGGCCAGACAGGGTGTTGTTGACCTGAATGAGTTCAGCGTTACCACCACACAATAAGACACCGATGCGCTCGCCTTCTTCTGGCTTGTATGCACCGGAGATCAGAGCTGCCAGTGCAGTCGCGCCGCCTGGTTCGACGACGAGCTGCATCTCTCTCCAGAGACGGCGTTGCGCGGCGAGAATAGCGTCATCCTCAACAAGGATGGATTCTGCGATGTGGTTTCTTGCGACCTCAAACGGGAAGGTGCCGCATCGCTTTGCACCAAGTGCGTTGGCCGCGATGCTGTTCAGTTCGACATCAACTGGCTCGCCGGCTTTAAGCGCTGCGTTCATGGAGCAGGAACCAAATGGCTCTATGGCAATGACTTTGGTGGGGCTGTTTGCATAGTAGCTTGCGACACCAGCTGCGAGGCCTCCGCCGCCGACAGCCACAAGGATGGTATCCAGATCGGGGCTTTGCTCAGACCATTCTAATGCTACGGTGCCCTGACCGTTGATTGTATCTATGGCATCGAATGGATGAATATCAATTGCGCCGGTTTGCTGCTGGTAGTGGGTGCAGAGTGCTGCAGCATCCGCATAGGCAGCGCCTTCGACATGGACGTCTGCGCCGAAGCTGCGGATCTTATCGATCTTCGCTGGATTGGAGATCTCAGGGACGAAGATCTTGGCTTTTTTGCCAAGTGCATGGGCTGCACAGGCAACGGCAGCGCCGTGATTGCCACCTGAGGCTGCTGCTATGCCAGCTTCAGGAATTGAGTTGTTTAGTAATGAGTTGAATGCTCCACGTGCTTTGAAGGAACCTGAGTGTTGCAGGTGTTCCAGTTTCAAAGAAATGGAGTACTTCAGGCCAAAAGTGCCGTTACCGCTCACAATAGACGGAGTTTTGCGAATGTATTTCTGAATTCTTTTATGAGCGACTTCAATGGCTTGTTTAGATATCTGCACGGTAATAGCCTGAATATTTTATATATAGAGAAGCCCCGGAAAAATCCGAGGCTTCGAAAATTGCAATGTGCACTTTAGGTTGCTGGCATCGCAGTTTCAACCAATTTAATGAAATAGGAACAGCCATATGGAATAGCTTCATCGTTGAAGTCATATTTCGGATGGTGCAGTCCAGCAGACTCTCCGTTTCCAAGGAAGATGAAAGCACCCGGCTTTTCTTCCAGGTAGTAAGCAAAGTCCTCGCCGCCCATGGTTGGGTCGATGTTTTCATCCACTTTGTCTGCGCTGCCAGCAATTTCAGCAGCAATCTGGGTTGCGAATTTGGTCTGATCCGGATGGTTTGATGTAGATGGGTAGCCATCTGCAAAATCGTAGTCCACGCCAGCGCCGTTTGCAGCACAAACGCCCTCGACAACCTGCTTCACGCGTTGAGCAGCTTGCTTGCGGACATCTTGGTCCAATGTGCGGATGGTACCACCCAGTTTCGCTGTGTCTGGAATGATGTTGTATGCAGTGCCAGCCTGGAAGAAAGTCACTGAGATTACAATCGACTGCAGTGGTCCAACATTGCGGGATGCGATGGACTGCAGCGCAGAGACGATCTGTGAGCCAACCACAACAGGGTCGATTGTGTTGTGTGGGTATGCTGCGTGGCCGCCGACGCCTTTGACTGTGATGGTGAACTCATCGGTGGATGCCATCAGCGGGCCAGAGCGGGTTGCGAAGTGGTCAATCGGAGTGCCTGGCTGGTTATGCAGGCCGTAGATCTCGTCAACGTTCCAACGGGTAAACAAGCCGTCGTCCATCATTGCTTTTGCGCCAGCGCCGCCTTCTTCAGCTGGCTGGAACACGAGAATGACTGTGCCGTCGAAGTTGCGGGTCTCGGCAAGATATTTTGCGGTGCCCAACAGCATTGCGGTGTGGCCATCGTGACCACATGCGTGCATTGCGCCTTCGTTTTTGGATGCGTATTCCTTGCCGGTTTCTTCGGCCATTGGAAGGGCATCCATGTCAGCGCGAAGGGCGATGGATTTGCCAGCGCCACCGTTGCGGCCTTTGATAACACCAACTACGCCTGTACGGCCAACACCTGTAGTGACTTCATCAACGCCGATCTCTTTCAGAATTTCGGCTACTTTTGCTGATGTCCGGTGTGTCTCATAAAGAACTTCAGGATGTTCATGAAAATCACGGCGCCAAGCGGTGATTTCATCGTGCATTTCTGCAAGACGATTAATGGTTGGCATCGGAGCGCTCCCTCAAATACTTCGGATTCTTATTGAGATTAGAAAATGAACCTCACTTTGGCCCAGTGCAGTGAAATATTGCAAGAGCAAATCAGTTGCAAAAGGGTCAGTTGAGTAAAATTAAATGAACTGCCAATGCCGCTCCTTAACTAACCCGAGGACAGCTTAGTCACGCTAAGTTATCGCTGACGTCAGGTCACATATTGCACGTGGTTTAACTTCAACAGCGGTGAGGCAGTATGGCGATCTATCGGAGTGTTTTTCGGAATGTCACAGAGGAGAAACAGCAATGGATGTTCCTCAACAAAGCCAATCGATACACCAGCCTTTTGCCTGCCAAAGCCGAGTTTGAAACTGGTCCTTTTGATTTTCGGCGCAATGTCTCGATCAATCTTCTCGTGAATGGTGGTCTGTTCGGGACTTCTTTGCGTTACAACTCCTTGCGGGACAGTTGGAGTATGTGGCCGCTGACCAGTGACTTCTCGCTTCAGATTGATAAGCGGAATGTGATTGTCGAGTGTGCTTTGACATCCCCCTATAAAACCGATGCGAATGTAGAATCGCTTGCTCGGTTCTTTGAGGAAATGAGCCGACCTAGCCGGTAATTGATACTCAGAGAGTCAAGAAAACGCGTAGACGGATGTCTTTTTTGTCTCGTTGTCTTCCAGCTCTCGTTGTACTGGAATTTCATAGGTTTGCAGGTGGGTGAGACGTGAGGTTGGGAAATAGGAGCGTCGAGGGTCTCCTACCAAAACCGGAATTAGCTTTTCCTTAGGACTGGAGTCCAACCAACTGAGAACCCGTGTGGTCATATCCGGGTCGTAAAAGACATCGCCGCAGCAGATCAGGTCGTAATTGCCAAGAGAGCTTTTTAAAAGATCTTTAGTGCTGACTTTGATTGTAACCTGGTTCAGCTCTGCGTTGATAAGTGCAGCATCGGAGGCGAACGGATCAATGTCTGCTGCGACAGCTGAGGCTGCTCCGGCTTTCATTGCAGCGATGGCGACGAGGCCTGAGCCGCTGGCGAAGTCGAGGATGTGTTTGCCTTTAACAGTCTCGGGATTGTCGAGAATGTAGCGTGCCAGTGCTTGTCCGCCTGCCCATGCAAATGCCCAGAACGGGGAGGAGACTCCGAGTTCTTCCAGCTCCTCTTCACCCATGCGCCAGAGATCGACGCTTTCATCTGCCAGGTGAAGGAATATAGACGGCGCATGAGGAACAGGGTGTTGCCGTGTCTGTTCCAAAATAAAAGCGCGCCGGTCCGTAATTTTCATCGTGAGATCAGACCTCAGATGGGTCCATTCCTGCCATTTCCAGAACCACGGCCCATTCTTCCGGCTTTACCGGCTGAACAGAAAGACGCATGGAAGTCACGAGGGCCATATCGGAGAGGCGTTCTTCGGCCTTCACTTGCGCCAGTGTTACTGTCTGCGGAAGGTCTTTGACGGCTTTGATATCGACGCATTCCCAGCGTGGATCATCGGTTGTGGAATCCGGGTGTGCGAGCGCGCAGACCTCTACGATACCGACAACTTCTTTGCCAATGTTGGAATGGTAGAAGAAGCCCCGGTCTCCGATCTTCATGTCGCGCATGAAGTTGCGGGCCTGATAGTTGCGTACGCCGTCCCACTCTTCGCCTTCTTCACCCTTGGCTTTTTGATGATCCCAAGACCACTTGTTAGGTTCGGATTTGAACAGCCAGTATTGCAACTTTGCCTCCATTAAAAAGAGCACCTGCCTACAATGAGAGACTGGTGCTCCAGAATTGACGTGTTGTAATACTTACAACAAAATTAGGCTTCCGGGTTCTTAATTACCCAGTTCCAAGGACGGATCTCAACAGATTCAAAGAGGCCTGCGAGTGAATAAGGATCTTCATTAGCTACTGCCAATGCTTCGTCCCTGTTCGCAGCTTCTACCAAGACCAGCGAACCCGTCGGAGATACGAGGTCATCACACATAAAAGGACCAGCTGCCTTCAAGCGATCACCAAGACCTTTGAGAAAATCGAGATGGTCTTGTCGTGTTTTCTGGCGAAGGTCTTCAGAATGCGCCTTATCAGTGCAGATGAGAGCGTACAGCATATTGGATACTCCAGTAGCAGGTTTTCAACCTAACCATTTGATCCCTGATATACAACCAGGCAATTCCTAGCTTAAAAGGATTCTACTAGGGGTGTGTCTCTCGTTTGAGGGGGCGCGTCATTAAGTCGCTCAAAGCCTGTGCGACGTCGATTTTCCCAGCTACGATTTGTGACACGGTGTTTGCAATTGGCATGTCGACACCATGTTCGGCTGCCAAGGCGACCGCGATATTAGCGGAGTGAGCGCCTTCTGCAAGCTTTTGTCCTGGTGCAACCAATTCCTGCGGAGTTCTACCCTGTCCGATCTTTAACCCGAAGGCAAAATTTCGTGATTGGGTTGAGGAACATGTGAGGACCAGATCACCAAGACCAGACAAGCCTGTGAGCGTTTCGCTTCTGGCATTGAGTGCCATGCCGAGGCGGGTCAGTTCTGCGAAGCCACGGGCCGTCAAAGCTGCCTGTGCGCTGGCGCCGAGGCCATAGCCGACTGCTGCGCCGCATGCGATTGCGAGCACGTTTTTGAGGGCTCCGCCAATTTGTACGCCGATAAGGTCATCAGTTGCGTAGGGGCGGAAGCTTTTTGAGGCGAGTGCTGCGGAAAGCTGGTCTGCAACTCCACCGTCTTCAGCGGCGATTGTGACGGCTGTTGGCAAGCCCTTTGCCACGTCATGTGCGAAGCTTGGACCGGACAGCGCTGCCGGGATGGCATCAGGCGCCACGGACTTGATCACCTCAGACAGGAGCTGGCCGGTTGATTGCTCGATGCCTTTTGCGCAGAGAACGATTGGTGTTGCTGGCTTTAAGAACGGCTTGATCGCTTCTGTCATCGCCCGCGTTGTTTGCGCTGGGGTGACGAGCAGAAGCGCGTCGGCACCGCTCACAGCATGCTTAAGGATGCCGGTTGCGGTGATTTGCTCTGTCCACTCGATGCCGGGCAGGTACTTCGGGTTCTGTTTGCTGGCGTTTATTGCGGCGATGGTTTCCGCATCGCGGGCCCATAAGGAGACTTCCCGACCTGCTCTTGCGGCTGCCAAAGCGAGCGCAGTTCCCCAAGATCCTCCGCCAATTACAGCGATCTTGTTTAGAGCAGTGGTCATGTTGTTTTCCTTATTGGGTGATGTTCAGTCGTTCACACAGTTGCTCAAGAGGGATATCGAACCCTCCGTGCATTGTTAGCTTGGACTTAGTTTCGTTGTCTGCCAAATCAACCCAGAAGAAGCGAAAGAGGATAGGATCTCCACCGTCATTTGGGCTCATTTCGTAATGATCCCAAGTCTGCTTTGCTTTTTCCTGAATTTTGAGATGGAAAAATTTGCGGCGGTGTAGCTCCGGACCTGAGGTGAGAGCGTCGTCATACAGGAAGTCATGCCCTGTGAACTGTTCAAGTGCGCCGGAAACACTCAGGCCGGTTTCTTCTTCAAACTCGCGTTTGGCAGCCTGTAGATAGCTTTCGCCCGGATCCAATGTTCCACCCGGCACCTGCAATGTGCCTGCGATGTCTGTTTCCGGTTCGTCAAAAACGAGAAGATGTGTGCCGCAGGTCATGTAGACGTAGGCTTTGTGCCGAGGCTGCAATGTCGTTTCCACCATGAATCAATCAAATCAATGTTGTTTGAATTTGGCAGATGTTATTTGCAGGAGTTTGTTGCAAGCAAGGCGTTATAGCAGTTTGCACATAATAAGCAGCATGACACGCGCTTTAGTGCCACATGGTTTTACCTGTAGCGTGGAACTGAATGCCCCGAAAGTTCGGGTGTGAGCAAGGCGAGCAGGCAGTGCCTGCGCATTGTAAGTAAATTAGTTTCTTCGGCATTGGCTGCTCGCCTTGCCCGGGCGTTTTTGTATGAAACAAGGTCTCCTCCGAAAGGCATTGGGAGCAGGCACTATCAACGATGCACACACTTGCCAGAAGCAAATGCGATTGTCG
>NZ_LMCI01000030.1:0-52864 GCF_001623145.1 Pseudovibrio sp. W64 | reverse complement strand
CGGGCAAGGCGTGTAGCCAATGCTGAAGAAACATTTTTAAACAAGTAGCGCAGGTATTGCCTGCCGCCTTGCTCATCCCGCCTATCGGGTTTCACATGAAAACACCGCCGGAAATCTCCAGCGGTGCTAAAACTGTTTGTGCTTTCAGTACTCAGCTCAGTTTGAGCTGAGCTGTTTGTGCTTTTGCTTGAGAGCATAGAGCGCTTCCTGGGCCTGACGCGGTGTCATATCATCAGGATCAAAGGTCTCCAGCAGTTCAACAAGCTCATTGGAAACAAAGGCTTCCTCTTGCTCTTCCGGTTCCGGAATGGTTTCCAGAGGCTGCGAGAAGGATGCAAAGAGCGGCAGATCATCCAAAAGCGTCTCAGCAGGCTTGTTGGTGTCTTGCTCTTCCAGCTGCGTCAGGATCTTTTGCGCGCGGCTGACAACAGTCTTCGGCAGACCAGCTAGTTTTGCGACCTGAATACCATAGGAACGATCAGCAGCGCCTTCGACGATTTCGTGAAGGAAGACAACATCGCCTTTCCACTCTTTCACACGCACGGTCGCGTTGTTGAGACGCTCCAAACGCTTTGAGAGTGCTGTGATTTCATGATAGTGCGTCGCGAAGAGCGAACGAGAGCGGTTGGTTTCGTGCAGATGCTCAATGGCAGCCCATGCAATGGAAAGACCGTCAAAAGTCGCTGTTCCGCGTCCGATTTCATCCAAAATAACCAGAGAGCGGTCCGTTGCCTGATTGAGAATGGCAGCCGTTTCCACCATCTCAACCATAAAGGTTGAGCGGCCTCTGGCAAGGTCATCAGCCGCGCCAACACGAGAGAACAAGCGATCTACAATGCCAATGTGAGCAGTCGTTGCAGGAACGAAACTACCCATTTGAGCCAGCACTGCGATCAATGCATTCTGGCGCAGGAAGGTTGATTTACCGGCCATGTTGGGACCAGTGATCAGCCAGATCTGGCCGTTTTCATAGGTTTCCTGCGGGCCAAGATTGGCATTGTTTGCCACAAAAGGTTCGCCAGATTTGCGAAGGGCTTGCTCCACCACAGGGTGACGACCGCCTTCAATCGTAAATGCGAGCGAGCCGTCTACAGTTGGACGGATGTAGTTTTCCGCTTCTGCCAAAACCGCAAGAGAGGTTGAAACATCCAGTATGGCGAGAGCTTCAGCTGCTGCTTTGATCTGGCCACCGGCTTCAACAACAGCTTTGGTCAGCTCGTTGAATATTTCCAGTTCAATCGCAAGGGCACGCTCTCCAGCGCTTGCGATTTTGCTTTCCAGATCAGCAAGATCGGTGGTCGTGAAGCGCATGGCGCCAGCCATAGACTGACGGTGAATGAAGCGAGCAGGGTCATCCTTCATCGGATCACACTGCGCGGTCGGCGCTTCCATGAACCAGCCAAGCACGTTGTTGTGCTTGATCTTCAGTGAGCGGATTCCAAGCTCCTCAGCCAGATCCGCCTGCATCTGTGCGATGACTTTTCGGCTCTGATCGCGAAGGGCTTTGAGCTCATCAAGGTCTGGATGATAGTTATGCGCAATGAAACCGCCGTCTCGCTTGAGAAGTGGCGGTTCTTCTGCAATTGCGACGCTAAGCTTTTCACCCAACGCATGCGGTGCCTGCTCCAGCTTTTGCACGGCAAAGCCAACTTCCTGAGGGACGGCGCCGCCAGAGGCCAGCAAACCTGCGATTTCTCGCGCAGATTTCATTGCAGACGCGATGGACTGCAAATCACGCGGGCCACCACGGTCCACTGCAAGACGGGACAGTGCACGAGACATATCCGGCGCGGACTTCAGCAGGCTGCGGATATCCTCACGCTGCATGGTGTCGGACGCAAAAAACGCAATGGTGTCCTGACGATGACGGATTTGTTCCGGATCCGTAAGGGGACCGGACAGACGACTGGCGAGCAGGCGAGAACCCGCTCCGGTCACGGTTTTATCAATGGCGGACAGCAAGCTGCCTCGACGTTCGCCGGACAGCGTACGGGTCAGCTCAAGGTTGGCGCGGGTTGCCGGATCAATCAGCAACTGGCCTGCAGCGGCTTCTTTGACCGGAGGATCCAAAGGAGGGCGCTCGCCGAGCTGAGTTTTGTCGATGTAAGCCAGAATGCCGCTGGCTGCGATCAGTTCAGCCCGGGTGTAGTTGGCGAACCCGTCCAGCGTGCCGACGGAGAAGTAGGTGGAGAGGCGATCCTGAGCGTTTGCGCCATCAAAAAACGTGCGAGGAACAGGAGAAAGGGCAGCGCCAAGTCCTTCGACTGTCGCTCGCAACTCGGTTTCCTGAAGAAGTGCGTCAGCAAGCACCAATTCTGATGGATCAATGCGCGCCAGATCAGCAGCAAGGCGCACATCGTCACTTTCAGCCACGCGGAACATGCCCGTGGACATGTCAATCCAGGCGAGACCATAGAGGTTTCCGTCAGCCGTGCTTCCGCCTTTGACCCGCGCTAACGAGGCAAGGAAGTTGTTTCGTCTGGCATCCAGAAGGCGGTCTTCCGTGATCGTACCCGGTGTCACCAAGCGCACCACATCGCGGCGAACAACAGATTTAGAGCCACGCTTTTTGGCTTCTGCCGGATTTTCCGTCTGCTCACAGACAGAAACGCGGTGGCCAAGGCCGATCAGTTTTTGCAGATAATCATCAGCGGCATGCACGGGAACGCCGCACATGGGAATATCATCACCATTATGCTTGCCACGTTTGGTGAGCGTAATTCCGAGAGATTGGGATGCAACTTCTGCATCTTCAAAAAACAGCTCGTAGAAATCACCCATTCGGTAGAACAGGAGACTGTCCGGATTTGCCGTCTTAATCTCAATATATTGCGCCATCATGGGTGTGACGCGGCCTTTTGCTGGGGAAGGCTTTTCAATATCTGCTGTAGTCATGGCGCAGACACTAGCAAATGGTTCTATGTGTTTCACCCGTGTCAGTTTAGTTCACAGCTTGAGAACGAGATTTTACGGGGATAATGTCGTCCAGTGATATTTGAAAAGAACACTGCGCTTGAGGGTGAGGAATTTTTCGCATGCCAACCACTGATAAAACAGCAAGCTCGCAGGTCAGCTTTACTGACCAAGACGCGTTAGCCTTCCATAACGAAGGCAAACCGGGCAAGCTTGAAATCTCGCCAACCAAGCCAATGGCCACTCAGCGCGACCTGAGCCTGGCCTATTCTCCTGGCGTTGCTGTTCCTGTGCTGGCAATTGCAGAAGACGCAAGCAAGGCATACGACTACACCACCAAAGGCAACATGGTTGCGGTTATCTCCAACGGTACCGCTATTCTTGGCCTCGGAAACCTTGGCGCATTGGCTTCCAAGCCAGTGATGGAAGGCAAATCAGTTCTCTTCAAGCGCTTTGCTGATGTGGATTCCATTGACCTTGAAGTGGACACTTCCGACGTTGAGGAGTTCATCGACTCTGTAAAGCACCTCGGCCCTTCCTTCGGTGGCATCAACCTTGAAGACATCAAGGCGCCGGATTGCTTTATCATCGAGCAGCGCCTTCGTGAGATCATGGACATTCCGGTGTTCCATGATGATCAGCACGGCACAGCTATTATCGCTGCTGCAGGCTTGATCAACGCAGTTCATATGACAGATCGCGACATCAAAGATGTGAAAGTGGTCTGTAATGGCGCGGGCGCGGCTGGCATTGCTTGTATCGAGCTTGTTAAAGCGATGGGTGTTCCGCATGAGAACGTTCTTCTCTGCGATACAAAAGGTGTGATTTATCAGGGTCGTGAAGCTGGGATGAACCAGTGGAAGAGCGCCCATGCTGTGAAGACAGACAAGCGCACCCTTGAGGACGCGCTGGATGGTGCCGATGTGTTCTTTGGTGTTTCCGTCAAGGGTGCTTTGACACCTGACATGGTGAAGACCATGGCGCCGGACCCAATTATCTTTGCGATGGCGAATCCGGATCCTGAGATTACGCCGGAAGAAGCCAAGGAAGTTCGCCCGGATGCGATTGTTGCAACGGGTCGTTCTGATTACCCGAATCAGGTGAACAACGTTCTTGGGTTCCCGTATATCTTCCGCGGTGCGTTGGACGTTCATGCAACAACCATTAATGATGAGATGAAAGTTGCCTGCGCTCAGGCGCTTGCTGAGCTGGCTCGCGAAGATGTTCCTGATGAAGTGGCAGCAGCTTATCGTGGCAGCCGTCCTCGTTTCGGTCCCGAATACATCATTCCGGTTCCGTTCGATCCGCGCCTGATTTCCCGTATTCCTCAAGCAGTTGCACAGGCTGCGATGGATAGCGGCGTGGCACGTCGCCCGATCGTGGACATGGATGCTTATGGTGCGCAGCTACAGGGTCGCCGAGATCCGATTGCCGGTACTTTGCAGCGGATCATCTCCAAAGTGCGTCAAAATCCGAAGCGCATTGTGTTTGCGGAAGGGGAAGAGCCAGCGGTTATTCGTGCAGCTTCCGCCTTTGTTGCACAAGGGTTGGGTGAGGCTATCCTTGTTGGCCGTGAAGATGAGATCCGCGCCAATGCGACATCTGCCGGTATTGATGTGAACCGCCCAGGCATTCGCCTTGAAAGTGCGCGATCCTCCACCCGCAATGCAGATTACGCGGAATATCTGTACTCTCGCCTGCAACGTAAAGGCTACCTGCAACGTGATTGTCAGCGTCTCGTCAACAATGACCGTAACTACTGGGCGTCCATTATGGTTGCGCGCGGTGATGCTGATGGCGTTGTAACGGGAACAACACGAAACTATTCCGTTGCGCTGGAAACCGTCAGCCGCTGTATCGATACCAAACCGGGGCACCGCGTGATTGGCGTTTCACTTGTTGTGACACCGGGCAAAACCGTTCTTGTGGCCGATACGGCTGTTCATGACATGCCGACCTCAGAGGAACTGGCGGATATTGCGGAAGAAGCAGCGCATGTTGCCCGCCGTCTTGGGTCCGAGCCTCGCGTTGCTATGCTGGCGTACTCCACATTTGGTCACCCGAAAGGTGAGCGAACAGAGCGTCTTCAGGAAGCCGTTAAGATCCTTGATCGTCGCCGGGTAGACTTTGAGTATGATGGTGAGATGGGTGCAGATATTGCACTTAACATGGAGAAGATGGCGGCTTATCCGTTCTGCCGCCTGAATGGACCTGCAAACGTGCTCATTATGCCTGCGTTCCACTCCGCTTCCATCGCGACGAAATTGCTGGAAGAGCTTGGCGGATCAACACTTATTGGCCCACTTCTGGTTGGTATGGACAAGCCGGTTCAGATTGTACCGATGGGTGCCAAGGATAGCGAGATCTTCAATATGGCAGCTATTGCGGCCTACAACATCACTTAGGTCTGACGGAATTGTGAGATCAGAAAAAGCGCCGCTTCTGCGGCGCTTTTTTATTCCCTAAGCCTCTGATGAAACTACACTTCTATCTGAAAGAAATTATATTAATTACAGATCTCTCAAAAATGGCCAAACAGTCTCAAACCTCTCTTCACCTTGCTATCTAAATGCATGCGAATTGGGTCCGTGTTTATAGATATTGTTGGCCTCAACATTGATAGCCTTAAGGGCCTGGGAAAGTTGGGAGTCGATCTATGGTTAAAGGTACGCTCGAAGTTACTGAGTACCAATGGGCGCAGAAGGTTTACAAGCAAAACTCATGGCCGTTCGATGCATATGACGGCGACCCCACTCCTGCTTCGATTGAGGCTCACTGCAAAAGTCGTTCTGCTCAATACAAAGCAGAACTTAAGAGTTACAAGGCGCTAAAACCCACTCTCCAAACAGACGCTCAAATGCAAACGTTTGATAGTCTTTGCGAGCAAACTCAAAGTCGCATGAAGAATGCAGACTATCTATTGCAAACTGGCGATTTTCTTGATGCGGATAGCACACTGGATGACATCGCAGCACTCGTTGATGGTATCGGAATTTTAGTAGGGAAGAGTCGGGCTTCCGAGCCGCAGAAAAATGGCATCGATGGCAAGCAAACCGCTGAAAGCGCAGCACCGCACGTTGATCCACTTAAAGCTCTGCAACAACGTGCAACAGAATTTTCAGCAAAGTTGAAAGGATACAAGGCTGAGCGAAAAATACTCGTTTCAAAAGATCAAAAAACCCTGTTCGATCAACTCTTCAAGCAAGCTGCTTCGACAATGACATACGTCACCAACCTGGTAAAAAGCGGAGATACGGCGGGCGCTGATCAGAGGCTTTTTGATGCGGAAGCGCAATTACAAGGCGTCCAGCAAGTACTTGAAATACAGAAACAGATTGTTCGCGAAACTGAAAATATTAAAACGGCTATTAAAGACACTAATACCCGTCTTTCGGAAGCCAACGGGCTGCGCAAAACCATTAAATCCCCACAGGAGCAAAAAGCATTCTCCGATTCTTCAAAGCGAGTAAAAGTACAAATTAAGCAAGTTGAGGGCTTGCTTAAACGACATGAACTTGATGCCTGTCAGACAGAGTTGAAGGTCCTCGGTAATCTGGTTGAGAAAGTAGAGAGCTACGTCAAATTTGTTCCCGTTGATCCAAGCCTTAGCAAGCAATTGAAAACGACACGGATTGAAATCCAATCTTGCTATCAGCAGGTAAATGAAGTTCCTGACAAAGCCCTCAAACGGGATTTTGAAAAGAACTATCAAGTTGCTATCAGCTTGCTAGCGGAGACAGAGGATCTCATTGAAGGTCATGGTCGTTCCTCTGAAGAAGCTATTGCAGCCAATTTAGCGACGCTTAAGAACTTAACTGAAGCATTGATAGGTTGCGTGGTCAGCGCAAAGGAAGCTGCAACACAACAAGCAACTAATCAACCGACAGGAAGACGGTCGCGGCCAAACTCAGCTTCGAAGAATGCAGCTCAAAATGCGCTAAATAAAGCTCTTTCCGATTGCACAGGATCTTTGGATGTGGCTCAAGCAAATCTCAACGAGCTTTTGAGGTCTGGGTCCGAGATCAAAGATGCTGCTCTTGCCAGCAGCTTTGCTCAGTATAACAGTGCGGCGCAGACCTATATCACCGAAGGCAAGCAGTATGTAGAGGATCGGAAACTTCAGGAAGCACGAGGCAAACTTGCTACTTGTGAGGATGCAATCAACTCAATGCGGTTCTTCTTAGAATCCGCTCAAGGTTCTCCCGATTTGCAGGCGCCAGAGCAGCAACCATCGCCTCACGATCAAACTGCCTCACCCAGTCAATCCGATCCCATAGCTTCACACCAAGAAGCTCAGCTTAATGAAGAACGTCTTTTAGAAGAAACAAGGCAAAGAGCTAGCTCTATTCGCAACGCATTGAAAGAAGCAAGAAAGAGGGAAAAGCGTCTGAAGCAGCAACAGGCATCGATCACTGACCAGCAGCTAATGGCACAATTTGTCTCGATGATTGAGCAAGCAGACAAAACAATCCGAGATGTAGGCGTTATGCTTTCTTCAAGACGTGACGGTCGTATCGAATACTCTGAGCAACGCTTACCCTTGATTGATCAGCTCTATCAAAAAGCCCAGGAAATCCTTGATCTGAATAATACTCCTCAACAACACCCCAAAACGCAGGGTGCTCAAAAAACTAGTGATGATGGAGCAAAACAGGCCTTAACTGATCAACTGAAACAGTTAAAAAATGTGATTGCAGTCTCGGTAGCGAATGAATCCACGATTTCAGATCCAAAAATCCTGGATGAAATTGCAACCTATAAAATGCTTTCTGATCAGATGGTTAGTCAGATTGAATTGTACCTGGAAAACAATGACACAAAAGCTGCCCGAGATACTCTGCAGCAACTTCAAGATGTCAGCAAAAACCTTCAGGCCTGTGTAAAGCAGCAGCCGGGATCGGCACAAGAAGAAAAGCGCGCAGAACCAGAACCCATCACTACTCCAAATATCGCTGAGGCCAAAAAATGGGCAAAATCCTTGAAGGGGTTGAAAGCAAGCATACCTAATGAAGACAAAATCCCAGTTTTTGAGAACTGCCAACTGTTGAGTTCAGAATTGATACCGATGATTGAACGTTCAATTAGATCAGGTAACATGGCAGAAGCAGAGGCTCTCCTTGAGCAAGTTGCTGGCTTAATGCGTGAAGTTCAAGAAATAATGTCGGAAAAGAAGTATATTCTTGTACCTTACAAGCATGCAGCCCCGGGCATTCTGAACAACGTCGACTCTCGCAAAACGCCTAGCGGCCCTAATCCAGAACTCTACTGCGAGGAACAAGACGGTAAGTTTTGTCTGAAGCATGCTCTTAATGCGTGTTTGGGTTTTGGAGCAGTATCTCCGCAAGACATGGAAGATGCTCTTTTACAAAATACCTGTGAAGGTTACAAAAACCAGTCCGATATCATAACTTTTGGGGAAGTACGCGAGTATTATCCTGGCTTAACAATCGAAGAGATGCGCCGTCAGATTTCAGAAGACGCTGATGGCTTTTTCCTTAAATCCGCAAAAAAGCAATTCGAGTTGCTCTACGAGGGAATGACACCTGAAGACTATATTCGAGAACGTGGAGCAGATCCTCATACTGGTATGGCCATAATAAAATCAAAACAACAACAACTCGGAGTGCCTAACCTAAAGGATACCCATCTTGATAAGCCTAACTCAGAAGCAGACCTTCAAGCTAATGTGAAGAAAGTCACAGACCTTACGAAAGACGGCACCGTAGATCGATTGATTGTAGGAGCAGGAGCTCATTTTATTGCTCTTCGAAGGAATACTGAAGGTGAGTGGTTTGAAGTGGATAGTAAATCCCCCACGGCGAGAAAAGTTGAACTAGAAGAATATGTTAGACTGAAAGCTAAGCAACACAAGGATGAAGCAATCACAATTATGCACTTTGATGGGGATGTGAACGCTGATGCCACCAAGGGAGCTTCTCAACCTAAAAGATAAGCTGAGAAGCTGACAAGGAAGAGTGAGTGCGTCGGTCAGACGCGCCGCATGTAGCCTTTGTAGACCCAGCCGATTTGTTCGGAGGTTTGGGCGTCGCGGATGCCTAGCCAGTTGCCTTTGCAGTCGGCGATGTTGATTGCCTGATTGGGGATGAGGCGGCCGATGACGTTGTAATTGGTTCCGGGGCCGGTACGGAGGTTAAGCACGCCTGACTTCAATGGCTTAACTGCATACGTGCCAGCGCATGCCTGATCAAACCCGATGGGCACTTGTGGCTGGTGCTGGTAGACTGTCTGTGCTGGGGAGCTGCTTGCAAAAGCAACGAGTGCTCCACATATACCAAGGGTCATCAGATGACCGCGATAAACTACAGATATTCTCATTGGTCCCGTCCAGTTGAGGTTCCATAAATGACCAGAACAGGGTGACAAACCCCGATAATTTTGGTCTAACGGTCATTCTGGTATTGCTTGAACACGGTGCAAATATGGTCTCTTCCGCTATGATAAAAATCTGCGGCATCTCTACAAAGGAAACTGCGGACGCGGTTACGAAAGAACAAGTCGATATGATCGGATTTGTCTTTTTTCCGAAAAGTCCGCGTTATGTTCCGATGGCTAAAGCCAAAGAGCTGGCAGACCATGTGCGCGGCAAAACGCAGATTGTTGCGCTTACTGTGAATATGGATGATGCAGGCCTGAAGGAAATTGTCGACACTATCTCACCAGATGTTTTGCAGCTGCACGGGAGTGAAAGCCCTGAGCGCTGTGCCGAAATTCGGGAGATTTTTGGTCTGCCTGTGATGAAAGCCTGCGGGATTTCATCTGCAGAAGACGTGGAGGCACTTGCGCCCTATGTTCCGCATGTAGATCGATTTCTTCTTGATGCAAAGCCACCAAAAAATTCCGATATTCCGGGAGGAAATGGTGTCAGCTTTGACTGGAAACTGCTACAAGGCCTAGAACTTGGAAAGCCTATCATGCTTTCTGGCGGCTTAAGCCCTGAAAACGTCCGCGAAGCTTTGGCAATCTCCGGAGTGAGTGATGTCGATGTTTCATCCGGCGTCGAACGCGAGAAGGGCGTTAAAGACATCGAGTTGATTGAGGCTTTTGTGCGTGAAGCGCGCAGCGTTGCCGAGTGAATTTGGGAAGAATTAATGAACCAGCAAGCCAACACATTGCGTTCCGGTCCGGATGATCGCGGCCACTTTGGTGATTTTGGGGGTCGTTTCGTAGCTGAAACGCTCATGCCTTTGATCCTGGATCTGGAAAAGGCTTACAGTGACGCGAAGGCTGACCCAGCATATGCGGCAGAGCTGGAAAACCTGAACACCCACTATACTGGTCGCCCATCTGCGCTTTATTTCGCTGAACGCCTGACAGAAGAGCTGGGCGGCGCGAAGATTTACTTTAAGCGCGATGAGCTGAACCACACAGGGTCCCACAAGATCAACAACTGTATTGGTCAGATCCTGCTGGCTAAACGTATGGGTAAAACCCGCATCATCGCGGAAACCGGTGCTGGTCAACATGGTGTTGCGACCGCAACAGTTTGTGCGCGCTTTGGTTTGCCATGCGTTGTTTACATGGGTGCAACTGACGTTGAGCGTCAGAAGCCGAACGTGTTCCGCATGAAACTGCTGGGGGCTGAAATTGTTCCCGTTACTGCGGGTGCTGGTACGCTCAAGGACGCGATGAATGAAGCGCTACGTGACTGGGTAACCAACGTGGATGACACGTATTACCTGATCGGTACAGCTGCTGGCCCGCATCCTTATCCAGAGATGGTTCGTGACTTCCAGTCTGTGATTGGGGAAGAAACCAAAGAACAGTTGATGAAAGCAGAAGGCAAATTGCCAGATGCTCTCGTTGCTGCAGTTGGTGGTGGCTCTAACGCGATTGGTCTGTTCCACCCGTTCCTTGATGATCCATCCGTTGAGATTTACGGCGTTGAAGCTGGTGGTAAAGGCCTTCAGGGTGAAGAGCACTGTGCCTCGCTGAACGCAGGTAAGCCGGGCGTACTGCATGGTAACCGCACCTATCTGCTGCAGGATGATGACGGACAGATCCTTGAAGGACATTCCGTGTCAGCAGGTCTGGATTATCCTGGTATCGGCCCTGAGCACTCCTGGCTGAAGGATACAGGCCGTGTGAACTACGTGCCTGCAACCGATGAGGAAGCTCTGGATGCATTCCAGATGCTGACCCGCGTTGAAGGTATCATTCCAGCTCTGGAGCCAAGCCATGCGCTTGCTCAGGTGATCAAGATGGCGCCTAAGATGGACAAAGACAAAGTGATCGTCATGAACCTTTGTGGTCGTGGTGACAAGGACGTCTTCACTGTTGGCAAGATCCTTGGATTTGACCTGTAAGTCATTTGATTTTCAAATGAAAAAGGCGGGCCTTGTGCTCGCCTTTTTTGTTGCCTGATATTGAAACGGACGTGAAACGATTAGCCCGTGGCAGCAATGCCATCCAGAACGCCGGAAACGCCAGCTTCCCAGCCCAAAATGGCGCGCTTACGAGTGATGCCCCAGTGGTAGCCACACATATTGCCCTTTGCCCCGAGGACGCGGTGACACGGAACGACGAAGGACAGCGGGTTCTTTCCGACGGCTGTTCCAACAGCACGAGAGGCTTTGGGATTACCGAGGTTATTCGCGATCTCCGAATATGTGGTAGCCTTGCCTAAAGGAATTTTCAGAAGTGTTTGCCAAACGCGGATTTCAAAGTCCGTACCAATGAAGACAACACGAAGCGGCTGATCTTCCTTCCATTTATTTGGTTCGAAGATGCGGGAGACGTAAGGAGCGGTGAGTTGCTGGTTCTCTTCAAACTCAGCAGCTGGCCAGCGTTCGCTCATGTCAGTAAGTGCTTTTGCCTCTTCACCAGCATCAGCAAAGGCAAGACCTGCCAGACCACGCTCTGTTACCATCAGCAGGACAATCCCAAACGGGCAGGGGTGAAAGCCCCAACTGATTTTTACGCCTGCACCACGCCGTTTGTAGTCGCCGGGCGTCATCGCCTCATGGGTCACAAACAAGTCATGCAAACGGGCAGGGCCTGAGAGGCCAACTTCGAGCGAGGCTTCCAGAATACTGGCAGAATCTTGCAAAAGAGCGCGTGCGTGATCGATGGTGATGGCTTGCAGGAACTGTTTAGGAGTAATGCCTGCCCATCTTGAAAACACCCGTTGAAGCTGAATTGGCTGAAGGCCAACGCTGTAGGCAAGCTCTTCAAGGGAGGGTTGTTCCCTCCAATTCTCGGAGATGCCTTGAAGGGTTTTCTGGACGACACGATAGTCCTCAAGAGCAGAACTGTCTTCTACAAACGTGCCATTTGCGAGATTGGCTGCATTAAACATCTTGATTCACGGCTCTTAGATTTCGTTTCTCATTAGGTAAAATCTAGATGATCCTCAGCCTGAGAGCCACCCGAAACGCGAGTACATGGAAACAGAGTATTTCAGGCTCAGGCGTGATCAAACCCACGATTGCGCGCGGAGTGGATTGCCTGAGAAAACGCAGAGGCGAAGCTTGTCCGGTCATCCGGGTTCAAAAACGCACCAACAATGAGGAAAAGTTGATCAGAACGCACCAAAATGCGCGTAACTCCAACATCATCATCCCGTTCGATATGGAGTTTCATGTGAAACGGATTGAGCACATACTCCTGCACGTCGCCTTTGTACGTGACGTGTTTCAATCTAACCTCAAGCGGGGAAACGCTGATTTCCTCATAGGTTTCGGCCGTCGCAAAGTTGTGCCTGAACGCGAGCCAGAGAAAGAGAACAGGTAATGATAGGAGGATAGGCGCGGGCCATAATCCCATCAGAACAAGCACGAGCGAATAAAAGCCAGCAATCAAGCCAGCGCACCAAAGAACGATGTTCACGCCCCGGCGGGACAGTGAGCGGTGCGGGGTTAGAACAGCCTGAAAGAAAGGGGGATAAGGCTCCCGCTTTTGAAGATCATGGGGCATTGGTGCTATTTCGCACTCTGTTTCATTGCTACTCTTTATCGCTTAAGAGTATAGAGCTTTCATAGCCTACGCAAAGTCACTTATTTCCTTCGAGAGTCCTATGGTTGACGCTACCAAAACAAAGAAGGTTGCATCTTCTTCCAGTACACGCAAAAAGCCGGTTTCCAGATCAAGGTATTCTAAAGCCGAGATCTACGAAATCTTTGCGGCATTTGAAAAAGACAATCCAGAACCGGAAGGGGAGCTTAATCATTCCAACGAGTTCACGCTGCTGGTTGCTGTTGTGCTTTCCGCTCAAGCAACAGATGCCGGAGTGAACAAAGCGACAAAACATCTCTTCCAGATTGCAGATACGCCAGAGAAGATGGTTGCTCTTGGAGAAGATAAGATCCGTGAAGAGATCCGCACAATCGGGCTCTATAAAAACAAAGCAAAGAACACGTTTTTGCTCTCTCAAATGCTGATTGAGCATCATGGTGGGCAGGTTCCGCAAACCCGTGAGGAGCTGGAAGCTTTGCCGGGTGTTGGCCGTAAAACAGCTAATGTGGTGTTGAATATCGCTTTTGGGCAGCCGACGATTGCGGTAGACACGCATCTCTTCAGGATTGCAAACAGGTTAGGGCTTGCCCCCGGCAAAACACCGCTGGATGTTGAGTTGAAACTGGAAAAGATAATACCGCAAGATTTTATGCAGCACGCACACCACTGGCTGATCCTACATGGCCGTTACATCTGTAAGGCGCGCAAGCCGGCGTGCGATCGCTGCATCATCTATGATCTTTGCAAAAGCAAAGAGAAAATCTTGAAAGAAGTTGCCTGAGAAAAAGCAGAGGCTCTTAATGCATCTGCTTTTTACGGAGACGAACAACCACTTCCACGCGGGAAATTTCCATTCCTTCAGGTGGGACTGGCAAGTTGTCTAGTGTCAGGCCACTGTCTGGAATGTCGATTACACGGTTCTCATCTTCCAGGAAGAAATGGTGATGCTCAGAAGTGTTGGTGTCGAAGTAAGTCTTTGTTCCTTCAACAGCAACTTCACGCAGCAAACCAACTTCAGTGAACTGATGAAGTGTGTTGTAAACTGTCGCCAGAGAGACGGGCACATTCGCAAGGATAGCTTCTTCGTGAAGGACTTCCGCCGAGATGTGGCGATTACCCTGAGAATAAAGAAGCTCAGCCAGTGCCACGCGCTGACGTGTAGGGCGCAGACCTGCGTCTCTTAGCATCCCTGTTACATCTTGATGTTCGTTAGCAATCTGCGAGCTCATTTTTTCCTACTTTAGTTCTTTAGGGTGCTGATGTTTTAACACCTACGCACCAATTCTACCAGCATTAGATTAAAAGCAACCTATTGACCTGCACCAAAGCACTCTCAATATAAGGGAGCATAACCCTTGATACATCAAGCTAAAACCAAGCAGGATTAACCGGACTGCTTATAACAATAATAAGAATAGTATAAGTTTAACACAACTGCGTACATTGAGCACACGCAAACTCACATACATCGCTCTTTCGATATTCGGGCTCGTGTGCTAGGAAGGCCCGAACAGTTAATACTTAGAACCATCGTTACGTTTAGGTAAGGTGAACCCTACGTTTTTCTGGCCTCAAACAAACGACAAATTATGCGGGAATAGAATGCACGAGAAGCGTTCAAGCTACGATAAAGAAGCTCTGCTGGCCTGTGGTCGCGGTGAGCTGTTTGGCCAAGGCAATGCACAGCTGCCACTTCCTCCTATGCTGATGTTTGATCGCGTCACCGAAATTTCTGAGGAAGGCGGCGAGTACGGCAAAGGCGTAATTCGTTCTGAATTCGACATTAATCCAGATCTCTGGTTCTTCGAATGTCACTTCCAGGGCGATCCTGTTATGCCTGGCTGTCTTGGTTTGGACGCTCTGTGGCAGATGACTGGCTTCTATCTTGGCTGGCTCGGCGAGCCAGGTCGTGGTCGTGCACTTTCTACCGGTGAAGTTAAATTCACAGGTCAGGTTACTCCTGACGTAAAAATGCTGGAATTCGGTGTTGATATGAAGCGCGTTATGCGCTCCCGCCTGAAACTGGCAATTGCTGATGGCTGGGTAAAAGCTGACGGCGAGACTATTTTTGTTGCGAAAGACCTGCGCGTTGGTCTGTTTCAAGACGAAGCAAAATAAGTAATCAAATTATGCGAGGGTTTGTCATGTGGAATGACGAACCCTTTTTTGGAATTGGGTCCGATTGGACCGCTTAACCCACGGGAGACCTTAGATGAGGCGTGTGGTTGTTACTGGTATGGGTATTGTTTCTCCTCTTGGCAACAATGCTGAAGAAGTGAAAGCAAGCCTTTACGAAGGTAAGTCCGGTATTGTTGCAGCTGAAGACTACGAGAAGCTCGGCTTCCGTTGTCAGGTTCATGGCGCACCTACCTTGGATCCATTGGAAAAACTTGGCCGTCGTACCTCTCGCTTTATGGGTGAAGGCGCTGCATGGAATTACATTGCCATGGAGCAGGCCATTGAAGATGCTGGTCTTTCCGAAGATCTGGTTACCAATGACCGCACAGGCCTGATCATGGGTTCTGGTGGACCATCCACCAAAGCGATCGTTGAAGCTGCGGATATCACCCGTGAAAAAGGCCCACGCCGCATCGGGCCGACCGCTGTTCCGAAAGCTATGAGCTCTACGAACTCAGCAACGCTTGCAACACCATTTAAAATTCACGGCGTCAACTACTCCATTTCCGCAGCTTGTGCGACAACCAATATCTGTATTGGTAATGCCTATGAGCTGATCCAATGGGGTAAACAAGACGTGGTATTTGCGGGCGGTGGCGAAGAACTGGACTGGACACTCTCCAACCTGTTTGATGCTATGGGCGCAATGTCTTCCAAGTACAATGACACTCCTTCTACTGCTTCTCGTCCATATGACAAGAACCGTGATGGCTTTGTTATTGCTGGCGGCGGCGGCGTGCTGGTTCTTGAAGAACTTGAACATGCAAAAGCACGTGGCGCAAAGATCTACGCAGAAATCGTTGGTTACGGCCAGACTTCTGATGGTCACGACATGGTTGCACCAAGTGGTGAAGGCGCAGCTCGCTGCATGAAGATTGCGCTTAAAGACGTTGATTGTGACATTGACTACATCAATCCACATGCAACCTCTACGCCTGTTGGTGACATCAAAGAAATTGAAGCGATCCGCGCCGTGTTCGGCGACAAGGTTCCGCCAATTTCTGCGACTAAAGCGCTTTCTGGCCACTCTTTGGGTGCTGCCGGCGTTCATGAAGCGATCTACTCTTTGCTTATGATGGAAGGCAATTTCATTGCGGCTTCTGCTCATATTGAAGAATTAGATCCGGATTTTGAGGATATGCCAATCGTAAGAGAACGCGTAGATAATGCAGAATTGAATTGCGTTCTTTCAAACGGCTTTGGATTTGGCGGCACCAACGCGACCGTCGTGTTTAAGCGATACAAAGACTGAGTTTGAGGTCCTGAGCTTGCTCAGCTCCTTTAGCTTTTGATTAAAGGAGTTTTCTATGAGCAAGCTTATGCAAGGCAAGCGTGGTCTGATTATGGGCGTTGCCAATGACCACAGCATTGCCTGGAGCATAGCCAAAACTCTTGCTGAACAGGGTGCAGAAATGGCGTTTACCTACCAAGGTGACGCCTTCGCCCGACGCGTAAAACCACTGGCAGACAGTGTTGGCTGCGACATGCTTCTTCCATGCGATGTGGAAGACATTGATAGCGTGGACAAGGTTTTCTCTCAGCTCCAGGAAAAATGGGGCTCCATCGATTTCCTCGTGCACGCGATCGCGTTTTCAGACAAATCTGAGCTGCGTGGCCGTTATGCAGACACTACCCGCGATAATTTTGCCCGCACCATGCAGATCTCCTGTTTCTCCTTCACAGAGATTGCAAAGCGAGCGGCTGATTTGATGCCGAACGGCGGTTCCATCCTGACACTAACGTATGGCGGCGCGACAAGCGTGATGCCAAACTATAACGTTATGGGCGTTGCCAAGGCAGCGTTAGAAGCATCTGTACGTTATCTGGCTATGGACTTTGGCGAGCAGGGCATCCGCGTGAATGCAATATCTGCAGGGCCAGTTCGCACACTTGCTGGCGCAGGCATCTCAGATGCCCGGTTGATGTTCAATTTCCAGCAGGCAAACTCTCCTCTGAAGCAGACTGTCACAACCGAACAGCTTGGCGGTTCTGGTCTCTACCTTCTGTCAGAACTGTCTGGTGGGGTGACTGGTGAGGTTCACTTTGTGGATTCTGGTTACAACATCGTTTCCATGCCACGCATGAAAGAGTTGAAGACTGCCGACAAGCTGATGCGCGCAAAGGAAACTGTCTAAGTTTCTTTTGATTGTTCAGGTGAAAAACAAAAAATGCCTCCAAGTTTCCTCAGAGGCTTTTTCTTTGATCTGTTATTAGTGCCGAGGTCAGTTGTTGATTGTCTCGTTCTTATAAACACCAAACAATCTGCTCTGATCAATCCAGCCTTCAAAATCTTTGCCAGAAACGCGGCAGTAGCCATCTGTGCATTCAACAACACCAGCAAGAACCAAAGGCTCAAGAAACGCGATGATCTCTTCATTCGGGCCAGGCCGCTTACGGAGAGGGGTGGTTTCAACGGTGTTTTCCAGCCAAGGCGTTACCAGTGCAGAGCGGTAGCCAGTCAGCAAGGTTTTGAAAACCCAACCGTCTTTGCCTTCCCAATCGCGAATGCGGCGCCAGTCGTCATATTCCTGAATGACTTCAACCGGCAGCCTGCTGCGAACGAAAGTCCAACCAATGTCGTGGTTTCTGCTTGGACCTTTGCGAACGTTCACTCTGTCAGATTTAAGACTGACAAAACGCGGAACTGGAAGACCAGATACACCAGAACCTGCAGACTGGGCCTGAGCGGTGATTACGAATGGGGAAACAAAAAGGAATAATAGAAAAGTAGCTGCAAGGGCACTAAGAGTACGAAAGCTTTTATTTTTCATAGTGATACCAAAACTTCCCGTAGGCTAATCCGTAATTTTCACTAAAATCGAGACACAAGTATCATACCTTAGATCTCGCGATTTCCGATAGTGGCTGCTATTAGATGTAGACGTGTTTGACAAGTCTTGTTTTCACCGGAACATTTGGTAATGAAACTTTGACAGCCTGTAAGACCTTTGAGTCATTGACTCATATGGTGATTAGGGCAGGGTTAAAAAACTTCGAATTTTTGACAGAAGGCGGGGACGATGCCAAAAAAGAAGCCTATTGTGGTTGTGACGCGGAAACTGCCGGATGTTGTTGAAACACGCATGCGCGAGCTTTTCGACACACGGTTGAATGAGCAAGATAAGCCGTTCACACAGGCAGAGCTTGTGGAAGCCGTCAAAATTGCTGATGTTCTTGTCCCCACTGTTACAGACCGCATTGACGCTTCGGTTTTGGCTCAGGCTGGCCCTAATCTGAAAATGATTGCCAACTTTGGTAACGGCGTCGACAATATCGACGTAATCTCTGCCAACAATCGCGGTATTGCAGTTACCAATACAGCTGGTGTGATGACCGAAGACACCGCAGACATGACCATGGCGCTTATTCTTGCCGTTCCGCGTCGTCTTTCTGAAGGCATGAAGAAGATTGAGAACAAGGAATGGGACGGCTGGTCTCCAACCTGGATGCTTGGTCGCCGTATCTGGGGCAAACGTCTCGGTATCATCGGCATGGGCAGGATCGGTCAGGCGGTCGCCAGACGCGCAAAAGCGTTTGGTATGTCTATCCATTACCACAATCGAATTCGCGAGCCTCTGGAGCTTGAAGAGCAGTTGGAAGCTACTTTCTGGGAGAGCCTGGATCAGATGCTTGCGCGCATGGATGTCGTCTCCATCCATTGTCCGCATACGCCGGGTACCTACCACTTGCTTTCCGCACGCCGTTTGAAGCTGATGAAGCCTGATGCGTACATCGTGAACACCGCTCGCGGTGAGATCGTGGATGAAAACGCGCTGATCCGTCAGATTGAGTCAGGTGAACTTGCAGGGGCGGCGCTGGACGTGTTTGAGCACGAGCCTGCGATCAACCCGAAGCTTGTGGCATCCGACAAGGTGGTTGTGTTGCCTCACATGGGTTCAGCAACAATCGAAGGGCGTATTGATATGGGTGAGAAGGTCATCATCAATATCAAAGCCTTTATGGACGGACATCGTCCACCGGATCGCGTTTTGCCATCTATGCTCTGATAACAGTTTGAAGCGCTTCAGAAATCTGGAGCGCTTTTTGTTTGAAACCTACTTCAGATACTTGTTCCAGGCAGGGTCAGATTTCATTCCAGCAAGGAATTTGGCGTGTGCCTCAATTTCTTCCTCTGACAGGTAAGGGGAGAGAGGGTTTAGGCGTTGCTTGGCTGCGACGCGCTTTTTGGGCTCATCATTGAGTTTATCTAGATCGATCGCTTCATCGTCTGGCACCAGACCAAGATTTTTCTGCTTACCGCCATTCATCTCCAGATAAACTTCAGCCAGCAGTTCCGCATCGAGCAACGCGCCGTGGTATACGCGCTTTGTGTTATCCACGCTGTAGCGCGAACACAAAGCATCCAGAGACACCGATCCGGTCGGGAACTTTCTGCGTGCGAGCTTTAGAGTATCCAGCACCTGCGTATTGGGAATTTTTGGTTTATTACAACGCCCAAGCTCCATGTTGATGAAGCCCATATCGAATGGAGCGTTGTGAATGACCAGACGAGAATCTCCTACAAAATCAAGAAATTCGTCAGCTACATCGACAAATAGCGGTTTGTCTGAAAGGAACTCAGCAGAGAGGCCGTGAATACGGAACGCTTCTTCTGGCATATCTCGTTGCGGGTTGACGTAGAGATGACAGGTGCGGCCCGTTGGAATGAAATTTATGAGTTCCACTCCGCCGATTTCAACCAGCCTATCCCCATCAAGCGGATTCAGGCCTGTGGTTTCAGTATCGAAGGAGATTTCGCGCATAATTACACCGTTCTAGAAGCGATAGAAGACACAGCGCGCATAATGGCACCCACTGCACGACGGGCCGGCTCAACGCCTCGGCCAGTGTCGACAATAAAATGCGCTTTTTTGCGTTTTTCTGCGTCGTTTAACTGTTTTGCGTAGATAGCCTCAAATTTCTCTTCTGTCATGTCTGGTCTTTCAAGAACACGCTGACGCTGCACATCATATGGTGCAGAAACCACGACGACTGCATCAACAGCCTTGTGTTTGCCGACCTCGAAGAGGAGAGGGACGTCGAGAACAACGACCTTACGACGGTCTAGTTTTGCTTGGTGCAGAAACTCAGTTTCAACTTCCTGAACGAGCGGGTGGATGAGGCTTTCCAGAAGCATCATCTTTGCTTTGTCGTGAAGGACGATTTTACCGAGGGCTTCGCGGTCAATCCGTCCATCTTTAGCAGTACCGGGAAAGGCGCTGCCAACAGGTTCAACAGCTTTGCCAGTGTAAAGCGCATGGACGGCAGCATCTGCGTCATAAACAGCAGCTCCAGCCTCTGCAAAGAGCTTTGAGGTGGTTGATTTCCCCATTCCAATCGAGCCAGTCAGACCGAGAATAACCATTCAGGTAAGTCCCATTTCTCTCAGGATCATCTCACGAAGCTCGTCAGTAACTTTCGGACGAACTCCAAACCATTTTTCAAAACCCGGTACAGCTTGGTGAAGTAGCATTCCCAGACCATCAACCGTCGAATTGCCACGCTGAGCAGCATTGCGAAGCAGTTTGGTTTGTAACGGAGAGTAAACTATATCCGTCACAACTGCTGATTTCGACAGGTTATCAAGATCAATGTTTAATTCTGGTTGTCCAGACATACCAAGAGAGGTCGTGTTCACCAGAAAATCCGCTTCTCCAAGCTTTTCCCCCAGACTATCCCATTCAATTGCGATGGTATTTGGGCCAAAATGATCTGCAAGTTTCTGCGCTTTTTCTAGTGTTCTGTTGGCGATATACACTTCTGTGTATTCTCTGGACAGCAACGCCCAAATAATCGCCCGGGAGGCGCCGCCAGCCCCCAGAACAACGGCTTTATTCCCGTTGTTATCCCAGTTTGGCAGCATCTGGTCGAGATTTCCCAGAAAGCCAAGACCGTCGGTGTTTGAGCCATTCAAGACACCTTCATCATCCAACCAAAGCGTGTTTACAGCCCCAATCATTTTGGCTGCATCATCCAACTTCTCAGCAGATTTATACGCATGCTCTTTGTTTGGAATTGTCACGTTACAGCCAACAAACCCATGCTCAGCCAATGCGCTGTAAAAGCTTTCGGCAGTCTCAGGAGGCACATCCTGTGCGATGTAGCTGCCTTCTATGCCGTGCTGTTTGAGCCAATAACCATGTATCAGAGGGGATTTTGAGTGACCAATAGGATGTCCTGTGACAGCTGCGTTCCTCATTTTTTCAAAACCTCAATCTCGCGCAAGAAAGAGAGGAGGCTCAGGAGAGGCAGGCCCAACACTGTGAAGTAATCGCCCTCAATCTTATCAAAGAGCTGCACGCCTTCAGCTTCCAACTGATACGCACCAACGCTGGAGAGAATTTCGGATCCGGTTCGCTCAATGTACCAATCCAGAAAATCTTCAGATAACTCACGCACATTCAGAATTGCCGTCGAAATACCTTCCCAGACAACTTCACCATCTTTAACAACACATGCTGCAGAATGAAGCGCGTGGCTTTTGCCGGAAAAGCTCATGAGTTGCTTGCGGGCTGCGTTCAGATCTTCTGGCTTAACGAGACGCTTTCCTTCGAATGCCAGGATCTGATCAGCGCCAACGACATAAGCACCATGATTTCGGGCGGAAACTTCTTTCGCTTTCGCAACGGATAATTTTGCTGCAATCACTTCTGGATCCACACCAGTGGAAAGCAATGGCTCTTCTATCTGTCGCTCATCAACATTTGCTGGAATACGATCAAAAATTAAGCCTGCATTTTCTAAGAGAGTCGCGCGAATTTTACTTCCGCTCGCTAAAATCAGTCGAGTCATACTCTGCTTTCTCAATCTGAGGATTTCTTGTGCTGTTTATTGGGATAAAGCGCGATGCTTCTCAATATTCTTCTGTCTCTTTTTGCTCATTTTTATGTTTTCGGAGCAAATCCATGATCTCGGCTGCTGTTTCTTCGATAGAGCGACGCGTTACATCGATGAGCGGCCAACCATTTTCAGCACACAACCGTTTCGACATCGCAATCTCCTGAGCAATTGATTTGCGATCAACGTAGGTGTCGTTGTCTGTTTTGGCATCCAGCGACAAAATGCGGTTCTGGCGGATATCCCGAATACGTTCGGCCGTGGCCATCAGACCAACCACGAGAGGTCTTTTGGCTTTCAGGAGCTGACGGGGAGGGCGCATATTGGGAATGAGCGGGATGTTAGCCGCCTTAATACCTCTATTTGCCAGATAGATAGAGGTTGGCGTCTTAGAGGTTCGGCTAATGCCGACGAGAATAACGTCTGCTTCGTCCAAAGCTCCAGCGATTTGGCCATCATCATGCAGCATGGTGTAGTTCATCGCTTCCATGCGCTGGAAGTATTCCTCATCCATCACGTGCTGTCCGCCCACACGCCACGTTTCTGTGACGTTCAGATAGCTATGGAAGACCTGATAAACGGGCTTGAGAACATTAACGCATGGAAGACCCAAATCCTGACATTTACGCTCCAGACGGCGGGCATAGGATTGTTCCACAAGGGTGTAGAGAACAATTCCTGGTGCAGATTCAATCTCTTCCAGGACTCTACTCAACTGCTTGTCATGCCGGATCAGCGGGTAAACATGCTCGATGGGCTGAATATTCTCATATTGCGCGGTCGCAGCACGCACAATTGTCATCAAAGTTTCGCCCGTTGAGTCCGAAACCATGTGTAAATGGAAGTAGTTAGAGTGGTTACCCAAGGTATCATCCTCAACATTCCTAAGAGACTTGGAAAAACTAGCCAAATCTCACTGTGCTTTCAAATTAATGCCCGCTGACCCTAATCCGTCAACAATTCCATATTTTGAGAATACTGATTTCGAAACGACTTGGATAAACGGGATTGCACATTGCCCACGCAAAAGATTCACAGCACAGCATACGGGATAAACTGTGATCTGTGGTTATTTTCCAGATTGTAACCTATTGAATCTTTAGAAAAAACAATTTGTTTTCGACTCCTGTTGCGAGTCTTGCTTGTTTTTGATCTGTGACTTTTCCTATTAGGGTTTTCTCAGTTAGGAATTGTGGAATTAAATTGATCCCTGCTATTCACTCACTAATAGAAATAGAAACTTCCAAATAAGAAGATTCTTTTTAAGCAGGCTTGGGAAAAAGAGGCGATTTATGGAATCTCATGAAAGAGCGGTAATGCGCGTTTTGGCAGGCGAGAAACTAGAGCGCCCACCAATCTGGATGATGCGCCAGGCAGGACGGTATTTGCCTGAGTACAGAGCTGTACGAGCTCAAGCACCGAATTTTCTCGACTTCTGCTACAATACCGATCTTGCGACAGAAGTTACTCTCCAACCCATTCGCCGGTATGGCTTTGATGCTGCCATCCTATTTTCTGACATCTTCGTTGTTCCAGATGCGCTTGGCTACCCTGTAAATTTTGAGGAGGGTCGAGGACCAGTTCTCGAACCACTTTCGACAGAACTCGTTGATAAGCTTGATCAAGCTAGGACGATGGAGCATTTGGCTCCTGTTATCGCCACAGTCGAGCGTTTGAGAGCGGAGTTACCGACTGAAACCACCCTTCTGGGCTTCTGCGGAGCCCCGTGGACGGTCGCTTGCTATTCTGTGGCTGGTCATACCACCCAGGACCAGTTTGCCGCTCGTATCGGCTCCTATCAGGATCCTGAGCTTCTGACTGCTTTCATTGATCAGCTGGTTGAAGCTTCGATCACGTACCTGGTGGCTCAGTTTGATGGTGGTGCAGATGCATTGCAGATCTTTGACACCTGGGCAGGTGTTCTGGATGACATCGGTTTTGAGCAGTGGTCTGTTGGTCCGACCCGCAAGATCGTTGATGGTGTGAAAGCTCAGCGTCCAAACGCAAAGATCATCGGTTTCCCGAAAGCATCAGCTGCTCGCTTGAAGCGCTATGTTGAAGCTACTGGTGTTGATGCAGTTGGTCTGGACTGGACTGTTCCGGCAGAAGTGGCGCAGGAAATTCAGAAAATTGTTCCTGTACAGGGCAATATGGATCCAATGCGCCTTGTTGCTGGTGGACGTGCGCTGGAAACTGGAATAGATCACGCTCTCGAAGTTTTGGGTAATGGTCCGCACATCTTTAACCTTGGTCATGGCGTTGTTCCGCAAACTCCGCCAGAACATGTTGCTGAGATGGTGAAGCGGGTTAAAGGCCTGTAAGCAGGCACTGCGAATTAGATAAGGCGCGGATCATGGATGATGCATATTCCTGGGCGAAGTCCCTCCACATAATCTCTGTGATTGCCTGGATGGCGGGATTGTTCTACTTGCCGCGCCTTTTCGTTTATCACACGAACGCTGAAATCGGTTCTGATAAGAGCGAGACCTTCAAGATCATGGAGCGCCGATTGTTTAAGGCGATTATGGCTCCATCCATGATGGCCACCTGGATTTTTGGCTTGTGGTTGGTTTATCTGCTTGATGCTTATTTTGATCTTTGGTTTATGCTGAAGTTTTCACTGGTTATACTGATGACGATATATCACGTGATGCTTTCACGTCATGTCACCAAGTTTGCGCAGGATCAAAATAAGAATAGTGAGCGCTACTTTAGAATTATTAATGAACTACCGACACTATTAATGGTTGCAATTGTGTTCCTAGTGATCTTTAAACCCTAGGTGATCCGAACATTCGAATTTTAATATTGGAAAATTAGGAGAATTAGTGGGCAATAAGCACTTGCCGAATTCAATTCGATTAGTTATTGTCCCCGCAACTTCACGATGTAGCTTATGTGATCGCTGATCTCCTAGCGATTTTCGAAGGTCGATAAATATCGTATCTAGATGAGCTGCTATTCCCCCCTAACGTTTTGTGTTCGAAAGTTCTTGATCCTTCTAAAGCTAAATCAAGTCCAGAACCCATAGTAAAGACGATCCCTATTGATGCGGGAAATGAAACTCAGAGACCTGAAAACTAAGAGCGCAACTGAACTCCTCGCTTTTGCTGAGGAACATGACGTTGAAAATGCAAGCACCATGCGCAAACAGGAACTTATGTTTGCGATTTTGAAGAGACTTGCAGAGCAAGATATTGAGATCATCGGCGAAGGTGTCGTAGAGGTCCTCCAAGATGGATTTGGATTCCTCCGCTCTCCTGATGCGAACTACTTGCCAGGCCCAGACGATATTTACGTTTCACCTTCACAGATCCGTCGCTTTTCTCTGCGCACCGGTGATACTGTTGAAGGCCAGATCCGTAGTCCTAAAGAAGGTGAGCGTTATTTCGCCCTTCTAAAAGTCAACAAAATCAACTTTGAAGACCCTGAAAAGGCGAGACATAAGGTTCACTTTGATAACCTGACACCGCTTTATCCAGATGAGCGCTTCAATCTTGAAATCGAGAATTCTACCTCCAAGGATATTTCTTCTCGCATTATTGATCTTGTAGCTCCGCTCGGCAAAGGCCAGCGTGCTTTGATCACTGCGCCTCCTCGGACAGGTAAAACAGTATTCCTTCAGAATATTGCGAAATCTATTACCACCAATCATCCTGAATGTTACCTCATCGTTCTGTTGATCGATGAACGTCCGGAAGAAGTAACGGATATGCAACGTACAGTTGATGGTGAAGTTGTATCTTCTACCTTTGATGAGCCAGCTACTCGTCACGTTCAGGTTGCTGAGATGGTTATTGAGAAGGCAAAGCGTTTGACCGAACATGGTCGCGACGTTGTTATCCTTCTGGATTCCATTACTCGCCTTGGCCGTGCTTACAACACCGTTGTTCCTTCCTCCGGTAAGGTTCTGACCGGTGGTGTTGATGCGAACGCCCTGCAGCGCCCTAAGCGCTTCTTCGGTGCTGCGCGTAACATTGAAGAGGGTGGTTCTTTGACCATCATCGCAACGGCGCTGATTGATACCGGTAGCCGTATGGATGAAGTTATCTTCGAAGAATTCAAGGGTACCGGTAACTCCGAAATCATCCTTGATCGTAAGATCTCTGATAAGCGCGTCTTCCCAGCAGTTGATATTCAACGCTCTGGTACTCGTAAGGAAGAACTTCTTGTTCCTGCTGATAAGCTCAAGAAGACTTTCGTTCTGCGCCGTATTCTCAGCCAGATGGGTACTGTTGATGCTGTTGAGTTCCTGCTCGACAAGCTGCGTCAGACCAAGTCCAATGATGACTTCTTCGACTCTATGAATACCTAGGTTTACTGCCTACCGAATTTTTCAGCCCCGCTCGTCAATTCGGTGAGCGGGGCTTTTTTATTTTTTAAGCCAATGTATTTGAATAAAAATGTCTACTGATGAAGCATCTGCAACTTCTGGGAAGGGTACAATGCTTAATATCTTTTGCAAATGTGGTTGTGTTCTCAGAGAGATGCGGTTTTTTATCTGAGGACCTTGGCAGCAAGATTAGATGAGACACTCATGAAAGTAGTAGCTTTGGATAAATGTCCGCGGATTGAAACTGATCGACTTGTTTTGCGGAAATGGGAGCCACGGGATTTAGATGGTCTCTATCGCCTAAATACCGATCCCAAGGTGGGAGAGTTTTTCCGCACACTAAACTCTCCTGAAGAAACACCTTTGCTGCTGGAAGTACATTTGCTCAAACAACAGAAAGATGGCTTCTGCTTTCCTGTGATCGAAGATAGAGCCACAGGAGCTTTTCTCGGGTTCTGCGGGTTTAACGTCCCTCTTTACCAAGAGCTGATGTTTTTTGAGCCGTGCATTGAAATGGGTTGGTGTCTTATCCCTGAAGCCTGGGGGAAGGGGATTGCAGTCGAGGCAGCTAACATCTGGCTTAAATTCGGATTTGAAACTCTTCAGTTAGAAGAGATTGTATCTTTTACTGTTGTTCAAAATCATCGATCGCGACGTGTAATGGATAAGCTCGGTATGGTTCATGATCCAGCTGAAGATTTTGACTTTCCCGGTGTTGAAACAGATGATCCGTTATGCCGACATGCTTTGTACCGACTTTCTAAAGAACGATATTTTAGGCGATTGAATGACAGAGATATTGATAGAGAGATGTCCTCGGGTTGAAACCGAGAGGCTTGTTCTTCGTAAGTGGGAAGAGCGGGATCTGGAGGGGCTGATCCGCATGAATGGTGATCCGAGAGTAATGGAGTTTTTTCCATCTCTTCAATCTTCGGAGGAAGCCAAGCGGTATCTTGAGATTAGTATTCGGCAACAAGAGAAACATGGTTTTTGTTTTCCTGTGGTAGAGGACAAAGAGACAGGCACTTTTCTGGGTTTTTGCGGGCTCAACGTTCCTGGCTACAGTGGGCCCTGCGTTGAAATTGGCTGGCGACTTATCCCTGAGGCATGGGGAAAGGGTATCGCTGTAGAAGCGGCTAAGTTCTGGCTTGGATTCGGATTCGAAACACTTCAACTCGATGAAATTGTCGCCATCGTGGTCGTTCAAAATCATAAGTCGCGACGCGTCATGGAGAAGCTTGGTATGATGCATGATCCCGCCGAGGATTTTGACTTTCCGAATGTGCCCGTTGATGATCCCTTATGCCGACATGCGTTGTACAGGCTCTCTGCTAATCGGTTCCGCGAGCAAGCTAATGGCTGAGGTCGTGATTGATCGGTGTCCGCGTATTGAGACTGAGCGACTTGTATTGCGGAAGTGGGAAGAGCGAGATCTGGATGGTGACCCGAGAGTGATGGAGTTTTTTCGCTCTCTGAATACGCCAGATGAATCAAGGCAGTTTCTTGAGATCATGATGAGATAGGAGGAAAAGCACGGCTTTTGTTTTCATGTGGTGGAAGACAAAGAGACTGATGCTTTTCTTGGATTTTGTGGTCTCAACGTTCCTAGTTACAGCGGGCCGTTGCCATGTGAGCCGTGCGTTGAAATCGGTTGGCGGCTTACCCCAGAGACATGGGGAAAGGGGATTGCTGTCGAAGCGGCTAAGTTCTGGCTTGGATTCGGATTCGAAACACTTCAGCTGGACGAAATTGTTGCCATCACGGTCGTGCAAAATCACAAGTTCCGGAGAGTGATGGAGAAGCTTGGCATGACACATGATCCCGCTGAGGACTTTGATTTTCCGAATGTTCCGGTTGACCATCCTTTATGCCGACATGTTTTACATCGTCTTTCAAAGCAAAGTTTTTTGGAGCTAAATAATGATTGAGACATTGATTGATAGGTGCCCACGTTTAGAGACGGAACGGCTTGTTTTGCGGAAATGTGAGCCAAGGGATCTCGATGGATTTATTAGGCTGAATACTGATCAAAGAGTTTATGAATTCTTCCGTTCAAATCCGTCCCTAGAAGACTGTGAAAAAGGGTTTCAATTGGGGATGAAAAAGCAGAGGAAGGATGGTTTTGGCTTTGCTGTGATGGAGGACCGTGAAACAGGTTCATTCCTTGGCTTTTGTGGACTAGAAATTCCTTCTTATGATGCTGGATCGTTGCCGTTTGAGCCATGTGTTGAAATTGGTTGGCGGCTTCTTCCTGAGGTCTGGGGGAGAGGGATTACAGGAGAAGCCTCACGTCGGTGGCTCAGGTTCGGGTTTGAAATTCTCAAACTTGATGAAGTTGTGGCCTACACTGTTGTGCAAAATCACAAGTCCCGGAGAGTGATGGAGAAGCTTGGCATGACACACGATCCTGCTGAGGATTTCGATTTTCCAAACGTAGATCAAGATCACCCTTTATGCCGGCATGTTTTGTATAGGCTCTCTGCAGATAAGTTCCATGAGCAAGCCAGTGACTGAGATTGATCGGTGTCCACGCATTGAGACAGAACGGTTGGTTCTGCGGAAATGGGAAGAGCGAGATCTGGATGGGCTTGCGGAGCTGAATGCAGATCCGCGAGTGATGGAGTTTTATCCATCGGTGTTGTCGCGTGCTGAGAGTGAGAAGATGTTGGCGCGTTATATGGATGCGCAGCAGCAGTATGGTTTTTGCTTTTCGGTGATCACTCAGAAGGGAAGTGGGCGGTTTCTTGGATATTGCGGGCTGAAGGTTCCGGGGTATCAGCAGCATCTTTCATTTGCGCCCTGTGTTGAGATCGGCTGGCGGCTCTTACACTGTGAGTGGGGAAAAGGAATTGCCACGGAAGCTGCACAAATGTGGCTTAGATTCGGACTCGAAACTCTACAACTCAATGAGATTGTCAGCTTTACGCCCGTGCAGAATTCTCCCTCAGAGAAATTGATGCAGCGTCTGGGTATGGTTTGCGTTGAAGAGTTTGAGCACCCTATGCTTGAGGATGGCCATCGGCTCAAACGGCAAGTGCTCTACAAGATGACACGACAACGGTATTTGGGGCAGGGCTATGATTGAAGATGTCATCGACAAATGTCCGCGTATTGAGACTGAACGGTTGGTGTTGCGGAAGTGGGAAGTGCGGGATCTGGAGGGACTTGTTCAGATGAATGCAGATCCGCTGGTGATGGAGTTCTTTCCGGCGGTGATGTCTCAGCAGGACAGTGAGCGGATGTTTGAGCGGCTCATTGTGAAGCAGGTGAAGTATGGGTTTGGTACTCCAGTTGTTGAAGAACGGGCCTCAGGGAGGTTTCTAGGGCTTTGTGGGCTGGGTATACCGACCTATCCAGAACCGCTTCCTTTCGATCCGTGTGTGGAAATTGGGTGGCGGTTGTTACCTGATGCGTGGGGGAGGGGAATTGCTCAGGAAGCCTCGCATGTCTGGCTTAGATTCGGATTCGAAACTCTTTGTTTAAATGAGGTTGTGAGTTTCACTTCTGCTGTCAATCGGCGTTCTGAGAAGGTTATGCAGAAGTTGGGAATGGTGAGGGGTGCTTCAGAGGACTTTGATCATCCTTTGATTGAAGAGGGGCATCCATTGAGGCGACACGTTTTGTATCGCCTTTCTAAAGAGAAGTATTTGGAACGGGAAGATGGTTGAGACATTAATTGATAAGTGCCCACGTATTGAAACCGAGCGGCTTGTATTGCGGAAGTGGGAAGAGCGGGATCTGGACGGCATAGTTGAGATGAATGCGGATCCACGTGTGATGGAGTTTTTTCCGGATGTGATGTCTCACGATGAGAGTGCTCACATGCTTGCGCGTTTGATGGCTAAACAGGACGAGCTGGGGTTCGCATGTCCAGTTGTCGAGGATCGGGCTTCTGGAAGGTTCCTTGGCTTTTGTGGTTTGAACATTCCGACTTATCCAATACCACTCCCGTTTGATCCGTGTGTGGAGATTGGTTGGCGGCTTATCCCGGATGCCTGGGGGAAGGGGATAGCGCAGGAAGCAGCTCGTATCTGGCTTGGATTCGGATTCGAAACTCTTGAGATTGATGAGATTGTGAGCTTCACAACGGAGACGAACTTACGTTCTCAAAAGCTCATGCAACGGCTGGGTATGACGAGGAATTCAGCTGATGATTTCAATCATCAAATGTTGGAGGATGATCACCCGTTGGTGCGTCATGTGCTTTACCGTTTAACGAAGGATCGTTTTGAAAGCGTATCCAAGAGCTGAACTTAATTGAATACTCGAACATGGGTGATCTGTGAATTATGTGATGTTTCACGTGAATCACCCATGTTTTCAAAAGTATATTTATGAGCGCTGACCCACGTGAAACTGTGAGTCAGCGTTTAATTTATTTGCAGATCAGATCTGCTCTTTCACCTGTTCAGGTGTTGTCGCTGGCAGAGAGCATCCTTTTTCTGAGCAGATGAAGACAGTGGTTTCATCCGTGTTCCAGGACGAGTTTTCCAACTCCATCGGCTTAGCTTCACCAGCAGGAATAACATCTACATAGAGGGCAGGATCAGCTTGAGAATGCAGAGCCTGCATTATTGGATTCGCGTCCGAACCAGTTCCCAAAACCACAAGCGCTTTCTTGAATCGGGTGCGAGTATCGAGTGCTGTGAGTAATGATGCCGTGCCGAAGATGTTGTTTGGAACATCGGCTGCAAATGCATTCAAAGTTCCATCTGCAACATCACGGGAAGATGTGTCACCTGTCAGGATCCAATGTTCAGAGAAGGCGAGAGCGGCTACGGCGTTGTAGTTTGGTGTTGCTTCATCATAGGCGTGATAGGGGCGGAGGATGAGGTCGTCGGCATCCTTATCCGTCATGTAAAAAGCGCCATTAGAGTGTGCAAAACGCTCCTTCAGAATCTTCAGGAACTCTTCTGCCTGTTCTAGGTAGCGCTGCTTCTCAAGCGGATTTGGTTCCGATCTGTACAAAGCGAGAGCTGCTCTTGCACACCATGCGTAGTCAGAAGCAAAGCCAACTTCCAGTCGCTGACCCTGTCGCCAGGAATGGCTGAGCTTTCCATCTTGGAACATATGCTCTGTGATGAACGCAAATGCCTCCTTGGCGGAAGTGCGCATAGATTCACGTGAAACAAGAGAACTTGCTTTTACGAGTGCACAGACGAGCATAGCGTTCCAGTCTGCTAACACCTTGTCGTCTTTGTGAGGTGGAACGCGTGTCGCTCTGTGCTCAAGCAGGATTGCTCTGCAGGTTGCCAGGGCTTCCTCTTCAGCTGCTTCCAGAAGAGCAGGGGAGTGGCGCCGGTTGAGGATGATGTTGCCTTCCCAGTTTCCATCTGGGGTGACGTCGTAGACATTAGAGAACAGTTCGAAGTGTTCTGTTGGGATGAGGTTCTTCAACTCATCATAAGTCCAGACATAGAACTTGCCTTCAACTCCTTCACTGTCTGCATCCATGGAAGATGCGAAGCCACCTTCGGGAAGCTTCATGTCACGCTCTAGCCAATCGACGACTTCCTGGATTCGGATGTGAAACAGTTCATCACCCGTTTCCTGATAGGCCCAGCACAGGTGTTCGATAAACTGTGCGTTGTCGTAGAGCATCTTTTCGAAATGAGGGACTAGCCAAATAGAGTCGACTGCGTAACGAGCCAGGCCACCTCCCACATGATCGTAGATACCACCTTGTGAAATTGCTCGTGTAGTTTTCAAAAACTGCTCACGCATGAAGGTGTTTTTTTGCGCCGTGGCGGTTCTGAAGATAAGCTCCTGAACGGAGGCTTGAGGGAACTTTGGTGCACCCTTCATGCCGCCTTCTTCCTCGTCTTGCATGTTGAAGAGTTGTTTGCCGGCAGCGGTGATCAGGAAGCCAGAAAGAGGGGAGGCCTCTGATGGCGGCTTGTTGAGAGCTTGGCTGATGGCTTGCCGGTTCTCTTCAATGGTGTCGCGATCAGCAATGAAGCTTTGTGAAATTGCGGTCAGAATATCCTTGAAGGCAGGAGAGCCGTGCCGTGCTTCATTCGGGAAATAGGTACCACCCCAGAATGGATCACCCTCTGGCGTGAGGAACATGGTCAGTGGCCAGCCACCCTGTTGACCAAGCATATGGAGTGCCTGCATATAGATCTGGTCAATGTCAGGACGCTCTTCGCGGTCTACCTTGATGTTGACGAAATGCTCATTCATGAGAGCGGCTGTTGCTTCATCCTCAAAACTTTCATGGGCCATGACGTGGCACCAATGGCAAGCGGAGTAGCCAACAGACAGCAGAATTGGCTTGTTTGTTTTTTGCGCTTCTTCCAGTGCTTCCTTGCTCCATTCCCACCAGTGGACAGGGTTATTTTGGTGTTGAAGAAGGTAAGGGCTTGAAGCGTTCGTTAAGCGATTTCTGCTCATAAAGAGGTGATCCTGAGTTCAAGGTATTGCTTGGCGTAAAGGCTAGGTTTAACGCAGTTCATACGAGATCATACAGTTAAAGAACCGGACGTGGAATGAATACACAACAGGAAACCATCTACGCAGTTTCTAGCGGCGCACTTCCTTCAGGCGTTGCTGTTATCCGTTTATCAGGTCCACAGTCCGGGCCAATCCTGAGAAAGCTGATTAAGGGTAAATTCCCCGTTTCACGTGAATCATGCCTTAAGAAATTATGGGACCCTGTAGATGGTTCTGTTCTGGATCATGCGTTGATTTTGTGGTTCGAAGGCCCGGGAAGCTTTACTGGCGAGGACACTGTTGAGCTGCATTGTCATGGTGGCCGTGCTGTTGTTGCGGCGGTGCTGCGTGCACTTTCCACCTTTGAAAAGACACGGCCAGCTGAGCAGGGTGAGTTCACACGCCGGGCATTTCATAATAACAAACTCGACCTGACTGAGGTTGAGGGTCTCGCTGATCTGATTGATGCAGAGACAGATGCGCAGCGTCGGCAGGCTCAGCGTCAGATGGATGGGGCGCTTGGTGACCTCTATTCGCAGTGGCGCGAAACACTGATCCGCAGCCGTGCGATGATTGAAGCTGAGCTCGACTTCTCCGATGAAGATGACATTCCAGATTCTGTGGCTGATGAAATCTGGGTGGAGCTGGCGAAGCTTCGTGACCAGATTGTTGCCCACCTTTCTGATGCGCGGAGAGGGGAGCGTCTACGCTCTGGTCTGCAGGTTGTTTTGCTTGGTCCACCGAATGCGGGTAAGTCCAGCTTGATGAATAAACTGGCTCAGCGTGATGTGGCGATTGTGACGCCGGAAGCTGGAACGACCCGCGATGTGCTTGAGGTGCATCTGGACCTTGGTGGTTATCCGGTCACGCTGATTGACACAGCGGGCATTCGTGAGAGTGCTGGCATGATTGAGAAAGAGGGCATTCGCCGTGCTCTCGTTCATGCTGAAAAAGCTGATCTCATTCTCTGGACACATGCGCCGAATGTGACTGCTGAGGAGTTGCCGGAGAGCTTGCTGAAGAATGGTGCAGAGATCTGGCGTCTCAATACCAAGAGTGATCTGGGCCCTGATACTGATCATGACTCCTTCGAAACGACAGAAGAGATCAATGTCTCCGTTCGTGAAGAGGGCGGCATGAACGCGCTGCTATCAAGCCTCGAGTCGTTTGCGGAACGAAATATCGGATTGATCGAAAACCCGCTTATCACTCGTGAACGTCATCGTTCTCATCTGACCCAATGTGTGGAAGATCTGAACCACGGTATTCAAGCGGAGGGCTTTCCGATTGAATTGAGAGGTGAGGATTTGAGACGAGCAGCTGATCAGCTGGGGCGTATCACAGGTCGAATCGACGTTGAAGATTTGCTCGATGTCATCTTCCGCGACTTCTGCGTTGGTAAATAAAAGATGTAGAAGTGCCATGTTTCACGTGAAACATTTATTGAAAATCGTGAGTAAGTGGGGAAAAGCTAGTGAGTCACGTGGATAACTAATGCTGCGGCATTGGCGACTCACTGCGCTGTTTTCTTTGACCCAGCGCGTGACCTGTTGTATCAAGTCTTCAAGAAAATAGGTAGTTGCCCTTCTAGTTCCCCCAAGTTTTATCTGCGGCCTTCATATGGTCCAGAGGCTCGCAGAGAGTGTGGCTTGTCCTTTCTCTGCTTTTAGATGGGCGAAATGCAGGACCGAAATGTCTGATAATTTTGATCTTGAGTTTGACGTTGTCGTGATTGGCGGCGGCCATGCAGGCTGTGAAGCCGCGGCTGCGGCTGCGCGCATGGGTGCCCATACAGCGCTTATAACTCATCGCTTTGACACCATTGGTGTGATGTCATGTAACCCAGCTATTGGCGGTTTGGGGAAGGGGCATCTGGTTCGAGAAATCGATGCGCTGGATGGATTGATGGGCCGGGTGGCTGATGCTTCCGGTATTCAATTCCGTATGCTCAATCGCCGCAAAGGGCCAGCTGTGCAAGGGCCGCGCTCTCAGGCTGACCGCAAGCTTTATCGCGAAGCGATGCAGGCTGAGATTAAAGCGATTGATAATCTCGATGTGGTGGAAGGTGAAGCTGACACACTGATCCGTGAGGGTGATATCCTTAAAGGCGTCGTGCTTGGTGATGGTCGTCGGGTTTCGGCCAAGGCGGTTGTGATCACGACCGGCACGTTCCTGCGTGGTCTGATCCATATCGGCGATAAGCAAATTCCTGCGGGTCGTGATGGTGAAGCGCCAGCGCTTGGTTTGTCTGTATCTTTGGAAGATATTGGTCTGCGTCTTGGTCGTTTGAAGACAGGCACTCCGGCACGTCTGGATGGGCGCACGATCAATTGGGATATCCTTCAGCAGCAGCCAGGTGATGAAAAGCCTATTCCATTTTCAACACTGACCGACAAAATCCAGATCCGTCAGGTGCCGTGTTACATCACACGCACGACCCCAGAGACGCATCAGATCATTCGCGACAACATCAAGCGGTCAGCGATGTATTCGGGCGAGATCCAGGGCAGGGGTCCTCGGTATTGTCCGTCTATCGAAGATAAGATTGTTCGCTTCGGTGATCGTGATGGTCATCAGATCTTCCTTGAGCCTGAAGGGCTGGATGATCCAACGGTCTATCCCAATGGTATTTCGACCTCGCTGCCTGAGGATGTTCAGATCCAGTTTCTGCGCACCATTCCGGGTTTGGAGAAGGTTGAGTACTTCAAACCGGCTTATGCGATTGAGTATGATCACATCGACCCGACTGAACTGACAAACACGCTTGAGGTGAAGAAGCAGAAGGGCCTTTACCTCGCGGGTCAGATCAACGGTACGACCGGTTATGAAGAAGCTGGCGCTCAAGGTCTATTGGCGGGCTTGAATGCTGCCAGAACGTCTCAAGACGGCGCTGCAGTGACTGTTGGACGTGCTGACGGGTACATTGGCGTGATGGTGGATGATCTCATCACACGGGGCGTTTCTGAGCCGTATCGCATGTTCACATCCCGCGCTGAGTATCGTCTCACACTACGTGCAGACAATGCGGACCAGCGCCTCACACCACTTGGTCTTGAGTGGGGATGTATTGGTGATACGCGTCGAGTCGCTTTCGAAACGAAGATGGAAAAACTGCGGAAAACCAAGGATTTGATGCAGTCCGTCAAAATTACACCCAACGAGGGGCGTAAGCATGGCTTGCCGATCAATCAGGATGGTGTGAAGCGCTCTGTCTTTGATTTGTTGGCCTATCCAAATATCACTCTTGAAGACCTCATTGAGATCTTTGATGAGATGAAGGATGTCGATATCAAATGTGCCGAACAAGTTTCTATAGATGCGATGTATGCCGTCTATCTGGAACGTCAGGCAGCTGATATTGCCGCTTTGAAACGGGATGAGGACTTGGTTATTCCTGATCGGATTGATTATGCTTCACTGACCGGACTTTCCAACGAGGTGCGCCAGAAGCTTGAAGCTTTGCGCCCTTCAACCATCGGGCAGGCATCGCGCATGGATGGGATTACCCCAGCGGCGCTGACTTTGCTGCTTGCGTATATTCGCCGCTCAGGCAAAAACATTGCTGGTGCTGTTTAGTATGTCATTCGAAAAAAGGGCTGATTACAGCCAGATTACACCTGTCATGCGTATGTATGAGGATGTTTCACGTGAAACGTTTGAACGTCTAAGTATCTACGTGGACCTCGTTCTCAAGTGGCAACCTGCACAGAATCTGATTGCACCATCTACGATGAATGATATCTGGATGCGGCATGTGGCCGATTCTATTCAGATTCAGCGTAGTTTGCCGGATGCACGTTCCTGGATTGATTTCGGAAGCGGTGCAGGTTTCCCTGGATTGGTGACTGCGATGTTGCTGAGGCAAGAAGGGGGAGAAGGCATTGTGCATATGGTTGAGAGCAACCAGCGCAAAGCAGCTTTCCTTCGGACTGTGGCACGTGAGACTGGCTGTAACGTCAAAGTTCATGCGGGTAGAATCGAAGCCGTTACGAAAGACTGGCAGGCTCCGATTGAGGGTGTTTCGGCGCGTGCACTAGCTTCTTTACAGGTTCTCTGCGGGTTTTCTTCGCAATTTGTACAGCGTGGCGCGACTGCTGTTTTCCACAAAGGTCAAGATTTTCGCCGCGAAATTGAAGAAGCATCTGCCGATTGGTCAATTGATCTGGTAGAAAAAGTAAGTCTAGTAGATCCGCTAAGTCGCGTTTTGGTTCTATCTAAAATTGACCCGAAAACCGCTAACTAGGGTGCTGTCGGATGAGCTTACTGCCGCAATCTCCACGTGTATTGACTATCGCCAACCAGAAGGGTGGCGTAGGCAAGACGACAACAGCCATTAATCTTGGCACAGCGCTTGCCGCAATTGGCGAACGCGTCCTGATTATTGACCTGGATCCGCAAGGCAATGCGTCGACGGGGTTAGGGATTGATCGCGTCGATCGTGAATATTCTACCTATGATGTCTTGAGCGGAGATTCGACGCTAGAGCAAACTGTTCTGGAAACCGCTGTTCCGCGTTTATGGATTGCTCCATCAACTATGGATTTGCTGGGTGTTGAGTTGGAGATTTCTTCTGCACCTGACCGGACATTCCGATTACGGAATGCAATTTCAGGTATGGCGCAGGCAGCTGAGATGGGTAGGGCACAAGGGTATTCATATATTCTAGTGGACTGTCCGCCGTCGTTAAACCTCTTGACTATCAATGCCTTATCGGCATCTCACAGCATTCTTGTACCGTTGCAGTGCGAGTTTTTTGCTCTGGAAGGTCTAAGCCAGCTGCTTAGCACCGTTGAGCAGGTGAAGCAGTCTCTCAATTCAGAGCTGAGCATCCATGGCATTGTGTTGACCATGTATGACAGCCGTAACAATCTCTCCAGTCAGGTTGTACAGGATGTGCGTGAGACGATGGGTGATGCAGTCTATGAGACTGTGATTCCACGGAACGTACGTGTTTCCGAGGCTCCATCTTATGGCAAGCCTGCTTTGCTTTATGATTTGAAGTGTTCCGGTTCGCAGGCTTATTTACGACTCGCTTCCGAAATTATTCAGCGAGAGCGTGACATGCGGATGGCGGCTGCCTGATCTGGCTGCCGCTTCTACTTTAAAGAGATTTGTTATTTGACCCGCAGAGCGTGCGGGAAGGGGCTACCGACTCCCGAGCTCCTAGAATGTAGATAGGTGGAATTGAAATGGCGAAAACTGAGGAAGCAGGGCGTACCAATAAGCGACTAGGGCGCGGCCTTGCAACGCTGTTGGGTGACGTAAACTCAGAGCCAGCTGTCTCCACTCCAGAACGTAACCGTGATGTACGGAAGGTGCCGATTGAGTACCTTCAGCCGAACCCACGTAACCCACGCAAATCATTTGTAGAAGATGATCTGAACAACCTGACCGAATCCGTTCGTCAGAAGGGGATTGTACAGCCAATTCTGGTGCGTCCTCGTCCGAATAAGCCGGGTCATTTCGAGATCATTGCTGGTGAGCGTCGTTGGCGCGCAGCTCAGAAGGCTGGTTTGCATGATGCGCCTGTTGTCATCCGTGAGGTGACTGATCAGGAAGCGCTGGAACTTGCGATCATCGAAAATGTTCAGCGTGCAGACCTGAATCCTATCGAAGAAGCGTTGGGTTATGATCAGCTGATCGAAGAGTTTTCTTACAGCCAGGTTGAACTCTCCAAGGTTATCGGTAAGAGCCGGAGCCATGTGGCCAACACACTGCGTTTGCTGAAACTGCCAAACTCTGTGAAGGACTATCTTGCAGAAGGGCTTCTCACTGCTGGTCATGCACGTGCATTGATCACTGCAGAAGATCCTGCGGCTTTGGCTGAGCTGATCGTGGAGAAGGGGCTCACAGTTCGTGATGCAGAGCGTCTGGCTCAGAACCCGGATTTGTTCCAGAAGAAAGAAGCTGCTCCGAAGCCTGAAAAGGATGCGGATACACGCGCTTTAGAGAAGCGTCTGGCCGATGGTCTGGGTCTTAAGGTGGCTATTGCTCACAAGACTGATAAGGGCACTGGTGAGCTTAAGATCAAGTACAAGAATGTAGAGCAATTGGACGAAGTCTGCCGCTTGCTGGGCATTCAGAACTGATTGTTTCTGTTTTCGGAAATTTAGAAAAGGCCGCGTCTCTTAACTGAGGCGCGGCCTTTTTAGATTCGGAAAAGAAATGATTTTTTTGACCAGCAGACTTAGCCTACGACTGGAAGCAGTTTTTCGATGCGTGCACTGACTTCTGCTCTCTTTTTCTCAGCCATATTGCGACGGCCGAACATCAAACCCAGGCAAATGAAGTACCAACGGAAAACCCAATAAGCCAAGAGGATTAGTGCGGGCAGGCCTATGATCAGATTTATGACTGATCCCAGTACCGCGTAGTTCTGCATGAGGTAGCCGATTAAGACACCAAAGCTGAGCAATGGCGGGAAAATCCAGGCCCACAATGATGCTGCTCCAAAAAGCGACAATTGAGGGCGTAGGAGTGCGAAGTTGATTGCCCAAAGTTCGTGTTGAGCGAACTTCAGCCTGATCCAGTGGATGAGTGAGTGAGACATAGGAGTGCCTGTGACTTCGCTTTGCGCGAATATTGTTGTTGTTTGTGAGGAAGGTGGCGACCCACCTTCCGCGTGTTTATCGTCGTCTGTTTGAGGCTTTTGCTACCTGAGCAATTGCCAAAAGGGTACGAGACACAATCGCAGTTGAGAGATTGGCGTTGAAGCGGGCCTCTTTGACAGCATCGTTGAGACGGGTCAGAGCGCGTTCCAGAAAGTCTTCATTCCAGATCTCAACTTGTCTGACAATCTTCGAGCGACGCTTCCAGAAGATTGGAGGACGCACGCCGCCAATAACATCTTCTACAGCAATGCGTTGATTGGCTTTTAAGCGGCACAGGTGGAGCATTTGGAAATGTCTGAGGGCTTGAGAGGCTATCACGCCAACGTCCGTCCCTGAGGCTGAGAGGCGCTCCAGGCCATGGTCCAATGTGATCGTATCACCCAAAGCTGCAGCATCGATTAGTTCATCCATGGCGAAGGCAGAAGCATCGCCGATGATCTCTTCGACATGATGGACCTCGATGCGATTGTCATTCATCGCGTAGAGGCACAGCTTCTTGAGTTCTCCGCGGCTTGCAATGCGGTCAGCGCCAAGCAGAGTGTGAAGCGCCATACGGGCTTCTTTGCTGATTTGCAGATTTGCTGACTGGGTTTCTTCATCAATCAGACGATCTACATCGCGTGCTGTGTCTGCAAAGCAGGGGATGGCGACAGCGGTTTTGCTGGCTTCGATCTTTTTGCGCAGGCCTGCTGTCTTCTTCAGGTCTCCGGCTTCAATCACGATGAAGGCAGAAAAGTCGTTGTTTTTGAGGAGTGGTTCGACGGCTGGCAGCACGCTCTTGGTGCCGTTTTCGCGGACCCAGATAGTGCGGCGGCCACCAAAGAGGGGAATGGTCAGAGCCTCATCGATCAACCTGCTCGGGTCTGCTGCGATATCAGCAGCGTCCAGTTTGACCTGGGAGAACGGATCATCATTCTCGGAGGCTGCTTTGGAGATGAGTGCTTGCGCTCGCTCATTCACCAACCCGGTGTCTGGCCCATAAACAAGAATGAGGTTTACGGAGTCTGGCGGGTTGGCGATGTACCGGTCAATTTCAGCAGCTTTGAGGGCTACCATAGTGGTCCTATTCTACAGGCTCTACAGGATGAGTTGCAAAGAAGCTTGCTATGCGGGTGTTGATGTCAGCAGCGACAACCTTGGTAGCACGGTCTTCTGCATCTCGTTCTGCTCTCAGGTTTGCAAAGCGCTGACTGGAAAAGTCAAAGGATGCAGAGGCAAAGGAGCGGCCAGTGTAGAGCGTACGATCTGTCTGGATATCTGCCAGAACGAAGCTGGTGTTGACGGTGATGTTGTAAGCGGTTGGCACGTCGGCCAGCTGCTCAACACCCACTTCAGCACGGCGCTTGTCCGTCAGGATTTCCAAACGATACTTTGGCGGCAGAGCATCACCACCACGTGTGAACGCGAAAATCAGCTGATTGCGCAGAACCTGATTGATGCGCTTGATAGACCCTGAATCTCCATAGCTTGGGAACTTCATGGAAATTGCCGCCATTTGAGCCTGGACGGTCTGAGTCTGCTCTGAACCATCGCCTAACAGCGTTGGACTAACGCCATAGAGCGGACGGAACTGGCAGCCAGAAAGAAGAAGGGCACCCGCAACAATTGTTGCCCCGCCGAGTAGAACCCGGCGGGAAGGGCGACCTGATTTAGCAGGGCGATCAAACAACGACATTTACAATCCTCTGAGGTACCACGATGATTTTACGTGGGGCCTTGCCATCCAGAGCTTTCTGAACAGCCTCATGTGCCAGAGTAGCTTCTTCTACCTGCTCTTTGGAAGAGTCTCTTGCTACAGAAAGCTCACCTTTTTTCTTCCCATTGATTTGAATCGGAAGCGTAATGGTGTTTTCTACCAGCAGATCCTCTTGGACAACTGGCCAGTTTGATGTGGATACCAGTCCTTCATTGCCGAGCATGGACCAGCATTCCTCAGAAAGATGAGGCGTGATTGGTTCCATGAGCTGCAGCAGGAAGCCAGTTGCTTCGCGCAGAGCATATGCCATGTCCGGTTTGGACAGGTCTGATTGAAGCGCCTTGCTGATTGCGTTGGTGAACTCATAAAGACGGGCAACAGCACGGTTGAAGCCAAGGCCATCAAAGTCTTTTGTGATGGCAGCCAGAGTTTTATGAGAAGCACGGCGCAGGGCTGTTGCTTCATCACTGAACTCAGCAGGTCTTGCGATGTTGGCTTCGGTCTTTTCTGAGACTTCCCCAATGATACGCCATACGCGCTGTACGTGACGCCATGCACCGATTACGCCATCTTCAGTCCAGATGATGTCACGCTCTGGCGGGCTGTCAGACAGAACGAAGAGACGTGCTGTATCAGCGCCGTAGGTGTCGATGATGTCGGTTGGGTCAACAACGTTCTTCTTCGACTTGGACATCTTCTCGATGGAACCAATGGTGACTGGAGCGCCGGTTTCTGCGTGCACCGCTTTTCTGTCGCCTTCGGTGCTGATGATGTTGATCTCAGCTGGTGTTACCCATTTTCCATCAGGGTCTTTGTAGGTCTCATGGTTCACCATGCCCTGTGTGAAGAGGCCTTTGAACGGCTCTTTCACATCCAGATGCTTGGTGATCTGCATGGCGCGTGCAAAGAAGCGGGAGTAGAGCAAGTGCAGGATCGCATGCTCGATACCGCCGATGTACTGATCAACTGGTAGCCACTCAGAAGCAACCTTTGGATCGGTCGGATTGCTGTTCTTCGGATCGGTGAAGCGTGCAAAGTACCAGGAGGAATCCACGAAGGTGTCCATGGTATCGGTTTCACGCTGAGCATCCTTACCACAGCATGGGCATTTCACATTGCGCCATGTTGGATGACGATCCAGCGGGTTGCCTGGACGGTCGAAAGTGACATCTTCCGGCAGAACGATTGGCAGGCTTTCTTTTGGCGCAGGCTGAACACCACAGTCATCACAGTGGATGACAGGGATCGGACAACCCCAGTAGCGCTGACGGGAGATACCCCAGTCGCGCAGACGGTAGTTGGTTTCGCGGTGCGCCTGTTGCTTGCCTTTGGCTTCTTGCGCTTCCAGCTTGTCAGAAACAGCATTCTTCGCATCCTCGATGGACATGCCGTCCATGAACTCGGAATTAAAGATGGAGCCTTCGCCGGTGTAAGCTTCGGTGCCAACGTCGAATGTGGCCGGATCTTCACCTTCTGGCAGCACAACTGCTTTGACTGGCAGTTTGTACTTGTGAGCGAAGTCCAGGTCGCGCTGGTCGTGCGCAGGACATGCGAAAATAGCGCCTGTGCCGTAATCCATCAGGATGAAGTTTGCCACATAGACTGGCAGTTCCCAAGATGGATTCAGCGGGTGTTTGACGCGCAGGCCAGTGTCGAAGCCAAGCTTTTCTGCGGTTTCGATTGCTTCAGCTGTCGTGCCAATACGGCGACATTCAGCAATGAACTCCTGCAGTTCTGCGTTGTCTTCAGCCAGTTTCTGCGTGATCGGATGATCTGGTGACAGGCCCATGAAGGACGCGCCGTACAGCGTGTCTGGACGGGTCGTGAAGATTTCCAGAGTCTCATCACCGGTTGGAGCGGTTTCGGTGAACTCGAAATTGACCTTCAGACCAACAGATTTGCCGATCCAGTTCTTCTGCATGAGACGAACTTTTTCAGGCCATTCGGTCAGAGTGTCGATTGCCTCTAACAGCTCTTCGGAATGATCAGAGATCTTGAAGAACCACTGGGTCAGGTCTTTCTGCTCAACTTCTGCGCCAGAGCGCCAGCCTTTGCCGTCGATCACCTGTTCGTTTGCCAGAACGGTCATGTCGACCGGGTCCCAGTTTACCTTCGCGTTTTTGCGGTAAACCAAGCCAGCTTCCAGGAAATCCAGGAACAGGGCCTGCTGCTGTGCGTAATAACTTTCATCGCAGGTTGCGAATTCACGGCTCCAGTCGAACGACAGGCCAATTGTTTTCAGCTGGCCGCGCATTGCTGCAATGTTGTCGTAGGTCCAACCCTTTGGGTGTACCTTCTTTTCAGCCGCTGCGTTTTCTGCAGGCATGCCGAATGCATCCCAACCCATCGGGTGCAAAACGTTGTAGCCGCGTGCACGTTTGAAGCGTGCAACCACGTCACCCATGGAGTAGTTGCGCACGTGCCCCATGTGTAGACGACCGGATGGGTAAGGGAACATCTCTAGTACGTAGTATTTTTCGCGCGGATCATCGTTGTCCGTCTCGAAGACGTTCTTTTCGTCCCATACTTTTTGCCAGCGCGCTTCCGTTGCGCGTGCATTATACCTATCCGTAGCCATTTATTCCGCCGTGTGTTTGATTTTTGCCCTGATCAAGCAAATTAGGTTTGCTCGGACTGTCACCAGAAATTGCCAGCTTGGTCAAGCGGTAGACAGAGGAAAAACCAAGAAGATTTGTCAGAAATTTCTCAATGAAGTGCAACTACTCTTGCATTTAGACCTTAGGGAGCGCATTTCATGTCTCCAATATGGATTTTTCGCTGGAGTTAGGAATGAGTGACGCTGCTGCACTTCGCCTTAAAGAGGTTAAGGAAAACATCGGAAAAGCTGAGACGGATGTTGAACGTCCGAACGGCTCTGTAACGTTGATTGCAGTCTCAAAAACATTCGAAGCTTCAGATATTAAGCCGGTTTTAGAAGCTGGACAGCGTGTGTTTGGTGAAAACCGGGTTCAGGAAGCGATGGGCAAATGGCCTGGGCTTCGTGAGGAGTTTGAAGGTGTTGAGTTGCATCTGATCGGCCCGCTTCAGTCTAACAAAGCGAAAGAAGCTATTCAGACCTTTGACGTGATCCACACTGTGGACCGGGATAAGATTGCTAAAGCGCTGAAAGTTGAGATGGATAAGCAAGGCAAAGCGCCAAAGCTGTTCATTCAGGTTAATACCGGGGAAGAAGACCAGAAGGCTGGTATTCCTCCAAAGGAAGCGGATGCGTTTATCGCGAAGTGTCGTGATGAGTATGGGCTGGAGATTGAAGGCCTGATGTGTATTCCGCCAGTTGACGAAGCGCCGGGCATGCATTTCGCGTTGCTTGAGAAAATCGCAAAGCGGAACGGTCTGGAAAAGCTCTCCATGGGAATGTCTTCTGATTACCCAATTGCTGTTCAACACGGCGCAACACATGTACGTGTCGGTTCTGCTGTGTTCGGTGCGCGCGATTATTCGCAATAAGCATTACTGAAAATGTTGAGTTTTGAACGGGCGAGGGATTTCTCGCCCGTTTTTCGTTTGTATTAAAGCAGTTGATCGCTCAGCCATTGGACTGTGGTGGAGACCACGAGATCGTTGTTTTGTGGGCTGATGATGTCGCCTGCGATGACGTGGTTGTTGTCGTCACCTGAGCTTTCGATAAGCAGACGCTGTTTTGGTGCGCCCCATTTGTCATAGGCGATATTGGTGAGTGCTGCGTCGATGGTTTCATCTTTTTCGCTGTAGATGAAGAGGGCAGGTACGCTTGCTTTTGCCGGGTCTTGTTCCTGCAAAACTGAGATTGTGGTTGCCATTGGGAGGAGGGCTACACTTGGGTAGCTGATGGTCCAGCCCATTTGCTCTTCTTTAGATGGCGCCTTGGAAGACGAGCGGGTTTTGCCAATGATCAGAGGGACATAGTGTCTTGCGAACGGCATATCGAGCAAGAACCCGCCAGCGGCTTTGACACCAAAGTTTGGTGAGACAAACACCATTGCGGCCACATCGTCTTTCAGCGGGTGGTCCTGCATCGCGAGCCAAGCTGCAAGTGAGCCACCGGTTGAAGTGGACATGATGATTGTCTTTTCACCAATGCGCCGGCCAATTTCGACCGCTTCAGCGAGGTCGTTGACCCAGTCGTTCAATGAGGCTTCTGCCATCGCTTCACCCGAGCGGCCATGGCCAGTCAGGCGGGTGAAGAAAAGATTGGCGCCCATCTCATTTGCAACGCGGTCCGGTACAGGGCGGATCTCGTGTTTACTGGCGGAAAAGCCGTGGACGTAAATTATTGAAAGAGGTGTTTTGCTGTTCTTCTCACCATTGAACCAGATGATCTCTTTGGCCGTGTCAGAACGAATATCCTGAAACCTGGCCTCACTCTCTGAAAGATACACTTCGAGATCATCACCCATAATTTCGGGTTTGAAGGTGATCTCTGTATCGCGTGGTTCTCTTGGGCCTGTCATGAAGGCAATTGTGCCTCCTACGAGTAAAATCAGTACTACAAAAATAAAATATCGAAAGAGCATATGGGGTGCCTTTGTTCCTTAGCGGCACCAGCTTATTCCAGCTTGGGTTGAAATATCAAATCAGAGCATCAGGAAGTTTTATTGAGAGTAGACAGTGGGTACGCCTCTGGAGCCAAGCCACTCGATGATACCGTTGGAGACGAGGAGGTTGTTTTCCGGATTGATGATGTCGCCTGCGATGACGTGATGATTGCCTGCGGACTCGGTTATGAGGAGGCGGTGCTTTGGTGCGCCCCAGTTTTCGAAGAACTTCGCTGTGGTGTGCTCATCTGAGGTTTCGTCACGGATATCGTAGATGAACATGGTTGGGATGGTTGCGTTTGCTGCATCCAGACTGCCAACGAGTTTGACGGTTTCAGCAAGAGGAAGCAGGGCGGTTGCCGGATAGGCGTTGGTCCACGCGTAGATCTCCTCAAAGTTGGCATTCGGATCAGCAACCCGATAACGGCCTACGATGATTGGGGTATAGTACTCTGCAAGCGGATATGTGAGCAGGGAGGTTCCTGCTGCGGCCAGTTCGAAAACGGGTGAGATGAGGACGATTGCTTCTATGTCCTCCTTTAGAGAATGATCAGTCAGGTCCATCCATGCTGTTAGAGAACCTCCGAATGAGGTGCTGATAATGATGACTTTGTTGCCGATGGCTTTCCCGATTGTGAGCGCTTCTGCCAAAGCATTGAAGTAGTCATCGACATTCGGTTCTCCCATAGCAGCAGGTGTACGGGCGTGACCGGGAAGCCGTGTGTAATAGAGGTTGGCCTGAATGGAGCTGGCGACGAGATCGGGAACGGGTCTGATTTCATCTTTACTGGCAGAAAAGCCGTGCATATAGACGACGGCAAATTCGGTTTTGGCTTTGGTGTCGGGGTTTTGCCAGATGATTTGCTTTTCGAGACCGGGCTTAATGTCTGTAAAGCGGCTTTCTACCCGTGCGATGTATTCTTCGGGGTCTTCGCCAATGTCACTGGGGTTGAATGTGATAGAGGGAGACACATAGGTGTTGGCCCAGTAGAGCAGGAAGCCGATGATCAGGACGATAAGAGACAGCAAAAACAGATAGTTCTTTCGGAACAGCATCGCTACATCGCCTCTTTTTTTGCTGATAGTGAGCCAGCTTGGCAGGAAACCTGGTGCATCTGTGAGTTTTCCTTTTTATCCAAGCTTATACAATCTCCAACAAATGGCGGTTTTGCTTGACTCGGCACCTGTATTCTCGTAGATACCCGACCTAACTCCTTCTATGTGAAGACCGGAGCCACTGACTGGGACCCGAAAAGGTGTAAAGAGATCCCAGAAGTCAACACCCGACAGCGCGTTGCGCCCTCGGGTGATTTTTTGCTATGTGCAATCGATTTGCCGTGGCAATTTTGGCTTGGTGACACCAAATTCACTAGGAACGAGTGTACGGCTCCAGTTGGTTTTCTTCAGGTGTTTGTGCAGAAACGAGATTTTAAAGGAACGACATGTTCGATAATCTGTCAGATCGCCTAGGCGGCATTCTAGATAAGCTCACAAAACGCGGTGCGCTTTCTGAATCCGATGTTAATGAAGCGCTGCGCGAAGTTCGCCGCGCGCTCATTGAGGCTGATGTGGCGCTGCCGATCGTGCGTTCTTTTGTCGACAAGGTGAAACACCGCGCTGTTGGTGCTGAGGTTGTTAAGTCCATTAAGCCGGGTCAGATGGTCGTTAAGATCGTACATGACCAGCTTATTGAGATGCTCGGTGAGGAATCTCATCCGATCGACCTTAATGCGCCGGCTCCGGTTTGCATCATGATGGTTGGTCTGCAGGGTGCGGGTAAAACCACTGCAACCGGCAAGATTGCACGTCGCCTGACACAGCGCGATAAGCGCAAAGTTCTGATGGCTTCTCTTGATACGCGCCGTCCGGCAGCGCAGGAGCAGCTGAAAGTTCTGGGTGAACAGAACGAGATTGACACGCTTCCTATCATTGAAGGGCAGCAGCCGGTTGATATCGCAAAGCGTGCGCTGAATGCAGCGAAGCTTGGCGGTTATGATGTGGTCATGCTCGATACAGCGGGTCGTGGTCACATTGACGAGCCTCTCATGATTGAGATGGAGCAGATCAAAGCTGCGTCCAACCCGCATGAAGTTCTGCTCGTTGCTGATGCTCTGACTGGTCAGGACGCTGTTAATCTGGCGAAGAGCTTTGATGAGCGTTGCGCGATCACAGGTATCATGCTCACCCGTATGGATGGTGACGGTCGTGGTGGTGCGGCGCTTTCCATGCGTGCTGTTACCGGCAAGCCGATCAAGCTGATTGGTACCGGTGAAAAATCTGATGAGCTCGAAGATTTCCATCCAAAGCGTATTGCTGATCGCATCCTTGGAATGGGCGACATTGTTTCGCTCGTTGAAAAGGCTGCTGAAGCGATTGATGCGGAAAAAGCCGCAGAGATGGCTCGGAAGATGCAGAAGGGTCACTTTGACCTGAACGATCTTTCTGAACAGCTGAAGCAGATGGAAAAGATGGGCGGAATGTCCGGCATGATGGGCATGCTTCCAGGTGTTGGTAAAATGAAGAAGCAGCTTGCTTCCGCCAACCTTGATGAGAACATGTTCAAACGCCAGATGGCGATCATCTCCTCTATGACCAAGAAAGAGCGTGCCAAGCCTGAACTGCTTAAAGCAAGCCGTAAGAAGCGTATTGCTGCAGGTTCTGGTGTGCAGGTCGCTGAAGTTAATAAGCTTTTGAAAATGCACCGCCAGATGGCCGATATGATGAAGGCCATGGGTAAGGGCAAAGGCAAGGGCATGCTCGGCAAGATGATGGGCGCTATGGGTGGCGGTATGCCAGGCATGGGCGGCGGAATGCCGAACATCGACCCTAAAGCGCTTGAGCAGATGGCCAAATCCGGTCAGCTGCCGGGCGGCATGGAAATGCCTAAAGGATTACCGGGTGGTGGGCTTCCCGGGGGATTGCCAGGAGCTGGCGGCCCTAAATTGCCCGGTCTTGGTGGAGCATCTGGTTTGCCAGGGCTCGGCAAGGGGAAAAAGTAATTGAGCGAGATCGACAAAACTGAAGAAGCCAAGGCGATCCTTGGTGGACTTCGCTCCAGCATCGACAACATTGACGCTGCTCTGGTGCATATGTTGGCTGAACGATTTCGTTGCACACAGGCTGTTGGGGAGCTGAAGGCAACCCATGGTCTTCCACCGGCTGACCCGGCCCGTGAAAAACTTCAGATTGAGCGTCTGCGCCGTCTCGCGGCTGAGGCCAATCTTGATCCTGACTTTGCTGAAAAATTCCTGAACTTCATCGTGAAGGAAGTCATTCGGCATCATGAAGCTATTGCTGCTGAACACAGCACAGACTGAATACCTAGGAGTAAATAAACAATGGCTACTAAAATTCGCCTCGCACGCGGTGGCACTAAAAAGCGTCCTTTCTACCGTGTCGTAATTGCAGACGTTCGCTCCCCACGCGACGGTCGTTTCATCGAAATCGTTGGTCGTTACAACCCAATGCTTCCTAAAGATGCTGACAACCGCGTTGAGCTGAATGAAGAGCGCATCAAGCATTGGCTTGGTCATGGCGCACAGCCTACTGACCGCGTTCTGCGTTTCCTGGACGCTGCTGGCCTGATGAAGCGTGAGCCACGCAACAACCCAAATAAAGCGAAACTCGGCAAGAAAGCTCAAGAGCGTCTTGACGAGAAGCTGGCTGCAGAAGCTGAAGCAAAAGCTGCTGCTGAAGAAGCAGCTGCTGAAGCACCAGCTTCCGAATAATATAAGCATACCCGATCTGAGAAGGAGACGCCGGCAATGGCAAACAAGCCTGAAGACCGCATTCTAATGGCTCAGATCGGGGCTGCTCACGGCATACGTGGAGAAGTGCGGGTCAAACCATTTGGTGATGACCCGCTTTCTTTTGGCGATTACGGTAAGCTCGAAAATGCTGACGGTAGCCGCAAATTTAAAGTTAAGAAGGCTCGCATTCAAAAAACTGTGGTGGTTACCAAGTTTGAGGGCGTGAATACCCGCAATGAAGCAGAAGTCCTCAATGGGATGAAGCTTTATATTGCTCGCGAAAAACTGCCTGAAACGGAAGACGAAGACGAGTTCTATCACGCTGATCTCATTGGCCTGAAAGCCATTGATGAGAAGGGTGAGGCAATTGGAACTGTGTTGGCTCTTTTGAACTTTGGCGCAGGTGATTTGATTGAAGTTGCCCCGAAGAGCGGCAATTCTCTTATGTTCCCATTCACAAAAGCTGTTGTTCCTACCATTGACCTCAAAGAGGGATATGTGGAGGTCCATGCTCCCGAAGGCTTTTATGATGAAGGTGAAAAAGAACCCGAAGATGGCTCTAAGCCAGAAGCAGGCTGATTTTTCGCATTATCAGATGCAGACATTGCTGAGATCATCAGCGTGATTTTTGCAGTTTGTGCATCAAAATACATTCCAGAGACTGACCTTACTTAAGCAACGGGTATCCTATGGCCTTTCGTGCATCCATCTTGACGCTGTACCCTGAAATGTTTCCGGGAAATCTGGCAATGAGCATGTCTGGACGCGCGTTGGAACGCGGGGATTGGTCTCTTACAGCGAACAACATTCGCGATTACGCGACTGATAAGCATCGCTCTGTTGATGATACGCCTGCTGGCGGTGGTGCTGGCATGGTTCTGCGTCCTGATATTCTTGGCAAAGCTATCGATGATGTGACTGAGGATGAGGATACACGTCCACGGTTGCTCATGAGCCCGCGCGGTAAGCCATTTACGCAGGCAAAGGCTCGTGAACTGGCTGATGGACCGGGTGTGATTATCGTCTGTGGTCGTTTTGAAGGTGTTGATGAGCGCGTCATAGAAGGACGTCAGCTCGAGGAAGTGTCTATTGGCGACTACATTCTCTCAGGAGGAGAAGTTGCTGCTCATGTGGTTTTGGATAGTATTGTCCGTCTTCTTCCCGGTGTTATGGGAAACAAAGAGAGCGGTGAATCTGAAAGCTTTGAGAATGGCTTACTGGAGCACCCACATTATACGCGCCCAGTAGAGTTTGAAGGACAGGAAGTCCCATCTATTCTTAAAAGTGGTAATCATAAACTGATTGATCAGTGGCGCCTTGAGATGTCTGAAAAGATTACTCAAGAAAGACGGCCTGATCTTTGGAAGGATTACCTAGAAAATAGCCGTGGATAGCGGATTTTCTACACTTTTTTCATGACAAACCTTCAAAAATCGGCTAAACCCGCGCCGACTGGAGTGGATTCTGTCTGGCGTTTGCCGCTAGGGTCCTAGTTCCACTTCACTTCCCGGCATAATGCCAAGGTTTGGTGAACACGTCCCGGTGGCTTGACCACTGAGGGACGCTCTGACCAATATTTAAAATGGAAGAAACTGCCATGAATATCATTGAGCAGCTCGACGCCGAAGAAATGGCTCGCATCGAAGAGAAGCGTACGCTTCCTGAGTTCTCTCCAGGTGATACGCTACGTGTTCTCGTACGCGTTACCGAAGGTACTCGTACTCGTGTGCAGGCCTACGAAGGCGTATGCATCGCACGCTCCGGCGGCGGCATCAACGAAAGCTTCACCGTTCGTAAGATTTCTTACGGCGAAGGTGTAGAGCGTGTATTCCCAATCTTCAGCCCAATGCTTGAAGGCGTGGAAATCATTCGCCGCGGTAAAGTCCGTCGTGCGAAGCTTTACTACCTACGTGAGCGTCGCGGTAAGTCCGCACGTATCGTTGAAGCTACCAACGTACGCGCAAAGCGTCTTAACGAAGAAGCTCGTGCGGCTGCTAATGCTGCAAAAGCTGCAAAAGCTGCTGAAAAAGCTGCTGAAGCTAAAGGTTCTGCAGAGTAAGATTTACTCTTCGGCCTCTATGGTTTCTAAAACCCCGCTGAGAAATCAGCGGGGTTTTTTGTGTTCATGCTCGGGTTTTTTGCAGGTTCTGCGGTTTGGTTGGCTTCAGGCATAGCAGCGCCCTCGGTGTCATCCTAAGCGAAGATCCCGAATTTATAGCTGCTTGCTTGTCTTTTTGCTTTTGCCATTCAACTGGATCCCTGTGTGTTTGTTTTGTGCTTGAATGGTAGCGAGGCGGAGGTCGTTGGGTCCCAGATCAGAGCCGAGCACGGCTTTAGATCGTGACGCGGTCAGACCCCGCCTCGCATGTCTTACCAAACCTGAACAGTTGATGGTGGCCGCATCGCGCTACGCTTGTGCTGGATGACGGTGGTGGGGTCTCACCAGCGTATCCTTGCAGCAACACCTTCTTATCATCCTGCAACTTTTCGTTGACAGGTGGTGCGTTCCATTCCACATTCATATGTGAGGCTTCACAACCTCTGAAAAGCGGTAACCGCTCCCGTCAACTAGCGGATTTTTTGTGCCTTTTTTCTGAGGGCGCAAACCCTTTGCTATGAGCGGGAGGGCGGTGAATACAACACCTCTTTCGGGAGGGAATAAACTCGCCTGTCTTTTCCAGGTTGTGAACCTCCCGCTCGCCAGCGGGCCGTCACAAGCTCATTGTCGTGCGGAACTTCAACAGCCAGAAAAGAAGGCTTTGAATATGGACGACTCTGCATGCGCCTGTGGCGCCACAAATACTCTTCAGAATGAAATTGATGACGTGAACTTTGCTGTTTCTGATCTTCAGAACCTTGCTTACATGCAGCATTTGGTGCTGAGCGAGCGGATGAAGAACAGCAGTGAGCGTGACGTTCTCTTCACTTTGCACCATGCATTATCTGACCGCCTAGAGGCACTTGATAAGACCTGCGGAATTTTAACCGATGCGTTGTCCGGCAGATCCTTCCCTAAAGGGTTTTCCGGTCACGCGACACGCAGCGTCGCCTCTCCAACACTGGTCAATACCGATAAGGTGTCTCTTGATTAGATCACTGTGAACGGCACTCCAAGGGCTGCCTCAACTACCCTTGCACAGCCCTTCATGAGTGTCCTGCTGGTCTGCGGCCGGGCGAATTGTGCCCGCAGGCCAGCATCTTCGTGCGTTTGAGTGGAAGCGATTGTGGGTGTGGCTCTGGCTCCCGGATCTGCGCATTGCTTGTCCGGGAGGACGGCGATGGGTGAATTGCGTGAAGAGAAGGTGGTCGGCGTAGTTTTCGGCTGATGCTCATCATCTGCCCGCAGATAAGTGGGCTTACTCTTTAGCCAATTGGTTTCCCCCACTGTCATCCCGGGCGGAGCATAGCGGAGACCCGGGACCCATACTCCCCGTGTTAGAGATTGATTGAGCGCCTCAGTGGAAGATTGAGGCAAGGGGTTATGGATCCCGGCTCGGGGGCCGGGAAGACACCGGTGGGTGGGGTGTTGCAGAAAAACTTATCCCCCTTCTGAATTCCTCCCATACTCTGAACCTATGCCTACGTAACGGGCTGCTGGCGGAGCGACC
>NZ_LMCI01000029.1:80219-80426 GCF_001623145.1 Pseudovibrio sp. W64 | reverse complement strand
CTTAGCAGCCGGGCACGGAGATTTTTGCATTTTCCATTTCAGCTGACCATCAACAGCGCAATTTGATCGTGTCCCAGCAGACCCGTGCGTCTTCTTTTAGATCTGGATAGGAAAGTCCTGTTTCCTGAAACTATTGAAACGCGCAAATCAAATGTGTTTCGGAGAATGAGCTGCCGAAGCGCCGACCAAAAGCTGTGGGACGAATAG
>NZ_LMCI01000029.1:2988-80054 GCF_001623145.1 Pseudovibrio sp. W64 | reverse complement strand
AAAAAAAAACGCCGAGAGCCATGAGAAAACGGTCTCTGTTCTGAATCACGAATCGAGGATTCCAACATCGCGTTCAAGGTCGTTTTGCTCGATTCGAGCCACTAGGCTGCAGTTAGTTAGCGCAATCGTTTCCCGTTTCAAGCCCTCTCGGAGGAGCCGTATATCTCATGTTGAACAGCCTCCATTTGGCCAACGACCGCCTCCAGACAGTTGACTTGCAGTCCCTCGGACCTGCCTACGAATTGACCCCGCAGGCGGCAAAGGTCTATGAGCGCTTCTATGGCCTCAAAAGCGTGGCCACTTATCCTGACACACTTCCGACAATGCTCGGCACGACGCTTAAATGTGCACTTGCCCAGATTCCGGACGCGTCTGAGCGCAATGGCCATCTAGTCTATTGCAAGACACAGACACACAACACTCCGACCGATCGGAACTGGCTCTGGAATTTTGCCGCCAGTCACGGTCTGGAAAATTGGGAGGTCCACTCCCTTAGCATGACAAGCTGCGCCTCCGCGCTTTCGCTCCTGCATTTCGCGCACATCGCCGACCTGCAGGAGCCTCTCATCGTGCTCACCGGGGAGAAGGCATTCCATTGGAGCTTCTCACGGGTTTCAGTCGGCCTCTTGGCAGAAATCCCCTGCGCGGCCCTCTTCAATGCTGGGCCAGGGATATGGCAGGTTCGCGGCACACAGGTTCGCCACCTCTGTAAGTTCTACCAAAATCCCGATGATATGAGCGCCGCCGACCGGCGCGAACTGCAGGCCAATTACCTCGGCTCTATGATCCAATTCCTAAAGGACAATCTAGACGCTTATAGCGATAGGCTTGCTGATGATTTCATCTTCCTGCCGCAGAACCTCAATGCCCCCATGACTCATTCGGTTGTTCGCCATTTCGGCTGGGAGGACCGGACCTACCACGGGGATGTTCAACACCTGGGGCACGCCTATTGCTCGGACGGATTTCTCAATCTGGCAGCCCTTGAAAGCAATCGGCCGGAAACAATAAGACCCGGCGCGCAAGTCCTGATCCTGGCAGCAGGTACAGGGGTCACCTTCAGTACCTGCCTCCTCGAGCGCCAATAGAGAAGTGAAAAGGAAATCGAACCATGAACGTAGAAATCAAGAACCAGATCGTAGCCGCCCTTTCAGAAGTTCTGGAGCGCCCGGTTCCCGACCTTCAGCCAGAAACCCGATTTGACCTGGATTTCGACCTGGATTCCTACATTTTCGTACAGTTCCTCCTAGCGCTGGAAGACCGCATTCCTGGCCTGCGCTTTGATCCTGACGCCATCGGTCAGCACGAATTCAACGTAGTCTCGAGCCTCGTTGACTACATCGAGCAGCGCACCGAGCTAGTTGCGGAGCCAGAGCATGCTTGATCACTTGCCCCCGGCTGCCCTGCGCTCTCAATACGAGATCGCACGTCGCTCGACGCCAGACATCGCACTGCTCGCCTTCGGTGAGCTTTGCACCGGCAAGCCCGCCTGGTTGGCCAATCGTGGACATGTCTTGCACGTCGCTACTTCTGCCGCACCGCGGTTAAGCGTCTGTCGCCCAGAGGTCGAGATGAAGGTCGTGGAGACCGTTGATGATCCAGCTCTCGCGTTCTGGTCCCTGCAGCTCTCCTCCGTGGCACCTATCGAAACAGATGCGGCAGTCCTCGCCACACTTCAACCAGCAGTGCTGGCAACGCGCCTCGGCCTGTTATCAAGCTGTCTCGACACCGCCTTCCTTCATCTAGAGGGGCGCGAAAGCTTTGGTCGTCAGTTGCTGCACCAGCAGCTGATAAAAGCCACCTTCGCCACCACCCATGCGGCCATCGTCGGCTTGCTCGAAACGATCACGCAGCCGTCGATAGCAAATCATACTGCGACATGCCTGGGAATGCACGAAGCGATCACGCACCATTTCGCGAGCGCTGCAAAGCTCATGGGTGGACATGGCTTTCTGACCGGTGGATGTCACTCTCTTGAATACATTGCTGCTCTGATGTTGGCAGTGCACGGCCCGAAGCTTGCCGCCGACCACCAGCCAATGAGAGCCCAGAATGCTCTATTTTTCTGATGATCCGGCCATTCAGGTTCTCTTGAGCGGCGAAATACCCGCCTATGAGGACTACCTCGCAACTATCGCCGACACGCCCTGCCTAGTCACTAGCGACAAGCCGAGACAAGCCGGGACCTCGGCAGCTTTGGCCGCTCGGGCAAGTCTCGAAGAGTTGGGCCAGACTGCTCCATTGGGTGACTTAGGGGCCCCTCCGGTGATTGTTTATCTGCATTGTCGGTATCATGCCGATCCCCGGACAGCAGTTCTGCAGCACCTTCTCAATTCTCTGCAGCACCATGGACAGGCTCATTCCCTGCGAATTTCCTGCCAGGAGCAGATGAGGGACGCCCTCGTATTCATTCAGGCTCTGCTGCACCGCGCGCCCTTAGTCCTTTTGCTTTCAGACATTCTCGACCTGGCAGAAGGTAATGCCAACGTCCCCCATTTTCAGCTTTTAACTCGTCCCAAGATCGTTCAGGCCGAAAACCGTCGATCTCGTCGCAGTGACCTTCCAACTTCACTCCAAATTCGAAGGCAGCCCGATGCAGTCCACTAGTCATCCCAGCGCTGAAGCGCCCATTCTTCCGGTGATGCCGCGCTCATCCGCGATCTCCGTGCTGGCCCAGCTGTCAAGCATGGCGCTACCACTGGCCGCCAGCGCAATCATCATACCCGCGCTAAATCTTGGGACCATTTCGGTTCTGACGCGCACGAGTCAGTTCGAAGCTTTGGAGATCCTCTCTCTGCTTCAACCTGCCTTTGTTTTTTTGATCGCCCTGATGGAAGGTCTAGGCATTACCAATCAGGTCTTCAGCGCCAAATCCAAGAACAACTGGCCTCGTCGCGATATCCTGAAGTCCTCCGTTCGGCTGTCTATCTACGGCGTGGCCTTGCTTGGGATCTTATCTGGCGTGACTTGGGCCGTAGGCGAATGGCTTACATTCCGCAATGGCACTCTTGACCAGATCATCGAGCTGCTCCCTCTCTTCATTCTGTCTCAAACTGCCCTGTTGATCTTCGACGTCTATAACGGAGCGATGAGAGGACAGAGCAAAGCCATTCAAAGCCTCTTCCCTTTTCTGGGATTGGCGGCAATCAGCCTCGCCGTTACTTATCTCCTGATTGACCGATACGGCTGGGGTTTTGAAGCTGTCCTCGTTGGCAATCTGGCAGGTCCCCTATTTATGCTGCCCGTTATCGCCCTGATGGTCCATAGACAGGTCAGTTCGGCAGAATCCGCTCCCGCACCTGCCTTCAACGCCAGACTTAAGCAACTACTGTTCTTCGTTGGCGGACCGGTCACGGCCTCAATTCTTACCGGCTCCCTCAGTGCCATGGTGATCTTCCCTGCCCTTACCGTGTACGGCATCAAATTCGTGTCAGCGTTCCTCATCGTGATGCGCTTCCGCATCTTCTTCATGATCCCGGCCATCGCAGTCGCCTCTGCAATTGCCATCCTGGTCAATCAAGTAACCGAGAGTGAAGGCCCCAGCACCCGCACCAGATATCTCCTGATCGGTGTGCCATCGACACTTCTTCTCTACGCGGCACTGACCGCTTCGCTGCCCTACTGGTCTGCACCGGTCCTAGACCTACTTGTCTCCCGCAGTGGCGGAGGCTCGGATTTGCGTGCCGCGACAGATCTGATGATGACCCAGCTTCAGATCACGTTCTTCTTAGTTGCTGGCGGAGCAATGCTGCAAGCTCTTTTGGAACAGCTGGGACGCGGTATTCATGTGCTAGTCATCGCAGGATTAACCGAACTGGTGAGTGGCGTCGCAACGATCTTTGCCATCAGCCACGGCTTTCTACTCAAGGAAGTCCTCCAGCTACAGGTCGCAATCGGCAGCGCCGTTTTCTTGGTCTTGATCTGGCAGTTCATGGTGCTGATCGTCCGATTGAGGCGCAACCATGCATTCTAAAGCGCTTCTCCCCACAAGCTCATGGTTGACCGCATCTCCCTCGCGCAAACCATGTGCCTTTCAGACGGGCTCAGACTTTCAGAGCCCGTTTGAAAGGGGCGGAGCCGAACACATGCGAAACCACCATCCGGCTGAAGCTCTGTCATCAAAGGCAGGTGCAGTTGCCAGGGAGACCTGCCATGCTTGACGTTTTAGATTTCGAGATTGCTTTGCCGGACCGTGTCGAAACCATGGTAGACATTAGCTCCGACTTGTCTTTGTCTCAGAACCAGATACGCATGTTCACCCGTTTCTTCGGGTTCGATCAGTTTCATTGCGATCATGATGGCACCTTGCAGCAGCTAGCAGGCGATGCCTGTGCGAAACTTCTGAACAGAAACCAAACCCTTGATGACCATCTAAGCCACGTCATCCATTGCCATACGTTGCCCAGCAATTGGATTGTGTCTTCTACCACTTCACCAACGCTGGCTCCATTTTACGAACGCGGCATTGAGGTTTTCAGCGCTAGCATGAACCATTGTGCCACAGGCATTTCGATGCTCGACACGCTAGATCAGCTTCTCGGCGAGGACGATGTCGGTCTCATCCTGATCGCCGACAAAGCGTTTCATCCCGACATTCGCGTCATTGAAAACATCACGATCATGGGTGAGGCAGCCGCAGCAATTCTGGTGGCCCGACGTCCGGGACGTTACCGTGTCAAAGGCAGCTATACCCATCACGAGACCCGTTTCTGGCAAAATAGCGGCCACAAGAACGAGGGGTTTCTTGAGGGTTTTGGCAACGGCTACATGGATTTCGCCTGCTCGGCTCTCGACGGTGCCCTGGCGCACTTCGGCGTGGACTGGGACGACATCAGCTATGTGCTCCCCCACAACGTGAATCTGACCTCCTGGTATCAGATTGGCGACCGGCTCGGCATTCAGCGCGAAAAGTTGTGCCTCTCGACAGTCAGCCAATATGGCCACTGCTTCGGCGCAGACCCATTCATCAACCTCCAGCATACCATCGCCATGAACGCATTGAAGCGCCATGATCTTGTTTTGCTCATTAGCGTCGGCCTTGGCGCAACCGCCTCAACAGCCCTCATCCAGATGGGTTGAACCGGCATTTCCATTCGAAAGACACAGGAGACGATCATGACAGACCCGCAAAACATCATCCACTCAAGCCTGGTTTCCATCGGCCTTGGCCCAGAGCGCCTGACAAGTGCAATTGAGGGCGCAGAGTTGTTCGGTACCGATGGCTTGCTCACCTCCATGGAATTCGTCCAGTTTATCTCGACCGTCATCGACAGCGTTGAAGTGGACGTCAGCGAAGCCCTGGCGAGTATCGATCAGCACACCGACGCCATCTTCACGAACGTTCAGAACCTGGGCGCTTTCCTGAGCGATTGCCGCTCCTCGAGCTCCGAGGCCTGACATGACGCCCCACAGCACACTCTCAAGCAACCCTCATCTGCTTCATCAGATAGCGGCAGAAATCGCAACACCTTATTATCTCTACGACGCTGAAATCCTGCGCAGGCGTTTGGCCGCCCTCAGGACTGTCCTGCCGACCATCGACTTCTTCTATTCGCTGAAGGCCAATCCGAACCTCGGTGTTACCTCCATACTTCGCGCTGAAGGAATGGGGTGCGAGGTCAGCTCGATGCTTGAGCTTGAAGTTGCCCTTGCCGCTGGTTCGACGAGCGAACGCATCATGATGGTTGGCCCCGGTAAATTGTCGAGCGAGCTCAACCGGGCCGTAGATCTCGGCATCAAGGCGATCATCGTTGAATCCGTCGAGGAACTTCGCGAGATTGACCAGATCGCCGAAGAACGAGGCGTCATCCAAGATGTAGCCCTTCGCATCAATCCTGATTTCCAGACGGGTGGCGCACGCCTGACTATGAGTGGTCGGGCAACCCAGTTCGGCATTGATCAGTCACAAGTGCATGACGTGCTGGCAATTTTGACCGACCTTCACCACGTTCGCTTGCGCGGTTTGCATGCATACATGGGCACACGCATTCTAGCACATGAAACCATCGCGGCCAATGTCAGCGGCATCCTCGATCTTGCCGAGAACTTGGCAAGCGACTTGTCGCAATCCCTCGAATTTGTCGATGTGGGCGGCGGCTTTGGAGTGCCCTACGACATGGAAGAGCCAGAGTTAGACCTTGACGCCCTAGGGGCTGCGGTTGCCCCACGTCTGGCAGACTTTGCCAAGATTCATCCTACGACCCAAGTCGTGATGGAACTTGGTCGCTACATGGTAGCACCTGCCGGAACTTTTGTAACTACCGTCCGTCAGATCAAGATCAGTAAGGGTGAACGCTTCGCCGTCTGCGACGGAGGGTCCAACGTTCACAGCGCGGCGGCTGGTCAAGGCTCGTTCCTACGCAAGAATTTCCCGATTACCCTGGTGCGGGCAATCGGTGCACAACCCATTGACGATGAATCCGCTCCTTGGACCCTTACCGGACCTTTGTGCACTCCGCAGGATGTGATCGGCAAGTCGGTGACGATGTGTGCTCCGTCGCCGGGCGATCTGATCTGCGTTGATCAGTCGGGAGCCTACGGGCCTAGTGCCTCGCCGGTCGACTTCCTCGGCTTCGGCCCGCCTGCCGAAGTCCTCGTTGATGGTGAGGTAACCTTCCTGGTCAAGCACCGCGAAACCGTTGAAAAGCGCCTGCGCCTGCAGGAACCGCAGCAAATCTTAAGATCGAAGGGGGCATCACCGAAGTCGCTTGTTGCCCTTGCTTCCGATCAACCAAGAGACGCCTCGCCCTTTTCCCATCCTTGCCTTGAGCGTGTGGAAGAACTGGGAGAATTGTTGCGCCAGACCGGCACACGACTGGAAGCCGACCCGGACGATTGGGGCCAATTATGGGAAAACGATCTGATCCGGTCCTTGACCACGATCGGCGTGCCCGACATCTACAACGGCTTTCCTCTTGCCCAGTCCAGTCTTGGTATTTCCAGCTGTCCCTACGGCCTGCATGTGGCAATTGTCGAACGTCTTGCCCGTCACGATGCAAACAGCATCCTTTCGATGCCCGGCCCCTCCCTTTCGGGGGGCGCAGTTCTGGCAGACGGTTCGCCAGAACAGATAGAGCGTTTTTTCAAGGGATATCGCCATAGCTCACAGGGAACATTCTTCGCTGTGACCGAGAACGGTGGTGGCTCTGATGCCTCCAACGGCAAGACCACAGTGAGTCGCAAGGATGGCCGCCTCGTGATGAGCGGCGTCAAAGTGCTGGTCGGTGGCGCGAAGCGGGCAGATATCGGCCTCGTCTTTGCACAAATCGAGGAAACCGGTCGCCCGGCCCTGGTGATGATTGAACCACATTTTGCACCGGACGCCATCCAGATCGACCGCATGAAGACTTCCGGTATGGCCGGTGCGGACCTCTGCCGAATTACGCTGACCGATTTCCCGGTCGAGCCGGATATGATCCTCGGCAGCAAACAGCGGTCCCTTCGTGATGGCTTCATGAGCATCAACGGAGTGTTTGAACGCATCCGACCAATGGTCGCCGCAATGGCACTAGGCGTCGGGCGAGGCATTCTCGATCTTGTCGCAAGCGATGCAGTCGATCGCGCTCAAATCGAAGATCTGTTCCTAACTCATTCTGCACTGCTGCGCCAACTTGCGAAGGTTGTAGAGGCCTATGAACAGGGACGGCCGAAATCACACGAAATCAGCCTGATCAAGATGCAGGCCGTCACCTTCGCAGATGCCGTTGTGAAACGCGTGCCCGTAGTCGCGCCAACCTTGATGCTTCGTGATCCAGAGCTACGTCGGCGCTGTCGGGACGTCAAAGCCTTCGAATACATGGAGGGCACCTCCAACATTCACATGATGAACGCCTACCGTGGATACACCGCAGGAGTAGCCGTATGACCCTAAATATCGATCCCCAAAAGCTTGTTTTCAGCGAGTTCGACTGCCTTGAGCCGCCCGAAACCCGGTGGCTGGAGGAGCGGGCCTATTGGGAAGACTACAATCGTATGTTCTTTCAATCGAACGGCCTGCCCTATTCAAGTGCCGACAGCCGTGTCGATGAGTGGTTGACCGCCACTGACAGAGCTCCGTTTGCCTTTATGGCGCGCGAGCTGCTTCAGCAACTTGGTGAGCGGACGGATCTTTCCGATGTCGATCTGGTCTTGTTGGCTCATTGGCTTCCCGACCTGCACCTCGGTACGTCGGTCACGAATTTCGCCATGCAGCATCTCGGGATCGACAAAGGGTTCGGATTTGCAATCTCTGACCGCGGGCTTTCTGCTCCGCTTTTCGCCATGAATTGCGCTGCCCGCTATCTCAACGCGGACCGACGCAAGGCAATCATCATGGTGATGGATCAGAAACATTTGCTTTATCGCTCGCCCATCGTTGATGACCTGAAGCCGGTGAATTCGGCAACAATCATGGTGCTCGAAAACGATACGACATCTGGCCTGACGTATGCTGGCTACCGGCGCATTCCCTCTGTGAAAAAGCAGGATCTGGGCGCTGCTATTCAGTTGCTCTGCGAGCAGTTCAAGCTGCGCCCGGACAAAGTGACGTTGATTGCCGATCCAGAGGTCATCTTAAAGGTTGCCCACGCAGGTCCAACCCTGTCCCAGAACACCCAGCACCTGTGTTCAGCTCCTTTTGCGGCCCTTGCACAGACTTCTGATACTTACGAAGACGTTCTGATTGTCTCCTATGAAGATGAACGCCTGTCGGCTGTCTGCCTCAAGGCCCCGGATGAAAGGGCAGTCGGATGAGATTAGCCGAGCTCGCCACATATATCCCCGAAGATCGCATTGACGCAGAAGAGATCATTCACGCCGCCGGCGGCACGTCCACCTTCGCCCGCGTCTTTCAACGCATGTTCGGAATCGAGCGGGTTGCCGCGACCCCAACAGGGACCAAGACGATTGAGCCTCTCGGGCGGATCTGTGATGCGTTGGCTGACAAGCATCCTGAAAACCTGCCCTCCGCTCTCATTCATGTTCGGGCGTTGCCCCTACAATTTCTGAGCGGTTCTTCGCCTGCGATTAGCTTGCGCCAAAGCCACAGGTTCCTGTCGCGAATTCAGAATTACTATGAGGTCGATCAAGCCAATTGCAGTGGTCTTTTCTGGGCATTGGATCTGGGGAGGACGTTGCTGGAAACAGGAGTTGCTAGCTCGGTGCTCATTCTGGCAGGTGACAACCTGTCTGAGCGCGATCTCACCGACCGCTATTTGCCGGGCTTAACTCTTATGGGCGACGCCTATTGCGGTTTGCTGCTCGACAACGAGGTATGCGGCCTCCAGGTCTGCGATGTAACCCTGCGATGCCAGCCGGAATTCTCCTTCGGCTATAGCGGCAACAGCGACCAGATGGCCAGATTCTTTGCCGCACACACGAAGCTTGTCCTGAACGCGCTCGAGGCGGTGAGTTTTGGCTGGGAAGGGCAGACCAGTCTGCTTCCCCACAACATCAATACGTTAGTCTGGCACCGTTTCAGTCAGGAGACCGGGCTGGAGGGAAACAGAATTCGCCTCGGCCTGCTGCCGGACATCGGCCACTGCTACACCACGGACCCGTTCCTGCTTCTAGACCATGAGCTTCACACAGCACGCAAGTGCGCCAGCGAAACCAGAAACGACGATCTCGCACTCATCTCTGTTGGCATGGGCGGTTTTGTAGGGGCCTGTCGGCTTCAACATACCCCCGGAAGCCTAACCCAATAACGCGAAGGACAAACATGATGCATGCACGCAGCACCCTGCTCACGAGTTTCCTTGATCGCGCTGTCGAGGTCTCCGCCACCAGCACCAGCATTGAGTTCCAGGACCTACGGCTGGATTTCGCGACAGTCCAGGCCGCTTCACGGGCCCTCGCCCAGCACCTGATTAACGAGGGCGTCACCCCTGGAGACCGGGTCGTACTCCTGATGGCCAATTCGGCAGCCTTTTGCATTGGTTTCTGGGCCACCCTTTATGCAGGCGCTGTTGCAGTTCCGCTCAATCCGGGTACCAAACGGACGAAGCTTGGCTGGATCATCGCAGATTGTACACCCGCTGCGGTCATGCATGACTTCGCGCTCTATGACACTGTGCGCAAAGCCGCAATCGACGCACGCATTTCACCGGTTCTCGTCGCACCGGGTCCGGATGGCCTCTGGGCAACCGGCAATGTCGCTGTAAGCACGTCCTCCGACCTTCTCGCCTCCCCGCCCCCTGTTATAGATATGGATCTGGCAGCGATCATCTACACCTCAGGCTCAACAGGTGACCCGAAAGGGGTCATGCTTTCCCATCTGAACATGACGAGTGCAGCGCGTTCGGTCGCGCAGTATCTGGGCTACACCCGCAACGATCGGATCTTCTGCTCGATCCCCATGACTTTTGATTACGGACTGCATCAGTTGACGATGAGTACGCTCGTCGGTGCCTGCCTGATCGTAGAGCCTTCTTTCGAACAGCCACTCTTTGCCTTGCAGCGCCTGGCGCGCAGCCGGGCTACCGTCTTTCCGGTCGTTCCAACCATGGTGCCCCTGATTGTACCGCTTGCTGATCGCTATAACTTTTCCAGCGTACGCTGCATATCCAGCACAGCCGCCGCCCTGCACATGGAGTTTATAGACCAGTTGACTGCCTTGTTTCCCAACGCAACGCTCTTCTCGATGTATGGCCTGACTGAGTGCCATCGGTGCACCTATCTGGACCCCACCCAACTTGAAACACGCAAGACCAGCGTCGGAAAGGCCATCCCTAACACTGAATTGTGGGTGGTGGATGAAGATGGCAAAGCACACCAAAGCAACGCCGTTGGCGAACTGGTGATCCGCGGCAGTACCGTCATGAAGGGCTACTGGCGCAATCCGGACAAAACCGCGGAGAAGCTGCGCCGCGGGTCATGGGCCAATGAAGTGGTGCTCTACACCGGCGACACCTGTCGTTTGGATGAGGAAGGCTTTGTCTATTGGCTGAGCCGGTCCGACGACATTCTGAAAATCGCAGGTCAAAAGGTCGCCCCCAGCGAGATCGAGATCGTCCTAATGACCCACCCGAACGTCGCCGAAGTCTGCGTTATGGGGATCGAACACCCGGTTTATGGTCAGCAGTGCGAGGCTGTGGTCACCCTCAAGAACGCAGACTGTCAATCGCCGGAAGCGTCAGATCTTAAGGCCTGGTGCACCGCTCGCCTGGAACCGCACGCGATTCCAGCAAAGGTCCGCATCATTGAAGCCATGCCACGCAACGGTAATGGCAAGATTGACCGTCACACACTCAAGGAATTCCAGGCGGAGACGCAGGTTTCCGCGAAACAAGAGGCCGTCCTGCTGGCCTTGTGAACGGACACCTTCGCGAACAAGTGGTGCCCCAACCTGAAAGTATCCGTAATGAAGACCATAGAGAACATAGTCATTTCCGAAATCATCGAGCTTCTCGATATGCCGGAAGCCACTGAGATCACCAGCGAAACACGCCTACAGGAAGACCTGGGCATCGACAGCGGTCTGCTGCTCGAACTCTTCGTCGCCATTGAAGAGAACGTCCAGAATATCGAGTTCGATCCCGCTGCTCTCACCCCTGAGAACTTCACCACTGTCGGCAACCTGACAACCACGCTTGTGACCATGCGGATAGAGGAGGTTCCAGCATGAAGCTTGCCACAGCGCCAGCTCCTGAACCCGCCTCGATCTGTTGGGAAAAGCTCCGCAAAATCTTTGAATCTTTTGCCGGAGACACACGCCCCGCATACCACCACCCGACCGGCACAATAAGCTTTGCCGAACTGCGTGACGCGGTTTTAAAGCTACTCGCCCTCGAGCCGCAGTTGCACAGGACATCAGAGGCGCGCCCAGTGCTTGTCTGGGGCCATAAGGATCCGAGATACTTGGTGGCCTATTGGGCTTGCCTGCTCAGCGGCCGTGCGCTGGTTCCTATTGAACCGGAAACGCCCAAGGCACGTTTGCAGCAGATCATCGAGGTCTGCGCCCCTTGCGCCATTCTATTTGCCGACCATCAGGTGGACCTTCTTGAACTGCTCCGGGAGCAGTTCGGCTCAGATGACTTGCCGGTCATCAGCATTTCGTCTCCATCGTCGGAGGACGCAGCCTATTCGACTGCCGACCTACCAGGTTGTGAGATGGATGACAGTGACATTGCCTACATCATGTTTTCCTCAGGCACGTTGGGCGCGCCGAAGGGTATCAAGGTCACCTATGCCAATCTGATCGACTTCATAGGCTGGCTTGATGAGCTTCTGCCTGATGCGACATCTGAAAAAAGCGTGAGCGGGACAATCCGCTACTGCTTCGATGTTTCCCTTTTCGAGATTTGGACGTCCTGGTCTCGAAAGCGTCCACTTGTTGCGCTCGACCACGCTGAAATCTGGGATTCCTCACGCTATATCGCCCGTCTCGCCGATAAAAAAGCAGAGCTTTGGGTCTCTACGCCCTCAATTGTCAGACTGTTCCTGAAAAACCGTCGTTTCTGCGAAAACGCTCTTTCTCGCCTCAAAACCTTCGTCTTTTGCGGTGAACCCTTGACCAAATCAATCGTTGAAGGTCTCTTAGATCGCTTTCCCGGCTGCCGCGTCATCAACACTTACGGCCCGACCGAATGCACAGTTGCCGTGACTTCCGTGGAGATCACGGAGGAACACCTTAAGAGTTCTTCTGACCTTCCGATTGGTCAGGTGCGCGCGGGCACTTCTCTATATTGCGCTCCAGATACGCCCTTTGGCGAGCCGGGTGAAATCTGGATCAGCGGCGCGAGCGTTGGCGCTGGATACATCGGTCTACCTGAAAAACAGGCACGTGCTTTCCCGAAACCGGACGTTTACCGCTCCGGTGATCGTGGATCATGCAATGCTGATGGTGTCTGGAGCTTTCTTGGCCGTCTGGACCGTGAAATCAAGATCCAGGGCATTCGGATCGACCTCAATGATGTTGAAGCTCATTTACGCCGTCAGGACGGTGTGGAGGACGCCGTTGTGGAACCCTACATCCTGCATGGTGAACCGAGAGCACTCTCAGCTTTCGTGCTTGGTCCCCATTCGGACAAATGCCTTGAGCGGCTGGCCACTGCCATGGCTACCGACCTGCCCATCTATCTGGTGCCGCGCTACTGGTTCGCCGGTTTTGAGTCAGGTTTGAACCTCAATTCAAAACTCAACAGGCATCAGCTCGCCGGCGCGCAAAAAACCGCGCGCTTGCGACATCTGCGCATGCCCGGATACCTCTACACTAAGACCTTTGAATGAGGATCAGACCCAATGACCCTACAAGCTGCACCGATTTTCAATGCCAGCTCCGAAATGTTCCAGAACATCGGGCTTCTCAAAGTCTCAGAATTCGCGACACGCCAATGCGGTGACAAGGTCCAAATCCACGCCAGCGACACCCGTGAGCTTTATCTTCTCGCCGGCGCAGACAGTGTTACCTACTGGCGCAGCCACCAGGGACATTTTCGTGCCGATTTCGGCGACCTCGCCAGCAATGATGCGATCACCTTGATGTTGGTCGGAAATCTGCCTCAAGAGGAAAAATGGCGCACAGTTTGGCTAAACATTAGTCGCCGTTTGAATGCCCTTTCCTCAGATCTTGACGAATGGCTGGCAGACGCTGGTATCCAAGCGTCTCACCAACTCGTGACCGACGCCCTCAAGTCCGGCTCCGTCGTGGACCTGCGCGACCTGTGTCGAGAGTGGGCCGTGCGGGCGGTTTTTCCCGCCCTGTTGGGCTTTTCACTTGTGGATGTAGAAATCGCCGATGGTTTGGATCATATCGAGAATTTCTATCTGTCCGTTGGTCAGATGGGGCCGGAGGCAATCGCAAACTATGAAAGCCTGGAAGAATATCGCCTGGCTCGAACCTTCCTTGATGATTTGCTCAGGAGCGCTCTCGAAACCACGAACTTCGAAGATGATACCTTGATCGCAAAGCTCATCGAGGTCATCCCAGACGATGTTGCGCCGGAGGATCGTCTCGGGTTACTGCGGCCGGCGCTTGCAAACGTCCTGACAGAAAAGCTAAATGTGGGCGGGCGCAGTCTAATGTGGGTGCTGTCCCATTTGGCCCAGGCACCGGACCTCGTGACCGAGATCGCGGAAGAAGACGCTCAGCTGCCCCGAGCTAGCAACAGTTTGGCGATAGCCGCCGCCAAGGAAGGCATGCGCCTTTACCCTGAACTGCCATTTATCTATCGCATTACAAGTCAGGATGTTCTGATTGGCGATGTCACGGTCCCCAAGTATGCCACCGTCATCTTTTCACCCTGGCTGGTTCACCGTGACCAACGGTACTGGGATGACCCGGCAGCCTTTAACGTTCATCGGTACAATGAGGATTTGCCGGACCAGAATCACTACTTCCCCTTTGGCGTCGGCCCGCGCATTCGCGCCCGTGCTCGCTTTTTCCTGAACAGGCTGAGCACTGCTGTCGCGATTATCTCAAAGGAGCTACAGTTCTCTCTTGCTCCTGATTGTCCGCGCGGAAATCTCCGCCCCCTTCTTCGGTCGGCTTTGGTCCCGCGCGGCGCGGTAAAGGTGGCTTTTTCTCCGCGAGAGAAGACCTCACAGAAATCGAAAACCTAGTGCAGCGACAACGAGCGAGCAAAGGAGCACGCCATGTTCTCGGCCATTCTGAACGCCATCCAGACCCATATGATGCAAACGCCTTCAGCACCGGCACTAGTGAACCTGTGTGGGGTGACAAGCTTCGGCGAACTGGGAAGTCGGGTTCAAGGCATTCTTCACGCACTAGCCTCGTCGCCAGATGGCACCCAATTGATTGTCGGTCACAAGGAGCCCGATTGTGTGGCTGCCATGCTGGCTTGTGCTCTCACCGAGCGTCCCTTCACCTTTGCTGATCGTTCTCTCTCCGCCGAACGGATAAGCAAGATCGCCCAGGTCACCAAGGTAACCTATGTTCTGGAAGCCATGGAAGGTGACAATCCGATTGATCTGCCCTCTATTCAACTGTCGCGGGTGCCAAGCAGCCCTCTGAGTGAGACCGAACCGCTCGGAAATGATGATGTCGTCCTCTACATCATCTTCACATCCGGCAGCAGCGGAGAGCCAAAAGGTGTGCCGATCTCACGGCACAATTTTGCCGCTCTGGATGGGTGGTACACGCCGATGCTGTCCGAAAATCAGCCGACAGGCGCCCACGTAAATCATTCGAACCTGGCTTTTGACATGGGCATGTTCGATCTGTGGCCTGCGCTCTCGCTCGGCAAGCCGATCATTATGTTGGACCACGCCAACAACATCAAACCACGTAACAACCTGCTGCATCTGTTATCCTGCCCCGCGGCTCCAGTCTCCTCCTGGGCCTCCACGCCCTCCCTGCTCCAGCTGATGTGTTTGGAACCGAAGTTCAATCACGCGCACCTACCACAACTCGGTTGGTTTGTGATTGGTGGCGAGATGGTGCCCCATTCCCTGCTGCGCGATCTGCAGTGTCGCTTCCCCGAGGCAAAGCTCATGAACGGGTATGGCCCGTCGGAAGCCACATGTTGCACCCACCTGCATCAACTGGTGGCAGCCGACGCCGTGGAAGGTGCGCCCATGCCCCTTGGCGCAATCATTCCACCCTCAGGCATGCGCATTCTGGGACCGGATGGCCTGGAGGTTCCTGTTGGAGAGCTGGGAGAAATAGAACTGAGCGGCCCTCAGGTGATCGAGCATTATCTGCCTGAAGATCATCCAGCCAACGTTGCCATAGGTTGGCATAACAACCAGCGCACCTATCGCACCGGCGATTTGGGGCGCTTAAATGAAAAAGGTGATCTGACGATTCTTGGCCGCACGGACCGGCAGATCAAGCTTCACGGCAACCGCATCGAGCTCGACGAGATCGAACGCGCTGCAGATGGCTTTCCTCCCATCCAAAAATCTGCCTGCATCCCATCTCGTCTGAACGGCATCATCAATGGTATTGTGCTGTTCGTTCAGCCCAAGTCCGGCGCAGATGTCAGCCGAAGTGAAATTATCGCTCACCTATCACGTTTTCTGCTATCTGCAGCTGTGCCCCGCGACATTCGGTTCGTCGACGATATCCCGCTCACCATGAACGGCAAGGTCGACAATCGGTCACTTGCCCCCCTGACAGAATTGCAACCCGAACCAGTAACGGCCTAACGGCCACGCAACGCTCATACTCACAATTTATTGCCCGAACGGAGACAACATGGCCGCTAAATTTGCATCAAAATGCGCAATCGTAATTGGCGCAGGAATCGGCGGCCTCGCAGCCACGATCGCTCTTTCTCGACACTTCAGCAAAGTTCTGCTTGTCGAAAAGGATGGGCCTTCCGATAAGCTAGAGCTGCGCAAGGCCCTGCCCCAAGGTGGACATATGCACGCCCTTCTACAGGCTGGAAGCGAAGGGCTTGAGCGACTTATGCCAGGTCTCACCGAGAAGATGGTGGAAAGTGGCGGTCTGCGGCTTCGTGCGCGCCCGCAATGGCAAACCTTCACCAAGGGTCATTGGCTTCCACCACTCGACACCGGCGTAAGCGTCATGTCCCAGACACGCCCCCACCTGGAACACGTACTTTACAAAGCAATCTGCGATCTGCCGAATGTCGTGAGCGTCAATGCAAAGGTGTCATCACTACTCCTTGACGAAAGTCGTTCAGTCGCCGGTGTATGGATCAAACGACCTGGCGCATCAGAGGAAATACTGTCGAGCGATCTTGTGGTCGATGCCACGGGGCGTGGTGACGAAGGTGATCGCTGGCTTGAGGCTCTGGGTTTTGAGCACCCCCCCATGGAAACCAGCTTCCCTGATGTGCGCTATGTCACGGGCATGTTCACACGCACGATGAAAGCCGACGAAAGCCCGGCGGGCTGGTTAAACCTTGCAAGCCCGCCAGCCAAGCTAGGTGCCGTTATGGCTCCTGTCGAGCAGGACCGATGGATCGTAACCGCAACAATACGGGATGGCGATAGTGCGCCCGCAAATGAAGCGGAACTGCGCGCCTATCTTCTCGGACTTGCCGATGGCAAGATTAGTAATCTCTTGACCAAGGAAACTTCCTTGGTCAAGATCAGAAACTACCAGATTGCCCGAGTCCGCTTCAAGCAATTCGACAGGCTGAGCCAACCTCTTCCGGCTGGCTACCTCCCCCTTGGGGATGCTGTTGCGTCTTTCAATCCAATCTACGCCCAAGGTATGTCAGTCGCGGTTCTTCAGGCAGAGGGACTGCGCGATGCACTTGCAGAAACAGCTCCGCTTGACGGTTGGCAAGAGAGATTGCGCCAACACTATCTGGCGCGTGCAATGGAGCCCGCGCGGTGGGCATGGCAACTCAGCGTCGCTTCGGACATGGAATATTCGAACTTCCGCGGCGATCTCACGCCGGAAATCATTTCTTTGAACAAGATACTTGCGCGCGCCTTTGCCCTTTCTGTACGCCGTCCAGCAATTGCTCAGCAAGTGGATCAGGTTGTCCACCTGCTCGCTTCGCCCCGCAGTCTGGAAACCCTTGCCCATCCGCCAATAGAAGCAAGGAAACCCGCCACAGCGAGGGCACTGTGAGCCTTTTCAAGCGATGGGGGCAGCGGGCCACGAAGAGTCAGAACTAGCTCAACCACATCGATACGCAGCAAGACATTTTAGAAATCCCAGAGAGGAATAGATCCAATGTTGAAAGCAGGCCCGAAAACCACTTTTCGCGAAGTTGAAAACGCACCCGAAAATTCAATTGCCAGCGTTTCACATGGCGGAAAGAGCCTTCAAACAGGGTTAGACCTGAGCCTTTCGTTCTTCGCCACGGACGACAATCGTGCTCCCGGCCCAGATACCTACGCACTGGTCATGGACGCCACCAGGTTTGCCGATCAGAACGGCTTCCAGTCAGTCTGGTTGCCAGAACGCCATTTTCATGGTTTTGGTGGCATCTTCCCAAATCCTTCCGTTCTTGCTGCCGCGCTTTCAACCATCACTCAGAATGTCGGTCTTCGCGCCGGCAGCGTCGTCATGCCACTGCATCATCCTGTGCGCGTTGCCGAAGAATGGGCAGTGGTCGACAACCTCTCCAATGGGCGTGTCGGGATCTCCTTTGCTGCGGGTTGGAATCCCAAGGACTTCATCCTTTCATCGACAGACTTCGAAATGCGCCGTGAAGCGACGGCCGGAGGCATCGAGACAGTCAAGCAGCTTTGGCAAGGCGATGAGGTTACACTCGAACAAAACGGCCAGACCGAAGTGCGCCGCACGCATCCTCGACCGGTTCAAGCCAAACTCCCGGTTTGGCTAACCTGCTCAGGCCGCATTGAAGGCTTTACTGCCGCCGCCAGAATGGGCGCCAATATCCTCACTCACTTGCGCGGCCAAGACATCGTTGAACTGCCTGAGAAAATCGCATCTTATCGGCAAGCCTGGAAGGATGCCGGTCATGACGGCGAAGGCCACGTGACCTTGATGATGCACACTTATGTGCACGAATGCGCCGAACGTGTGTTCGAAGACACCCGGGGACCACTCCAATCTTACTTGGGTAGTTCTCTCGATCTCACCCAGGCCTCAAACCAGAAGGGCACAGGCAAGCGCAAATCGTCTTCCATGTCTTCGAAGTTGCGGGAAGCCATGCTCAACACTGCCTGCGCACGTTACATGCAGGAAAGCGGCCTGTTTGGCACTCCGGACGATGTCACCTCGCAGTTGGAATACCTGAGCGGCGCAGGTGTCAATGAAATCGCATGTCTGGTGGATTTTGGCGTTGAGCAGAAAAAAGTCATGCGAAGCCTCGAATTGCTGGCTGATGTTAGGCAGTCCTTCCGCGCGGCGCATGCCTAAACGAGGAAGCGTCCGGCCAAAGGTAATTAAAAGCAAGTTTCAGAGCTTTGAGGGAAAACCCCGGTTCTTCCAGGCGCCGTCAAGACGTTACGGCATAAGAGGTGGTCTCATTTGATCGGGCAGGTAAGCGTATTTTACAAGGCCTAACTGGACCGAAGCTCCTAAACGGGCCAAAATCTAGAACATATAAGGAGCACTTGTATGAACTGGGTAAAGTGCTCAGCGACGGAGCCATTTTCCCTCTGTTACCAGAGACCTTCGAACCTGCTGGCTGCCGTCCGGGTATAATGAGCCGTATGGCGGGGATCACGGTGTCCGAGATAATCCTGAATACGCCTCAGGTCATGGGCCTCGTTTGCCAGAGCAAAACCGCAGGAATGGCGCAGCATGTGCGGATGCATATGGCCGAGTCCTGCTCGCTTTTCTGCCGCCCCAATGATGTAGTTGACCGCTTGCCGGGTCAGGGGCTGCCTGCGCTCTGAGACAAACAGCCAGGGAAGTGCATCCTCACGATGGGATAGCCAACGGCGCATCGCTCGTAGCTCATCGCCGGCAATTGGTTGCTCCACGCTAAGCCCATTCTTAAGACGGCTGACCCATATGCGTGACAGGCAAAGATCGACATGATCTTTGCGCAGGGCTATTGCCTCAGAAACGCGCAGGCCATGGCGGAACATCATCAGGATGAGAAGGTGGTCACGAATTCCGTGAATTGTTTGATAAGTTTTTTGAAAAGCCGTTTGGCAGCCTTGGCGTTCCGGTGCTTTTGAACCAAGATATCGAGCACTTCACCATCTGCATCAATCGCCCGCCAGAGCCAGTATTTCACCCCACGGATGGTAATAACCACCTCATCCAGATGCCATTTATTATTTGGCTTAGGCCGATCTTTGCGGATGCAATCGGCGAAATGGTGACCAAAGCGGTTAATCCAAAGCCGAACAGTTTCCCGTCTGACAATAACACCGCGCTCTGCCAGGAGGTCCTCAACATCAGCGGAGCTCATTGCAAAACGATGGTATGCCCAAACGGCATACTCAATGACTTCACGAGGAAAACGGTACCCCTTCAGGCGGGCAAAGGAGCTTGGTATTTTCATTGAGATTTAATAACTCAAAATCTGACCTCAAACAACTTGGCAATGCCCTCTTGCCTAGTATGGTAGGAACTCGCCGGATGGGGCATCCATTCCATCAGAGCCAAATGCTCTGCCTAAAGATCCCGTTCAGGATGTTTTGGCGATCTCCAGAATCGGATAGTGCTTGTTAAAGGTCGATTCTGCTGATTGGTTTTTGAAGTTGGGTCCTGAGCGAAACCACTTCGCGTGGATTGTTTTCCATCCCTTATTTCTAAAGTTATCTGAGCTAAATGTTTACATCCGTGATAGAGGTAAAGTTAGTTAAAACAACAAGTTAGTGCTGAAAAATGAACTAATTCTGCCTAAGTGATCATGGCTAGATTGATTTGTTAAGTATTCATTAACCAAGCAATCGTTGACTTCCGATTGAGAAATGCAGAGTATTTCCTTAATTCCTGTTTAATCAAAAATTTCGGGTGATTTCGGAAATGGACACTGAGGTACTAGAGCGCGGTATTATGCTTTCTCAAATGAAGGCAGACCATAAGGCTTTATCCAGCACGCTTGCGGCGCTGGCGCAGTCTCAGTTTCCTCCAAAGGCGGAAAAGAATCTGCGCAAATTTGCGGCGTCAGAAGCGGCAGCCTATCTGGGTATCACTCCGCGCTATCTGGCTCTGTCTGCTGATGAAATGGGGCTTGAGATTGAGAAGGTTGGTCGCGGTGAGCGACGCTATTACTCTCTTGAGCAAATGAACCAGATTCGAATCTACCTTGCGGAAAAAGCTGGCGATGATAGCGCCAAAGCGTTGAACTATGATCCGCGCCGCAAGGAAGATGAAGACATTCAGATCATCGCCTGTTCCAACTTTAAGGGTGGATCTGCCAAAACTTGTACTTCGGTGCATCTGGCGCAGCATCTGGCCTTGCAAGGCTATCGTGTTCTGCTGGTGGACCTGGACCCGCAAGGGTCTGCCTCCAGTATGCTCGGCTTTGTCCCTGAGATGGTGCCGGAAGAGGAATCTCTTTTTGCATCAATACGTTACAGTGATCCGAAGCCTATGAGCGAGGTGGTTCAGAAAACGTATTTTGATAACCTTGATCTGGCTATTGGCAGCCCGTTCCTCACCGAATGGGAATTTTTTGCGCCGCATTATGCTACCTTGGCCGGACAAGAAGAGCCTGTATTACGCAACCGTATTGCAGACATTGAGGATGAGAAGAAGCAAAAAGGTATCACCAATACACGGCTTCGTGAGTTGGAAGATGAACTGGCAAGCAACCATGCCAAGCTTTCCGACTGCCTTCAGCGCAAGCTTTACTTCACTCGCCTGCAACTGGCGTTTGAAAATGTTGAAGACGCGTATGACGTAATCATCTGCGATACGCCGCCAAGTCTGGGCTACCTGTCCAACGCGGCATCCTTTGCAGCGGACCATTTGCTGGTGACCATTCACCCGCAGTGGATCGATTGTGAATCTATGGCGCAGTATCTGGCAACGTCCATCGCGCATAACGAGTTTTTTGAGAGCACCGTAGCAAAGCAGCTTGGGCCGGAGTATCTGGTGCCTAAAACGCTGCAATATCTGATTACGCGCCATGATAATACCAGCCGTCCGGAAACAGATGTGGTGACTATGCTGCGTTCTCAGCTGCAAAATGTTCTCACCAACACAATGTTGCGAAGCTCCGCGATTGCCGAAGCGGGGAACGTTCAGCAAACACTTTATGAGGCGGAACGCTCCAACTTCAATGGCAAAACATATGATCGTGCGCTGGATTCCGTTAATCGAGTTAACAGCGAGATTGAGGAGCTTTTGAAGTCCTATTGGGGTCGCTCATGAACGATAAACGTAAGAGAAATAAGAGTAAACTGAGTGCGATCATGACCGGCAACAATGCAGGTCTTGAGCGTGCGGCCAGCACACCGGTTGCAGAAGAGGTGCCAAAGCCACGGGAGAAGAGCGCTGTTGGACGCCTTGGTGCGGCCCTGCATTCCTTAACCGAACAGCGCAATGAAGCCGTTGATCCAAGCCAGATCATCAAAAACCTCGATGCCAAGTTGCTGCTGCCATCATTAGCGCTGGACCGTGCGTTTGAAGGTGATGATGAAGAGTTGGACAGCCTGGTCGAGAGTATTTCCAAGAATGGTCAGCAAGTGCCTGTTCTTGTGCGCCCTCACCCGGACCGGACAAACCATTATCAGATCGCCTATGGGCACCGCCGGGTTAAGGCCTGCTTAAAGCTGGATATTGCGGTTCGCGCGGTTGTTGAAAATTTGAGCGATGAAGAACTTGTTATCGCTCAGGGTAAGGAAAATGAAGAACGTAAGAACCTTACCTATATTCAGCAATGTTTCTTTGCAGCCGAGCTGAGCAAGACGTTTACCCGTGAAGTTGTTGCCGCCGCTGTTGGCGCTGGTGACAAGACCCGTGTGTCTAAACTGAACTCTATTATTCGCCGCGTGCCGGAAGATCTTATTGAAAACATTGGGTCCGCCCGTGGTATTGGCCGTGTGAAGTGGGAGACGGTAGCAAAGGCTTGTGAGAACGAGGGTACTGTTGCCCGGCTGCGCAAGAGCATTGCCAACCTGAAGACTTCAGGCAAATGGGATGCTCTTTCCAGTCCGGATCGTTTTGCCTGGGTTCACGATCTGGCTGTCTCTACTGAAGTGGTGGATGGAAATTTATCTCCTTCCACTGTGGAGGGAGTAGAGGCCCGCAAAGCCGCTGTGCAACGCAAACTGCTCATCAAGGGCAGAGACGGCAAACCGGCTGTTGAGGCACGCGGATCACGGAATATCAAGATTGTAATGACAGATGAAGTGCGGGCTGCAGCCTTCTCTGAATATCTGACCAGTAAGATAGATCAGTTGCTTAAGGATTTTGAGCAGCAAGAGCAAAAGGTCGTGGAGCCAATGGGAGAAAGCGAATGACCTAACCGCAAAAGAAAACGGCCCCGCAGACGGCAATCTGCAGGACCGGAATTCATCTGGCAATCCAGAGCAGAACTCTAGAAGTACCGTATCAGCAAACTCACCGTACTTCGTGCTGCTGTTAAAATCAATCGCCTTCCTATGGGGCGGTACGATTTTTTGCGTTCTGCGCGCTGATTTGCCTCTTATTGATGACACACGTTGCATAACGTGTGTTTTAAACGCTCTTCGGAACCGTAGGGCGAGAGGGTTTTGCTATGCAAAATTCAGGCTCAGTGGCCTCATTTAGAAAACTCACACCAGAGATGATGGTCAGTCAACGTCTGGCTATGGCAAATGATATTGTTGAAACCACAAAGTCAGAAGTGGCAATGGCGCTCAAAAAGGCAGCACCTGCCCTTGGCATTGATGGGACTTGCTATCATATTCTGGATATCCTGATCGGCCTTACTGCTGCGGATGACTGGCAACCCAATCACCGCCCTCTTGTTGCAATCTCCAATGAAAAACTGGCTGAATACGTGTGCCGCTCAAAGCGCACCGTCATTCGCTGCCTGAAACGGCTGGTAGAAGCGGGTATCATTGCTTACCGGGACAGTCCAACCGGACGGCGCTATATTCATCGTGGTGAGTTCAGGCAAGGGAAACTGGGTGCGATTGAGCGCGGGTACGGCTTTGATTTCTCCCCTGCTCGCCAACGCGTTCGTGAGCTGAAGAAACTGGGTGTTCAGTTTGCTGAACGTCTCAAGGCACAGAAAGACGCCCGCCGGACAGTAAACCGCTTGCTCCGTGCGATTGAAGACATGGCACTTCTTGCCGCTAAAGAAGGTCTAGAGTTTTGCGATGTACAGGACGCGGTCGAGACACTCAGCACCAAGCCGATGGATGTTGTTACTCGCGCAGAAGTGCTTCAGAGTATTTATGAAATGGCGGTCGCAGCCTTTACTCCTGCTGAAGAAGAAACACAGGAAACTGATAGTTCATTATATAATGAGATGACATGCGCGGGTGACATCGATGACATCCCATATAATAATACAAACCCTCAATCTCTTAAATTAGGTATAAGACAACGGAGATCAGCTCACGCTGATCACTCAATTATGCAAAACCTCAAACAAGTTGAGGTTAAAGCGGCTCTTGAGAAGAAACCAAGGAGCAATTTTGAGGCCAAAGTTAAGCCTGCTGAGCAAGAGGATCCGCTAGAGAGCATTTCCATAGGCTTGCTCAAATCAGCCTTATCAAACCTTCAAAATAGTCTTGGGTTTGAGTTTAACAACTGGAGTGAATTGCTGAAGGCCAGCGGTGATATTGCATTGCTGATTGGTTTGTCTCAATCGGGAATGCAACAGGCTCAGGCAAAAGTTGGACGATATGCGGCGGCGGCTGTGCTGGCAACCACAGCGGAGAAAGCCCTGCGAGATCCTTTGCTGATTTCCAGTCCGGGCGGCTATTTCAGAGCTTGCATTGATCGGGCTGTCGATGGCGAGTTGGCGCTACACAAGTCGTTATTCGGCCTGGCACAATCTGGTTGAACGCGTGCAATTTGATCAAAGCCAAGGGTGCACGCGTGCACCCTTGAGGTAAAAATTCATATAATTCAAATAGATAGCTATTTTACCTTTTGTTGAATATCTTATCAAGAAGCACTTTGGCATTCTTAGTTTTGACCTTGTCCGGATAGCCCTTGGGTTTCTTGATTTTGCCTTCCTCAACGAACTTGCAGATCCACTTCATCTGGCTCTCACTGGAAAAATTATTCGCGTCAATCCAGCTGCTCAGAGCCCTTGCTGAGCTTTTGGTTTCATCAGGAAGAGGCTGTCCCAACCGTTCAGCTATCATCATTGCCAACTTGAGCTGTGCTGGGCTTGGAGCGGATGGCTCCCCTGCCCGCTCCTTCATTGGCCCCAGATAAGCCCGCAACGTGTCATAGCTTGCCAGATCTGCGCGGGTGAAACGCTTGCCTTCACGTTCAGCCTTGCCCTTAGCTGCTTTGACCATGGCTGGGCTCGGTTTGCGCTGGATATCGAGCTTAGCCCCCTGCCCGTCCAGAACATCAATTGCCGTCTTCGCAGAGCTGCAGATCTCCTGGATGATTTCATCAGCACCGGCTCTACCACTCACAATGTCATCAAGTCGCGCTTCCATTGTTGCGGTCGTTGCTGGATCGAGCAGAGAAGGACACCGGTCCTGCAGAAGATGATAGAGCTGCATAGCCGTATCGCTTGCAAAGAGTTTGCCCTTCGAGACAGTCAGGAAGCTTTGCTTCTTCAGTCCCTCAATAATCGTGTCTCTGGTTGCCGGAGTACCAATGCCCTTGGCTTCCTTAAGCCGTGCACGCTGGCCCTCATCTTCAACAAACCTCCATGCGTTTTGCATGGCTTCAATCAAGGAACCTTCCGTGTAGCGGGCTGGTGCCTTTGTCTTCTTGGCATCAATATTGACAGCTGAGATCCCTACCCCTTCACCGTCTCGAACCTGAGGCAGTTCGGCCTCGCTATCTGAGGATGACCTGTCCTCGATGAACTCACCGTAAATAGCACGCCAGCCTGAATGAATTGTAGAGCGGCCCACAGTCTTGAACACGATAGTCTGACCATTCACCGGAACACTGATAGCAATCTGTGTTTGGTGATATTCGTAATCAGGGCCTAGCGCTGCAAGGAATGTCTTGGCTATGAAATCAAACAGCTTTTGCTCGTCAGCGTTCAGCCCTGCAATGATCTTCGAAAACTGATCAATCACAGCTGGATTGGGGATGATGGCATGATGAGATTCACCAGCTAAACCGGCATCTGAGAATACACCGCGTTTGCCTGTCCTGATTGTTGGGGCCTGCCAGTCCAGATCCTTCACATAGCCGCCGTCAACAAGAGCAGCAAACACAGCGCTTGCTCCTTCAACCATGTTCTCAGGAAGGTAGCGCACGGCAGCGCGTGGGTAGGTTGTCAGCTTATGGATCTCGTAAAGAGCTTGCGCAACGTCTAATGTTTTCTTTGCCGTCCATCCCCATTTGGCAGCTTGTTTTTGCAAGCTTGGAAGATCAACGGGTTTGCCTGGAGCCTGACGCCGGTTTTCCTGTGTGACGCTGGCTGGACCGTGCCAGCCGGTCGAAGCAGCGGCGATTGCTTCAGCCGTAGCCTTTTCAAAATAGCGCTCGCTGTCAGCCGGCCGGTGGTGAAGCTGGAACAGCCCATGTTCACCTTGAACATTTGCAGTCAGCTCAAAGTAGTCTTGTGGCTTGAAGTTGGAAAGCTCTTGCTCACGTCTGCAGACAATTCCAAGCGTTGGGGTGCGAACACGGCCAATGCCGATGACTGCACGCACACCGGAAGGCACCAGTCTGGTCGTTGCGGTTCTGGTCAGACTAAGATTAAAAACCTGATCGGCCTGAGCGCGGGCAACCGCTGCATCATAAAGCGACTGATACTCCGTATTGGGCTTGGCAGAGGCAAAGGCTGCGCAAAGCGTCTTTTCATCTTCTGCCGTAAACATGGCTCGCAGCACACGGCCTCTATAGCTGTAAAAATGCAAGAGGTTTTCGCCAATCGCCTGACCTTCGCGGTCGCAGTCTGTTGCAATGATGACTTGATCAGCACCACTTAAGGCCCGCTTGATTTTATCAAGGCGCTCACCCTTACCGCTGGTTCTGTCAGTAACCAACCCATACCGGCCACCTTGTGGGCGCAGCAGATCTGAAGACCATGCTTTCCAATCCGGATTGGCTTCTTCAGGAGATTGAAGCCGCAGCAAGTGTCCTTGTGCCGCCAGTACCTCTCCATATCGAGATCCAACAGCCTTCATGACATTGCGGGCTTGCGAGGGTTTTTCTGTAATGACGATTGATTTCATGGTGCCCCATGCAACTAAAATGGTTCATTTTGCGCGTGCTCGAAAAGGTGATTTCTTGAAAGTCTTCAGAGCGGAGGAGGCAACTCCGGTCCAAATTTCAATCATCCAGATTCTACTTGAACAGTCCGGGGCTGCAAGCACGATTCGACCAGGACGGTCGCAGGCTCAAGCTTTTGGCACTGACTGAGAGACTGACACATGAGCCCGCCAGATGGAGCGGACGGTTTCAGGTCTTTTCTTACCTGCCATCACAATCAATTCTTGAACAAGAGGTTAAGGCGGTGGGTCTATACGGGGTGTGACTACGGGATCGGCACGGCGGCAACGCTGCGCTACGCCTTGTTGCTCTCCCTTCGCCCCACGCTTTGCCGCTGCGCGCTACTTAAAACACGCCTGCGGCCTGTTTTATTAGGCTTGCAATTGGGTGCTCCGCACCCGCTTTGAGAAAAGAAACCGATGTATCCAGCAGAGTTTGAAAAGCTGGTGCAGCTTCATATCAATTCTGAACTGGACGTGAGGATATTTGAGGGCAGGGGGGAAAGCTCGCGGCCCTCAAATAGAACAGCGTTCGGGGTCGTTGCACGTGAAAGCAAAGAACATTGAGGCGGTCTTGTGAGGGGGAGCAGGGAGGGAAGTAAATTGAGGAGGCCTATCAAATAGCAAAGAAGGATCGAGGTAAAGTCTCTGAGAATTTAGGGCAGGGGTTTTTACTTCAGATCTGAAATGAGGGCACAAACAGTGAAAGCCCAGGTGATCTTCAGGCCATGAAATGAGCAAGGAAAGTGAAAGATCAAGCGGAAGGGACGAATTTAAAAACAGCTTTTTAAGCGGGTAGCGAACTTAAGAGGTTCTAAGATCTGGAGTTGGATCGGGAGTTCTCAAGTTGGTTGCAATCTGAGCATCTGAAAAATAACGAACAAGGTTTTGAGTGCTGGTAGCAAGATGGATATCTGATGTATCTAACTGATAATAATAGTGAAATCTAAGAGGCTTCATAGTCTCATTGTTTTGAAAATGATTAGACGGGCCAATTGCATCTGAAGTTCGATCTGAAACGAGATATCGAAACTTACCAGTTGTATAGCGCGGATTCAGGTGAACTGCTGTGGCTTCCTCTGCGTTCGGAATAAGTTAAGTGTATCAATCTGTTAATGCGTATCTATGAAAATATACATTTAGTGATTCTTGTGGCGTTTGATCCGCTTGATTTGCGTTATTTCTCAAGTCTGTAAGTCGTGTTTTTGTAAGGCTGGTATGAGTTGCTGGATCGTAAGATGGGTGATCACGATGAGTAAGAGCTTTTGAATCTGACCTTTGATTAAATAATGCGCTGGATTTTAGAACAGATGAAGCAATAGGGCAGGGGCACGTCTGCTATGCAGGCCGGGCCTGTCCACGCGCCTTTGGCGCTTACCAAGCCACACACCTCCACACTTAAGGTCTCATAATTTCCCTCTGCCGTCTCTAACGAGCCAGCAAGGACAAAACTCAACCTAAAGCGCTCCACTGTCTGTCTCGGCCATGCGGGGACTGTCCCTCGTGCAAAGAAAGGCGGAAAGCCGCTTAGTGGCTTCCTTTGTCTGCTGTTCTTTAAAGTCTCCCTTCAGCATGGTCAAGGCAACCTGCAAGCAGGCATTCAAAGAATGACCTTGACCACACTGAACGGCTTCCAATGACGAGAAAAGTGAAACGAACCTTCCAGAGGGGGAGGGGAGTGGACACTTAACTCATCTCATATAAGGAGCAAGTTTTATGGGAACCCAAACACATCTGGCCTTAATTCCGAAAGCCTCAACCGAGGCTGAAGAAAAGATCTACACGGCACTGAGAGGTACGCCAGATACGGACAAAGCAGTGGGCGCCGCTGTCACGCTCATTCTAGCCTATGCGTCCTACAGATCCTATCAACCTGAAATGGGATTGGTTGAGACGGCAATGGAGCACGCGCTAGAAGCCTTCGCGATCAACAAGGCCGATGTCATTGATGAAGAGGCATAACAGAGGCCCTGTCCGGCTATCTAGGTTTCAAAGTGCATATGGTTCGAAGACGATTGGCACCTGTCTTCGAACTCTTCTTATCGATGGTCCTGAAGGCCGTGTCATTTAACACTCAGCCGCAATCAACCCCAATTGGGGCTCGACAATGTGTAACAAGGCCAGATATTGGCTTACCTCAAAAGCACAGGCTTATTGTACTTGACCGAGGAGACCTCACGGATGAAAAAACGCAAATCCCTGAATAATGAACAAAAGTATCAGGCATTCATGGAGTTGCTACGAGCTGACACCACTGATCAGGAGGTTGCAGAGCGTTATTCCATATCCGTGCCGCAGCTCCATGCGCTTTCAAAGGAGTTGGAACAAGTGTTGCGCCAGCACCTTAAGATTTCTTCCAAGAAACCAGCGAGCCTCCCAAAATTTTCCGATCTGCAGTGTGACGTGTGGGAGGACTATGGCAAGGGAGAGATGACAGAAGAAGAAATTGACAAGCAGGCCAAACGGCAATGGAAAGCTGCGTTAAAGTTAGGGCGTCTTTCTTATGACAGTTCCAGGTCGAATTTTGCAGATGACTGGATCTTGATAGAGGTGGAAGATAACGGTGTTGGCGGATTTGAGCACAAGGAAAATGGAGACCCTCTACCACGCAGTAAAAAAGAAGCTGAGCGTTACGTGGTTGTGAACCATTTCGACGATTAATTTGTGGCTCTTGGGTGAAAGGATCTGTTACGGCTCAGTGCAAGATGACACTGGAACTCACCCTGGAAGCCTTCGCGATAGATAAAGCAGATGTTTTTGAAGAGGGAGCATAAAGGCAGATTGTCTGGGGGGAACGGTTCATGAACCTATGCCTGCCATAGCGCGAGAACCCTATACCCGATATGATATCGATAACCACGTCCTTTACGAAGCAGCAGTGCGAGCCAGTCCGCACGATCGGAGAGGTTAGGCGCTCCGACAGTAGCAAAGCCTGGTAAAGGAGGTGGGATGTTGGATGAAATTTGTTTTTAAGCTTGAGCTTAGGTTCAAAATGAAAAAGGTACGGAAGAGATTGGCCGTCTGGTTCCGTACCCTTATCAAAGTAGTCTAACAGCTGGATTGGGGGGCGAAAGCTCCCCTTTCCTGTATTCAATATAGACCTGCTTCCTAAACAATTCAAGAAATACCAGTCCGATGCGTATTCATTGCTGTATCAACCGTATTGGTGATGCTCATCTGGAGCGCTGCATATTCCTGATCTTCTTGTCGGTCTTATATTGCCCAGTGCATACACGGCCCAGATGGCCGCTGGTATCCAGCCGAGAATAGTGATCTGAAGCAACAGGCAGAAGATCCCCTGAAACGGGCGGTTGATTGTGAAGAACACAACAAAGGGAAGCAGGATAGCCAGAATTAAGCGCATAAATGAAATCTCCGCAGGAATGTAAAAACTACTCCACCAGGCGCAGCCTTGCGTGGTCACGAGGTCAGCGCTTATGACCGCAAACATGGCTGAGCCATGGATTTGTAAACACTGATGTATTGCGCATTTGAACTGCTCGTTTCAAGTCTTTTCAGCACAAGAGCGAGCAGCACAGAGCTGAAAAGACTTGCTTGGCTCTTGAACTTAATGAGCCGATTTCATCGAAGCTGGATCTTCGGGTCAAGATCCTCATTGAAGCACGATACAGCTCAGGTTCAGACCAGTTTCGCTCAAGACACTTCCCGCCAGGTAAAATTGATCCTGCGTTCTTTTATTGCAGTTTCTTTGTTTTTCATTTGCCAGCGAGTTTTTCATGAATGCCATTACACAAATCCCGCAGCTCCTTCAGGAGCAGGATCTCGCCTTTACCTTTGCCGCTCCTGCGCAGCCGGAGGCCGGATTGCTGGTCACGGGGTTCTCGGCAACTGAACGCCTTAACGGGCTCACGCAGATTCAGATTGAGCTGGCCAGTCCCGACTGTGTCTGAGTGAAAGAGAAATAACTTTACCTGTCCAAGATTCCCGGAAACTGAAACCTGACCTTTGGCAACGGTGACTAAAAGCCCAGCTTGATCAGGTTAGCCATGAGACTGATTACAAGAACTGCTGGTCTGCTATATTCTTTAGTTATTTCTGTTTTGGCCTCGCCAATAATCCTATCACTTACATTGAGGCTTTAATGGTTCCTGAAAATTCTAGCAAAACCCTTGATGCAGGTTTTTGGGGAAGCACAAGCCGGCGGCAGTTTCTTGTAAATGGAGTTTTGGCCTGCGCAGCTTCTAAGCTGCTGGGAGGATGCTCTGGCCCCCAAACTGATCTGCGTACGCTTTGGAAGGATTGGCATTCCAATTGGCGGAGGATGCAAGAAACCGCCCGGAAACGTCAATGGGAAGTTACCACGCTTGATATTGCTCCACCTGCTGCTCCTGAAGCATTAGCCATCGTGGAGAGTCGATATCAAATGCTGTTCCCGTCGCAGCTTCGTGCGGTGCTAACCCAGCTATCTGGCTGCGTGACCTTTGGGTGGTACACGCCAAATCATCTTAGCTCTTTTGGCAGGCTGGATATGCCGCAAATGAGTTTTAATCGTGATGCTGTTTGGGATCTGTCACATATCAATAGCTATGCCCTGCCGAATTTTGTCGCCCTGAAAAGCCAGGTAGCATCTGAGAGTATCTCAGATGCTCTTAACTTTCCTGAGATGTGGGAGAACCAGTTCCCGTTCTATTATTTGAAGAATGGAGACATTGCTACCATTGATGTGTCTGATCCCGACCCGCAAAAGCAACCTGTCCGGTACTTTTCGCATGAACTGGAGATGTTGCATGGGTTAGCGCTTGCCCCAGACTTTTTTAGTTTCATAACTGAAATGTCAAAACTTGGTTTTGCTGGTACGGAGTGGGCTTCATGGTTGCGCTTCGGCGACAACCAGCAAAATGACAGGTATTATTTGAGCTCTGACAGTGAAGGGGCCAAGGCGTGGATCAAATGGCTTGAGCGTGATCCAGAAAATGTTGGCCCGGATGAACCTCCCCAAGCGGTTGTCGAAACAACTCCAGCAGACAGAGCCCTGCTGGAATCTGCGCGCGCCAATTCAGTTTCTGGGGTTAAACGGGCCCTTCGCGTAGGTGCCCATCCTGATTGTGTTCCCGGCAGTGACTGGATATCCGGGAACTTTTTATGGGACCATGAATTCTCAACGGCAATCACGTATGCGGTTCGAAACAGCAACCTTGATATGCTTGAGATTTTGCTGGGGGCAGGGGCTATACTCAACACCCGCCGCTTACCTTTAAAGGACGCAGTAAAAGAAAGCTCTCTGGCAACCGTGCGATGGCTTATTGCGAAGGGAGCACGTGTTGATGGATGGAAGCACCAGCGTTATTTCCCCCTGCATGATCTGGTCGTTACACGACGCCAGATAGCTCTGAAAACGCGCTCTGAATATAGGCAGCAAATAAATAAGACCTACGGAACGCTTTGGCCTGATTTGAAAGAAGCAGAGCTTAAACGAAAGCTCAACGCGCATATCAGCTATGATGAATACTTGATTTTTCTTCGCACACTTCTGGCTGCTGGTGCTGATCCCAATGCTGCCTGGGATAATGGCATAACCATGCTGGCATGGGGAGATGAAGAGACGGCTGAAGTTCTGCTTGCATATGGCGCGAATCCGAATGCACGCGATGACTATGGTAAGACACCTCTTCACACAGCAAGGACAGGTAGGAAAGTTCGCATTCTCGCAGGGGCTGGTGCTGATGTTAATTTACTGGCAAGTCATTCAACAGAAGCTTCAGGTCTGAGCTACACACCTTTACAAGCTGCGCTGCTCCATGGAAAGCTTGAGGGTGATAGTCCCATTAAAGCGCTGCTGGACCTTGGTGCTGATCCCAAAAAGAAAGATGCAGGCGGGCGCACAACCCTGACATATTGTCATAGTGAGCGGGTTTTCCGACTTGTCATGGTAATGGGTGTCGACCCCCATGCTCTACAACCCAACCAGCAAACTCTTTTGCATAATTTAGTCATTCAGCACGGATTGCCGCGGCATGACTTTTCGGATGAAGTTGCTTTTCTGGATTTTCTGCTCGCTCTTGGTATCGACATAAATGCACGTGATGGTAACGGCAGAACCATGTTGCACTATGCGGCTGAGGAAGAGATTTACGATGAAAGCTTCCCAAACTATGAACTTGCCATCGCGAGAGGTGCTGACGAGGCTATAAGGGATAACGCAGGCAAGAGACCGGTTGAATTAGTCACTAGGTCCTTAAAGAAAGTCCGTAGTGTATTAGCCCGTAAGCAAATGTCATCAGACCATAACCAAAGCGGAGCCTGAGTAAAGGTGATCGCAGTGCTGTATGGGGTAGCTTGAAGGAGAGGGCGAGATACTACCTTCGCTGTAACGGATTGCACTTATCCGGTGCTCGGATCACTTTATTTGCGAATAGCTGTAGAGCGGACGAAATTGATCCTTCACTGCAGGCGGCGTAACTCTACTGCCAAACTCCTCCATAAATGGGGGGATTACCACTGGAACACCCCGGATCAGGCTTACTGCACCCACCCGCAGCACATAACTCAAGCTGCTGCGTAATCGGAGCGGATCCACTTATAAAACACGCTCACCTGTCCAAATAAACGGAACCACCTCTGATAACCCACTCGACGTCACTTCAAAACAACGTAATAATCACCTCATTGAAATAGTTTATTGATGGACTACTAAATGAGTTGTCGATGGCTGTCCCAGTGGTTTGATACTACAGCAGATAAGTGCAAGCTGAACTTGGTTTGTTTGCCTCAGGCGGGAGGTGATACGAGCTTGTATAATCGATGGAAAGCACTGCTAGGTGATCAGGTAAATGTGATGCCTGCTAAATTTCCAGGGCGAGGAACCCGGTTAAAAGAACCAGCAATCAATGCGATGGAAAGGGTTGTATCGCAGCTAGCGCTAGAGATTGAGAAGTTCGGCGGTGCGCCTTTTGCAATTTTGGGGTCAAGTATGGGGGGGTGGATTGCTTACGAGTTGGCGCTCCATCTTTTCAAGCAAAGCGGGCTGAAGCCAACGGCTCTTTTTGTGCTGGCATCGGCGTCTCCTTTTGCTCCAAGAACTCTACCGTTTCTTGATGGGTGTACTCGCGAGGAGATGGTTGATGAGCTCATCTCGTTTAATCCCGAGTTTGCTCAGATTGCACAACATGACGATCTTGTAGACTTGCTTTTACCTGCGATTATAGGTGACTTTGAACTCTGTGAGACTTACAGGCCGCGAGTTCCCTGGCAAATCGCGTCACCAATCTTTGCCTACGCAGGAACTAAGGATCAGGTTGTGGAACCACATAAAGTGAAGGGATGGACGAAGTTGAGCTCTGAAACCGTTGCCGTTGATGAAGTCGAAGGCGGGCATTTTTTCATTGAGCATTCTCCAGCTAAAGTCCTTAATCAGATAAAAGATCATGCTGCAAACGTTGTTGGTCAGTTGCACCAGCCTTCATCCATAGAGCTCGCTTAAGATTTCATGCCTGTTTCATTTTCCGTCTTTGATGCTCAGCATTGGTTTTTGGCTGTGAAAGAGCAATGGCAACGTTGCTGTGAGTCAGGCAAAGTGATGCTTGTTTTGTTGCCATTGGAGTATCCATTTCCAATGGACCAAGCGTTAACCGCTGAAGAGAAAACAAGAGGTGCCCGGTTCAGGTTCTTACGAGACCGGCGCGCGTTTGCCTTGGGTCGCTGGGTCGTTAGAACCATTCTGGGAGTGGATCAGCCGCCAATACCCTTTCTGCTGCAAGATGGTGGTAAGCCATACCTTTCAGGATACCCGACATTCAATGTGAGTCATTCAGGCGGTTTGGTTGCAGTCGCTTTTGCACATAATGCGCCCTTGGGTGTTGACATTGAACTCAAGCGACAAGGCAGCCAAATGACTGATTTGATGCCGCTTGTTTGTCATCCGATGGAGCGTTTACACATTGAATCAAGGAGTCCCAAGGAACGCTCAGCCATGTTTTATCGCTGTTGGACCCGGAAAGAAGCCATCTTAAAGGCAACAGGTGAAGGGCTGCGTGATGACCTCAGCTCACTTGACGTGAAATTAGAGCAACAGCACCCCTGGATCACTTCAGAACCTCTTCCTTTGAAACTGCTGGATATTGAGGTCGGATGGGAAGGTTACAGCTGTAGCCTCGCAGTGGACCCCGGTATCACTAGTTTAGACATCCACTCCCCCTTCCAATTACGCCAACTCGAGTGTTTTGACCAAACCAGCAGTAGCCAATACGTGATCTAACGTTTCTCCCATGAGTATTGAATAGTGATCTGTTTCTACAATCTGCCAGTTTTGTAAATCTGGCAGTAGTTTAACCCAGATCTCATGGGAGTTTGCTGTTGTATTTTGGGTTCCGTTCAACCCTTTGGCAGTTTCAGATGCCAAGAATACACTCGCCTGCCAAAAAGGCGTCGGACTCATTGTATGGTGTGCCATCGCTTCCAGATTGGCTTTCGTACAGCGAACAAGTGCTTCTTGATAGGCCTGTCGTTCATGACTGTTCTCAACAAGGGTTCTTTTATCTGGCCATTTCGCCTTCAGCTCCTTTAAGAAGATGATTTCGACTTCTTGCTCACTCATTTGCTTCAGGTTTTCGCCAGAGTTTGGTGCAGGCGGATCAATGAGCGTTAAGTTGCCGGGAGCTCTTTGTTGCTTCGAGAAGCAGAGTCCCATTTCTTGAGCAACCCATGAGCCGAATGACCAGCCGACTAAATGAATCCGCTTATTTGCAAACCTTTCCGCTATGGCTTCAGCGTAAACCGCAGCTCTTTCTTTTAAACTGATTTCTGGTAGATCGGGATTTGTGAGGGCAGGATCGGCAATCACGGTGATCCCAATGTTGTCCGGGAGTTTTCCTGCCAGTTCTCGGTATGCTTCAACATCACCTCCGATTGGATGTATGAGAACAACAACTTCATCACCCTCACCAGAATGCCATTGGTGCGGGGCAACTGCATCTGCCCAAGTGCTGTTTGGAGAAGAGGGGTTTGCCTTGTGCTGTTGTTCAACCAGATTCATAATCAGGTCTAAGGAAGTGTTCTTTGGGATTTGGGAGAGTAACACCTGAATGCCATAGTTTTCTAAGAGGCTAACGACATCCAGAAGAGTAAGTGAATCCATACCTAAGTCATAGAGGCATTCATCAGGGGCAAGCTGATCAAGTCCAAGCTGTTGCAGAAGAAGGGTTTCTATCTGATCGCGAATGAGTTTTAGTTTGTGTGTCTTGCTCGTTCGCGCATCAGATTTGATCTCGTTCCTGACCAGTGATCGATAGAAGTATCGAGCCTCTTCAACATCACAAGTGCTAACCAGCACTTGCGGTACAGTTGTATGAAGTACACGAGAAAATGTGCGCAGGCCTTCTTTGTTGGATAGGCCAAGCGTCAGGTGTTTTTGATGTAGTTCATCTTGTGTATTGGAGTGGGTCGCCATCCCACTTTCGCTCCAGATATCCCAGTTGATGGTGGTTCTGATTGTGTCAGGGGTCACCGGATTGCTGTAATGCGCAAAGCTATCCATTAAGGCGTTGGAGGAAGCGTAGTCCAGTTGGCCAGCTCCCCCTAAAACAGCTGACATTGACGAGCAGTAGATAGCCCTCGTTGGCTTGAATACTTCAATGAAACGCTCAACAAAAATGCTTCCCTCATACTTTGCTAGCATCTTGTTGTAGACTTCTATCGGGTCACGGAAAGAAATCAGATTTCCTTCTCCAACTCCAGAGGCATGGACAACGCCTACAACAGGCATGTTTAATTTGGTGACACTCTCAAACGTCATAAGCCACGTGGCTGGCTTTCCTATGTCAGCCTGTATCAGGTGAATTCTTGTATCAAACTGCAGAAGTTCTTCTGGAATGCGCGGATTGCGGGAGATAATTGCGATTTGAGCAAGAGGATCAGCCAGCAGGCTCTTACAAACTTGAGTTCCAATCGCTCCGCTGCCACCCGTCACCACGAAGAGAGCTGACGCATCGAGTTCAATCGGTTCGGTAGTTGGGCGATTTTGAGAAAGAGGTAAGATCCTGCATTCCCAAACAAATCCATTACGCAAGGCAAGGCGTTGTGCCTTCATTTCTTCAAGTGAGAGTGCAAACGCAACCTCGGGCCAAATAAAACCTTGTTTTGTGTCTTCTAAATCCAGCCAGAGTGTCTGGATGCCAAACTCCTGAGGGATCACAGAAAGCGGACCAGCGAGTAGTCCGTGTAGCGGCTGAGTGGCGGTGCCATTCACCGGTGCAGCTTCGTAAGAGAGCAGGCATATTCTGGATATCTCAAGCCCATATTTAGAGTGAGCCTGAAGCACATAAGTCAGGCCATCCAGACAACCCTTTTTTGCTTCCTGAAGGCTATCTAACTCATTTTGCTCGCCTTTACAGGACAATGGAAGTGCATGAAGCAAGTCCAACTCTCCTAGGTTCATAAATGACAGGTGGCTCAGAAGGTCTTCAACGGAGTCCGTAGAAAACGGATCTACCGACAACTTGTCTGAATGAGCACCAGAAATGCGTCCGTCATAACAAACAGGCACAACACGATGGTAGACGGCATCAAGTGCGGCAAAGTCATCGGAGACGTTGTTCGGGTCATATAGGACAACCGCTGTTTTTAATCTCTGCCCTGTTTGACAACTTCCAACGCGGCAGACTGGTTGCCAAACCATCTGGCTTAGCCATTGTTCCTCTGGCAGGCGTTTTGGAAGGTTTTCACTCGCCTTACTCTTGGCTGCTGGAAGCTCTAACACGTTGTATTGTTGAAGATTAAAGCAATAACTCGGCAAATCCCAAGGCGGCGGAGTACCTGCACTTTGTGACACAATCTCTTTGCCTTCCAGCCAATCAGCAGCGGTTAGGCTGGCGGGATCGCAAGCTCCTTTATTCTCATCAGAGTAATGCGGGACGAATGAACCGAGAGCTTTGATAGCTTCTGCGGCATCATCACAATCGATAGCAAAACGCCATGGGTGTGCTCGCCTGCTTGATTGCAGATGTGAGAGGACCAGCTGAAATGAAGTTGGGTTATGTTCAAGATAATTCTTGATCTTTTCTGCCAAAGAAAAAAGTGCAGTCTTGGTATGTGCTGATAGAACAAGGCATTTTGTAGTCGCGTATCGTTGATGCTCGTCTTCCGAGGCTTCTCCGATTACAACATGAGCGTTTGTGCCGCCAATTCCGAAACTGCTGACGCCTGCATAACGTGGACGTGTATCTTCCCATTTTTTGCTGTTGGCCGGGATATAGAACCCCTTTTGATCCAAGCCAAGTTCTTGACTGGGCTGCTCAAATCCAAGGTTAGGGGGTACATAGCCGTGATAGATCGACAGTGCTGCGCGAATTAGCCCAAGGACGCCAGCCCCGGCACCTAAGTGGCCGATCTGGCTTTTGACAGACGAGAGTGCGCAGGATGCTTTGGGGAGATTGCCGTATGCAGATGAAAGGGCTTGTACTTCAATAGGATCACCCAGTTGTGTCCCTGTTCCATGAGCTTCAACATATCCGACTTGATCACCCCTTACTCCTGCATTCGTAAGGGCTTGACGAATAACGCTTTCCTGCCCGGAAACTGAAGGTGAGGTATAACTCATTTTGGATCGACCATCGTTATTGATGGCTGATCCTTCGATAACAGCATAGATGCGATCACCGTCCGCTCGGGCGCGATCCAATGACTTCAACACCACCACCCCAACACCACTGGCGCCGATGGTGCCGCTGGCGTCTTTGCTGAACGGTGAGCAGTTGCCATCCTTGGAAAAGATGTGTTGAGACTGATACTTATAGCCCTCTGACATATCGGGATCTACAAGCACGCCTCCTGCTAGCATGACATCACACTCACCATTTCGGAGCATGCCTGCAGCTGTATGAATACCAATCAGCGAGCTTCCACACGCGGCTTGTAGCGTAATGGCAGGGCCATTGAGGTCCAGTTGAAAGGCAACCTTGGTGGCGAGGAAGTCTTTCTCATGGTGCAAGGCCATTTGGAACTTGTCGGGAAGGGCGGTTGGAGGTTTGGAGCGAAGGGCTGCGTGATAGTAGGTTGTCTCACCACAGCTTGCTATAACACCGATGTTTTGGTTGGTGTTCAGTGGAGGAATGCCAGCATTTTCAAGAGCATGTACACAGCTCATCAGGAAATGTCGCTGCTGCGGATCCATGAGCGCTGCTTCCCGTGGGCTGATACCGAAGTACTCAGGATCGAACGACATCATTTCGCTCATCTGGCTTCGCGCACCAACGAAATCAGGATCCTCCGGTGTGAAATGTTCAATTCCGCTTCGGTTTTCACGGACCATGGACCAAAACTCAGCCAGGTCATCTGCGCCTGGGACACGTAGTGCCATACCGATAATAGCAACTTTTCCCGCGCTCTGCGTTGTCTTTGCTTTGCTAGTCCGAGTTTCTGATTCCGTTTTTCCTTCAAGATGTTCTGCCAGATCTGAAGGCGTCACATAACGAAACAGATCTGCGATACTGACTTTTTCTTCCAGTGCTTTATTGATATGCATTTGGTAGCGCATCAATTGCAGGGAAGAGCATCCAGCCTCGAAAAATGTTTGGTCCGCAGTGATGGATGCACCAGTGACATGTTCAAAAGCTGCAATGAGTTCATTTGTGCGTTGAATTGCGTTATTTGCGTTTATTTTGCGTTTTTTACGTTCAATCTTGCGCCATTTGCAGCTGGCCAATGCTCTTTGATTTATCTTTCCACTTGGAGCGCGGGGCCACTCGTCGACCTGTCTGAATTCGTCAACCCGGATGTAGTCAGGAAGCTGCGTTGAAAGATAGTGATCAAGCTCATCTGCGTTGATGGTGCCCACTCGCAGGCTGACATAGGCATGGAGTTTTTTATGCTGGTCATCAAAGACAACAGAAGCCTGTTCGATGGCACCGTGATTTATCAAAGAGGCTTCCAACTGGCCGAGTTCAACGCGGTGACCTGAGATCTTCACCTGCTGGTCGTGACGGCCTCCATAGTTTACCTGCCCAAGTTCATCCAGAAAGCCCATGTCACCGGTTTTGTAATAGAGTTTTGAACCGCCAGTGCCACAATCTGGCTGGAGTATGACAAAGCGTTCTGCGTTCAACTCTGCATTGTCCAGATAACAACGGTGAACCAGATTGCCGCCTATGAGGAGTTGGCCGCGTTCACCGGATGGAACCGGATGGAAGCTGTCATCCACGATGAGAATATCGGTGTTGTGAACAGGAGCGCCAATCGGTGGGCGGGTCGGCCAGTTTGCTGCTGGTCCGTGCATAGAGTGGGCGCAAACCACATGCGTTTCTGTTGGGCCATAGTGATTGTGCAAGGAGGCTTGGCGTAACTGCGTGAAAAACGCACGGAGGGCTTTGGTGCAATACAACTGCTCGCCGGCCGTGATCACATTCTTCAAAGCACCGGGGAAGATGTTGAATGTTTGAGCAGCTTCGCAAAACAATTCCAGCGCCACAAAAGGCATAAAGATGCGTTGCAGATTATTGTCATGCATGTAGTTCAATAAGCACTGCATGTCCTGTCGCCAAAGAGGATCAATGACATGGAAGCACCCGCCCGAACAGAGCGTTGAAAAGATCTCCTGAAACGAGACATCGAAGGCTAACTTGGAGAACTGCATGGTGTGTTCTCCAGCGGGCAATCCTCCCTGTTGCTGTTGCCAGTGCAACAAATTGCAAAGTGTCTGGTTGTAGACATCAACCCCTTTGGGTTGACCAGTGGAGCCGGAGGTAAACAGGGTATACAAGGGCCTTTCGCGACCTGAAAATTTCAGAGGATGCTGATGATCGCGTGAATTTCTGAGTTCTTGCAAATCTACTGGCAGCGCGCGTAAGTCCTGGCGTTCAAGTGCAGAAGGTAAGGACGCCTGCGCTGCATGGAGGATCCCAACTGGTTGGGCTTGTGAAATCACATCCTCCAGCAGCTTTTGAGGATAGCTCAGGTCCAACGGAACGGCTGTTACGCCGAGTTTTGTCACTGCCAGAAGCGAGACTATGTAGTCTGGGGAAGCATCCATATAGAGTGCGATGCGCGCAGGTCCTACAGGTTCTGTTGACCCAAAAATAGTGGACTGCATATTAGCAGCCAAAGCATCGGATAACTCGTCCAACTCATGATAGGTGAGAGTGTTGCCGCGCCATGCGAGGGCAGGTGCATGTGGTGATAGTGAGACTTGTTGCTGAAACCAGCTTGCGACCGTTGTGTATGGCAATGACTGGCTTGTACCAGTCACATGCGAAATGCGTTGTTGTGTGTTGAGTTGGAAGACGTTCGCTGCAGCCTCTTCAGTTTCCATATGATCCAAACCAGCGAACATGGTTTGTTCCAGCAGGTTGATAGCATCATTGTCGAAGTGACTGAGATCATACTCCCAGTAGAACTGGTAGGTTTCAGCTTCATCAAGAACAGACAGGTAGAGCGGGCATTTGGGGGCGACATCCTCAGGGTAAGATAGCTGCGCGCATTCTCCATTGAGCTTTAGCGTTTCGTAACGGGTGTTTTCGGTCGCAAACATAAACTCAAACGGAACGCCTGAAATACGCTTCCTTTTCTGGAGATGATCAACCACATGTTCGAAGGCAACATCCTGACAGGCAAGGACTTGTTTTGAAGCCTGAGTGAGGGTGCTTGTATTTTGTTGAATGGAGGCCGTTGGGTCGATTTTAACCGGAACCAACGCTGTGTTGGCGAACATTCCAACTGTTGCTTCAAACTCTGTTGTAAGCCGGTTCGCTACAGGGCTTGCAACTGTGAAACTCGTTCTCCCCGTGTGCACATAAAGTGCATGGGCAAACAGCGCGTGAAAGACCTGATGAGGTGTTAGTGAAAGACGCTTTGCAATGGTTAGCAAATTTGCTCTGGTGGCTGCATCAAGACGTGTCAAACGTGTTTGCCCTGCTGAAACACCTTGCTTCCCTTGAGCGTGTCTCAGTACAGGTTTCCAACATTCCTCAATCTCCGGCGCGTCGTATAGCTTGAAGAGAGCATCCTTTTGCTTGTTGTAATGTTCCGTTTCCCATAGATGCGACTGCCATTTTGCAAAGTCTAATGTCGTCAGCCCAATTGGCTTTTGGTCCTGTCCTGTCTCGTCTGTTTCTGCCTGGAATGAACGGGAAAGATCTTCAAACAAGATGTTGAGTGACCAGCCGTCCAGAATGATGTGGTGCGCATGAAACAGAAGGACACTGGTGCCATTTGGTTGGTGGACCAGATGAAGTTGAAACAGGCATGGGCGCTCAAGATCAAATGGTTGAGTGAGGAGTTTGGTTTGCAGCTGTGAAATTGCTTCTTCTTCCAAGGTTCCGTGGAAGTGAAACACCTCTGGATTGCTTTCAGCGACCCGCTGCTCCACCCCATCATCGGTGGGATGGAAGCTGGTGCGCAGTGCCGGGTGTTTTTTGACCAGCTCATATGTTGCGTGACCCAAATTTTCGGCACTCAGATGACCTGAAAACCGAAAAATGAACGGTGTATTGTAGGATATGTCAGCAGGGTTCTTTTGTTGCTGTAGCCATAACCGCATTTGCTCCGAGGTTGCCTGCTCTTTTGCCAAACCTGATGGAGCTGGCAACTGCGGTAAACTGTTGGCTTGCTCATTGTGCTCGCTAACAATCTCAGAAAGTTCAGCAAATGTCAGGTTTAGAAGCTGTGACGGCGCAACGCGGCAACCAAATACTGTGTTGAGTTGGTTAGATAAGCTGATTGCTTTGAGTGAATCGCCACCTGCGGTAAGCAGCGTCTCTTCACGGCTTAACTGCGCCACACTCAAAACCATCTCTGCAGTTTGCAGAATGCTGCTCAGAACGGCACTCTCCGAGGCATCACAGGAGGAAACACGACGGAATGGAGTAGTCTCCATTTCTTGAAGGGCTTTTTGGTCGATCTTCCCGTTTGCATTCAGAGGCAACGAGCCAAGACAAAAGACTTTATGAGGACGCATATAACCTGGCAGGTAAGCAGAAAAGTGGGCATCAAGCTCTTCATAATCAAGCTGCTCTTCACTCGCTAAGTAAGCATGCAACTCAAGCGGTTTGCCTTGTTCCTGAGCTGCTAAAACACAAGCCTGCTGTATCTTCGGATATTGCTGGATGCGCTGTTCGATTTCTTCAGGTTCTACGCGAAACCCGCGTACTTTGATCTGCCTGTCAACACGGCCCACATACTCGACCAGACCTTGCGGATTGAGGCGGACCAGATCGCCAGTGCTATACCATTTTCCAGAGTTTGGAAGCTCTACAAACCTATGCTGTGTTTCCTCTGTTCTATTCAGATAACCATGAGCAACGCCTGCACCGCCAAGGTAGAGTTCCCCAGTTTCACCGATATTGGTGATCTCGCCGTTTGATGACCTTAGCTGGCAGTCGGTACTGGCAATGGGACTGCCAATGGGAATGATGTCTGCATCAAAGTCCCGAGGAATTGCAAAGCACAAGGCAAAGGTTGCACACTCTGTCGGGCCATAGATATTGTATATCTGACAGGCGCTTTCAGGGTTTGCAGCATACCATTTCTCGACAGTTTTGGGGTTCAGCTGCTCGCCGCCAATGAGCAGATGCCCAAGCGTTCCAAAGCAGGCCGTTCCGTGATCGACCATCGCATTGAACAGAGAAACTGTCATGAACATGGTTGAGATCGATTGCTGCTCCAGTTGCCGGGCAAAGCCTACAAAATCGGTGAGTTCGTCACTGGAGAAAACGACACTACATCCACCGGTTAAAAGCGGTACCCAAACATCGAAGCTGAGTGCATCAAACGCTGGGTTGGAAATGTGCGCGTAGCGATCTCCGATATGCATTGGGACAAAGCGGGGTTGATGGGCAAGCCTCTCGATTGCTGAGAGAGGCACTTGAACGCCCTTGGGAGCACCCGTTGTTCCAGAGGTGTAAAACAAAAACGCCGTTTTTGCCAAAGGATAGCGCGGGAGGTCATCGCTATTCTCATGCAGGCTTTGGATGAGTAACTGATCCGCATGAAGGACCTGATGTGCTTCTCGGGGAAATAGCTTGATTGTACTCGCATCCGGAACGATGAGAAAACGTGTTTGACTATCAGATAAGATTGCTGATTGCCTGGCTGGCGGGCTGGCGGCATCTAATGGGACAACTGTTGCTCCCGCCTTCAAGATAGAAAGCATGACAACTACGAGCTCTTGTGAACGAGGCAAACAGACGGCAACCACATCGCCGTTTTTTACGCCGCAGCCTCTCAATGCTAAGGCGACTTGCGAGGAGAGTTCGTTGAGCTCTTCGTAGCTGAGGATACGATCATGATCCTGTACCGCGGCCAGTTCTGGGAAATGATCCGCATAAAAGCTGATACTGTCTAACAACGAAGATTGGACGGGTCCCTGATCGCCAATTTCCAAATCATAAGAGGGCGAGGCTAAATACTCATGAGAAGTGTTGATAGTCATGTAAGCCTCTAAGCGTCTATCTGCATATGAACAGCAGGAGAGGTGGTTTGCCACTCAAATAATTGAAACTCATGGGAAATCGCTTTTTTGACGCGCTGTATTTCTTCTGATTCCAGCAGTTCCCAATGGTCTCCCCGAACCAGTCTCGTCATGAAGCTGCCTGTGGCTTTTTCAATCCAAAACTGACGCAGTTGATGAAGGAAGCCTTTGTCTAGCGAGCCAAGCGCCTGAATGAACACAACTCGCGCGTCCAATGGCTGGCAATCATAATCTGGCACACAGGCCCGATTGTGATTGTAAACCTGATGGTAACGCTTGATTTGCTCGTCATCGATGCCCGGATACATACCGTTGAACTTCACCAGCTTGTCTCGAAATTCTGCAAGATCTACCGGTGCAAGGCTCTGGCGCTCATGTTCTTCAAAACCCTGAGTGTCCAGAAGAATTACGCTGACATTGTGATTGCCACGGGCTTTCAGGAGCCGGGCCATCTCATAGGCAACGTAGCCTCCAAACGACAGGCCGGTGAGGACAATCTTTTCATGTGCGATGTGTTCAATACGTTCCAGATAGGCGTCGGCCATGGCCATTATGGAGGGGAGAGTTTCCTCTCCCGAATTGAGGCCAGGTGATTGCAGACCATAAACACCAATGTCATCAGCCAAGATCTTCGCAAGAGACAGATAGCAAAAGGCTGTCCCACCAGCAGGATGAATGCACACGACATGCTTGCCGTTTTGGCTTTCGCGGAACGTAATGAGGTTGTCGCGGGAGTTTTCTTCCGCAGCTCCGTTTCGGATCCAACTGGCGAGCGCCTCTACTGTCGGATTTAGAATGAATGTTTTGGGCGGGACTTGAATTTTGAACGTCTCACCAACCCGATGGGCCACCTTGATCGCTGCGATGGAAGAACCGCCGACATGGAAGAAACTGTCGCTGATACCAATGGATGGATGGAGAAGCACTTCCTTCCAGATGTTATAGATCTGGAGCTCTATATGATCGCGTGGGCTTTCCTGATTGACCTTAAACACGGCCTCATGGGCCAGCACAGATGCCTTTAGGCTGGAATAATCAATCTTGCCGTTATTGGTGAGAGGGAGTGTTTCCAAATGCAGCAGCATATGAGGAAGCATGTAGTCCGGAAGTGCTTCTGCCAGATGATGACGAAGGTCGCTTTCTACGAGGGGAGAACCATCTGGTGTGGTGTAGCAAAGTGCCAGTTGGGCTATACCACCTTCTTGCTGAACCACGAGCGCGGCACAGCTGCGGCATTGGGGATGTTGTCGGAGGATAGCTTCAATCTCTGACAGCTCGATGCGAAAGCCGTTCAGCTTGATCTGATTGTCTTTACGGCCTGCAAAAATCAGCTGACCTTGCTCATCGTAGTAGGCAAGGTCGCCCGTACGGTAGAGCTGTTCACTTGAGTTGAATGGGCTGGTAACGAACGCTGATGCTTGTTGCTGCGGGGCGTTAAGATAGCCAGAAGACAGGCTGGCACCACCGATATATAGCTCGCCAACCAGTCCAACCGGGACAATCGACATGCTCTCATCAAGCAGGTAAGTCCTTGCGTTTGATATGGGTTTGCCGATGGGGGCTGAAGGTTTGTCCAGATCTTCCGGCTTCACACTATGCCAGGTGCTGTCTACGGTGCATTCAGTCGGGCCGTAAACATTATGCAGAGTCGCCCACGGCAGCTTGCTGGAGAACTTGCGCATAAGTGCGCCGCTCAACTCACCACCACCGCAAAACACATTGCGCAGTTGGGTGCATTGGGCAGTCTCCGGTTCGTCAAGAAACAGATCCAGCATTGCGGGAACGAACTGGATACTGGTGATACCATGAGATACACAGATCTTTGCCAGATCTGCAGGAGAGGTGTGAACATGAGGCGGAACCAGTACCAGCGATGCACCAGAGCATAATGGCCAGAAGAATTCCCAGATCGCGGCATCAAATCCCATCGGCGTCTTCTGCAAAAGAGCATCACCGGGCTTGCCTGGAAATGCGCGATTGCTCCACTCTATGAGGTTCACCAAACCCTTGTGGGTCAGCTTGGCGCCTTTTGGAACGCCGGTGGTTCCTGACGTGTAGATGATATAGGCAAGATCCTCGGTACTTATGCCGTTAGCTGGCAAATTATCAGTGCTGCAGGATTGAGTGATTTTGGCTCGTTGCTCTGTATCCAGTGATAAGACTTCAACGTCACAATGGCCCTTGAGTCTGGTGACCGCTTCCGAGGCCTCTGGGTGGGTGAGGATCAGATTGGGCTGGCTGTCTTGCACCATATATTCAAGACGCTTGATTGGCAGTCCGGGCTCCAACGGAATGAAGTGACCACCTGCCTTGAGCACAGCAAGCATGACTATCACCAACTCGCTGGACCGCTCAAAAAGCAGACCCACTGGACTTCCCTCAGTAACACCAAGTTCCTTCAGGTGGTGGGCAAGCTGATTTGCTTTGGTATTGAGGCTGGCGTAGCTCCACACGTCTTCGCCGCACACGAGTGCAGGTGCTTCGGGTGAATGCTCACATTGAGCCTCAAATGCTTTGTGAATGCACGTGGAACTTAACGCGTGCAGCGCTCCGTGAGGCCATACCTGCGTTAACAGATGTCTTTCTTCGGGGGGGATGAAATCAATCGCACCGAGATCCACTTCTGGCGCTTGGATAGCATTTGAGAGGAAGCAGGTGAGGTGACTGGCCATTCGTGCAATGCGGGAATGCGTAAACAGATCTTTGTTGTACTCAAAGCCAAGGCTAAACGTGGAGCCTCGTTCAAACACTTCCAGCGTGATATCGAACTTTGCAGTTTGGCTATCTGTTGCCAGTGTTTCGATTTCAACACCATCCATTTGAGCCGATCCCCCCGGCAGGTTCTGATAAATCAGCATGACCTGAAACAGAGGCGAGTGGGCTGGTGAACGTTCCGGATTTACAGCTTCGACTACTTTCTCAAAAGGCAAATCCTGATTGTCCAGCGCTTCCAGAATGGCCGTTTGCGACTGCGTTACCAGCTCAGCAAAGGTGCTTGTGGCCGTGACATGCGTTTTGAGTGCGAGCGTGTTGATGAAGTGCCCGATTAAAGGCTCCAGCTCTGCCAGATGGCGGTTGGCAAAAGAGGTGCCAATGCAGATGTCTTCCTGTTTGCTGTAGCGCCATAAGAGGGCGGCAAATCCGGCCAGATAGAGCGCAAACGGCGTGATTGAACGCTTTTTGCAAAAAAGTCGCAGGCGGTCACTCAAGTTGTCATCAAGCGAGAGTTCAAAGTGAGCACCGTTATGTGTCTGTTCTGCCGGGCGAGGAAAATCCGTGGGTAGCTCAAGTAAGTCTGGCAGATCTTCAAGCTTGTCAGTCCAATACTGGATCTGTTGCTGCTCTCTGGACGAATTGCGCTCGGTTTTATGATGCTGCACATAATCGGCGTACTGCATGGACAGAGGGGCAAGGTCGGGCGAAGTGCCCTTTTGATAAGCGTTGTAATGAGCCGTAACTTCGTTGAAAAACAACCCGATAGACCAGCCATCAGCGGTAATGTGGTGCAGGTTTACGAGCCATACGTGTTCTTCATCTGCAAGCTTTATGTAACTTGAGCGCAAGAGCGGGCCGCGCTCTAAATCAAACGGTTGGCTTGCCTCATGCTGGACCCGTTCATTGAGCGCCTCCGCCTGTTTTTCGGCACTCAGATGGCAAAGGTTCAAGAGGTCAAAGGGCAGGTCAGCAGGTTCTGGAAAAGTTTGTGTAGGCGTTCCGTTGCTTGTGCTGAACCTCGCTCGGAGCATGTCGTGACGCGCAACAACAGCATTTACGGCGCGGTGCAGAGTTTCCAACTCGAGCATTCCGGAAACTTTGAGCGCAACGGGGTTATTGTAAAACGGACTCTCTGGCTCCAATTGATGCAAGAACCACAAATGGCGTTGTGATGGTGAAAGAGGGACACCTTCAGCCTGCCTTTCTGATGCATGTTGTTGCAGCAGATGAATCAGCTCTGACTTTTCTGCTTTCAGAGCGGCGGCAAGATCAGCTCCCAGAAACCCCTTTGGCGCTTTGAAACGAAGCTTTTCTCCATCAGTCTGGAGGCTCACATTGTGCTGGGCAAAATAATCAAGCAGTTGTTGAGCTTTCATATTTCAAACTCCTCCATTTCATCTTCTTCCATTGAGGAGGCAAGCGCAGTCCCGAAGGTCTCTATGGTGTGTTGCCGGTTTTGCTCACTGGTGGGTGTGCCGCCGATCATGGAATAGATGAGCTTATGAGTAGGCCCCAACCGGAACAGTTCCGTCAAAACCGTCTCATCTATGGAGCCGATGCCGCACAGGCCTAATCCCGCTTCATGGGCACGCATGGTCAACAGCTGTGCCATTGCGCCTGTTTCGATCAACCAGAACTGCTCGCTCATCTCGCCATAAAGGGGTTCGATTGCCTGCCGCTCGGCGATGAAGAAAAGCGCGAAGGCAGCCTCTTCAAAAACTGGCCGGTTCACGAAATAATCATAGGCATCCGGGGTCAGTGCCTTGCCATCTGCTGTCGAAATCAGAGCGTGTTTTTCAGGATCGTAATAATAGGCCCCACCTTCCAGGCCCAACACACGACCGGGTTTGATGTAAAGGTAGGTTTGCACCGGATAGAGCCCCCCGGCGCTTGCAAACAAGTGCTTTGGTGCCTCTTGGTTCTGATTACGCCGTAATGCAGAGAGGAGGGCCTCTAATCGGGTTTTGGGGACAGGATCCAAATTGAACTGACGCACCGACCGGTAGGCGTCAAATTCGTCGAACTCAGGAGAGCTGGAGTTTTCCAACTGATGCACGTCATGTTGCTGATCAAGCTTGCGCAATCCAACATTACGGTCTTTGAAAGACTGTCGCTGCAGCGGGTCTTCAAGGGTGGCTATTGCGGAATTTGTTGCGTCAGGTTGCGCTTCTTCCGCCACCTGACCAAACTGCTCCCGATACATGGCAAGGAGCGTTGCAAGGCTTGGGCTGCCCATAAACTTTGCAAGTGGTGGGCGGAACGAGAGCGTGCTCGACAACGCGTTCGAAATGCGCGTGATATCGATAGAGGTCGCTCCCAGCTGCAGTAAATTAGCCTCGGGAGTGACGTGATCCAGTTTCAAGATCTGAGAGATAATCTCGTGGATTTTCTCTTCCTGTTCCCCTTGCGGTTCGAAGCTTAGCTCAGCTTGTATCTCACTGCGTGGTTCCGGCAGTTGCTTCCGATCAATTTTGCCGTTTGCAGAAATCGGGAGGCGCTCAATCTCAAGGAGAGCAGAGGGAACCATGTAATGGGGCAGGTGGGCGCGTAGATGATCCAGAAGAGCGTCAATCTCGACACCGTGCTCTTCCAGAACCACATAGCCAACGAGTTGCTTATCGCCTTGTGCCTCGCCAAACATCTTAAAGACTGAGGCTTTTACGTCTTTATGGGCATTGAGCACCGTTTCGATCTCACCAAGCTCAATGCGGAAACCTTGCACCTTGACCTGAGTATCCACGCGCCCAAGAAACTCTATGTTTCCATCTGGCATATAGCGCCCCAAATCGCCGGTACGGTACAAGCGTTCGCCGGTCTTGGGGTGGGTGATGAAACGATGGTTGGTTTGTTCTTCGTCCCGCCAATAACCTATCGCAAGTCCAATGCCACCGATGTACAGTTCACCAGTGACCCAGCAAGGGCGAGGGGCCAGCGCTTCATCCAGAACATAAAATTGTTGGTTGTCGAGCGCTTTGCCGTAGGGGATGCTCTTCCAATGCGGCGCGATATCCTGAATAGGGAAGCAGATGGACCAAATGGAGGCTTCAGTTGCTCCACCCAGAGACAAGACATGCGCGTTCGGTGCGAGTGCACGCACCCGCTCAGGCAGTGAAAGTGGGATCCAGTCTCCAGACAACATCACTTCACGCAAATGCGAGCCGAGATTTTTGCGATCGCTTTGAGCATAATCTGTCAGCACACCAAGCAAAGCGGGTGCAGAATTCCAGATCGTGACCTTGTGACGAATGAGGCACTCCAGCCAATGGGCAGGGTCTTTTGCCTCAACCTCATTGGGCAGGACTAAGGAACCACCTGCCGCCAGCAAACCAAAAATATCATAGACTGAGAGATCAAAGCCCAATGCAGAAATGGCAAACACACGATCTTCGGGCTGCACGTTTAGACGGCAGTTGATGTCGAGGAGCGTGTTAACCGCTCCACGATGATCGATCATGACCCCCTTGGGTTCCCCGGTGGAACCTGAAGTAAAGATCACGTAGGCAAGGTCATCCGGCTGCGTATCAACAACCTGCAGCTTCTTATCGCTCAAGTCATCCAGTTCCCCGCCCACATCAACCGTTTGAGCAAGCGCAGGAAGCCCCTTGTGTGTGTTACTCTGGCTTGTCTTGACGCATACGAGCTTGGCCCCGGTCCGTTGCAATATGCCTTTAATGCGATTGGCTGGCAGATCCGGGTCGATTGGAAGATATGCGCCCCCTGAATATAGGATGGCGAGGGCAGCTACACTCTGTTCCCAACCGGCCCGCATCTGAATGGCAACCAGATCACCTTTGGCCAGGCCCTTCTGTTGAAGGAGAGTAGCAAGATTACGGGCACGCTGGCGGACCTGTTTGTAAGATAGAACCAGATCGCCGCAGATCACGGCAGGAGCAGCTGGTGTTTTGAGCGCTTGTTCTTCAAACAGCTCATGCATCAATGGCCAATGTTGTGACAGTGCGCGCTCAGCGTTCCAGACAGGAAAGTGCTGGGGGACTTGCTGTTGCCAGTGATCAGAGGTGACCAACTCTTCAAGCAGAGCACAATAGGCATCAAACATGTCCTGCATCATGCCCTCTGGAAACAGCTCGTCTATGCTGTCCCAGTTGAAATTTAGCTCGCCATCAATCTCCATGATGGTGTGATCCAGCCACACCTGTGGTGTTTGGGTGATGGTATGTACATTTTGAGCGTCCAATGCGGAGGAAAGCGTAATTTCCTCCTGATCCGGGATCATCTCCACCAGGGTGCTGTTGAAGACGATGGGCATTCCCGTTTGCTGTTCACCACGCAGGCGCGTGAGTTCTCGCAGAACCCGCACACCACTGACTTCGCTATGATCCATATCCTTCCAGAGTTGGCGCTGGACTGCTTTTGCATTGTCAGAAAAGCTCTTTGATGGGTCCGAGCCAACTTCCAGCAAAACAATAGACGTGAAGTCGCCGATGAGGCGGTTGATATGGGGGTGGAGCGGTTGGCGATTGAACACAGGTAAGCTGAGTGTGAACCGGGACGACTGGCTCCATTTAGCCAGCACCTGCGCAAATGCTGTCAGCAGACAGCCGGAGGGGGTGACACCATGCTTTCGCGCATTTGCTTTGATCGTTGACCATTTGGCCTCTTCCAAAACAAGTTGTCTGCGTGTGAACCGGGGATTGCTGATGGCCTCTGGTTGTTTTGCAAGTGGCAGTTCCGGTGCTGCAGCGAGAGCCGACAAGCGGTCTTGCCAGTACTTCAGAGAAATCGCATAGCGGGAGTCATCCCGCATCGCCAGTTCCTGCACCACATAGTCGCGGAACGTGATTTCAATCCTCGGAAGTTCTGCCTGCGGGTCCTCATAGAAGGTCGCCAGTTCGCGTGAAAAAATCTGGCTGCTGGCTGCATCTACGATTAACGCATCCATGGAAATGTGTAGCCGAGTTATCTCATTCTCAAGCTGTACGGCTCGGAACTCGAAAAGCGGCCATGTTCCCGCATCCAGAACCTGATGCGACATGGCCTCCCGGTTTCTTGAGATGATGCGCTCCACGACACGTTCACTGCGACCACGAGCGTCGTCAGTCTGGATGATGTATTCAGGAACATCCTCCAATATGCGCTGGGTACCATCGCTGGCAAAAACAGCTCGCAGCATATCGTGCCGAAGGATCAGCCTGTTCAAAGCAGTGTTGAATCTCTCAAGATCAAGGTGAGGGATCTCAATTTCCTCATAAGCATGAGCGCTGACGCCGCCCAGCCCTAAACTGTCATCCCTGCCAACCCAGTAAGCCTGCTGGATGTCCGTGAGTGGAAATGGTTCATACCGGTTTGCTTCATCTGCATGGATTTGCAGCGCTGAGTGTTCTGCCTTGCCAGTGTTGGTATTGGCCGAGGCAGCCAGATCAACAAGTGTCGGGTTTTCAATAAGATCACTGAGGGACAGGCCGAGTGACAGTTCTTTGTTTATTGCATGGATCAGGCGGGTCGCCAGCAAAGAATGCCCGCCAAGATCAAAGAAGTTGTCGGTGCGGCCAACCTGTTCCACCTTGAGCACCACCTGCCAAATCTGAGCAATATCTGCTTCAAGCCCCGGCAGTGGTGCTTCATAGTCTGTACTCCCTGTACGGACAGCAGATGGCAAAGCTCTTCGATCCAGCTTGCCGTTCCGGGTGATGGGCAACTCCTCCAGAGGCATCCAGTCCGTTGGGATCATGTAGTCCGGCAAGTGAGCTTTCAGCTCTGCCCGCAATGTGTGAGCGGGTCTTGTCCCGACGAAGTAGCAGACGAGCCGGACATGCTCGGGGCCTGCTTGCCTGTCCAAAATCACGGCGGCTTCCAGAATGCCATCCATCTGTAAGATGCAGTTGGTGATCTCCATCGGCTCAATCCGGAACCCACGGAACTTCACCTGATCATCTGCACGGCCATGGAAGGCAAGGCTTCCATCTGGCAGGTAGGCTGCCAAATCACCGGTGCGATAAAAGCGTTGCGTGACTTGAGAGGCGAACGAGTGCGTAACAAATCGTTCTGCGGTTAGTTCTTTCTGACCAAAGTAGCCCAAAGCCAGATTGTCTCCGCACACATACAGTTCACCAATCGTTCCGGGGGGCACAGGTCGCATGCCTTCATCCAGGAGAAACACACTGGTGTTATCCATGGGCTTGCCGATGGGCGGGGAGGCTGGCCAAGCCTCCATGTGCACGCAATCCAGAACGTGCTGGGTCACCACATGGGTTTCAGTGGGGCCGTATTGATTGTAAAAATAGTGCCCTCCCAGTGCTTTAAGGAGTTGCCGCAGGCTGTCATTGACCAGCAGTGCCTCGCCAGCGGTGATCACTTCACAAGCAGGGCCATCCGGCAGCTGTTCAGCCTCAAAAAGACCTGCCATCTGTTGCAGTACCGCAAAGGGCAAGTGGGCGCGTTCAATGCCGTTGGACTTGATGAAGCCTGCAAGGTTGCCGATGTCTTTGCGCTGGTCATCACTTAGCAGCACAAGGCTTGCGCCCTGACACAACGTGCAGAAAATCTCCTGAAAGGCCACATCAAAGTTGAGGGAGGCAAATTGGAGAATGCGTGACGGGGCTCTTTCTGCCGGAACCTGTTTAAGTTGCCAGTTGACCAGATTGCGCAGGGTGCGGTGGGTCTGCACCACGCCTTTTGGTTTGCCTGTAGACCCGGAGGTGTAAAGGACATAGGCCGGGTCAAGAGGGGCAGGGGTAAGGCCCACATTCTCCGCCGAAGTATGCTGGCTCTTTTGTGCAAGCTCTGCAAGAGTGACTGTTGCACTCGCAAATTCGACTGGCAGTTTGGGCTTTAACGCATCTGTGGTTATGACGAGATCAGGCTGAACATCCTGCAAGATGGCTTGATGGCGGGCCTCAGGGTAAGCTGGATCCAGTGGAACAACGGTAGCTCCTGCCTTGAAGATACCCAGCAGCGCAACGACCATTTCTGGCGAACGGTCAACACAAAGCGCGATGTTTGCCCGTGTACGAATGCTTTCCTGCACAAGTGCATTAGCAAACCGATTAGCGCGTGTGTTCAACTCGTCGTAGCTGAGTTCTGTCTGGCCGAAGATCAGCGCTGTGGCTGTTGGTGTGCAAGTGGCGTGTTCTTGAATGCGTCTGCTGATGCATTCAAACTCAGGGTAGGGCACAGAAGGCTGTTGCCATGCGTGTAGCGCCAGCGTTTGTTCCTCTTCGCTCAACAGGCTTATTGAACGGACCTCCGTACCCACTTCCTCTACCATTTGAGTGAGAACATGCTCGAAGTACTTTGCAATGCGAGTGACGGTCTCTGGCTCAAACAGGTCGCTTGCAAACTCGATAGCGCCTTTCAGCTGGCCGTCTCTTTCCTGAAGCGACAACAGCAGATCAAACTTGGCACCGCCATGGTGGTGAGGAAGAACATCAACAGAAAGGCCGGGAAGCTCGAACCGGTCGTTGTTCTCTCCCTCCCAGGCAAACATCACCTGAAACAAGGGGGAATGCGCAAGACTTCGCGGCGGATTGATATGCTCAATCACCTGTTCGAAGGGAAGGTCCTGATTTTGTTGGGCTTCTAAAACAGTGGTCTGCACCTGAGACAGGTACTCTTTCAAGGTAAGGCTTTCATTGGCCTCCACCCGCAAGGCCAGTGTGTTGGCGAAGAAACCAATCATGTTGTCGAGTTGTGAATGATCTCTGTTGGCGACCGGACTGCCAACAACGACATCTTTCTGACCTGAAAGCTTGGCCAGAGTCAGCACCCACATCCCAAGAAGACTGGTAAACAACGTGTTCCGATTGGATGCAGCAAGCTCCTTCACCTTCTGAGTTAAGGATGGCTCCAGACTCAACGGGATTGCGGTGCCTTTGAAGGATTGACGCTTTGGTCTTGGATGATCTGTTGGCAGCTCCAGCAGTACAGGTGCATCTTTGAGCCTGGACTTCCAATAGTGCTTTTGCTGGTCCCATGAGCCATTCTTCAACTCATTGCTCTGCCACTGCGCGAAGTCTGCATATTGGATTTGCAAATCGGGGAGCTTGGTATCCTGATGTTGGGACAGAGCAGAATAAAGCACACTCAGTTCCCTGCTGAAGATACCCATGGACCAGGCATCTGAAATGCTGTGGTGCATAACAATCGCCAGCACATGATGGTTCTCGTCACAGCGCAGGAGATCCGCACGGAACAGCGGACCCGCCTCCAAATCAAAGGGCACAGAGATCAAACGGGCGACATGATCTTGTAACGTCTCATTCGCAGCCACTTGCGTAGCCGCCGCCATCCGCCAAACAGTTGCTGGCTGAATTTCCTGATAGGCGGTCCCGTTCTTTTGGCTGAAACACGTGCGCAAAGCCTCGTGTCGTGTAACGATTTTCTCAATTGCTTGAGACAGGGCTGAGACGTCCAACTTTCCCTTCAGCTCCAGAACCAATGGCATATGGTAGGCTTCGCTCTGGCCCTCCATTTCTGCCAGATACCATAAGCGTTGTTGAGAAGAGGAAAGCGGCAGGTCCTGTGTTCTGTCTGCGGGCTCAATCTGTCTTTTTGCGGTGCGTGTCTGGCTGTCTATCGCCTCGGCGAGAGAGGCCAGCGTTGGGGCAGTGAAAACAATTGTTGCCGGGACTTCGACGGCAGTTGCTTCACGGATACGTTGAGCTAACCGTACTGCAAGCAAAGAATGGCCGCCCAGAGCAAAAAAGTTATCGTTGCGCCCAATACTGGCGACACCGAGTACATCGCACCAGATCTGGCTTAGTTCAGTTTCTCTGCCTGTTCGTGGAGGCTCAAACTCTGTTTGTGAGAGCGTGGACAGATCAAAGTCCGGGAGGGCTTTCAGATCGACTTTGCCATTGGGAGTGAGTGGTACCTTGTCGACGACGGTGATCCAGGTAGGAACCATGAAGTGTGGGAGTTTTTGGCTCAGGCTTGCTTTCAGTGCTTGAGGAACTTCAGTTCCTACATTATCCACAAGGACGACATAGGCGAGAAGCTGTTCGCCGCTGGTGTGAGGTCTTACAACACAAATGGCTGATGTGACGCGTTCATCAGCTTCAAGAGCGGCTTCAACCTCACCAAGCTCGACGCGAAAACCGCGGAGTTTTGCCTGCCGGTCATTCCGCCCTAAAAACTCGATTGTCCCATCACGTAGCTGACGGCCTAAATCTCCTGTTTTGAAGATCTTCAGGCCATCACCAATTGATACATCGGTAAACTTTTGCTTCGTGAGTTCGGGTGCGTTCCAATAGCCACGTGCCAAACCTGATCCGGCAATACAGATTTCGCCAACAACCCCTTCGGGAACAGGTTTGCTGGAAGTGTCCAAAAGCAAGACCTGATAATTTTTGAGCGCAGTGCCGAGGCTCAGAGTAGTGTTCGGAGAAAACTCCTCTGATAAGCTGAGTGCGAGGCAATCAATGGCGGTTTCGGTCAAGCCGTAAGCATGAATAATGTGCGCTGTAGGCCCGAAGGCCTTTCGTGCTTCGCAAGCACCTTTGGAGGACCAACGGTCTGAACCGCACACGACAGTTTTGAGGCTGGTTGACTGTTTTCCAATCGTCTGCACGTGTGCTGTGAGATTGTCCAAAACTGCTGGAACAAAATCACCGAATGTTATCTGATGGTGCTCAATCTTGGTGAGAAGGGCGGTACTGTCTACCAGCTCGTCCTGATCCACCAGGACAAGCCTGCCTCCAAAAGTGAGGGCGCGGACAAGGTCTGCGGTGAAAACATCAAACGAAAGACTCGCCATCTGCAAAACACATGGTGGTTCTTTGAAGTCGTAAAGGCTGCTCCATGCGTCCCTGATAGTCCAGATCGCACGATGATTGACCATGACGCCTTTGGGTTGTCCTGTCGAACCGGACGTGTAGATGATATAGGCCAGTTGGTCAGGCGCGACTTGAACATCTAAATCGCGTTCATCCTGAGAAGCCCATTCATCTCTTCTCCTCTCAATATTAATAGTCTGGGCAGGCAGCTTGGTGAGTTGATCCAACTGCTCCTGACCACGCATATCGGCCAGAATGACTGTGGGCTGGCAATCTTGTACAAGCGTGTTGATCCGCTCAGGGGGATAGTTCGCATCAATTGGAATGTAGGCAGCGCCAGTTTTCAAGACAGCAAGCAAGGCGATAACCGCGTCTGCGGATTTACGCATGCACACCGCAATCCGGTCCTGATTCGCAACGCCGTTAGAGCGCAGGTATCTGGCGAGCTTGTTGGCCTGACTGTTCAGTTGAGCATAAGAGAGTTCGATCTCATTGCCGATCAATGCAACCCGATCGCCGTGGGCTGCAGCGGCCTCTTCAAACGGCAGATGGATGGCGCTTGCTGCCGGTACATCCATAGATGGAAGACGGGAAGCTTCTAATGTTGCTGTATGTGTGGCTGCATCCATAAGTGGCAGTACGGCGACTGCCTGTTCCGGGTCTGCGCAAATGGCTTTCACTGCCTGTAACACATAACCTGCAAGCCGAACTATGGTTTGGCGGTCAAACAGAGCTGTCGCGTATTCCAAACCGCCGGAGATGTTTGAGCCATCGTCTACAAGCTCAAGTGTGATATCGAACTGGGAGGCGGTGCGAGGCAGTTGTACAGTGTCCAACTCCAACCCAGCGAATTGAGATGTTCCACCCTCTGTGTTTTGCCATGCGAACATGACCTGGAAAAGCGGAGTGTAAGACAAGAACCGTTGAGGGCTTAGTGCTTCCACCACCTGCTCGAAAGGGAGGGACTGATTATCCTGACTGTCGAGGAAAATGCCTCGCATCTGGGTGAGCAGCTGGCTTACAGTGGGATTTTCGCTCAAATCAAAGCGCAGAGCCTGTGTGTTCACGAACAGGCCCACCATCTCTTCCAGCTCTTTGCGGACACGGTTGGCAGATGGCGTGCCAATGACCAGATCCTCTTGTCCAGACAAACGGGAGAGCACGATTGCATAGGCGCTCATGAGCACCAAGTAAGGGGTGGAGCCCGTGCTGCGCGCCAATTGGCGCACCTTACCACTCAACTCAGGGCCTAACTCCAACGGCAGAAGTTCACCCGCAAAATTTTGCTGAGCAGGTCGCCGCTGGTCCGTTGGCAACAGCAAACGCTCGGGAGCGCCGGCAAGCGTTTCTTTCCAATAAGTCTTCTGCTCATTAAATTTTTTGAGCTGCTCCGGCTGTTTCTGCCATACGGCATAATCGGCGTATGCAAAATCGGGTGTTTCCCGCTCGATTGGTGTTCCTGCTTCTACCAGATGAGAGTAGTTTTCACCCAACTCTTTGAGGAGGAGTCCGTTGGACCACCCATCGGAAATGATGTGATGCAATGCCAGCAGCAACACGTGATGCGTCTCGTTGATCCGGATAAGACAACAGCGAGCCAACGGTCCTTGCTGCAGATCGAACGACCGTGTGCTCTCCTCTTCTGCCAAACGGCAGATCTCTGTTTCTGGGTCGCTATCGACCTCAATTTTGAGCAGGTGAAGGGGAAAGCCACAGGTACGGGGTGAGAAGCTTTGAGACAGCTTTCCGTTATCATCTGTAATGACTGTACGCAGGCCTTCATGACGGTCCATCAGCTGGTCTAGCGCGCTTTGCAGGTATGTCACGTTTAACTCACCACGAAGGCGCAAGCCAAGGGCCAGATGATAGGCTGAATTGATGCCTTCCATGCGAGAGAGGAACCAGAGCCTTTCCTGCGCAAAGGACAGAGGCAGGGGGTCTTGATCACGCGGAGCTGCCTTGAGCGCACTGCGTTGACGCATCTTCAAAAGCTGCTCTGGTGTGAGAGAGCGACGTTTGCGCTTGTTTAATTCGTCCTGCATGATTCCTCCCAATGACGCTGACAATCTGCTTCTGCGTCAGGAATATTCTTCGGCTGCTTCCAGCTCTTCAAAAATGTAATCGAGTGTCTGCTCAATGGTGGGGCGCTCGAAAAAGATGCGCAGCGGCACTTCCATTCCCAACACATCATGCATTCGGGCAATAATGCGTGTGGCTCGAAGAGAATGTCCGCCAATGTCGAAGAAGTTGTCGCGTATGCCGACACGCTCCAGCTGCAGAACTTCGGCCCAGATACGTGCAAGCTCCTCTTCCATTGGGGTTTCAGGAGGCACGTAACTGGTGATCGGCTGAACGCTGCCGCTATCGGGCTCAGGAAGCTGGCTACGGTCTATTTTGCCGTTAGACGTCAAAGGCAAGGTATCCAGCTGCACATAAAGCCCCGGCACCATATACTCCGGCAATTGGCTGGCAAGGATGGTACGCAATGCAGCAGGATCTAGTTGGCCAACGCCTTTATCAGGGCATACATAGGCAACCAGCTGCGTGTCTTTGGCCTGATCCTCGTAGGCCACGACGACAGCATTGGACACGCCCTCGCTCCGACACAAGGCATGTTCGATCTCGCCGGGCTCAATCCGATAGCCACGCACTTTGATCTGGAAGTCATCTCGCCCTAAATACTCAATGGTGCCATCTTTCAGATAGCGCCCAACATCACCAGTCTTATAAAGGCGCTCTCCAGCTTTGAACGGGCTATCAATAAAACGTTCTGCTGTGAGTTCAGGGCGGTTCAGATATCCGGCTGCAACACCTGGGCCAGCAACATAAAGATCTCCCGCCACACCGGGGGCGGCAAGTGCCAGATGTTGATCCAGAACATACATCGTCATGCCTGCGATGGGGCGGCCTATAGGAACAACTGGCGGATAATCTGCGTGATGTTCAACCTCTTGCGCTGTGCAATATATGCTTGCCTCAGTAGGTCCATAAAGGTTCTGCAGCCGTACGGGCCCCAGTATTTCGAAACAGCGCTTTGCCAGATGGGAAGAAAAGGCCTCACCACCGCACAGCACAGACCGCAAGTTCGAGCAAGTGTCAGCCCCTTCACACGACAGGAAGAAGCCCAACAAAGAAGGGACAAACTGACAGACTGTGACCTGATACTCACCTATGAGTTCAACCAGATACGAACCTTCCAGTAAGCGGGAGCGGTCTGCCACAATTAGGCTTGCACCACAGGTAAGGCTGGCGAATATCTCAACCACTGAGATGTCAAAGGTGAGAGAGGTGGACAGGAGAACTCTGTCTTGCTGGGTGATTTGATCTTGCTGCTGGAACCATGCAACGAGATTAGCCGGACCTTTGTGCGGTACCATCACGCCCTTAGGTTTGCCCGTGGTGCCAGAGGTGTAGATCACATAAGCTGTGTTTTCGCGGGAAACCGATACATTCAAGTTGTCTTCGCCAAGCACCTGCCAGCATGGATCAGGCTGATCCAGATTGATCAGCTTCTCAGAAACATCCATCTCTGTCATTTGAGGCAGGGTGACATCGTCACACAGAACCAGAGCCGGAGCACTGTCTTCAATCAGATAAGTGATGCGCTCAAAGGGATAGGTTGCATCGATTGGGACATATGCTGCGCCGGTTTTCAGGATGGCGAGGAGCGCGATTACGGCATCAGCGGTTTTTAGCATGCACACCGCAACACGGTCTTGATATCCAACGCCTTTGGAAACCAGGTATCTGGCAAGCTTGTTGGCCCGACTGTTCACCTGAGCATAAGTGAGTTGGAGTTCATCAGTGATCAAGGCAACCTGACCACCGTGCGCTGCAGCAGCGACTTCAAAGCCGCCATGGAGTGTGGTTGAACTCTCCGAAAACTCTGGCCCTGCTGCAAATTCATGGAGCCTGGTCTCCAAATCCCTATCCAAACCAACAAGTTGATGTGTTGGTGTCGTTTCAGCCTCTGGATAGACTTTTGTGAGGTGTTGCAGCGCCTCCAGTGTCATCCTCAAAAGTGCAGATGCATTGCAACCATGTGGGGCCTGTGTCTGAACTTTGAATGTCCCTCCGAAGTCATCAATTGTCAGGTTGAACGGGTAACTGGTGCCATAATGGCCGGCGAGGTACGTGGCGCCTGGTAAGTCGCGATGAGAGGTGCCTTGAGACCCATCCGACAGAAGCTCGGCATGGCGAAAGTTGATCAACGAAGTGATGAGTGGTGTAGCACGGTCCACCCCACTGGCTTCAATCGCATCGGTTAGCGAGGAGAACTCATGGTGCATCAGATCGACAAGTGTCTGGTGGACAGCACGAAGGGCGCTCACCCAATCCCGTTCAGCAAGCTGGATGCGCAAGGGGAGGGTGTTGATGAAGGGCCCCAATATCCGCTCAGCATTTTCGAGCCCCTGCAATCGACCAAGGAGAACTGTGGCAAAGCAAATATCTTCCTGCCCAGAACACCTTGCCATGACCAGAGCCCAGACGAAGTGAAATACTGAAGCCGTACTCACCCCTAATCGGCTGGCAAGTTCTTTGATGTCTGCAGTCAGCGCGCTGTCGGTACTGCTGCTATCAGTATCCAGATCCGCACCATGAACATGCTCACCTGTAAGACCGAAGGGTGCCGTGGCGCTTTCAAACCCAGTGAACAGGTCACGAAAGAAGTTGTGTGTGTCCTCCTTGCGGCTCTGCCCCTGTTGGAACGCAACATATTTTCCAAACTGAACAGGGGAAGGCAACATCTCACCTTGCCCCATCATGAATGCTCTGACCTCAGCATTCAGCTGTTTGAGCGATGTGTTGTCGTCGATAATGTGGTGGAACAGTTTGAGAGCCAACCAGCGTTTGTTGTCAGCATCATAGCAATAGTGAACGCGAAGAAGGGAAGACTCGCGAAGATCAACTTTTGTTACTCGTGGATCAAACAAGGCCTGAAGCTTTGCAACTGCATCTCCAGCCCCTTCGAGGCTATCAGTCTCCAACTCGCAGGTTTTCAGCTCAACAGTCTTGAGAACAACCTGAAGTGGCTTTTCCAGCCCTTCGGACACAAACACTGTGCGCAAAATGTCGTGGCGATCCATGACCTTCTGTAGGGCAACAAGATAGCTCTGCAATGCTTCAGCGGTCTCAAATGCCATCAGACCCCAGAGCAGATATGGGTCCCCTTGTTCTGAAAGCCGATGATGGAAGTAAATACCTTCCTGTAATGGTGTCAGAGGGTAAATGTCTTTTACATTTTGGATGCCACCGGGCACCGACCCTGCAATATGCTCGATCTGCATTTGCGAAAGGCCGGAGATAGACATTGGGCTTTGTTTGGTGCCGGTTTTTCCAGCAGTTGCGCTCTGTTGAACGCTGGATTGAATGTGGTGCGCAAGATCCTTGAGCACTGGCCTTCGTAGCAAATCCACCGCTGCCAGATGGAAGCCTTTTGCATTCAGAGCGGCCTGCACTCTTGCAGCTAAGAGTGAGTGACCACCAAGCTCGAAAAAGTTGTCAAAGCGGCCAACCTGTTTGACCTTTAGGATCTCCGCCCAAACCTGAGCTAACAGCGTTTCGCGGTCCCCCTCTGGGTCTGCAAAGGTTTTGCTTTTGGTCTGTGCAACGTCGTATCTTTCAAGCGCTTTGTGATCCAGTTTACCGTTCTGGGTCAGCGGTAGTGCTTCTAACTCCACGAATACTGAGGGCACCATGTAGCTTGGCAGAAGATTAGCTGCAAAAGAATGGAGCGTGTTGGTGTCCAATCCTGCCGTTTGTGCCACGGGCACATAGTGAGCGACCAGCAGGGCATCACTTGTGGCCTCATTTCTGCAGGTGACAACAACGTGCTGAAGCTCACCGTGGGTGGCGAGAGCGGCTTCGACTTCGCCCAGTTCGATGCGGTATCCGCGCACTTTCACCTGACTGTCATTGCGGCCCAGATACAACAAGGTGCCGTCAGTTGCATACCTAGCCAGATCCCCTGTTCTATACAGGCGATCACCGGGTAGAAACGGATTCTCAATGAACCGCTGCGCGTTTAAGGCAGGACGGTTAAGGTAGCCTCGTGCAACGCCAGCTCCACCGACATATAACTCTCCGACTGCACCGAAGGGCACAGGCATGAGGTTATCATCCAATACATGAAGGCTCAGGTCATCCAACTGGCGACCAATGGGACTGCCTTCTGAATAGTGATGAATGTTCTCAGCTGTGAGCTCTTTGTAGGAAACATGTACGGTGGTTTCTGTGATCCCGTACATGTTCACCATCTGACAGCCCGCATTACCAGGATTATCAAACCAGTTTTTGAGCATCGGCGTTGCAAGGGCTTCACCTCCAAACACCACTGAGCGCAATGCATGTGGCGTGACAGCTTCGGCCTGTGCCGTCATGAAAGCACGAAAGGCGGAAGGTGTTTGACTGAGAATTGTTACCCCTTGGTTACAGCACAAAGCGTAGAACTGAGCGGGATCACGGCGCACATCCTCTGGCACAATTGCAACAGAGCCGCCCGTAGAAAGAGCTCCCCATATCTCCCAAATCGAAAAGTCAAATGCGTAGGAATGGAAGAAGGACCAGACATCAGAAGATGTGAAGTTGAACAGTGGCTGGCAGGTGTCAATCAATCGGGCAATGTGCCGATGTTCAATTTGAACGCCTTTGGGTTGCCCGGTAGATCCTGAAGTGTAGATGACATAGGCAAGATCCTCACCGCAGACAGGCTCCAGCGTAGGACCCATCGGCACTGAGTGGTCTGTGGTTTCTGCAAGATCTTCAAAAACATAGAGATTTTGATTGTCCGGCAAACTTGCAAGAGATTGGTGCGTTGCACGGCAGCATAAGATCAAATCTGGCGCACTGTCCTGGAGAATAAAGGCCTTCCGCGCTTCTGGCAGTGCGGGATCGATTGGAAGATATGCTCCACCAGCTTTCCAGATTGCCAGCAGTGCCACGATCAAATCGGCGTTTCGTTCCATACAAACGCCGACCAGCTTCTCCTTACCTACACCATGAACACGTAGCTTCATGGCCAAGCATGACGCTTGCTTTTCTAATTCACCGTAGGAAAGGGATGTTTCATCCTGAAGGATCGCGGTGTGCTGAGGCTGGGATTTTGCGAGCTGTTCCAGTCTATGAACGACCGGACTTGGTGCTCTGGTCTTGGTCGGTTGGGTAGGCGCGCTGAGCGAGAGCAGATGATTTCGTTCTTCTTCGCAAACTGTGCTGAAACTGGCAACTGACAGGCTCGGCTCAGATAAACACTGCTCCAGCAATGCGAAGAAATTTTCCTGCATGCGTTCTATGGTTTGAGGCTGAAAGAGGTCTGTCGCATAGTTCCACAAAAGAGTCAGCGCCGGGATATCAGAGCTGTCAGAGGAACGGGGTAGAATGACCACCTCAATATCAAATTTGGCAGAGTTGTTGCTGTAGGCTTCGTACAGCGAGACGTTCAGATCATCTCGCGCAAGCTCTGGTACCTTTGAGTTGTGGTAACTAAAACCAACTTGGAAAATGGGGTTTCTGGAAAGGTCCCGTTCAGGCTGCAGCGCTCGGACAACTCGTTCAAACGGCACTTCTTCATTGTCATAAGCGTTGGAGAGTGTGCTTCGCAGTCGGTTCAGATACTCCGAAAAACTTGGGTTGTTAGTCAGATCAGAGCGAATAACGACACTGTTCACAAACATGCCCAGCATATGTTCTGAAAAGCTGGTTTTCCGGTTAGCGACGGCGCTGCCTGTGAGCAGATCTTTTTGGCCTGTGTAGCGGGAGAGTAGAAGATGGAAGACACCGAGAAGCACTGTATAATCTGTGTGGCCACTGGCCTTGCAGTAGGCTTCCAGTTCTTGAAGTAGCGACCCTGTTAATTCCAAACGAGACTGTTTGCCTTTGAACGACATCGTTTCTGGGCGTGAGGCATCTGTTGGGAGAGCGAGAGTAAAGTTGGCGCCTGAGAGCTGTTCTTTCCAATAGGCCAGCTGTTTTTCATAGGTTCTCTCTGCGTCCTCACTCTGCTGCCATCCCACGTAATGCCGGTACTGGGCAGGGACAGGCGCGAGATTGGGCAGTGCTCCATCTGCGAAAGACTCATAAGCCTCCAGAAACTCTGAAAGAAAGATATTCGCGCTCCAACCGTCATGAACAAGGTGGTGTTCAATGTGCAAGAGAGCGGAGGAGCCTTCATCAAGCTTGAACAATACCCAGCGAGCCAATGGCAAGCAGCTGGTGTCAAAGGGTTTTGAGACCTCGCGATCAACAACCTTCCAGAGCTCTGGGCTATCCATTGAGGTGTTCAGGTCCACCAGATCCAATTGGGCAGGCACAGGTTGATGAACTTTCTGATAGGTCGTACCAGAAGCATCTTCGTGAAACGTGGTGCGAAAAATCTCATGACGCTCGACAATCAGGTCCAATGCTGACTGCAACGCGGATGCATCTACTTTGCCCTGCATCCGGATCAGGCATTGAGCGTTGTATGCAAGAGAGCCCGGCGTTAGTTTTTCCAGTAACCACACTCCGTTTTGTTGATGAGAAACGGGGAAGATGGTTCTTTCCAGATCATAATCAGTCAAAGACCTCTCGGATCTATCTGGTTCTTCTGAAGTTTGGATTTTTGCCGCGAGTTCGCTGAGTGTCTTTCCGGTAAATACGTCTTCTAGTGAGAGGACTGGACCAAACCGTTCACGGCACCGCGTGAGAAACTGAACAGCATCAAGGGAAGAGCCTCCCAGAGTTTGAAGTGTGTCATTACAAAAGACCGTTTCGACGTGGAGCAGATCTTTCCAAAAACCCGCGAGGATCTGTTGCGTTTCTGTGCTCGGAAGCTCATTTGACTGCGCGCCGCGGGCATATCTGTCAGGAGCTGGAAGTGCTTTTCGATCTATCTTGCCATTTACATTTAGAGGGAACTCATCGAGGTGAATAAACGCGCTCGGTACCATATAGTTTGGCAAGAAGGCGGAGAGGTTGGTTTTAAACTCGTCCACGCCAGGGACAAGAGCACCATCTCGCAAAGTGAAGTAAGCGAGTATTTCCGGGTCTTTTGAGTAGGCTGTTGTCGCGGTAACATGAGCGTGCTCTATGCATTCAAGCTTAGAAAAACACTTCTCAACTTCCTGCAATTCAACACGATAGCCACGCACCTTGACCTGCTCATCCAGACGACCGAGGAACTCCAGCGTTCCATCTGCAAGTCGTCGCGCGCGGTCTCCTGTGTTATAGAGCCGACCAGTTGCAATGCCGGGGACGGAACGGAATACTTTCGCAGTAAGATCTGGCTGGTTCTTGTATCCACGGGCTAACCCGATACCGCCCAACCACAGGGTGCCGACCCCACCATCTTTCACTTGTTTCAGATCATCATCGAGAACATGGACATCAACGTTTGAGATCGGCTTGCCTATCGGAACTGTATCCGAACTACCAGTCTCACCGCTGCTCTTGTAACGTGTTGCGCATACAGTGTTTTCAGTCGGACCGTATGCATTTATCAGGTTAACGTGCCCGGACCAGCGTTCCACGAGTGACCACGGCATTGCCTCGCCCGCGACCACCACTGTCTTTAAGCTCGAGTAATCCAACGGGTCCATGCGACTGGCAAGAGAAGGAGGCACTGTTAGATGAGAAATACTTCTGTCTTTAACAATGTGCTTCAATGCATCTCCGGCTAACAGCGTGCCGTCGGGTGCAAAATGAAGCTGAGCTCCACAGCACAAACTCACCAGAATTTCAGATATTGAAGCATCAAAACCTAAAGATGCGAATTGAAGGACGCGAGAGCTCTCATCCAAACCAAAACAGCGCGCTTGCTCCAAGGCTAGATTTAGCAGACCACGATGCTCAATCATGACACCCTTGGGCTGTCCCGTAGAGCCTGAAGTGTAGATGATGTAAGCAAGCTGATCTGGTTTAACCGATTGGCTTGTGCTGCTAGTGAAGGGGGTTGGATCCAGCTTAGAATAATTAATGATCTGCAATGAGTTCGGTATCTCGGCAGATAACTCCTTCACAAGAGACGCTGTTTCGTCAGTGCACACAACGACACTGGCCTTGCTGTCCTTAAGCATGAACTCAAGCCGTTTGCGTGGGAGAGTATTGTCCAGCGGGACATAAACTCCTCCAGCTTTATGAATGGCAAGCAACGCTATTATGGCTTCTGGAGTGCGAGGCATACACACTGCAACAGTAACTTCGGGCCCAACCGCGTTGGATTGCAGAACGCTTGCAAGTTGGGCTGTTGCGCCAAGCATTTCGCGGTAACTGATAGTCTTTCCATCCCCCACTAAGGCTGGATTTGAAGCATTTTTCGTCGCAACTTGTTCTATGTGCGACACGACATTGGCTAGGTCACCTGGGTTCATCGTAACCTGGTTGCGAGGAATGGTTTCTTCCATGAAACAACTATCATTGATTGTGTAATTGAATAAAAATTTATATTACTGAGAGTTATTTGTACTTACTCTCAGTCCACACGTCCGTTTAGGTCGGATTCAGGGAAGTAAAGGTGAATTTTATTCATTGAGGCCTCGGGTATTAAATTTTTAATTGCTCAAACTTTCTTTCTAATATATCACAAAGTCAAGTTATAATTCGAATCTGAAGGCATCTTGTTAGCGTGCTGGGGAAACAAATGAACCACTCATATTTGAGGGAGAGCATCTCATTATTGTTATGATCGACAAGCTAGGGGGCCGGTCGAGTAATAATTGTGAAGTTTTCTATTACAACTAATTCGCTGCGCAATTTCCGCGCCGAACGTCTTCATTAACGAGCAGGTTTTATGTTCATGCCCGTACCAAGTCACCGGCAATCATTTCTGCGTCAGTTCTGGGTACTTCCGAGACCAGCAAAAACTATCCTGGTTGGCACCTTTTGCGCACGCTTTGCATCGTTCATGATCTGGCCTTTCTTCGCGGTACTCATGGCACGAAACTTCGGAACCTCTATTGCCGAACTTGGGGTAGTTTTTTCGCTGTCAGCGTTTGCTGCGCTTATTGCTTCGCCTGTAAGTGGGATTATAGCGGACAAGTTGAATCGTCGCGCGATCATGCTGATCAGTGCTTTGAGCATCTTAGGGCTCTATAGCGTTCTGGCGTTTGGAAGGGATGAGCAGATCTATTTTGCGGTCATCGTGGGCATGTCCGTTGCCAATGGTGCACTTGAGCCGCTTTTACGATCTGCATTGGGGGACTGCGCAGCGAAGGATGAAGACCGACCACTGCTGTTTCACATACGCTACTATCTGGTCAATATCGCAGGTGCGTTAGGGCCTTTGTGCGGCCTATGGTTTGCAAACCAAAACTCAAACTTCGCTTTTCTCGCAGGTGCGGTTGCGTACGCTGTTCTCGCGCTCTGCATAATGAAAAGTGTCGCGCCAAGCATTGTTGTCTCAGACAGGGAGGAAATGCCGATTTCGACACTGTTAAAAACAGCAGTAGTGGATCGTCTTTTTCTGACATTGTTTATCTCAAATTTCTTCCTGGTCATCTTGTACGCACAAATAGATGAGCCCCTCACATTTTTCCTGATGTCTCTCGAAACGCCTGATATCAATGGGATTATTGCCTCGATCAACGTTACAAACACGAGCGTCGTTTTGATCGTCCATCTGTTCTTGATGAAGTGGCTGGTTGAGCTTGAAGAACACAAGGCCATTCTTGCTGCTTTCTTTTTCCTGATGCTTGGTCTGCTGGTGATCGCTTCCAATCGCTCCGAAGTAAGGGAGTTGTGGCTTGTTGCGATAGCACTTGCGACATTGGCGGAAATTATCGCCATGCCTTTGTTTGCCACAGTGGTGGATCGCACCGCTCCTGTGCGTCTTAGGAACAGCTATATGGGCCTTTATATGCTTTCCAATGCGGGCGCTGCTGCGGTGCCATTTGCTGCAGCAATGGTGATTGAACGTATCGGTGGAGGGCCATTGTTCCTCACATCCGCGATAATGTGCGTACCGGTAGCTTACCTGGGTTTCCGGCTGCTCAGTGCAACCAGACAAAGAGAAAAAATTGCGGAGCAGGCCAGCTGAACTGCTGACCCATCTCACGTGAGGAGTGGTGTGAAATGAACCCGTACAGTTCGCTGGCTTCCAACAAATTCTGGCGCCCATCGGTCGCAGAGCGAGACTATTTCTCGATCTCGCAGGTCTGGACCCCGAAGTTTCAAATACAGAAAGATGCGGCCATAATAACTGCCGGGTCTTGTTTCTCTCAGAACATGGGCAAAGAACTGCAGCGGCGAGGGATGAACTGGCACAATGCTGAACCCGCGCCTGACAGTTTAAGCGCTCGGGAAGCCTTTGATCACAACTATGGCGTTTTTTCATTCAGAACAGGAAACATCTATACCGCACGTTTGTTGTTGCAATGGCTCCAATGGGCTTTTGATGAAGTCCCCCAGTCTAAAGAGACTTGGAATAATGGAGAGCGGTACTTCGATCCATTCCGGCCCAATATTTCCCCAAATGGCTTTGAAAGCCCTCAAGCGATGTGGGCATCACGTGAAGACACCCTTGTGGCTATTCGCAAAGCGATAAGTTCTGCTGATCTGTTCGTGTTCACTATGGGTTTGACAGAGGCCTGGCTCAATACGGCAACAGATGTTGTCTATCCTATGTGCCCTGGCACAGTGAAAGGCCGGTTTGATGAAAGATTGCATAAAGCGCATAATTTTGCCTTTGCAGAAATACTCTCTGATTTTCAAAAATGTATCGATCTTATAGGAAGACACAATCCCAACCTGCGTCTGGTGTTTACCGTTTCACCGGTTCCGGTCACGGCGACATTCACGACGCATCATGTGCTAACAGCTTCCACCTATACCAAGTCTGTTCTGAGAGCTGTGGCAGGGCAGTTGGAAGTCTCCAATGAGAACGTCGAGTACTTTCCCTCTTACGAACTGGTTGCTTCTCCTCCCATGAATGGAGTGTTTTACAACCCCAACAAGCGCACGATCACACCAACCGGCGTCCGATTTGTAATGGGTCATTTCTTTAATGGCATTTCGTCTGCTGATCAGATGCAGCAAGGCCATTCAGACGTCAGCACGCAATCACTCCTTCCAACTGAGGATATCATCTGTGAAGAAGAACTACTCGACTATTACAAATGACATTCAGTTCTTGTTGTTAGGAGACTCCCACGCTGGCGCAATTGGGCGTGCGGCCAAGGAAGCTGGAGTCCCGTTCGTTGGTGGTCCGATGGGAGCAGGGCGCGAGTTCACAGCTCCTTTTGTTGACTGGATTAATGAAGATCCGGCATTTCGAAGTGGCTATGCCAATGAAATGTATCGGTCTTTTCTGGAGGAACTCGACGCAAATTCGCTGCAGGATGTAAAGGTTCCACTGCTCTGCACTTTCGGCTTTGCGCTGCATTTTTACGCAACCACTGAAAACTGGGAGATATACAGGGAGGTTGACGGAACGCTGCCATCAGCCTTTCTGGAAGGCCCTCTGTTTCATGGCCTTATCTGTGCCATGGCACAGGGCGCTTTGGATTTCTACCGCACCGTTCTCAAAATGGGAGTTGAGGTGATTGCCGTTCTTCCTCCCCAGAAAGTACCTGAGACTTCAGAGCCAAGTGTTTTCCAGGCAGCGCAAAACGTGATGATTGCAGAAGCAGAACGCTTGGGCCTTCCGGTTCTGGACGTTCGCGATGGTACTACGGGTTTCGATAAATTACAGAACGAAGACTTCTCGCAGGAAAATGACCCAATTCACGGGAATACTGCATTTGGTCAGGCTATTTTGAATGCGTTTTCCAGTCAGAGGATATCAGCTCATGTTGGTGCGTGATTTGGAGCAAATACACATTGAGGCTGATCTGGCGAGTTGTATCGTGTCTTTGTTGACCGATGGTACGGTTCAGAGACTCCATGCGTATATGGGGCGAACAGTCCTGGTGCTTGGAGTTGAAGCAGCACAGATGCGTGGGGAAAGCACCCGTGAGCTGGAATGCCTCAAAGATATGCATTGCAGAGCGGCGATAGGGGATATGCCAGTATCCGAGTGTTGGCTTAACGCGTTAGAAGATGCTTACTTAGTCCTGTTTCGCCTTGCGTTCGTTGCGGAGAAAACCTACCGCGTTTCACACTCCAGTGCGCTTGAGTTTGCCGCGGGCAATAAAGATATGATCGAGAGCGAGTTTGGCTCTGCGGAAGCTTATGCTGATTATTATGGCACTTTAAACAGCGAAGCCAATACCAAAGCGTTTGCTCAGGCAAATGCGCAAGTTCATTCCAACATAAACGCCAAACTGTTTACTGATGGCTCGCTGCAGGGGGCAGATACGACTGCTCTCCTCAGCCTGTTTAAAGCTTCGGCCTATGCCTTTGCGTGTGCTCATGCATTTGGTGAATTGGAGAGGCGTTACTGTGAAGCTTTGCTACGCCTCGTTAGAGGCCTCCAAACTATTACTTAACTATTTTCCAGGGAGAGAACTTCATGCATGAACATGCTCTGACAGCTATTGAAAGTATTGCGGCAGCGCCTCGAGAAACCTACCGGCATATTCAGCTGGACCGCCTTACACCGGTCATTGGCGCTGAAGTTTGTGGAGTAAATTTATCTGAAGGCGTAAGCAAAGAGCAGTTTGCTGAGATCCACCGTGCCTTTCTTGAAAACCACGTCCTGGTGTTCCGCAATCAAAAACTCACCAAAGACCAACAGAAGGAATTTGCTCGGCAGTTTGGTACACTGCGTGCTCTTCCACTGAGTGATATTGATGGTGATGATCCAGAGATTGTCTTAATCCGTGCCGGTAAGAAATCTCGATTTGTAGCAGGAGAGGTTTGGCATACAGATGGCACAGCTGATCCTGCCCCTTCGCATAGCTCGATGTTGTACATGCATGAGACACCCGAGCTTGGATGCGGTGGGGATACCTTGTTCGCGAACATGCATCTGGCTTATGAGATGCTGTCGCCTGTGATGAAAGAGTTCTTACTTGGGCTCACCGCAGTTCACGATGGAGCCGTGCCTTGGAAGGGCTTTACGCCACCAGAAGGGCTACCTAAAACTGAGCACCCAATAGTTGCGAAGCACCCTGAGACAGGCAAGCCAATGCTTTTTGTAAACTCGGGTTTTACAACGCATATCCCAAATTTATCCGAGGAGGAGAGTGATGCCATTTTGAACATGCTCTTTCAACTCGTTGAACGCGAACAGGCATTGAATTGCCGTATACGCTGGGAGCCGGGCACATTGGTATTTTGGGACAATCGCTGCACGCAGCATCGCGCAGTCTGGGACTATTACCCATATTCCCGCTTTGGCGAACGCGTGACTGTTTTGGGCACTCAACCTGCCGCCGCAGAACCTCATCGGGTCATGAAGGAGATGGAGTTAGCAGACTAAATACCTCGCAGCGGCTATGTTGCACAAATATGCTAGCGGTTAAATGGCTTTACCGTTTTATCAGCCAATTCTTCTTTCATGCCATTTAAACACAATGCCGATCGCCGCCATAAGATCCCCAAAGATAAGTACAAAGTGACAAATTGGGCGGCGTATAATGACAGCTTACGCCGCCGGGGTGATATAACGATCTGGATCGATGACTGCGTTGCCATGAACTGGTTTGCCCCAGCTACCAAGCGCCGCGGCCGCCCGTTCAAGTTTTCCGACCTAGCAATTGAGACTTGTTTGCAGTTGAGGGCTGTGTTTGACCTTGCCCTTAGGTAAACTCAAGGGTTCGTGCGTTCTATACTCCGGTTGATGGGTCTGGATCTGCCGGTCCCTGACTTTTCTACACTTTCGCGCCGCGCCGATGGCTTGCAACTTTTCGACGGCAGACAGCCCCCCAAATCCAAGCTGGTCCATCTGGTAGTGGACAGCACTGGTGTGAAGATTTTTGGTGCCGGCGAATGGCAGGAAACCAAGCACGGAAACAAGGTAAAGTGTCGTTCTTGGCGCAAATTGCACCTTGGTATGGATTTGCAAAGCGGTGAAATTGTGTGCTGTGAGCTGACAAAGGATACGGTTGGCGATCCAACCGCTTTGTCTGGGCTGCTGGATCAGATCAAAGATCCAGTTGCAACTTTTAGGGGCGATGGAGCCTACGATGGCGAACCATGCAGGCAAGAGCTGGCCCGCCGATTTGAAGGCGTCGAGGTCATCATTCCACCGCCTAAAACTGCTGTCCCCAGCCTTCAGGCTGCGACTGCTCCCACGGCACGTGACCGTGATATTCTCACCATTAAAGCAAATGGTCGGATGAGTTGGCAGAAGCAAACGGGCTATGGTCAAAGGGCGCGAGGGGAAACCCTGATGGGCCGTTATAAGCAGGTGATCGGGAACAAACTCAAGTCACGCAAATTTAACAATCAGAGAACGGAGGCTAAAATCGGTGTCGCCGTTCTCAATAAAATGATAGCGCTCGGACACCCCGTGTTCGAGAAAGTTTTGTGAACCCGACTTTTGGGGGTGGGGGAACCGTGCGCGGATCCTGATTATTGCAACACTGCCAGTGCAATCCCTGAAACAGTTCCTTACTCAGTATTGGCAGTGGTTTTGGATGCACTTATGAAATCACCAAAGCAATGTTGAAAGGGGCCTCTTCGCAGAAACAGCTGATTTTTGCAACAAAGCCGTTTCATTGGCCAAACCCATTTTGATTAATTTTTCTAAATATAGCCCTACGTGAGAATCAGTTACTTATGCATTGTCGTTACAGCAAATATAAGCTTTTGCTTTAATTGAATTATTTCACAACCATAATGTTGATTTAATGAGATGCAATCACATGGGCTATTATGACGGAAACGAGCAGGCAAATACTATTGTTGGCAGCGAAGAAGCGGACAATATGCGAGGTCATGGCGGTAATGATGAGCTGCACGGCCTGGGCGGTAACGACATAATTGAAGGTGGAACTGGCCGCGACACCATCACAGGCGGATATGGTTCGGACACTATTCGTGGTGGCGACGATAACGACCTTCTGCTTGGTGATCAGGGCACAGATTACATCTACGGTGATCAGGGAGACGATCAGTTACAAGGTGGCAGCGGCGACGACCGGCTATATGGTGGGACTGGTGATGATCTTCTCTTTGGAGAGTCCGGTGATGATCTTCTGAATGAGCGTAATACCTGGGGTACAGATAAACTGTACGGCGGGACCGGTGATGATCAGCTTTACAGCTCACGGGGTGAAAATTCTATTCTCGTTGGCGGTGAAGGTAATGACATCATCGAATCCAACGGTGCTTTCAACCAGGTTGATGCTGGCGAGGATGACGACACAATCGCTATTACAGAGGGCGCCTATAAAAACACAGTCTGGGCGGGCAGTGGTAACGATACCGTTGTTGCGCGTGGATCCCAGTTAGAAATTTATCTTGGCGCTGGTAACGATGAAATAGTTGCTGAAGGCAACGGCGCTACAATTTGGGGTGAGAGCGGCGAAGATTTCATCAAAACATATCACTCCGGCATGTATGTAGATGGCGGCGCCGATAATGATACCATCATCATGGACGAAAAAAGTTGGGAATCTACAGCTCATGGAGGGGCAGGGGATGACACTATCACTGCTATGGGCCGCGATTCTGGTGTTACTGGTGGTCTGGGCAATGACACGATTGATATCAGTGGTGAAAACTCTGTAGCTCTTGGAAACGAGGGAGACGACAAGATCACTTCCACAGGGGCCAACGCTCAAATTGATGGCGGCGCCGATAATGACATTATTGAAGTGTCTGGCAATGACTCCTTGGCGCTTGGTGGCGAAGGACACGATACAATCACTTCCAGCGGCTTAAACGCAACGATTGGTGGTGGTTCTGGTAATGATACAATCTTCACTTATGGCGTGAACGCGAATATCGATGCCGGGGAAGGGGACGATACAATAGCGATTGCTAGTGGTACCGCTACAGTCCAGGGCGGCGACGGTAACGATTCTATTTTTCATTTTGAAAATGGATTTGCTGTGATCAAGGATTCTGGTGGTGAACTTGATTTTGTTAGATTCCAAACCACTACGGCCGCAGATCTGGCGTTTGTCAAAAATGGTAATGACTTGATTGTTTCATCTACAGCGGATTTTGAAGATGGTATGCTACACACGGGTGTGATCCTTGAAGATTTTTACATCAGCGACGACCACATCGATTTCATCGTCGGCAGTGATAACCTTCAATACGATCTAAGCGACTTCCTGGTTTAAGGATTAGCGGTACACACTCAGGCCATGCATGGCCTGAGTGTGTTTCTCTTAGATGGAGAGTACCCAAAAGTGTGGGGCAGTTGCGAGAAAGCGATCTGATATTGTTGTCGGAGTGTGAGTTGTCTGCCACTTTAAGCCATGCTCGAAGGTTCTCCGTCCATTTCAGTTTTTCAACTCAAGGTTCGCCTTCTTGGTATCAGCCCAATGATTTGGCGACGTTTGCACGTGCCGAGCTATATCAGCTTGCGCGAACTGCACGGTGTGTTGCAGGTGGCCATGGGATGGGAGAGCATCCACCTGTTCATGTTTGACAAGGGCGCGGTTCATTATGGTTCCATGGAACTTGGTGTGATGCCCGCCAATCTCACACTACAATCACTCGGACTTTGGGAAAATGAGAAGTTCCATTGTTTCTATGATTTGAACGTAAGCTGGCGGCACTAAAAAAACAGTCCGGCTTTGGCGCGGGCCAGTTTAAAGACCGCCTTGGTCTGAGTATAATCCAGCCCCTCATGCATAAGGACTTCAGCAATTTGGCTGGCAGAATGCTCGATACATCCCATTCTTGCTTTTGCAAAAACTTTTTTTCTGCCTATCGGCAATTTTTGCTTATGTGATCCATCTCTTGCATTAAAAATACACTTTATCTTCAAACGCTTACATACAGTAAAGTTGGTATGAGATTTGCAAAAGGTTTAAAATTTATTGCAGCCTAAACAGCAAGGGGCATACCAATGCAAATTGATCATCTTAGTCAATATTTCACTACCGGTTATTCAATCGGAAAAAACGCGCAACGATTGTCAGCCACCCCAATGTCTGCTGATTTTATGTCGCAGCCTGCCTTCAGGGACAAGGAAATAGAGCGCGTCCAGGGACATTTTGAATTGTCTGTAATGCGCCTTAATCAAGCGTTGGATCATTTTGACGCTTTTGACAAAAGGATCTCAACACACATTTCCAGACATGAATCTGGTGGAGATGGTTTAAACGTTCTGATGAGCATGGCTCAAACACCAGAAGACAAGATCTATTACGAGAATTTGATAGAGAACAGAGAACGGGAATACAATTCCTGGCTAACAACACAAACGAAATTAGATGATCCAGATTACAAAATTGAATATTTGGAACAAAGCGGTTTTTTTGATGATATTGCGCAATATTTTCCTGATAAAACACCAGATGATATAAAGGAACTATACAAACAAGGCGCCGATTTCAGCGACATGTTCAATCCAGCAGAATTACTTGATGCGTCTATCGGCGTGTTTACGCCTGATCTTCATTGGTCGTATCAGCCTTTGCCCATCTAGGTGTAGGGACTTGAGGTCATAATGTGGCGGGCTTGAGATCATCGCGATTTTGGGCTCAGTTTATTTGAGACTATAAATCCAGCTGGGCTCAAATTAACTGAGAACGAGCGCACATTATGTGAGACAGGCTCACTTTCCTGAGACTGGACCTAGCTGTGGGAGAGTAATAAAGTATCATACTGACGAGTACTCCAAGCAGCAGAAAACTGCCGATACGAATTACCTTTCAAAAAATAGAGTTACATACTGGCCGCAGTGCAGGCTCTCCCGGCAACTGTTTTTTTAGTAATAAAGATTCATACCGAAGAGCCCCATTGCAATTATACGCCACACGATTTGCCTTCGCGGGTGCAGCAAATCGCTTGTGACCAGTAGCGGTCATTCAACCTAAATCAAGCTGTTTACAGCCAGTGCATAGTTTCAACCATAGGTCGATTTTAGTTAGCTTGTCGCAGTGTGGCCCCGCTCGCCTAAAGAGTAATCATTTACTCATTGCACTTGCAGCGAAGGTCTACTTCGTCACCCTGAGCAGGGGGCACGATGATGATGTAATCCCGACAGATCTTATTTGAGCTATTCTGTTTAACGTTTCTGCCCTGCCAGCAGATGACAAAACAAAACCCCACTCAAACTGAGCGGGGTTTTGCTATTTTCAGGGAAGGCTCTGAGAGCCTTGTGTAAGAGCTGGCTTAATCAGACAAAGGTGAAATCATCCTGATGTAAATCAGCAGAGTTTACACCTTTCAAAGTGATTGTCGTGTCATCGTCAATGGTGATGACTGCATCGGCCCCGCTGTCTTCAACCGCTGCCATCAAGGCATCAAAGTCAGCGAACACAGCACCCTCGAACTCAATCACATCAAGCGATCCAGCCCCGGCTTCAAAGTCAGCAATCACATCATGGCCGCTCTCACCATCAGTAAACTTAAAGGTGTCATTGCCTGCACCTCCTGTTAGCTGATCATCTCCTGCCCCACCAGAGAGAACATCGTCCCCATCATTCCCGGCGATGACATCCGCATCCAACCCGCCATTCAACACTTCTGCAGCATCACTGCCATTGATTGTGAGCGATGTGGTTTCAAAACCCTCA
>NZ_LMCI01000029.1:0-2978 GCF_001623145.1 Pseudovibrio sp. W64 | reverse complement strand
TGCTGTAGCCAAACCAATCACTTCTATCACCGTCTGAGGCAACAATCTTGCCTGCTGTTCCTTCACCATTCACCTCGTGGAACTCACCATAAGAATGGATCACCGGCGGTGTTTCTGACGGTTCATAAACAGTGCCGTCAGCGCCGACATAATTGCCATCAGCATCTGGTGTGAAGACATAGACGGAACCGGAGTTTTGCCCCTTATCATCATCAGCATAAGCACCAATTGTGATAACACCGTCTTCATTGATTGAGACTGATTGTCCAAAGTAATCACCGCTTGCTCCATCATGAGCCGTCAGAACGATTTCCTTGTAACCACCTGTCCCGTCTGGAACATAAACATAGGCGGCTCCATTACCAGATGTCGCTCCGGTGACGATAACACCTGCCTCATTCACAACAACAGAAGTCCCTGTACTGCCAGGACCAGTGATCAGTTTGGAAACCGCATAATTGCCACTGCCATCCGGCTCGTGGATGTACAATAGGCTTGGCGCTCCAACCACTATGGTACCATCACCCTGAACTGCACCGCTTTTGCCAAAGCTGGCATTAGAATCAGGAGCTGTCAGCTGCAATTCCGTGTAGCCGCCAGAACCATCCGGCGTGAACACACGAGCCAGAGCGCCCGGACCGTCTGCAAAGATAACGCCATTATCATTGATGCTAACCGTATCGCCGAAGCCATCACTCTCCGCAGCAACCAGCTTACTTTCCGTGTACCCACCGGAGCCATCCGGTGTAAAGATGTAGATCTTGTCGGTTGTGGTGCCAAACGCAGACGCAACTATGACCCCATCGGCATTGATTGAAAGACTATGGCGACCAAGACTATCACTTGCCATTCCATCAGAAGCCGTCAGCTTGACCTCTGCATAACTCCCACCTTCTGTCGGGGTGAACACATAAACTGATCCGGAAAACTCGCCTTTATCATCATCAAGGTGGGCACTGACAGCAATGGTGCCGGAATTATTGATCGCAGTTTGATAGCCAAAATAATCATCCTTTGCACCACCAGAGGCGACAAGTTTGGTCTCAACATAACCATCACCATCCGGTGTGTAGACATAGACAGAGCCAGATGCTGAACCTTTGTCATCATCATAGTGAGAACCTGCAACAACAACACCATGATCATTCATCTGTGTGCTGTAGCCAAACCAATCACTTCTATCACCGTCTGAGGCAACAATCTTGCCTGGATGGACAGTTACATCGCTTTCGCCCTGAATTGTTACCGTAATGGTCTGCGTTGAGCTTTCACCTGAACTGTCGGTCACAGTATACGTGAAGCTGTCGGTCGCGGTTTCGCCGCGATTCAGGTCGTCATACTCACCATTCGGATTGTAGGTGAAGGTGCCGTCATCATTTAGGGTCACCGTACCAGTGGTACTGCTTGTATCCACGGTAAAGGTGTGCGTGTCGGAAGTATCTGGATCAATAAAATCCGGTGCAATCACTAATGGACTGCTCTCACTGGTACTTACATTTATAGCAGAAGCAACAGGTCCATCATTTTGGCCAGTAACTGTGATGGTCACAGTATCGGTGTCGCTTGCCCCAAAGCTGTCAGTCACTGTGTAGGTGAAGGTGGTGGTGCCTGTTTCTCCGGCTGCGAGGTAATCAAAGTCAGTACCGGGTACATAATCAAAAAGACCATCCCCCACTTCTGTCAGGGTGCCCTTCAGGCCTTCTTTATCAACCGTATAAGTATGACTGTCCCCTCTATCCGGGTCTTCGAAGATAACGCGGAACACTATCCCGCCGTCTTCATCTGCAGCCAAATCAACAGGATAGGTAACTGGTGGAGTATTGGTTTTTACACCAGTTACTGTAACGGTGACAGTCTCAGTTGACGTCTCACCTGCTGGATCAGTTACTGTATACGTGAAGGTATCGGTTGCGCTTTCCCCTGCATTGAGATGATCGAATTGGCCATTCGGGTCATACGAGAAAGTACCATCAGCGTTTACAGTCACTGAGCCTATCGTACCGATCGTATCAACAGTAAAGCTGTGTGTATCAGTTGAATCTGGATCGGTAAATTCAGGTGCAATAACAATTGCGGTGTTCTCATCGGTCTGTTCTGTCAGTGCAATCGCTACAGGACCGTCATTTTGTCCGGTTAAGGTGATTGTTACCGTCGAGGTCGAACTGGCACCATCACTATCAGTTACAGTGTAGGAGAACGTATCTGTCGCAGTCTCGCCAGCTGCAAGGTAGTCAAACGCTGTTCCCGGATCGTAATGGAATTTGTAATCACTCACTACCGTGCCAGAGCCGATCATCTCATCGATATTTAAACTAAGAGTATGGGTATCCAGTAGATCAGAATCTTGGAAGATTACTCGGATCGCAATCGCCCCGTTTTCATTCGTATTAATCTGAACAGGATAGGAAATTGGTGTAGTGTTAGGCATTGAACTTACTCCAAATATTACACGCACACATTACGAGTATGTTTCTTGTGTGAAACTTATGGTTGTATTTTATCCAACTGGTGACAGCGACCTGTTCAACGGGTGTAATTTCAGTTGCTTTGCGGCCCTGCTGCAAAAAAAACGGCACGCTCTGCAATGACGCCTTTCAATATAACCTTGGTAAGGTAGTGTTATAGGCGTTTCATTGGTACTGCAGATACGGCATCAGTGACCGTGACGGTGAGTAAATGATGGCTGAGCGTGGTGATCGCGTTGACCATGTTACAATTTACAGATGGTCCAAACGTATGCAGCAAATATGCCTTGCGATGATGCTTATTTGGCAAATGCCTCTTCCAGAGCTTCGATGGTGATCAATATCCACCAGCTCAGCTTAGGCCAGAGAAGTATTTGATGCGAACCCGCCTCAGTAATCGGCCTGTGTCTCAGAATTCTTTTGTTCAACCCTTGATGGAAACGCCCGAATGTCCGGTAATGGCGGTGGATTCAACTGGTCGCGGCAACACACTGTGAGAACTTCTCAGCTGGG
>NZ_LMCI01000028.1:294502-371970 GCF_001623145.1 Pseudovibrio sp. W64 | reverse complement strand
CTCTCCAGATCTGACCCGCGATGAGGTCACCGGCGAACCGTTCTATCTGGCACGCCTGAAGATTCTGGATAGCGAAATGCCGAAGCTGAACGGCCAGACCCTCGTGCCGGGCATGCCCGTCGAAGGCTTCATCCAAACCGGCGAACGCACCGTCCTCTCCTACTTCATTAAACCCATGCAAGACCAAATCGCGCATGCGTTGAAAGAGAAGTAAGGCGGATATACAGAAAATAGCTGGAACATACAGAGAGAAGGCAATCAGTTTATAGGCATCTGGTCAAACACTAAAAGAGGATTTGGAGCTGCTCCCTTCCAGCTCCTTGTCTTCTAAATATCGATCTTCTCTGAAAGCGAGAGTGCATCCTCAAGATCGATACCTAGGTATCTGACAGTACTGTCCATCTTAGTGTGGCCAAGAAGAAGCTGCACTGCACGAAGATTACCTGTCTTCTTGTAGATCTGCGCAACTTTGGTTCTACGCATTAAGTGTGTGCCGTAAGAACTTGGTTCTAGCCCGATTGATAAAACCCACTCTTTCAGCATTCGACCATACTGTCGCGTCGAAATGTGCGGCCTGTCATGAAACCGACCAGGCCATAAATACTCTGACCCGATCATTTCTGAACTGTCTATCCATTTTGACAAGGCTGATCTGGTTCCTTCCATGAGTTCGAACTGAACAGGCTTACCGGTCTTACTCTGTATTATTGAAGTGCGCTCTTTCACTCGTCCTGCAGTAAAGACATCGACAACCTTAAGACGTACAAGGTCACACCCTCTGAGTTTGCTATCGATTGCTGTATTGAACAAAGCTAGCTCACGTACTTTGCCTGCAAGCTCAAGGCGAACACGAATGGTCCAAACGTGCTTTGGTAGCAAAGGGCGCTTTTGCCCGACAATCCTGCCACGATTCCAGGCTGGTTTTACTGGTCGGATCATAGGAAGGTTTGTAATGGTCATAACAGCTCCTCCATGCCATCCCTCAACCACCACATCGAACCGATTTTACTGCATGTAGAAGACGGTTTTGAGATCTAGATCTACAGACGTGGCAGAGTAGTAATATGCTCTGAGGATGAGCTCAGACTTCAATGAGCAAACGACATCTGTTTTGAACGTCAAAGTCTTTAGCTAGTTGGCATTGCTATGAAGTGGGCCACAAACGAACCTTAGGCCTATTCAATCTTTGGTTGAGACAGGCTCGCTTTGGTGATGAGGAGTTTTGTGTTTTGCAAGCTGGTATTGGAGAAAATTGCGTTTGAAAACTCTCCTAGAAAGCATGTCGGATCGTACCGCACAGAACAAGATCTAGATAAGCGCAATGTGTCGCCGTGAAACTACATTAAGAACGCTGATGTGCTTTCTCCGAATAATCAAAACTATTTCTTCACTTTCTTGCGCGTGAAAGTTTCTTTCAACTTCTCCCGTTTTGATTTGAACAAGTCCTGCAAAGCGGCGAGGGCTTTTTCGACGTTAGCAACATCTCCGCGAGCTTCTTTCACTCTGTCCGCTTTAATTGATGCCTGAATGTGGGAGAGGCCTTGTCGTGCTTTTTCGTGCTGCGCTTGGAACAGATTAAGCTTCTTCTGTGATTTGAGCGTATTCTGTTTCTCACTCAGTTGCTTAAGGGTTTCTACCGAAATACTGTAAAACTCTTTAAGACGCTCAAACTCCTGAGCGGTAAAACGGCCGAGTTTGTAAAGCTTCTTTCCTTTATCAATACGGGTTTGGCCCTTAAGCAGCAGTTTCTCGCAGCCGGTGAAATCTCTGTTGATCAAACATATCTGGAGGTCTTTGATGATCTCGCTCAGTTCACTCACAAGCTGTTCAAAGGTTTCTCGTTCATAAGGGTCCTTAAACTCATTGACCTGATCACTCATAGTCGTGAGTTCATCTCGCAACGTACCAATCCGGCTGGCAAATATTGTCGTCTTCTGATCTTCCGTTTCCGCTGCTGCTTCCGGATTTCTCGCTGCAACTGCTTTGATTTCATCCAGACTGGTTTTCATCACCTGAATTTGAACATCGATCACCTCAAAGCTGCGTCCGGGGTCTACCGCTTTGCCGGTCTCAAGAGAGGTAAGTGTCTCTTCTGCTGCGTTATAGGCGGTATCAAGTTGCTTCAAGTGCTTCCTAGCCACTGGATCTGCTTCAGCGATGTGCTCAACCTCATTGCGAAGATGATAGACAGAGAGCAACTCTTGTCTGGCCTTCGCAATCCGCGCAATCAACTTGTCGCTTTCTGAAGGCTCTACTTTTTTCTCTTCCGGCTCAAGGCCCAGATCACCATTCAGTGTGAGAATAGCCTCCATTACATCCAGCGTGCTCTCGATGTCATCCAGATGGGTGTCACAATCGAGCTGAGTTGACGTCTCTACCATCTGCGAGGCTGTTTTCAGCAAGTTGTTCGCGAGCTTATCACTCTCCATGAATTTTTTCAGCTCAGTTTCATTGCCAAGCAGACTGTCAGCACGACTGCCCAGCAGAGAATACCGAGTGCTCAGATCTGTGACATTGAGGGAATATTGACTTCGTAGATCCTGTAGGCCGGTAAGGACACCCTCAACTGCAGTGTTAAGCTCAGAAATCGCGCCCTCAATCGCATCGACCTGAAGTTTTGCAACCTCCACATCACGATTCATGACTGCCATCTTCAAGCCAGTCACCGCTGCCGCTCCCTTACTGTGAGCCGCTTCTGTTTCCGTTAGATCCACACCCCAGTCCACAGCCTCATTCAGCTTTGCAATGCCGATATCAAATCGAGATTGGTGATAGGAAATGCTATCCTTCAAAGACTTCAATAGATTCTCTTTGATCTCCTCAGAGGTCTTAAAGATCTTTTGCATCAATGTGAGCCCGGCTTTTGCTTCTGTCATGAAGATCTTCAGTTGAGGCAATATCTCGAAAGCCTGAACGTCATCTTGGTCAGCTAAACCCTCTGCTTTATCAAGGCTTTGCAGAGTAGATTGATGCGCCGCATTCATGTCGGAAATCTTCTCGGGCATCAGATTAGGACACCAGATGAGATTGGCTCTCTCAATACCTTCCCGAAGGCGCTTCATATCATTGAGAATCCTGATCACTTTCCGCTCTTCCTGATCAAAGATCGGAGGATCGAGAACTTCTGTCTTTCCGCCATCCACAGACTTGGTTGATTTTGTTTTGAAAATGCTCTGCAACTGCCCATAAAGCGTATACGCGCTTGTTAGAGCAAGCTGTAGATCTGGAATGACTTCATCTTCATCCTCAGTATCCCGTTCAGCGATATCCAGTGCATCTGCCGTAAGCTGTTTTGCTTCTTTCAGGATGCCATCGAACTCAACCAGAACCTCATTCTCCAGCGTTGTACGCCACTTGGCCTCGGCCTCATTCAACCCTTTTTGAAGCTTCGCCAAATTGGCAAGCAACTTCACAAGCGTTTTTTGAGAGGTATCGTCATCTCTAACCAGGGCTTCAGAGACATTTAAGTCCGCCGGATCTTCTGGCTGAGGCACTGAGGCAGGTTCATAACTCTCTGGCGTTGCCTTCTTGCCTTTTCTCAAACCTTTAGGTTTAACAAAACAGGCCTCCATATTGGCCAGAGCCAGAGGCAGCTGCGCCAGAATTTCTCTTGCGTCTTTAACACGCCCAGCATTTAGCAGTGCTTCTGCTTCAAAAACAATTTCACCTGCAGCTGTGTTGTAACTGAGAAAATCTGCCGCCTGCCTATCATAGGCAATTTCCCGGCGGCGCTCATAAAGCGCTGCGATTTTGGACTGAGCCTCAACAATATCCGCCATGAACAGATTAACTTTGGCAGATGTGTCTACCCCTCGCTCAAAGGCAACCACCATGCCATCCAAGGCAATCTGAGCATTTTCCTTATGATCGGCGGCTTCCTCCACTTTGTTCGCACCAATGGCTTCATCTGCATCATCAAGGAACTGCTTTGTCTTTTGTGAAAAGTTCTCGAATATCTTGAGTTCTTCATTATCGGTGAAGTCACCAGTATGTGCGGCTAACTTGTCATAATCCGCACGCAACATTGCGATCTTCTTGGCCAGCTTCCCAGCTGCTCCACCTTGGTCCTGCTCTGGCGTGAACTGCACAAAGTCCTGTACACGAAACATCAAGTTGTTAAGGGGCCGACGCGCTTGCGTAATCTGCCCGTCAGCCGCAACAAGTTCTCCAGCTTGTACATGGTGTTCTGCGGTTTTGACAAAAAAGTCAAAGTCCGTCATTTGCTTAGAGAAGCGCTTGAAGGATCTTTGATATTGCTCATTTTCTTGAGCAAGAGCCTGTAACTCAGGAAAAAGGTCGTAAGCAGGCTTTGCAGCGATTTTGAGTTGCTCAACTTGGTCAAAGGCTATGTTTGTTGCAGAAACGGTCTCCTGCCGGATTTCCTCCAGTTTCTTAAGACTGCTTCTGGCCTTATCATTCTTTGCAGCTGCATTCTGGTTTTCACCATGAATAAGGTCAGTTTGTGCGTTTTTCGTCAAAGACATAACATTTTTGAACTCATGCTCAAATTGCTTAACGTTGGATCCACCGGCCTCGACTTTACTTTTGTCTTTGAAAATTTGCTCGGCTTGCCGACGGATTGTCGTCGTTTCTTTGAAAAGTAGTTTTTGCTCAGGATCTTTCAGCTTCGTTTCATCAATACTATCATCCGTTTCGTCACCCAGATCCGGATTTAAGATTTTACGCAAGACAAATCGCTGCATATTCGCTTGATGATCTTCCGCTTCTGTAATGAACTTTTCGACACCAACATAGTCTGCCTTTTGAACTGCTGAGTTCGCCTGACTGAGCGCTTTCTGAGCTGCTTCATGCTCCACATCAAACCATTTTAAGAACAACTTTGAATCTTCAACCACGCCTCTGTTTTCAGCCGTTTTGCTCACATCCCGTTCAACAAGTGACAGCTTGAGCATAGTCGCGTTCAGACGCGAGTCTGCGTCCCGCTTACCTGCCCGCACGGCTGCTTCCAGATCATTTTTACGTGATTGAGTGCGGTCCAGCGCCTCCTCAGCCATTTCTGGTTTTGGAATATTGATACCCGTATTGACGTCACGAAGCGCTTCTCGCGCGATTGCATAGGCTTTATCAACCTCATCAACATTGACGTCAGATTTTACTAGGGCAGCGCGCTCACCATAAAGGATCTCCAACTCTGAGTTGAGTTTAGCAGACTGGGCACGCAAGCCTGTAAGGATCTCATCCATTGATTTGTTGGCTTTATGTGCCAGAAGCTCAACATCCCCATAAAGAGTGTAGGCCTCTAGAATGCCAGCCTCAAGTTTCTCAACTTTCCCTTCATCAGCTCCCTTGGAGGAAAGAGCTGAGTGTTGCGCACCGAGTACATGTACAAAATCAGAGAACTTGGTTTTTACGTTTTCAAACTGGGCTTTATATGGGCCATTGGGAACAGTTTCACCGAGCTTGTCGGCATGTCCTATTTTGGGTACCAGCCTCGTAATTTCTGTCGCTAGAACATTACGTTTATCTGTCCAGCTTGCTTCTTCTTCGAGGTCAAACAGTGGAATTTCGTAGAACACGTCACCATCTGCGTCATCTCCATTCTCAACGGTCTGAGATGATGGTTCCGGCTCCTTGGGAGATCCTTTGGCATTGATCTCCTGCATCATTCCAATGATCCAGGCCTCTACTTGTGGATCCTGAGACTCATTTTCCTGATCTTCAAACCTAACCTTACCCATCAAGACACTCCATCCAGTCACTCGAAATGGTCTTATGACTTTATTTTCTATCGAGTATGAGTGCCTTTGTAGTAAATCAGCTACACCTGTCTTGTTATTGGTGAATACATTACAGTAATTTCATGAGTTTTTTTCTTTACTTATTCTAAAATTTTCTTTGTCTTGTCGCTCTGAGTGGTTGCACAAGCTCAGGACCCTGATACCTTTTCATTTTGTGCCAAGTTATAAGGTTATCTCGATGCAGATGATTAGGCCTTTTAGGTTTATATCATTCAGCACAGACAATAGTTTGATACTCAGGCAAAACAGCAGTTCAACTTGAATACGGTATCTTCGCTCATCTGACGATCTGATTCCGGAGTAATTTAACGCGGGTGGGAGTTGTATGACATCAGAAACAGTGGCGGAAATGGGCAAAAATACTATTCTAGTGCTAGCTGCTAGATTGGCCAGTTCCAGACTGTATAATATCGACCTAAAGTTGAGAACTCTCACCGATAGAGATTACATCGAGTCAAATCGAATGGCAGCTAATGGTCACGCTGCTACGTGGCAGGAAAGTTTAGAAATTCAGGGCCAAATGCGGCCATTCGCATGCTTCCATCAAGAGTTGAAGCTGTTCGCAAAGCAGATACACTGTGAGAACAGTCTTTCATGGATGTATTTGACTACTATGCAAGACGTAAAGTTAGTTCCTGTGCTTGCACCTCCTGCCAAAGTATTTCTAAACTCACGCACCTTTGTACTTGCATTTTTAGACGAGGCTGCTATTCGGAAATGCTGCGTTACAGCGGACGATTTTTTCAAGACGAAGAATCGAACCAGTATGTAGGACCACAAAATGGAATTCCCTAGCTCAGCACTTCCACAGCATCGTAGCTTTATTTCACAAGCCATTCTCAAGTTTAAAAGTGACAATCGCATTCTAGGCTTGGCATGTTCCGGCTCATACAGCGATAACACCCTAGATGAGTATAGCGATTTAGATTTTGTCGTCGCCGTCGATCCTCTCCATTACGAAGAAGTATTCTCAAAGCGATTTGAAATGATCGCCGAGCTCGGCGACCTTGTGTCTGCCTTCTCAGGAGACCATGTCGGAGAGCCCAGACTTGTAATTGCACTTTATGGCCCAGATGGACTGCATATTGATTTTAAGTTTGCCAAAGTAAACGATATCTCCGACCGTGTGGATGAACCAACAGTTTTGTGGGAACGAACCGGCCAACTCTCCGAGGCTTTAGCTAAGGGACATGGTGCCTATCCTAGGCTTGATAAACAGTGGGTCGAAGACAGGTTCTGGACTTGGATGCACTATTGCGCGGGAAAAATTTGTCGAGGCGAGTACTTTGAAGCCTTGGATTTCCTGAGCTTCATACGAGTGCAAGTTCTTGGACCATTAGCTTTGCAACAGGCTGGTTACGAGCCAAGAGGAGTAAGGAAAATTGAGTTCGTGCTACCCAAGTTCGCCATGCAACTTCTTTCAACCGTATGCCAACCTGAAAAGGAACAACTGAAGCTTGCCACTGAAAATGCAGCCTCTATCTATCTAGACATGATAAGTTCGGAAGTTTCAACACAAGACAGAGCAAAACAGATTGCAATGTCTGCACTACAAAAAATCTAGGCTTTTAGATCGAGTGTATTCTACGGAAGGTATTTCTAAACAGTGCCTTCCGTTCCCTGTTGCAAGATACGGAGACGTTGGGGATGTTCGAGTGAATAGCACGTTTACCCGCAAAGGCGCTTATCGCAATCTCTACAGACAGGCGTAAATTGGGTGAGATCGCTCCGAGGTTGAAGTCGAGCATTGACTAAGGCTGCCTAAGTTTTGGCAAATGTTGCACTGGTAACGCAGCAACATCTCTGTATGGGGCAATGCGGTCATTCGGGTGTTTCTAGCATCGGTTGAGCTAGCTCTGATGGAGAGCTACTGCAGACGTTCTCATCAAAGCATCATGATCTTGTCTCTTGGCATGCAACCCAAAGTCATTCTACTCAAAATCTGCTTTTCTCTTAAAAAGTGTTGTACCTTGCTAACTGATCGAATGCACGTGTCAGTAAGCGCATGAGAGGTTGAAGCTTGTCAGAAACCCGCCAAATCATTCTGAGTAACGCCAGCACCCCAACTACAAGCCAATGCATAGGGTGCGCCACCAGAGAGGGTATACAAGAAAGCTTTATGGATCTGCAAATGATCAAGGAGCTCTTGAATGTCTTGTGGCCAATAGACAATCGATTTCGACTTATAGTCAGAACGGCCAATGCCTGGTCGGTCTGGAGCGATGATACGTATATTGGACTGGAAAGGGCCCCGAGCATAGCTCTGCAGGACAAGTGACACCTCAGATTACCATGGAACATTAACACTGGAATGCCGGAAAGCAGACACGCAGCCTATTTACAAACCGCTGGTCGGTTTGTAAATAGGCTGCGTAAACCAGTTCGTTGCTGCAATCGCACTTAATGCTGAGTTTCCATCTTTCAGGAGTTCACTTTACGTCTATTCCTGCACAGTGGAATTATCTCTAGCAATCAATTCATGGAGCCAACATGAAGTATCCTATTGCCTCTGAAAGGCTTTCCTATCGGTTATGGGAAGAGTGTGATCTCGATCCGTTCGCCTGCATGTGTGCTGATCAAGTCGTTATGCAGCACATGGCTCAAGTAATGGACCGCAAGGGAGCGATGGCTTTTATCAAAAGAGCCGTAGCTGCGCAGGCGCAAAACGGAGTTTCCTTGCTGCCAGTTACTTTAAAGAGTTCTGGAGAGTTTCTAGGTGCAGTCGGATTGAATATTCCAAATTATGGAAAGCCTCTCCCATTCGATCCTTGCATCGAAATTGGTTGGCGCTTTAAACGATCTGCTTGGGGAAATGGATACGCCACTGAAGCAGCAGCACAGTGGCTCCGCTTTGCATTTGAAGAGCTAGATCTAGAGGAAATTGTAGCTTTTACAATTCCAGCGAACATCCCTTCACAAAAGGTGATGGAGCGTCTGGGAATGAAGCGAGACTTAAATGGAGATTTCTTACATCCGGCGCTCGACCAAGAACATCCCAAAGCAAGGCATGTCCTTTATCGTTTGAATATCTCAGACTGGCGCATAAGAAATCCCGCCCTCAATCAAGTATGCATGACTTAGAAACTCTTTTGCATTTTTTCTGAGGCCCAATACTTCAAATTTGAGTTGAGCGGCACCTCAAACAGTGATGCAACAGTGCTGCGCTTTGCCAATCGCCCACTTACTCAATTGGCCGAGTTTCCATTGTCGCATGCACAGCATCCGGCCAACCAAAACTTGTTGTGCCATCAGTTAGACCCAAAATTTTGTCGATCGTGAGAAATTGTAGGTCAATTGCTGCCTGTAGTTTTTCAGCTGCAAAGTCTGCCTCTTTGGTTCCCCGCGCATCAATCGCTCTTAAGAGCGCAAAATCAAGAAAGTTGCTGATGTGAAGAATGAGCTCGGCAGCAGTCTCAGGATCGGCGATCTTAAAGACGCCTTCTTTACAACCTTTTTGGAGGATTTGGGAGAGAATTGGTACAGCACCAACGCGTACTCTACGTTTGAACTGCTCCAACAACGCCAGATTTCTCTCTTGATTCATCGTGCGAAATATTTCCACTTGCCCCGGGTAGTCATGCTCCCGCAGATAGTTCGCCCGAAGGTGTGTGAAATTGTGCAGGAGGTCGGTCGCGGACGCCCCCTCATCAGCGACAACCATTGCCATTTGGGAGAGTACAGCATCAGCTAGTCGGTCCAACACACCGAACAACAACTCTTCCTTGGACTTGAAGTGATGGTAAAATCCCCCCTTCGACACACCTGTGAACTCCAAAACATCTTGGACTGTCGTTTCTTCGAAGCCTTTGGAGAAAAATAACATTTGCGCACAGTCCAGCAACTGGGCACGTCGTTCTTCAGGTCTCATATTTTTACGCATCGGTGCTTTCACAAAATTCCCCTTGAAACCGACCATCGGTCTTAATATACAAACTTCCGGTCGGTTTATAACTTGGCTACCTCACTGGGCAAAGCAAATTGTCTACTCAACGTGATGGATACACAAATCTGGCACAGCATGTTCCCCCAATTATGCTGTGCCAGAGCGCCAATTTTGGAATGACGTTCCAGATTATCAGTTTCGTCTTATGCCAGTGTCTTTGATTTTTAGGGAGTTGCACAATTGAAAGAACAACTCGAGAGTTCAGTAACCTACCACAACACCGCAAAGGTCTCTGCTATCGCCCTGACGAAACAGCCACAAATTGGTCAGGTCGCGAATGAATTGAAGTTACTTACGTTACCTGTTCCTCGACCAGCGAAAAATCAGGTGGTAATTCAATTGATTGCGTCTTCAATGCATATTGATGAAATCTATGCAGCCCAAGGCACTGCACTTGGTCGATTTTACGCTCCCAAAAATATTTCAGTAAATACCCCTCACATAATGGGGTCTTCTGTTTCTGGGATTGTCGTCGCGATTGGAAGTTCTATTAAACAGTTCAAGCTGGGAGACGAAGTTGTGGTCATCCCGAATGAATCTGGAGAAAATGGTTCATGGGCTACATATAGATGTGTTTCTGCGCGTTATGTGATGCTCAAACCTTCAAACATGTCTCATGTAGCAGCTGCGGCAATCATGCTGTCAGCCTGTGTTGCTTGGGGTGCATTGCGCACAGCAAACATCACGGCAGGTGAACGGTGTCTGGTTATTGGTGCTTCGGGGGCAATCGGATCGGTGCTTGTCCAAATACTCAAAGCCAAATCTGCTTATGTGACAGGTGTTTGTAGCGCTGCAAATGCGAAACTTGTACGCACTCTCGGGGCAGATAATACTCTGGATTATCAGAGTACTGAGTTTACTGCAGAAAAAGCCAACTCTTTCGATAAAGCTTTTGATTTGGTTGGAGGTTTGAGAAATGAGGCAGCCGCATATCGCTGGCTGAAACTGGGCGGAAAATTCATCACTGTTGTTGGCCCAGTGCAATATCTAGGTGAACGTAAGCTCTCGCGAAAAGAGTTTTTCCAAAGTGTTTGCCATGTGATGAGGAGAAGCATCTCGACCATTTTTCGGGGGCCCCGTTATAAATTCTGTGCAACCCTACCCAGACATGTTGCTCAGGATGCAATGCAATTTGCTTCGGAACACAAGATCCACTCACCAATTGAGATGGAAATACCATTCAATTTAAAGCGGATTCAAGATGCAATTGGAGTTCTGACCTCGCATAGAACCCGTGGTCGAATTGTCATTCGGTTTGAAAATCCTGAGCTGCCAGAGACCCCCGAAAACCGTGCTGAGAGCAGTATGGAAGAAAGCCCATTAAGCCAATGCAATGGGCATTAAACTCTACCCCCATACACTTTACCTTCGCGGACGCAGATAAGGTTTTGCTCTGGCTCTACCGAAAGGCTTGGTGGTTTCTTTGAGCGGTCTCAGGCGGTGCCGAAAAAGTATTTGCTCGCCTGCAAATAAAACTCTAATGCACGATCCATTTTGCCCCTTCAGCTTACTCAAAACAGTGCTTTCTGAACAACCATTCACTTTACAGAGAAACCTGAGCAGGAAGCGGGTGCCTCTCTGGAATAGCAATAATTTGCTTCATGCTTTGGAATTTTCAGCTCATGTCTGATCTCAAAAAAACAATCGTATGGACCGTTCTTGGGGTTTCCATATGCACACTTCTGGTCCCGCTGATAACGGAGACCAGAGGAATGCAGACTTATTTGAATCTTGCAAGTTTTTTATTGATTTATGCAGCAGGAGTCGTGCTGCTCACGCTTCTGATTTCTTTGGTGAGGCGGGATTTATTTCGCCCCATTTCAAACTATTGGGCCCCGATTTTAATTTCTTCTAAAACCATGATTGCGTTCATGATCGGATTTGGCCTCTATTGGTATGACTTTAGCGTAGCGCGGTCGCATTCGTATTTTAGCGACTATGCTTATACTTATACCCTACCAACTATACGAACAGACGGCTGGTGGATCGGAGAAGCAGCGAGTGAAGGCATCAGTCAGCAAAGACTGAAAACAATTGTCGAACGTTTTGTGAATGATCCAGATTTCAAGTGGCAACACAGTTTTGTTTTAATCAAGAACAACAGGGTAATTGTTGAAGAGTATTTTTACGAGCATACCATTGACAGTTTACATGATTTACGTTCCGCGAATAAGTCCATAACTTCTATTCTTGTCGGCATAGCAATCCAGCAAGGGTTCTTCACAAGTGTGAAAGATCCCATTGCAATGTATCTGCCAGAATATGCTGACATATTCAAATCAGATCCCCCAAAAGCAACCATTACACTTGAGCATTTACTGACAATGCAATCAGGCCTGGATGCAAATGATTGGGACAAACGGTCTCCCGGCAACGAAAACAGGTTGTACCAAAGTGGCGAAGATTGGGTTCGTCAGCTTTTTTCGCTTAAATTGATAAACAAGCCAGGTCAGCAATTCTCATATTCCAGCATTGGCGAGATTGCTCTTCGACAGGCAATCGTCAACGCAAGCGGTATGCCGCTTGACGAGTTTGCTAAAGTCTATTTATTTGAACATCTGGGCATCAAGAATTATAAATGGACCCATCGTCTGGAGGGGCGACCAGATGTTCCATATCGTATCCAGCTCACAAGTCGGGATCTTGGCAAGCTAGGTCAGCTCTACCTGGACATGGGATCATGGGAGGGCAGACAAATCGTTTCGCCTGATTGGGTCATTCGCTCCACTGATACACACACAAAAACGACAGAAAAACGCCTTGGCTTCCCGAACTATGGTTATCTTTGGTGGAAGCATGGCTTTAAGGTTGGAGATGTACTTTTCGAAAGCTTCCAGGCGCAAGGCAGCGGCGGGCAGTTCCTGTTTGTAATACCTGAGCTGAATACAATCGCTGTTTTCACCAGTAGAAATTTCGGCCGCTCCCGCCAAATTAACCCACTCAAGATAATGAGAAATGAGATCGTACCAATGCTAGCAAAACATCTCGTTGATCATAGCTAAAGAGCGTTTTGTTCCTTCTCTTAGATTTTGCACTTCCACAGACCGACGGTTAAACCATTCAACACTTGAGTAAAGTGACCGGAGTGTTCCTTATGCAGACAGTTCACCGAACACGTGCTTTCTGACTTCAGTATAAAGTTAGATGAGGACACCTCAAAGTTGAAGCCTAGTCAGGTCTAGGAAATTCTCGCATCGAAGCAAATGTCAGCTTATGGTCATTGACGCTAAACTCCTTAGTTTTGTGGAGACACAGGGGTATACGCTGGAGCTGATAGACTATAGGCCATGTCACAGAGGTAATTGGGGCCTTTAAGGCCCCAATGCATCAGAACCAAGTTTCAAATTGAAGACCGTAGGTTGTACCAGATTTTTTGTCGTCAAAGATCTCTGTGTTACCTACAGCGCCTGGTTTGCTCCATGCGCCATATGTTACAAATGCGCGTAGCTGTGGGCGGGCCCAGAAACCAGATTCACCGAAGGTGTATGCCGCCGCAAAGGTGGTTTTACCAAGAGTGCGGCTCTCATCTTCGGTTTGAACGTGGTCCAATCCCAACTCAAGTTGAAGGTTGAAGTCTTCATTGATGTTGTACTGCGGGCGAATGCCGATTGAAGACCAGTTCGTGTTGTCCCCATTGTTGCGATCGAGCTGGTGCCAAGCAGTGTAGAAGAGTTCAATTTCGTCGGTAATGGATGCGAGACCATGGATCTGCGCCCGCGTAATTGAGCGATCTTCCGCATCACTCCAACCATCTGCAGAAAAACCAGAGGCAGCGTTGAAGCCGTGCATCAGACTGGCCTTCATGTAGCCGCCAAAAATGTTGTTCTTTTGCAAATGTAGACGAAGCGCTGCGCCATCATCACCGGTTGCATCGCCAGTCGTCATGGAATAAGCCGCACCGATTTCACCTACTAGATCGTCTCCAAGATGAATGCCTTCAAATCGAGCGTCAAGAGTATGAGTATTGCGATCTCCATTTGTAAAAGCTGCAACAGAAAGCTTGCCGGAGCCAAGATCTACGTCTTCCAGACCACCACCAAAACCATCCCAGTTAGAGTAGTTTTCATAGTAATTGTCGGTGATGTGAATGTCCTTACGCTTATAGAAGCGGCGGCCAACCCAGACTGTACTGTCACTGAGAGCGCCTTCACCAAGACCTTTGTATCCCAACCAGAACTCGCGAGTTGCAACGTTGGCATCAAACTCACCATCAACGATCAGGTCGTTGTTGTCACCGGCGACATGCGCACGAACACCACCAACCAAGGCACTCCCATTTTCAAAGGTGTATTTGCCACCTACGCCATACTCACCGTAAAAATCAGACTCGTTTCCAAGACGGTACTTGTTCCAAGCCCCGTTTAGTTGCATTGCAGTGAACTTATCGCCCTCGGTTTGTCCAACTCCAATGCGCAGGTAGCCGGTTTGATTGTATTCAAATTCCGCATGCGCAGCAGTGGCTGCAAGAACTGAGAGCGCAGCTACAGTCCCCAACAGAGCATTTTTCATTACTTCCTCCAGTTATTCCAGCGTCGTTTAAAACGCTTTTTTTGTGATGCAGACGCACCTCTCCCGTCCCGCGCACCGCGCAGGTTGGTAACTCCTTGTTTTATTGTTTTAAATTAGTTGATTGCTGTCCCGTCGGTCGTAGAGAAGAACCTGAGCTGATTAAGGTCGATACTCAGTCCGATTTCATCCTGTGCGATCGTTGACCAAGGCAAGCGAGCTGTGACAACTTCATTTGCCATATCGAAGGTCAGGAAAAGATCTGCACCCGTATGCTCAACAATGCGAGGTTTCACAGTTAGCTGTTGGCCAAGTGAGAAAGCTTCAGGTCGTATTCCAATTTTTGCTCTCCCATTTTTTTGTACCTCCAATGGAATATGTACTTCCTCAACAACTTGATCATCTGGAAAGTGAATTGAGTTGCCATCAACCTTTACATCGATCAGGTTCATTGGTGGTGCACCCATGAAGTCTGCAACAAACGTGTTGACTGGATGCCGATAGATCTCATCAGGTGTCCCGACCTGTTGAATTACTCCATCCTTCATCACGACGATCTTGGTTGCCATCGTCATGGCCTCAATCTGATCATGAGTGACATAAACAATTGTTGTGCCAGTCTTTGCGTGCATTTGCTTGATTTCCGCACGCATCTCCATTCTTAGTTTTGCATCTAAATTGGACAGCGGCTCATCAAACAAAAAGAGTACTGGCTCTCGTACCAAAGCACGACCCATCGCAACACGTTGACGTTGCCCGCCGGAGAGCTGCCCAGGACGACGGTCTAGAAGGTGTTCTATTTGAAGCAAAGAAGCGACGCGCAGGATTTGAGTATTAATTTCTTCTTTTGGAACTGAGCGGATCTTCATCCCAAACTCGATATTCTCTCGAATACTCATGGTTGGGTAAAGCGCATAGCTTTGAAAGACCATTGCGATATCACGCTCTCGCGGAGGCAATGCAACAACATCTCGGCCAGAAATTTCTAAGGTACCAGAAGAAATCTCTTCCAGACCTGCAATACAATTTAACAGGGTGGATTTTCCGCAGCCTGACGGCCCGACAAGGACAAGAAAATCCCCCTTATTGATAGAGACGCTTACATCTTTCAGCACATGGGTTTCACCAAAGGACTTATTCAAGTTTTTGATGTTTAGTGCTTTGGTTGCCATGGTATCCTCTCAGACTCTTGCAACATCTTGGTTGAATCCCGAACGATCAGTTCTGCTCTTTGTCTAACTTGAAGGTCTTTGATTGGCGTTCCATCCAAAAGATCGCAGAGAATGCGCGCAAGAGGACCGCATGCATCACGAAATGGAGCCCGTGTTACCGACAATGTTGGATTGAAGTTGATTGAGCGAAACTGTGGGATGGCGTCATCGTGAGCAAGAACAGAGACATCCTGCGGGATTGACAGACCTATGTCTTTTGCCGCTCGATACACTCCAACCGCAATCGGTGTTGTCGCACATAAAATAGCAGTTGGGCGTGGGTCACTTCGCTCCGTCAGCAAGGCCAGGCTTGCGGCGTAGCCATAGTTTTCGTCCCCGCTGCCGTATTGTAAGGCAAACTCCGGTGGCGTTATGCCCCTTTGTTCCATTACTTCCAAATAGCCTTCTGCACGAGCTTTTGCATAAGCATGGTTCTGTGGCCCATTCAGAAATGCAATCCGCCGATGCCCCAAATCTGCTAAGAGATTAGTTCCATCAACGGCAACAGATTTGTTGTCGATGTCAAAGAAGGCGTAGGAAGCACCTGAAGTTGCCCCATGAACGACAAATGGGATTTTTTGCTCTTCCAAAAATGCGATTCGCGGGTCGTTCTCCTCTGGAGCATTCAGGATAAACCCATCGAGTGTGTTCTTTGAAACGAACCTGCGGTAAGGCGCTACAGGATCAGTCGCCGTCGCTGCATGAAAAACAAGATCGACATCACGATCGGCCAGATGATCGGATAGCCCTGCCATGATCTCGTAAAATCCGGCCGCTGATGTTTGTGCTGGTCCGAGAGATAATATCATCCCAACCATGCCAGAGCGCCCTGAGACTAGTTTTTGAGCTATCTGGTTTGGCTTGTAACCAAGAGTAGCTGCGGTTTCCTGAACCAGCTTTCGCGTTTCGGCGCGCACCTCTGGGAAGCCGTTTAAAGCGCGCGAGACGGTCGCAGGCGATATTCCCAGTTCTTTTGCAATGTCTTTGATCGTTGCCATGTCTCGAATCCTTTTCAAAACGTTTTAAACTGAAACTTGCATTTGTAAAATAGAAAATGAGGAGAGAACAAAATGCCTCAGCTTATGTGCAGGCAAACTACCTACCTCCTTGACTCAAAACGTTTGCATAGTATTTAAATATGCTAGGTTTTGATGCTGTGAACAGCTAACACGCATGTAACGCGGAGTAGTCATGAACGAGAATTGGTGGCGGAATGCCATTATCTATCAAGTATATCCACGCTCTTTTCAGGATACAAATGGGGATGGCATTGGCGATCTGAAGGGGATTACTTCTCGGTTAGATCACATCGCATCGCTTGGTGTTGATGCTGTCTGGCTTAGTCCAATCTTCACTTCCCCTATGGCGGATATGGGTTATGACGTCAGCAACTATTACGACATCGACCCTCTGTTCGGAACACTGCAAGACTTTGATGACTTTGTGGCCCGCAGTCATGGACTAGGACTGAAAGTTATTATTGATCAGGTTCTATCTCACAGTTCCAGTAAACACCCATGGTTTGAAGAAAGCAGAGCTAGCCGGACGAACTCAAAAGCCGACTGGTATGTCTGGGCAGATGCTCAACCAGATGGAATGCCGCCAAACAATTGGTTGTCTGTGTTTGGAGGTTCAGCATGGGAGTGGGAACCACGCAGAAAGCAGTACTACCTGCATAACTTTCTTGCAGATCAACCAGATCTGAATCTGCATAACGAGGAAGTGCAGGAAGCATTGCTCCACGTTTTACGGTTTTGGCTGGAGCGCGGCGTTGATGGGTTCCGACTTGATACAGTCAACTACTATTTTCATGATCAGCAATTGCGGAGTAATCCTGCGAGCATCCGTGCAGATCGCGATAACCTGCCTGATGTTTATGGTAGGCAAGAGCACACTTTCTCAAAAAACCGCCCTGAGAACATCGACTTTTTGAAAAAGCTGCGCACCCTCACTGATGAGTTTGAGGGACGCATGATGGTCGGAGAAATCGGCGACGGCGGTGATGCAGCAACTAACTTGATGGCTGAATACACCAAAGGGCCAGATCGTTTGCACCTTTGTTACTCCTTCGAGTTGCTATCATCCAACTATACCGCCTCACACTTCAAAAATGCGCTTAAGTCTTATCGGTCGGCTGCGCCAGATGGAACAGCATGCTGGAGCTTTTCCAACCACGATGTTCCGCGCCATGTTACTCGCTGGGAAGAAAAAGCTAGCTCGAGTAAAGAGCTGGCAAAGCAGACCATTGCGATGCTCATGTCCTTTGAGGGCTCTATCGGTATTTATCAGGGCGAAGAACTCGGGCAACAGGATACTGCACTTAACTACGATGAGCTGACAGATGCACAGGCCATTCGCTTTTGGCCAGCAGTAAAAGGTCGCGATGGTTGCCGTACGCCGATGGTCTGGGAGGCCAATAAGCAACATGGTGGGTTCTCCTCCGCAAAACCCTGGCTGCCCGTGAAGGATCCTCAGCTTGCAGGAGCTGTTGACGCTGCAGAGGCTTCCAATGACAGCGTCTTACATTCCTATCGCAGCACCATTGAATTTAGAAAAAACAACGACGCGCTTTTGACAGGTTCTACCGCGTTTCTTGATCTGCCGGAACCAATTTTGGCCTTTCACAGAATGAGCAAGGATCAAAAGCTGACTTGCGTCTTCAATCTATCTGAGACCGCAAGAAAATTGAGAATAGAGGGCGCAGCGAGCTTATCCGGGCCATCCAGCGCAACCCTGTTTAATCAAACACTGACCCTTAATCCAAACGGATTTGCTTACCTGATTTCTGATCGGCTGGAAGGACTCGAGCTGATTTCATAGGGCATTACAACGCGTTTCTAATTGGGAGGACGCTATGAAAATACTAAGAACCACACTTGTTGCAGCTATGCTTGCCACAACATCTACCGCTGCCATAGCGGCTGCGGAAGGCGAACTGCTTATCTGGATCGGAGCTGACAAGGACATAAAGCAGTTGCAGGCGGTTGCTGCCAGATTTACCGAGGAGTTGGGAGTTCCTACAAAGGTAGAGCTGGTTGATCCGGAGTTGCCAGACAAGTTCCAACGTGCGGCTTCATCTGGTGATGGGCCAGACCTGGTGATGTGGGCCCATGATCGCTTTGGTGAATGGGCCGCCAGTGGTTTACTACAGCCAGTTGAGCCAACATCGGAGTTCAAAGCAGGTGTTCTTCCAACCGCGCGGGAGGCGGTGAGTTTCAATGGTAAGGTTTGGGGATATCCGATTGCGATTGAAGCGATAGGTCTGGTCTACAATAAAGATCTGATTTCAGAGCCTCCAAAAGACTTTTCCGAGTTTGCACATTTGGAACTGCCTGATGGTGTAAAGCCTATCCTCTGGGATTACACCAATACCTACTTCACGATGCCAATGCTGATGGCAAATGGAGGCTACTCCTTTAGAAAAGTTGATGGGGTTTATAACGGTAAAGAGACAGGTGTGAGCAATCAGGGCGCGATTGCAGGCGCTGAAGTACTGGCGAAGCTCTTTACTGATGGCATCATGCCGGATGGGGTTGATTACGGTGTGATGGATGCTGCCATGGCCCGTGGCGAAGTTGCAATGGTCATCAATGGACCGTGGAGCTGGAAAGCTTATGAAGCAGCAGGTTTGAACATCGGTGTCGCACCTATTCCGCAAGTCAGCGGAAAGATTTCACCTCCATTCATTGGCGTCTATTCGGTAGCTCTCAATAGTGCTTCTCCAAATGCTGACCTGGCAAGTGAATTTATTGAAAACTACATGCTGACTGACGAAGGACTTGCTGAGTGGAACAAGAACCGTGCTCTTGGTGCACTCGCGGATATCTCAGCGAGTGAAGCATTGCACAGCGACAAAATCTCAGCCACTTTGAAGAATGCTTCAACCGGCGTCCCGATGCCGTCAAACCCTGAAATGGGCGCATTTTGGGCGGCTATGGCACCCGCGCTTGGCAACATCACAACAGGCAAACAAACTCCAGAAGAAGCTCTTAAAGACGCAGCTTCCCGCATTCTTGGAGAATAAGCAAGACTGTGTCGCACCAGGATATCCTTCTGGTGCGACATTGCTTGACTGCAAAGAAAGTTGCCTCTGATGACCTCTCTTAGCTCCGAAAACACAGGCCAAATATCAGGCTTCAAATTTCAACGTCTTTTGACTGTTGGTTTATTGATCGCTGTTTTCACAGTGCTGTTCTATTCGGCATTCCTTTTGTTTCTTGGAAACCAGCCAGTCGTCGGCCTTCTCGTTTTGGTTGTTGCTGTATGTTTTGGGATAGTGTTCTCAACCAAGCGGCTTTATGCGCATCGTTTCATTCTTCCAGGAATTGCTGCGGTGCTAATCTTTATCGCCTTTCCGGTTGGATACACAGTTTACCTCGGGTTCACGAACTTCAGTTCCTTCAACTTGCTCAGCCATGAACGGGTCCGTGAAATCCACCTTGCCAAGAAAATAGTCGATCAAGAAACCTCACGTGGTTTTAGTGTATGGCAGCAAGGCGATACCTACCGACTTTACATTACCGGTAAAGAAAACGGCTACCTGAGTGAACCGTTCGAGAAAAATGTAACGCAGCACACCGTAAAAGCAGAAGCGGCCCCCATGCCGAGCACCGAAAAGTTGAGCATGCGTGATACTATCAAGCTCCGCAAAGCTCTTGGAGAGATTTCTGTTCAACTGCCAGACGGTGTCATTCTCAAAAACTCAGGTCTAAGAAAGTTCGCTGCCCAGATGCCGGAGTTCCGTGAGACGCCTGAAGGAGTGCTCATTTCAAATTTGGATGGTTCACGGTTATTCCCAAACTCTGAGACTGGATTTTACACCAATGAGATGACTGGGGAGCATGTCTCTCCAGGCTGGCGAGTTTATATCGGGCTTACCAACTTTAAGCGGATCTTTCAGTCTGAGGGCATTCGTGCCCCCATGTTCTCTATCTTTCTCTGGACCTGCCTTTTCGCACTGCTTTCAGTCGGGTTGACGTTTATTTTAGGCTTGGCACTGGCTGTTACTTTGCAATGGCCTCATCTTCGCGGCAAAGCAGTTTACCGCATTCTTTTGATACTGCCCTATGCAGTTCCAGCCTTCATTTCGATCCTGATTTTCCGTGGTCTGTTCAACCAAAACTTTGGTGAGATCAACATGATCCTGAATGGGCTCTTTGGTATCCGCCCAAGTTGGATGACAGATGGAGGCATGGCGAGAACAATGCTCGTGATCGTGAATGTCTGGCTTGGCTATCCTTATATGATGCTGCTCGCGATGGGCTTTTTGCAGTCTGTACCAGAAGATCACAAAAAGGCTGCAACACTTGAAGGAGCAAGTGCCCTTCTAATTTTCCGCAAAATTACATTTCCGCAAATTCTACCGCCTTTCCTTCCGCTTTTAGTCGCAAGCTTTGCCTTTAACTTCAACAATATCGTGCTTGTTCTTCTCCTGACACGCGGACTGCCAGATATTCCGGGCACGATCATTCCTGCAGGTCAGACGGACATTCTTGGATCGTTTACCTACCGCATCGCTTTCCAAAATGCCGGTCAGGAATACGGCTTAGCAGGGGCAATTACACTTATCATCTTTGTTATTGTTGCCGCATTGGCCTACGCCAACTTCGTTGCCATGCGTCGCCAAGCAGCTAAGAGGGCAGCGTCATGATCGTAGAGCACTCAAGAAGACTTCAGTTGCAGAAAATCTTTGCTCATGCATTCCTTTTGAGTTTTCTGGCTCTTATCCTCTTTCCCTTCTTAATGGTCATATCAATTAGCTTTCGTGAAGGGAACTTCACAACAGGTTCGATTGTTCCGGAGAGTTTGACGCTCGAACACTGGGCACTGGCGCTGGGGTTGGATTACACGCGAACAGATGGAACAGTGGTTGAGCCTGCATTTCCAGTTTTGTTATGGATGTGGAACTCAATCAAAATCGGGTTAGTCGCATCTATCGGCGTAGTCACTCTTTCTACGATCTCAGCTTACGCGTTCAGTCGCATTCGGTTTAGAGGTGCGGGGGTAATGCTGGATTCCATGCTGATCATTCAGATGTTTCCAGCCACACTAGCATTGGTAGCTCTCTTCTCAATCTTTGATGGCCTCGGAGAAGTATCGCCCGTGCTCGGTATCGATAGTCATTGGTCGTTGGGTTTGGTTTATCTGTCAGGGATTACACTACATGTTTGGACCATTAAGGGTTATTTCGATAATCTGGACCCAGCCATGGACAAGGCAGCGCAGGTTGACGGCGCTACCCCCTGGCAAACCTTCCGCTTCATCTTCCTGCCATTGGCAGTCCCAATCATCGCTGTCGTCTTTGTCCTGTCGTTCATTGGCATAATCAACGACTACCCTTTAGCATCTATTCTGCTGCGCTCAGAAGAGAACCTGACACTCGCAGTAGGATCGCGGCTTTACCTTAATGAGTTCAAGTACCTCTGGGGAGACTTCGCCGCCGCCGCCATCTTATCAGGCCTCCCAATCACTGTCGTCTTCATGATAGCCCAAAAATACCTCGTCGCAGGCCTTGGCGATGGTGCGGTCAAGGGATAGGTGATGCTGCCTTCAAAGCAAAACGTTGACCGCGGTGAGGCAAGCAGTGGTTGACTAGCAAAGTGAGATGCTGAGAGTATGATGGTCGTTGAATGTCAGCTATTGGTCACGTTGGGTAATTCTAGATCGCACATAAGAGCTACTGTAGAAGTCTTCGGGTGACGGTATCTCAACCCATGTTGGAAGCGATCGAAGGTCCGGCTTTAGCCCTATCAGAGTGAAACTTTATTTTTTTCGCATCAATGCTGCTACAATCTCTGCCTTGTCGCTATGCCGCGCGCTATCGAGGTACGCATAGTGTCGCCGCGCTGTCGTTAAGTCAGAATGCCCTAAGATGTCCGCGATATCAGCCAGATCAACCCCACTCAAACGCAGATGAGATCCAACGGTGCGGCGCAGGTCATGGACTTGCAAGTCAGAAATGCCAGTCTTCTTGCACACATCATTATGTGCACCATAGAGAGTATGCTCATTTACAGCTGTGTTCCCCTTACCAAAAGAAGCAAAAACATAATCACAGCCTTTTACTGGAGGGATACTTCTCAGGTGACCGACTACTTCTTGGGCAAGTCGAAATGTCTTCTCCCCGGTCTTCGTTGGCTGTGACACCGCCCCCATCTCCAAGTCAAGCTGGTCCTAGTGCAGACTGAGCGTGTCTTCCTTTCTTCGGCCAGTCATCAGAAGAAAGCGCAGAGCATGGAGACCCATGATCCAATGCCGCCCACCGGCCTGAACCTCTTCCAGCCCATTCCAATACTTGCTCTGCTCCTCTGAACTCATAAACCGTGTTCGCGGCTTACGAGGACTCCTCGTTACGTGGAGCCAAGGATTAGCAAACGAAAGAGGGAGCAAACCCTGGGAGATCGACCAGTTGATTATTACCTGGCTTGTGATCGCCGCAGTATTTGCTGCGATCGGGCCATGCTTCTCAGAAAGCAGTCCAAACTTCATGCGACACCTATCGACTGTCAACGCTGCCGGGCTTAAGTTGTACCAGTCCTTAAACTTGTTTTTCCAATCAGATTTGTACTTTGCCAGGGTAGTGTTTGCGACCTCCCCCTCTCTGCGCTTGAAGTAAATCTGAGCAAGCTCATCCAGGGTCTCGATATGCATTAACCCTTCGCGCATAGCTTTTTTCATTTTGCGCAGTTCCTCACGCGCTTCATCAACACTGAGTTCTGGGAAATACCCCAGCGTCTCATACAAGCGCTGACTTGCAACTTTGACGTAAGCACCGAAAAGGTTCTTTTCTTTGCGCCAACTGTGACGAGCAGCCCCTCCTCTACGGAATCGGAGAGCCGGATACGTTTGTCTTCATACTTAAAATTTTTGAGATATAAGTTGGTGAGCCGGGTTGCCATGGAGATGGCTTAAATCACACACCCCTATATGAACACGAAGAATAACTTACACGCTAGTCACATGACCATTAAAACTTGCGGCATTTCGATATAACTCGAAATAACCGCAAGCCATTCAAATTAAAAGAAGAGATAGCTCAGCCTAAACCCATCAAACAGCACCCGGATAATTCGGGCTTTCGCGTGTAATCGTGACGTCGTGGGCGTGGCTTTCACGAAGGGAGGCGCCGGAGATGCGGACGAAGGTTGCGCGGTCTTTGTACTCTGGCAGGTTCGGCGCACCGACATATCCCATGGACGCACGAACACCACCTGCGAGCTGGTGCAGAACGGAAGAGAGAGGACCTTTGTAAGGCACCTGTCCTTCAATACCTTCTGGAACCAGCTTCAGCTTATCAGAGACCTCTGCCTGGAAGTAACGATCTGCGGAACCACGTGCCATTGCACCGACAGAGCCCATACCACGATAGGCTTTGTAGGAACGCCCCTGATGCAGATAAACCTCACCTGGGCTTTCTTCGGTACCAGCCAGTAGTGAACCCACCATGCAGGAGCCTGCACCTGCTGCGAATGCTTTTGCCATATCGCCGGAGAACTTGATGCCACCATCTGCAATGATTGGCACGTCAGCCTTAGCAGCCTCGGCTGCGCACTCAAGGATCGCTGTGAGCTGAGGAACGCCGACACCAGCAACAATGCGCGTTGTACAGATAGAACCCGGCCCGATACCAACCTTCACGGCATCTGCACCAGCTTCAATCAGCGCTTTTGTTGCAGCTGGAGTTGCTACGTTGCCAGCCACCAGCTCTACACTCGGGAAGCGCTTCTTGATTGCAGCTACCTGATCGATCACTGCTTGCGAATGGCCGTGCGCGGTATCCACAACCAGAAGGTCGACATCAGCCTCAATCAGGGCCTCAGCGCGGCGCATGCCATCTTCACCAACGCTGGTTGCAGCACCAGACAGAAGGCGTCCCTGCCCGTCCTTGGATGCATTCGGATTGAGCTGTGCCTTTTCCATGTCTTTTACAGTAATAAGACCAACACAATACTGGTTCTCATCAACCACCAAAAGCTTTTCGATACGGTGTTGGTGCAACAGACGCTTGGCTTCATCCTGACGAACATTGTCACGCACTGTGATCAGGTTGTCGCGGGTCATCAGTTCACAGACCAGCTGCTCAGGGTTTGAGGCAAAGCGTACGTCGCGGTTGGTCAGAATACCAACGAGGCGACCTGTAGCAGTACCGCCGCGACCACCGTTGTCAACCACTGGCACGCCGGAGATCTTGTGCGCCTCCATCAGATTGAGAGCGTCTTCCAGAGTTGCATCGGGACCAATCACCAATGGATTGACGACCATGCCGCTCTCGAATTTCTTCACCTGACGGACTTCTTCGGCCTGACGTTCTGGTGTCATGTTCTTGTGGATGATGCCGAGGCCACCAGCCTGTGCCATAGCAATCGCTAGGCGCGCTTCTGTCACTGTGTCCATTGCGGAAGAGAGGATAGGCAAATGCAAATGAAGATTGCGAGAGATTCGCGAGTGCAGTTCGACCTGCGCTGGCATGATCTCAGAATGCCCTGGAAGGAGCAGAACATCATCAAAAGTCAGCGCTTCGTGACCTGAAGATGGTTCGTAAAATGTAGGCATTGCCAAGTTCCCTTCGGATGAATATAGACCGCCCTGACCCACTCCCTGCTCAAGTGGATTTGACTGCAGAGTTGTCTGAAAAGATAGAGAAGTTGACGCGGGTCACTACCACGGCTTTTGCGATTTGAAAAGGGGCATTTATCAATTTCAGGCCGCGGATTGCATATTTGAGCCTCACTCCATTGATTTTACTAAATTGCCAGTATCACCGATGAGTGTTGGTAGACCGAGTTCCTTTAGGGTCAGCTTTCTAGAACAGACACCTTCAGAGATACTCAGAGGCCTCAACAGACACCCCTGAGTGAATTCAGACCGGAAAGCTCCGAGTATGCCGCACCGCCTCCGCATGACGACTGTGATCGTTGGCATGACGCTTTTGCTGGTGCAGCTGGACGCCACAGTGCTTGGAGTTGCGATCCCCACGATCGCCCGCGACCTGAAAATCAATCCACTTTCGTTGCATATGACCATATCGCTCTATCAGCTCACATTAGCGGTGTTTATTCCCATTTCTGGCTGGGCAGCTGACCGCTTCGGCTCAAAACGATTGTTCGTTGGTGCAGCGCTCCTGTTTATGAGCATGTCGGTGGCTTGCGCTCTTTCAAGCAATCTGACCCATCTTTTAATTGCCCGGGCAATTCAGGGATTTGCCGGAGCCTTTTTGATGCCGATTGGACGCCTAACAGTCATCCGCATGGCAGGCACGAAGAACCTTGTGCAAGCGATGGTTTGGGTCGTCACGCCCGCTGCATTCGGGATCGCCTTTGGACCCTTTCTGGGCGGCATCATTGTGCACTACCTCAATTGGCGCTAGATCTTTTTGATCAATGTGCCGGTTTGCATTGCCGTTGGCGCAATGAGCAGCTTTTACTTTCGCGATTACAGGCGGAAGAACAAGGTGCCCTTCGATTTCCCAGGGTTCATTCTGCTTGGAAGTACTGCCGCATCGCTCCTGGCTGGGATTGCTAATCTAACGAAGATCGCGGGCGATGCATTTATTCCCCTTGGCCTTTTTGCGGCAAGTTTATCATTCGCCCTGATCTTTATTTGGCATGCGCGGCGTGCTCCCCATCCAGTGATTGACCTGAAGCTCTTTGCAAATCTCAGCTACCGTGTCTCGACCTATGCAGCTGTCCCATTGCGCATCGGCGTCGCTTCCTTTGCGTTTGTGATGCCACTCATCCTGCAAATCCCTATGGGCTTAGATAGCTTGACAACCGGCCTTCTCATGGGGGCTGCTGCCATCGGTGCCCTGCTTTCACGCGTGGTCGCTCACCGATTAATCAAAACATTCGGCTTTCGTGGTGTCCTGCTGCCCTGCACCGTTGCTCTTTCCGCTCTAACGATGGCTGTAGGCTTTGTCTGGCTTACCAAGTCACTTGCAGCAGTCACACTCCTTATCCTGCTCACGGGCTTCACACGAAGCCTTGTGTTCACATCTGCTAACACAGCAAGCTATGCAGATCTGACCAGATGTCTTGTTAATCAGGGTGTGAGCTTTGCAGGGCTGGTTCAGCAACTGTCCATTTCACTGGCGGTTGGTTTTGCTGCAGCCATTTTGCATGTTCGACAGAATATCACAGAAGAGCCCATGCTCTCCGGGCCTGATTTTATCTGGCTTTCCGTTTGCACTGGTCTGTTTGCATTGCTGCCTGTTCTGTTTTTCTGGTTCCTCCCTGTCAATCTTGGAAAGAACAAGGTGGATGAACAGGCACATTTGCATCATTAAAAAAGGCTGGTCGAAACCAGCCTTTTTGAAAACTATTTAGACCCTCTGTAGCCCTTGGCGAGAATGAACATCTCAGGGCTGCCTTTGCGGCTCGCTGGTGGTTTGATATGCACCACCGACTTAAATTCCTTTTTCAGATCCTGAAGCAGCTTTGCCTCAGCGCCTCCAGCAAACACCTTGGATAGGAATGCGCCGCCTTCGTTCAGGTTCTGACGAGCAAAATCGATCGCGATCTCGAACAAATAAGTCGTACGCAGGTGGTCTGTCTGACGATGACCTGTTGTCGGTGCCGCCATGTCTGACATCACCAGATCGGGACGATGCCCGCCGAGCGCTTTCATCAACTCATCAGGAGCATCATCATCCAGAAAGTCTTTTTGAAGGATCACAACACCCGGGATCGGTTCAACTTCAAGATAATCAATCCCGACCACCAGTGGCTCATCATCCATAGAGCCGACGATTGGCGCAGTTAGCTGTGACCAACCACCCGGGGCACACCCCAAATCAACCACACGCATACCCGGCTTCAGGATTTCATGCTTCTCATTGATCTCGATCAGCTTGTAGGCCGCCCTGGAGCGATAGCCATCGACCTTGGCACGGCGGACGTACGGATCATTAAGCTGGCGTTGTAGCCAGAGCGTTGAAGAGTTGGACCGTTTACGCGCAGTTTTCACGCGCTGAAACATGCCCCGATCACCTGATCCACGACCACTTGAGTTGCCGCTCATCTGTTATATTCCTTTCTAGGGGTGCGCCGGCGCTTATGGTTGGAGTTGCTCCAGACTTTGTCTGCAGCCATCATCTCCATCAAAATACCTTCTCGCAGTCCTCTGTCAGCAACACGTAAACGCTGACAAGGCCATCTGCGGCGTATTCCTTCCAAAATTGCGCAACCTGCTAGCACCAAATCGGCTCGGTCCTCACCAATACAAGGGTTTTCTACCCGTTCTTGGTAGGACATATTCAAAAGCTGGTTAATCATGGCTGAAACATCTTCCTGTTCCATCCATGCTCCATCAACGCGGCGGCGGTCATAGCGCTTAAGACCCAAGTGGACCCCGGCCAATGTGGTCACCGTCCCGGATGTTCCCAGCATATGGACATTTCCGCGCTCTATAGCACGGGAGAGTTCATTGCCAAGAGGGAAATTCTCCAATCTTTGCGAGACATCATCAACCATGGCTTCAAAAACATCTGGCGTAACGTGCACGCCGCCATGTCTTTCTGCCAGATTTACGACACCCAGAGGCAGAGACGTCCATGTTCGGACAAAGCGCGTCAGTGCATACCCGCGCGCACCATATCTGTTGCGCAGATCGAGCCAGACAATCTCAGAGGATCCGCCTCCAATATCGAAAAGCAGAACACCATCAGCCTCAGGATCGACCAGAGAAACGCACCCAGCAACAGCTAAGCGTGCTTCAGTCTCCTGACTGACGATCTCAAGCTCCAGCCCCGCTTCTTTCTTGGCACGGCTGACAAACTCCTCGCCATTTTCAGCTGCCCGGCAGGCTTCGGTTGCAATGAGCCGTGCCCGCTGAACGCCCCGCTCGGAAATCTTTTGCTGACAAACCTGCAAGGCCTCAATGGCTCGAGAAATGGCGTCATCGGAGAGTTTCCGGTTACGCCCGACACCCTCCCCCAAGCGTACAATCTTGGAGTAGGCATCGACAACGCGAAACCCACGCTGCTCTGGTCTGGCAATCAACAAACGACAATTGTTGGTGCCTAGATCCAAAGCTGCATAAAGTTCCTGAGACCCTGCCGCCTGATGCCTGTGGCGCGAAGGAAAACGATGCGTCCCATCACCACGCGTATCCGCATGATGATGGCGTCGGTTTGCATCACTTTCGCGAGATCTGTAGCCTTGAGAAGGACGCGGAGATTGTTGCTCTACAGGCCCTGACTGTCTGGCCTGCGCTGACCCATGCGTTTTGGCCTCCTCCTTAGGTGCAGGAGCAGGTTGTATAACTTCTACTGATGTGCCGCCCGGATCAATATTGACAACGGGCGCATGTAGTTTCTGGTTTAGGAGCGCACGTCTTTCTGCCCGATTAGGCTTTGCGCGACGTGCTTTCCTCTGCCGCTTGGCGCCTTCAGGACGAGAACTACCGGCCTCTTCCGCAATCCCAGCAGAATGACCAGCTTCAGCGCGGTGCAAAGACGCATTTTTGGCGTCACCACCCTGGCGCTTTCTATGGCGTTGCTTCCGTCTGCCCTTTTTCGAGCTTCCCGGGACGCCGGGCGTTCTCGCTCCATCCGAAGAGGACCGCTCACCCGTTTTCTTCAAGTGCTATGCCTTTGTGCAGTCCTTGAGGCATCTAAATGCGATCTGGACTGAAGTCATTTTAAGTTGGCAACATTGTAACAGTTTCATGGCAAACAGCAATCGCCCCATTTGAATGGTACAGTCCTAAATTTAAACGAATTCTCTCAAATTGCAGGAAACTCCAGAGGCTTACAGTTCGGCTCGCCGGTGGCCGGAGTTGATACAGCTGTGCCATAGCCAGAGCACATTTGCGCATAAACACGCAGAGCCATGCCCTTATTCACAAGAGAAGGGCATGAAATCCGCTTAGCCCACTGATTTTGTTAAAACTCACGAGAACCAAGTTGACAAGGTCCGGTCCGAACACTAAAAGCCCTCTCACCGACGAATTGAGCAGCTTGCTTCACTTTGTTGGTTGGCAGTAGCTAACGTGCTGTTATTGCTGGGGATTAGTTTAATGGTAGAACAGCGGACTCTGACTCCGTCGGTCCTGGTTCGAGTCCAGGATCCCCAGCCAATTATTCACGTATCAAAAGCTTCAACTGCCAGGTAGGGAACACTTCCCTCCTGTTCTGCTGGGGATTAGTTTAATGGTAGAACAGCGGACTCTGACTCCGTCGGTCCTGGTTCGAGTCCAGGATCCCCAGCCATATTCTTCCATACATCACATCTAAACAAATTGACTGAGCGGCTCTCATATTCCGCTAATTGACGGTTTTGTGCGTCTCAAGAACACTGCTTGCGTCTTCAACGGTTGCAGAGGCCCTGTCATGCCCTTTTCTCCCAAACGGATTGCCGTTTTTGGTGCCAGCGGCGCGATTGGCTCTGCTTTTGTCAATGAATGCCTTGATCGCTATCACACGGCGACTGTGTTTTGTTTTGCCCGTTCTTTAGAGCGCATCCCAGTCCATGAGCGTGTTGAAAGTCGGACTTTCTCATTAGAGGATCCAGAAGGGCTCAATGCCAGTGCAGATGCAATTAAAGCAGCTGGTGGGCTTGATCTGATTTTCGTGGCCACGGGGCAGCTTCACAGCACCACCACGAAACCAGAGAAAACTATCCGCGCCCTCACCTACGCCGGAATGGAAGAAACGTTTTGCACGAACACGATCTTACCAGCGATGATCATGAAGTACTTTCTGCCGCTGTTACCCAAGCATAAGAGGGCCGTTTTTGCAGCCATTTCAGCACGCGTTGGCAGCATTTCTGATAATTATCTTGGGGGATGGTATTCATACCGGGCCTCAAAAACAGCCCTTAACATGCTCATCAGGTGCGCTGCGATTGAGATGCAGCGCACGCATCAAAGCTCGGTGATTATTGGCGTGCATCCGGGCACGGTGGATAGCTCCCTATCAAAGCCGTTTCAACGCGGCATTCAAGAAAGCCAGTTGATGCAACCAAAGCAATCCGCTGCAATGTTGCTGGATGTGATCAGTAAGGTGGATCAGTCCCAAACCGGCAAATGCCTGGCCTATGACGGGACTGGAATCGCACCCTGAGCGGTCATTAAGCGTCGATAGCGGCTTTCAAAACGTACTGTTCAAAAACATCGCGGCTTTGCGTCAGAAGTGCTTCACACCACTCTTGTGTATCAACAAAGAGCGCGTCCTTGAGCTCCTGCCTGATTTCGGCGGCCAGCTCTGGGGCTACAGTGTCCCGATTGCGTTTCAACCAGTTGTCTCGGCGATGAGCGTCCAGCACTTGTTCAAATGGGACTGTGCCAAACTCCAGGATCAGCTTGGTTGGTGGGACCACCAGATCCAAACTGTCCAAAGTATCGCACATGAAACCGCCAATGAGGCTCCACTCCGCCTCTTCACCCGGCTTTGAACTGAGGTCCATCACCTCACAGAAGCCGCAGGGACCAACACCAGTGTGCAGATCAATGATCGTTGCACGTTTTGCGCCTTGTCCATAACAGACAATGACCTGCTTTAGGGTTTTGGTGGACCAGGAGGTTTCCTCCCCACCATAGAACAGACCCATTGGGACCGTGTACTGCCCCTTCAACACTTTTTGCGTCAGAGCGCCAGCCCCGTTCTTTTCCGTATAAGCTTTGATTTCGGCATTGGCAGCCTGCCACTCCTCGCCTGTGATCTGCGGCGCACAAATGGCAGGGTGCAGCTCCTCATAGTCTGGGTTTTGAGGAAGGTCTCCATCAAAACTAATGGAGTTGCGATTGTTGTCGACGTTGTTCTCATCTGTCCGCGTAAATATCGCGCAGCCAGCAGGATTAACTGCATGCACCCAGACCACTTTTGTATTGTCTGGCAGCTGCTCCAGATAGCGCTGCATCAAGTCCAGCTGAATTCCAGAGCCCGCTGTGAGTTCTGTTCCATGCACGCCAGAGGTGATGAACACCACATGCTCACTGTCTGGCTTGCCTTGCAAAGCAACAGCCATCTGCACAGGTCCCTCTTCACTCTTGAAGGTTGGGTGCGGGATGATCTCTGTCTCAAATCCAAGTCGACTGGCCAGGTCCATGAAACGCTGTTGAGCTTGGAAATAGTCCTCAGAGAAAATGGGATTTGCAGGCATTATGTACTCTTCAAATAACGGGATGAAGCTGTGATATATCGGCGGTTACATTACACACCTAATTGACCCGGAAAGAATAATCTAGTCTGTTGTTCCTTATCTCTTTTTTCTCGCATCACATGCAAGTTTTCAATCAATTGCGATGATGCGTCTTCAGATCAGGCTGCCGCTGCGCACCCATAGAGTTAGCAGCGATCAGCTTCCCGGGAGCGAATAATGAAAAGAAAACTGATACTAGATGTGGACACCGGCACGGATGATGCTGTTGCCATTATGTTGGCTGCTTTGCATGAAGATCTTGACCTGATTGGCGTAACCACTGTGAACGGGAATGCCGAGCTGCATTATTGCACAGATAATTCCTTGCGTGTTCTCGACTATATCGGCAAGCCTGAGATTCCGGTTTACGCTGGTTGTCACAAGCCTCTGGTACGAAATGACTTTCCAACTCCCCGCACCAAAAACGATCTGACCGAGAAGATCCACGGCAAACATCTTCCTCTGCCGGTAACCGCTTTAAAAGCACAAAAGCAGCATGCTGTTGAGTATCTGGTAGAGACCTACCGCAGTGCGACTGATCCAATCACGCTGGTTCCGGTTGCGCCACTCACCAACATTGCTGCAGCGCTGGCTGTTGAACCAAAGTTGGTAGACCTCATTCCTGAAGTCGTGATCATGGGTGGTGGTCATGATGTTGGTAATGTGACCCCTGCTGCGGAATTCAACATCTGGGCTGACCCTGAGGCTGCTTATGCAGTCTTTAATGCTGGCTTTGAAAAGCTGACCATGGTGCCGCTGGATGCAACACACAAAGCGCTGGTGACAGCAACGCAATGTCGTCAGTTTGATGAGCTGGGCACGCCTGCTGGTAAGGCAATGGCGGCTTGTACAGGCCATCGCATTGGCATTCACGACAAGATCCAGAAGATGGATGTTGAGCACAGCGCCCCAGTGCATGATGCGCTTTGTATCGCGCACCTCATTCAGCCAGACGTGATTACGCTGGGAGAGTACCCGGTCGATATTGAAACACAGGGTGCGCTGACTGTTGGGCGTACAATTGTTGACAAGAACCACCGCGGCACCAAACAAGCCAATTGCAAAGTGGCCTTTGACGCGAATGCGGCACTCTTCGTGGACATCATGATGAAGACGTTCGCCAGCAATAAGTAAAATTAGAAAGCGCCGAGAGCATCAGGCTGTCGGCGCTTTTAAGCACCTTACTTTGTGAATGCTATTTGATTGGCATTGCCGAGCATCCAGCGCGACCCGAACTTATCAATTGCAACGCAGCTTGCAGATGCTTCAGATCCGAACATCAGGCATTTCACTTTGACTGCGGTCGCCAATTGACGGCGCAAAGAGTAATGATTTTCCGCAGGCCACATCAGACCAACGCGAATAATCCCATGTTGGTGATAGATATTGAGCTGGCGTTTATCGACAACTTCCGCTCGTCCGCTCACTTCTGTCAATTGCTGTATGCCCAAGGCATTACCGAGTGAGACTGATATCATCAATGTCGACAGACCTGTCAGTATCACCATCAAAAACTTAAGTGAGCGCATCATTTCTCTCCGTGGTCGCACCTTTAATTCCATTAGGGAAAATCAAAGCATACCACGATCAAGGCGCACTCAATGCGCTTTATTGCATTTCTGTGACAATTGAGGGGTATTGTAGACTTCAGTGATCTGATGCTGTGCAATCAAATGGCTCATGCCTTCAATTTTATCGTTTGGTTTTGAGGGGAAATCAGATCTTTGGACTATAATTCGCTCTGCAATTTGCATCTGAAAGGCTGGGTATAGATTAGATGCTTCGTTCTAGTGTTCATCAACTGTTTGACGAGCTGGTCTCCTGCGAGCAATTTCTTGATAATTGCGGCGAGCTTATGTGGCGCGACAAACTTCGCCAGACCCGTGTCGTTGACGCCGCCGGCAATGAGGCGCTCGATCTGGATTTGCTGCTCTCCTACTTTTCTCAAAGTGAAGCGTTCTTTGAGTTGGAGCTGTCGCAAGATCTCGGCCACCGTGTGAGTGAGACGACCGAGCTGGGCGCAAACTCCCACCTGGTCACACTGCGGCTGGACATCTTTTATCTTGCGCAGAAATGCCGAGATGAAGGCAATGCAAGTATTGTTATCATCTCGGCTTGTCCTTAATCGCAGTTATTCTGCTGGCGTGTTCGTGGTGCCCAGCGCTTTATCAAGCTCACTGTGCAGCTTCTCTTCACTGGCTTTGCGTGGCTTCGTGAAGCGCATCAGCAGCAAGTAGGCCGCTGGTGTCACGAAGAGTGTGGAGAGTGTTGCAAAGCCTAAGCCACCAACGATTACCCATCCCATCTCAATGCGCGCTTCTGCCCCTGCACCAAAGGCCATGACCAGCGGCACACCGCCAAGGACCGTCGAGACCACAGTCATGACAACTGGGCGGAAGCGGATGAGGCATGCATCATGGATCGCTTCAAACACTGAACGCCCTTCCTCCCTCAAGGTATTTGCAAACTCCACAATGAGAATGCCGTTCTTGGCCATCAAACCAACGAGCAAGATGATACCGATCTGAGAGTAGACGTTGATGGAGCCACCCGTCAGGCCGATAGAGATAATCGCTGCTGAAATGCCAAAGGGCACTGTGCAGAGAATGACAAAAGCGCTCATGAAGCTTTCAAACTGCGCAGCGAGCACAAGGAAGACCACCAGGATCGCAAAGAGGAAGGTCATGTACACGTTGGACGTGGTTTTCTCCAAAACCGCTGCTTCACTCAAAAGCGTGACGTTGGTGCCTTCCGGCAAAACCTCTTCAGCAACTTCTTTCATGTCAGAGATTGCCTGCGCAAGATCATAGCCGTCATTGATGGAAATGGTGACGGGGACTGCTCTTTGCTGCTCTTCACGCGTCAAGCTTGGTGCCACGGCCTCTTCTTCAATGGAGACAATAGAGGACATCGGCAACATGGTGCCGTCTTTGCTCTTGATGAAGATGTTTTCCAAATCACGGGTAGAGCGCAATGGTAGACCACCTGCTTCCATGACCATTGGAATACCGTCATCTTCTACGAAGAGATCCGCTACTGAGGAGCCATCAAGCAGCATGCGCAGATTGGAAGCGATCCGGTCGGAAGACAGTCCCAGATCATTTGCGCGTTCTCTATCTACACTCACCAGCAATTGCGGCTGTGTCGTCTCATAGGACACGGAGGCAAAGCCAACTTTGTCACCGTAACGAGCCTGCATCTCCGAGACGATATCATCTGCATTTTCGGCTAGTTCATCATAGTTGGTGCCGGTCACAGCAAAGCGAAGTCCCTGCCCAGCGCCGCGAATTCCAATTGTATTGGGTTGAGCAACACGCACCTTCAGGCCGGGGATTTTAGCGGTCTTGCGTTGTAGTTCGTTGACAATTTCCTGCTGACTGCGATCTCGCTCTGCCCAGTCTTTCAAAGACATAACAAGGAAGCCGCGATTGATCTGCCCCCCCATGCCAACAAGGCTCATGACGCTTCGGGCCTCGCCATTTTCAACATAGGGCTGAGCGATATATTCCAACTCGCTCATCTTGCCCGCGGTGTAGTCCAAACTTGCCCCTTGAGGTGTCGATGCAATCATGAAGATCACAGACCTGTCCTCAGTCGGGGTGAGCTGCCTTGGCAGTGAGGTATATTGGGATGCACCCAGAATGACGAAGAGCGTTGCGGCGCTCAGCAATATGAATGGACGGCGTAATGTCCAATCCAACGTGCTGGAGTACCAGCGCTCAATGGCAGTCCCCATATTGGAGATCACAACCCAAGCTGCAGAGGGTTTGTGCGTGTCCTCATAATTTTTTGTACGCAGCAGACGGGATGCCATCATCGGCGCGAGTGTCAGCGCAACGAAGGAGGACAGCATCACGCTGATTGCAAGCACAAAGCCAAACTCAGAGAAGAGCTTGCCGACACTGCCTGGTAGGAATGAAATTGGAATAAACACAGCAGCCAGAGTTGCCGTTGTGGTGATAACTGCGAAGAAGACCTCACGCGTACCAAGGATCGCAGCGGCACGCGGCCCCTGCCCTTTGTGAACGCGTTTAGAGATATTTTCCAGAACCACAATTGCATCATCAACCACCATACCGGTTGCCAACAACAGCGCCAGAAGCGTCAAAACGTTTGCGGAGAACCCCGCCAGCCAGATGCCAACCAATGCACCAATCAAAGCGACAGGAACAGTTACGGCTGGAATAAGCGTGACGCGGATGGACCCAAGGAACAACAACATCACACCAATCACAATGCTGGTGGAGAGGAACAGCGAAAATACGACTTCCTTAATTGCACCACCGATGAACGTGGCATCATCACTACTGACGTTGACTTCCACATCGTTTGGAAGCTGATCCTGCATACGCTCTATTTCAGCGCGAACATCGTTGGAGATATCGATCGTGTTTGAATTTGCCGAGCGAATAATGCCCATGCCGACAGCACGTTTACCGTTATAAAATGCGCCAGAGGATGCGCGTTCCGGCCCATAACTCACAAAGGCAATATCGCGAATTCTGGTGGTCTCATTGAGCTTGACCATGCCGATTTGCTCGGCTGTTTTCACATCGGAATTCGCGCGAACAAAGAGCTCCTGATCACCTGTTTCCAGTGAACCGCCAGAGGTATCAAGCGCGAGTTCTTCCAAGACAGAGCGAAGATTGTCCGGTGTCAGGCCACGAGAGGACATAGCCTGCACGTTGATCGCGACTTTGAAGACTGGTGTTTGAGAACCATACAAATCAACACTGGCAACGCCAGGCACGGATGTGATGCGATCAACAATCTCATCATCAACAAACTTGCTGAGTTCCTCAATGCGCATTTCATCAGAAGTTACGACAACGCGCATAACGGGATCTGCATCCGCGTCGGCCTTTACGACAACCGGTGTATCCGCATCTTCGGGCAGGTTACGCCCTGCTCCGCTTACGGCATCACGAATGTCATTGGCTGCTTCACTGACATCGACACTGTCATTGAACTCGACAGTAATCCGGCTGCGGCCATATTTTGAGTTGGAAGAAATGGATTCAATGCCTGCGGTGCGCGAGATCGCTTTTTCCAGCACACTGGTTATCTCGGCATCCGTAACTTCTGGCGGAGCACCTGAATATGTGGTCGTGACCGTCACAACGGGTCGGTCCACATTGGGCATTTCGCGCACTTCAACACCTAGCAGCGCTGCAATACCTGCTACGATAATCAGGAGATTTAGGGTAATCGCCAGAACGGGGCGCCGTACACACAGCGCATACAGTCCGCTCAGATGACTTTCCCGTGTAGAATTTTTATCGGTTGTCATAGAAACACCTTGGGGTCAGTCATTCAGGAGCTGGATTTAGTCGTGCTATCAGCCGATATTCCAGATTGAGAACCGGAGCTTTTAACTGGTTCGCTCTTATCGGTTTGACCTGTGTCTGGCTTATTCTTGCCTTGACCGTTACCCTTCCCTTTACGCTGTGCACCAACGTTCTCATCTGAGGTCTGCGTCTCACTCACGAGTGGGGCGTTTACACCTTCGGGCTTGGTCAGAGTAAAGCCCGGCTCAGCCTGAAGCGTAACTTTCGTGCCTGGGCGCAAGTCGCGAACTGACTCTGTAATCACGATATCACCTGGCTCTACCTCACCTTCGATCAATACCCGGTCAGCGCTGCGTTCAATGACGGTTACGTCGGTTCTCAAAGCTTCACCATTTTCCGCTAGCCAGACATGTGGGCCGGACCGATCCCATTTGAGCGCGATGGACGGAACAGATGGCCATTCATCCCCTTCCAATTGGACACGAGCATCAAAAGCGATCCCAGATCGGAGGAGATCGTCAGGGTTTGCGACTGTTGCCTGAACTTTCAAAGTGCGGGATTCAGAATTAACGCGGTTTTCCAGAGCTGTCAGCTCGCCACTGAACGTATGCCCCGGCATGGCTTCTGTGCGCAGTTCCACCGTATCTCCGCGTTTGACCTTGTTCGCAAACCGTTCTGGTACGACAAATTCCACCAAAATGCTGGAGCGGTCATCCAGACCCGTGATCCGAGAGGATTGCGTTACATAGTCACCAATTTCGACATCCATAATGCCGAGAATACCTTCAAACGGAGCTCTCACCAGTCTGCGATCAAGGTCGATGCTGGCTTTGTCCAAATCCAGCCGGGCCTGATTGGTTGCCAGCAGAGCGTTCTGCATCTGGACCGTTGAAATGGTCTGCGAGGACATGAGTTTTTCGTATCGCTCAACCTGTTCCTCGGCGTCTTTCAGCGCGAGCTTGGCGCGATTGACCGCAAGCTTCTCTTCCGCATCATCCAGACGTAAAACCACATCCCCTGTAGAGACTCGCGTTCCTGCCTTGAAGGGTAGCTCTTGAATACGTCCGGAGCTCTCCGGATAGAGGTCTGTCATCTTGGCTGCACGACCCGTACCAATTGCGCGGACGAACGTGTCCGTTACGCCTGTGGTCACATTGCGAGCACGGGCCAGAATTTCCTGACTGCCACCGCCACGTTTTCCGCTGCCACGCTTGCCCTGCTGTTTGTTGTCAGAGCCCTTCACGGCCACATCAGCCGTCTCAACTGGCCAGAGCGTTAGTCCAACGGAACTGAGCAATGGGACCGGCTTGGAGAACAGAGCCGGTTTGCCGATATATAATCCTGCAACGCCAACTACGACGGCGATCAGACCAACTTTTACAGCCTGTCTAGAACGGGACATAAACACCCAACTCCTACCAGAATTTGCAGTACTTACGGCTATTCAGGCTCACTGGATCAATGAGGAGCCTCTTGGCGATTCAAGTATGCATGAAAGAACACTTTAGTTGAGAGTGTTTTACATTGCTTTTGTGAGACATGTGCATTTTGAAGTTTGTAAAAACGTAATGACATTGTCTGAACTGGCGTTTTGCTACAGTTCGTTACACTTTCATTGATCTGCCCCGCGCGTTTTCCAGAGGCAGATGCACAAAAGGCCTGACAGTGATATCAGGCCTTTCAGTCATTTTCACGATGCAGCGTTTAGCTAGACGCTGAGTGGTTCCACCGGGTTACTTGCCGGACGCACCACAACGCGCGAGCCGTCTGGCACACGGTTATACAGGTCAATCACGTCCTGGTTCAGCAGGCGAATACAGCCGCTTGATACGTTTTTGCCGATAGACCAGTGTTCGTTGGTTCCATGCAGGCGGTACAGCGTGTCTTTGCCATTCTGGAACAGGTAAAGCGCGCGGGCGCCCAGCGGGTTCTCGATGCCTGGCGCCATGCCATAGCGGAATTCTTCAAGCTCTGGCTGGCGTGCGATCATCTCTGCTGGCGGTGTCCATTTTGGCCACTGGCGCTTGTACTGGATGACAGCATCGCCATTCCAGCTGAAGCCAGCACGGCCCACACCAACACCGTAGCGCATGGCAGTGCCATCACCGCGCACCAGATAGAGGAAGCGGTTGGATGGGTCGACAACAAGCGTGCCGCCAACTTCCGGACCGGTGTAGTTCACCACCTGACGGAGGTACTTGCCGTCTGGGATCTGGTTGAGATTGACTGCAGGGATGGGGAATTTTTCTTCCGGCATCGGGCCATAAACAGCCTTGTAGTACGGATCCTGGCGAAGGTCGGCCACAGTCTTGCGTTTTGGAGCACCGGTTGTCTGACAGCCTGCCAAAGCGAGGGCTGCTGTTCCGATTACAAAACCACGTCTGGACAAACTACCTTTGTTACAATGCCTCGCCTTCTCGGCAGTTGTACTTAAAAAGCTCATGGTCACCCTATTATTGTTCCTTAAGTTAGATTGCCGAGCATGTTGCAATAAGCATATCGCACAGCCGATTTGCGTTTCTAACTTGTCTCTATCAATAACTAATTGAGGAAGACAGATGGTCACGACAATTTGAACCTATGCACAATTCACTATGTGGATTCAAAGGGTGCGACCATCAAGGCCTTAATGGGTGTGTCTGGCCTGCAAATGGCTGGATTGCGGCCAGTTCAAGAACAAGATGGCTTTTCTACAGATGTTGAGTAAACCTCTCTCACCTGAAGCAAGAGAGGCAAAGACCTCAGCTTTTGAAGCAGTTAGGGTTTGTGATGTTCATGCCAATGACGTGCAATGTCGATGCGGCGCGGCACCCAGACACCTTGTTTTTGGGAGACATAATCCAAGAAACGGGCAAGAGCTGCTGTTCTGCCGGGACGTCCGGCAAGGCGGCAATGCAGGCCGACAGACATCATTTTGGCCGCTCCGTCTTCTCCTTCTGCGTAAAGCGTGTCGAAGCTATCTTTCAGGTAGGTAAAGAATTGGTCACCGCTGTTAAAGCCCTGCGGTGTTGCAAACCGCATATCATTGGCATCCAGCGTGTAAGGGATGATCAAGTGCGGGCCGTTTGGACCTTCAACCCAATAAGGCAGATCGTCTGCATAGCTGTCTGAGCTGTAAAGGAAGCCCCCCTCTTCCATAACCAATTGCAGTGTGTTGACGGAACTTCTGCCCGTGTACCAGCCATATGGGCGCTCTCCGGTCGTCTCTTTGTGGCTCTTGATCGCCTGCTGGAGATGCCAGCGCTCTTCATCAGCGGAGAAATCTTTGTATTCAATCCATTTGAGGCCGTGAGATGCAATTTCCCAGTCAGCCTCTTTCATAGCCTGAACTACTTCAGGATTTCGCTCTAGTGCCGTGGCAACGCCATAGCACGTCACCGGATGTCCATGTTTGCGGAACAAACGCCACAGACGCCAGAAGCCAGCACGCGAGCCGTACTCATACATTGACTCCATATTCATGTGCCGCTGGTTCAGCCATGGTTGCGCCCCAACAATCTCAGAAAGGAAAGCTTCAGACCCAGCATCTCCATGAAGGATGTTGTTCTCGCCGCCTTCTTCGTAATTGATGACAAACTGAACCGCGATTTTCGCATTGCCTGGCCAGTTAGGGTTCGGCGTGTTCCGGCCATACCCAATCATGTCGCGTGCATAATCCATCATGAAATACCTTTTTGAAGTTTGTTGGAAACACTTCACCTCAAAACAGCAAGACAAGACAAGTAGGTTTGTGCAGAATTCCAATGCACAACTCTTCCTAAGCTCACAAAAAATGGCTCAACTTGTGATGGCAGACACATTCTTTTGTAGAAATCTCATTAAATTTGAAGGGTAACCATTGAAATTTTGAGCACGAGAACAATCTGAACCCTATGTAACGCGACCGGGACATCCTGTTACATTTCTACATTTGACAGTGATTAAAGCTTTCAGTAAAAAGTTTCACATATATCTAGTCGATATATATCGAACGTGACTAGACTTTAGCTCTAATCGATTTTAAGTCTTTTAAGTTCAGTAAGTTATTCGACCTCACGCCTATATGAGGTCTCTTTTAACACTCAGTGCGATGTGGTGGGGAATGAGCACACGTAAATTTTGTCTTGCCATATTATCCAGCGGGGATGCTACTGGATATGAAATTCGCAAGACTGCGCAAGAAGGGCATTTCAGTCATTTCATTGAAGCCAGTTACGGGTCAATTTATCCGTCGCTTGCCAAGATGGAACAGGACGGTCTTGTGACGTGGCGCGAAGAAATTTCACCAGGCAAACCTTCTCGGAAAATCTATTCTATTACACAGGCAGGTCGTGACGCTTTTGTACAAGAGCTGTCTGAGACCCCTGTCGAAGATTTGTTCAGATCCCCGTTTCTTCTGCTTGCTCTTTATAGCCGCTGGGTTGGTGGCGAGTTTATTTCCAAGGAGATTGACCGCCGCATTGAGCATCTGGAGCTCAAAATCGGGGGCATGACCCACGAACTTGAGATTTGTGAGGATCCGGCAAGCGCGTGGACACTGGAATACGGCATTACCACACTGAGTGCTTCCCTTAATTACATGAAAATGAACCGAAGCAAGCTTGAGCGCATCGCCAGCGAGCGTGTCTCCCACGCTCAAGCAGCTGAATAATCGCCTAGAACCGGCGGAGAGAAAAATGGCAATTCGATTTTCACATGTTCTGGCTTTGGGGCTTACAGCCGGAATCGGTATCTGGATGGCGACCGGCACAACTGTGGTTATGGGTCAGGGTACGGGCGAAGGTTCGACTCCACCACCAGCAGAGAGAGTGAAAGCTCTCGGCTCTGTTCCCTTTGCCGTAAAAGTGCAGACACTTGAAGCAACTGTACGAACTCCATTTTTGGAAATGCGCGGACGGACGCAGGCTGATACGCGCGTTGAAGTGCATTCGGAAACTGCTGGTGTGGTACGTACACGCCCAGCAACGGAAGGCATGTTCGTTCGTAAAGGTGATTTGCTCTGTTCTCTTGATCGCGGCGCACGTGAAGCACGCGTTCTTCAGGCCAATGCAGCGCTGGCTCAGGCCAATATTGATTTTGAAGCTGCCAGCAAGCTGAACAACAGAGGCTTTTCTGCTGCGAACCGAGTGATCGCGCTTAAAGCGACAAGCGACGCGGCCAAAGCCCAGTTACAGGAAGCTGAACTTGAGCTGGAACGTACAGCAATCCGCGCACCTATTGATGGGATCATCGAGACGCCACTGACAGAAGTGGGCGCGATGCTGGGTGTTGGCAAAGTTTGCGCGACAATTATGGCACCGGACCCAATGCTTGCGATCGGCGCCGTTTCAGAATCCAACATTCAGGCTGTAAAGATTGGCCAGACCGCTGTTGTGAATCTGGTGACCGGTCAAACCGTTGAAGGCAAAGTGAGTCATATTGCGAGCTCTGCCAATCCGGACACACGTACTTTCCACGTGGAAGTTGAACTGCCGAACTCTGATTTTGATTTGAAGGACGGTGTTACGACCAGCACTCAGCTGCAACTTGCCAATGAGAAAGCCCACTTTGTATCGCCGGGCATTCTGACCCTTGCTGACAATGGGGATATTGGCCTGCGCGGCGTTGGTGCAGACAACAAGGTCATTTTCTATCCTGTTGAGATGATCGGCGGAGACACAAAGGGTGTCTGGCTCAAGGGGCTGCCAGAAAAAGTGACCGTTATTACTGTTGGTCAGGACTTCGTCAAAGAAGGCCGCGTTGTTCATCCCGTTTTTGAAACCGCGGAGGTTTCACAATGATCTCCATGCTGGAAGGGGTGCTCCAACGCCCCAAAACAGTTTTTGTGATGATGCTCTTCATGGTGATCGCAGGCATTATGTCCTACATCGCGATTCCCAAAGAAGCTGCGCCTGATATTGATGTTCCTTTCTTTTATGTTTCTGTCAGCCAGTCCGGTATTTCTCCAGAAGACGGAACCCGCCTTATCGGTCAACCGATGGAGACTGAACTGCGCGGTCTTGAGGGACTGAAAGAGATCACGACAATCGCCGCCGAAGGGCATGTGGGTATTTTGTTGGAGTTCGACATTAATGTCGACAAAGACAAAGCGCTGACGGACGTTCGTGAAAAGGTTGACACGGCGAAGACCAAGATCCCTGAGGACGCCAAAGAACCGACTGTCAGTACCCACAATATGGCTCTTCAGCCAACCATGACCATCGCCCTTTCCGGTGATGTTCCTGCCCGCACGCTTTACCGTCTTGCAGACCGTTTGAAAGACGAGATCGAGTCCATTGCGTCGGTGAAAGAAGTGGAGCTGACTGGCCAGCGTGATGAGCTGCTGGAAGTGATCATTGATACGCTTAAGATGGAAAGCTACTCCATCAGCCAGAGCGAGCTAATCAATGCACTTCGGCTGAACAACCAGCTGATTGCTGCAGGCTTTATTGATGGAGGTGCTGGCCGCTTCAACATCAAAGTGCCAGGTCTGATCCTTGATGCGGATGATGTGTATTCCTTACCGGTGAAACAAGCTGGTGAAGGTGTCGTGACACTTGGTGATATCGCTACGATCAAACGTACCTTCAAAGATCCAAGTACCTTTACACTTGTAAATGGTCAGCCTGCTGTTTCTCTGGATGTGATCAAACGCATTGGCGAGAACATTATCGAGAACAATGCTGCTGTTCGCACTGTTGTTGAAGACGTTACTGCAGACCTGCCAAGTACAGTATCTGTGAGCTATATGCTCGATGTATCAGACAACATTTTTCAGACCCTAAACTCTCTTGAATCTTCCATCATGACAGCAATTTTCCTCGTGATGGTTGTTGTTATTGCTGCTCTTGGTTTGCGGTCTGCCATCTTGGTTGGCTTGGCTATTCCAACAAGCTTTATGTTGGGCTTCCTGACACTCACGACCATCGGTATGACCGTGAACACCATGGTGATGTTCGGCCTGGTGCTGACTGTTGGTATGCTGGTTGACGGCGCGATTGTGATGGTGGAGTACGCAGACCGTAAGGCAGCTGAAGGTATGCCTCCACGGGATGCTTACATCCGTGCTGCCAAGCTGATGTTCTGGCCGATTGTCTCTTCCACGGCGACAACGCTGGCGGCTTTCCTGCCAATGTTGCTGTGGCCGGGCGTACCAGGCGAGTTTATGAGCTACCTGCCAATCATGGTGATCATCGTTCTGTCTGGCTCTTTGCTGACGGCCATGGTGTTCCTGCCCGTGACAGGTGGTATTTTGGCCGCTGTCTTTGCGTTTATGAGCAAGTATGGCGAGCATCTTCTGGCTCTTATCGTTGCTGTAGGGCTGGCTGCCGTCGTCTCCAGCCTGACACCAATCGTTGCGGTCCTTGGTCCTGCATCAAAACTGCTTGGGGCCGCTATCGTCATCATGGCTTATTTGCCGTTGATGAAGATGTTCAAACCAATCCTCAACTATTCTCGTGCACGTGCTGAGCGCCGTAAAACGGAAGAGTTGGCAGCCGCAAAAGTGTTCTCCGGACATGGTCCGTTTGACACATCAAAGCTGCGCGGTATTACGCGTGCCTATATTGCCGTACTGGAGTTTCTGGTTCGCAAGTGGTGGGCCGGCATGCTGGCGATCGTTGCCATGCTGGTTCTTTGTGGCAGCATCTTTATGACCTTTATGAGCAACAATGCCGGCACAGAGTTCTTCGTGGATGAAGAGCCTGAGCAGGGTAAGTTTTATGTGACCGCGCGCGGCAACATGTCTGCTCTTGAGGCCCTTGAACTGGTTCGGGACGTTGACAGCATCATTCTGGCTGAGCCGGGCATTGAAAATGTCGTAACCCGCGCCTTCCCTGTTGGTGTGCGTGGTGGCGGTGGCAACAACGCTCCTGCGGATCTGATTGGCTCCATCGACATTGAATTTGCTGACTTCTGTTGCCGCCCGTCGGCAAAGGAAATCTTTAACAGCGTTCGTGAGAAAACATCTCTGCTTCCGGGTATCAAGGTTGAGTCCCGGCAGGTTGAGGGCGGTCCTCCAACTGGTAAAGACATCCAGTTGCAGATCAACTCAAACAACTATGAAGCAGCTGTCGCAGCAGCAGACCGCGTTCGCAATCACATCGACACTGTTGATGGCTTGCGTGATCAGGAAGACAGCCGTCCACTACCGGGCATTGACTGGGAACTGTCCATCAATCGCGAAAAAGCGGCTCGTTATAAAGCTGATATCGCAGCTGTGGGCGCTATGGTTCAGCTTGTAACCAACGGTGTTCTGATTGGTGACTATCGCCCGTCTGACTCAGAGGATGAAGTGGACATTCGTGTTCGTCTTCCTCAGAACGAGCGGACTTTGGACAAGTTTGATGAGCTGCGCCTTCGTACTCAGCTGGGTCAGATTCCCCTCTCCAACTTTGTGGAGCGGACACCGAAGCAGAAGGTTTCCAGTATTACACGCCGCAATGGCATGTTCTCTCTGGACGTTAAAGCTGGCGTTGATAAAGACCGCTTCCTCGTGACCGAGAAAGAGGCAGAGATTCAGGAATGGATCGATGCTCAGCAATGGCCGGATGGTGTGTTCATCAAGTTCCGCGGGGCGAATGAAGAGCAAGCCAAATCTCAGGCCTTCCTGATGAAGGCAATGATTGGTGCGCTGTTCCTGATGTTCATCATTCTGCTGACCCAGTACAACAGCTTCTACCAGAGCTTCCTGACGCTCTCGACTGTGGTAATGAGTGTGTTTGGTGTGCTGCTTGGCATGTTGGTGACGGGACAGAAGTTCTCAATCATCATGACCGGTACAGGTATTGTAGCGCTGGCAGGTATCGTGGTGAACAACGCGATCGTTCTTATCGATACCTACAATCGTTTCCGTGAAGATGGGCAGAGCCCGGTAGATGCAGCACTGCGTACAAGCGCTCAGCGTGTCCGTCCAGTGATGCTGACCACAATCACCACGATTGCGGGCCTCATTCCAATGGCAACGCAGATCAGCTTTGACTTTGCCAATCAAGTCACGACCTTTGGCAGCGTCACTGCAAGTTGGTGGGTGCAGCTCTCAACAGCGGTGATCTCCGGTCTGGCGTTTTCAACCATGTTGACGCTGGTTGTGATCCCGATTGCTCTGGTGATGCCTATGCATCTTGCGAATGGTTATGGGCGGGTTAAAAACAGACGCAAAGGCCAGATGTCTGCAGATCAGTATGCGCTTGCAAATGGCAATCAGGATCCGAGAGAACCAACCTTTGGTGATGAGGCTTCTGAAGAGGTCAAGCGGGTTCCTGAAGCCGCAGAGTAAGGCTTTCACTATAACAAATGCGAAAGAGGCTGCTTCGGCAGCCTTTTTTTATGCTTGCTATAAGAGCGAACAACGCGCTTGTGGCCCGCGCAGTCCAGTCTTCGCGGTCTTCGCACCTAAGCTAGCTTCCTCTTCCCCACTCGCAGAGCTCACAAAAAAGGCCGCGGAATGATCCGCGGCCTTTTAAAATCAGATAGCAGAGAACAGTTACTCGCTGCTTTTTTCCTTGTCCTGTTTAGGATCAGGAACGCCAGCTTTCGCGATATCCTCGAGGCTGACTTTCAAAGATGTCTTGTCTTCAGAAACGCTCTCCTCTTCGATCTCGGTAGCCACCACATCACAATCAGCTTGGCTGCCCTTGCCGTTCACACAGTGGATCTTATAGGAGCGCCATGCGAACGGGATGGAGATGAGATAGCCGGTGCTGATCACGGTCAGGCACTCGAACGGGTAGCTTGCACCAAGTGCAATGATACCGACAGCGACAACAAACAGCGGTAGAACCCATTCGCGGCGAATGTGGGTGCCGATCTGTTTTCCGGAGAAGGTTGGCAACTGACTGACCATCAGGAGGCCGACGAACATGGTGTAGAGCGCAACTGGCAGAGCAAGCTCGTTCCAATGTGGCACGCCCAGACGTTCCAGATAAATCGGCAGCAGAACTGCCAGTGCGCCCGCTGGAGCGGGAACACCCGTGAAGAACTTGTTGGCCCACTTTGGTTTATTCGGGTCATCCAGTGCCACGTTAAACCGCGCCAGTCGCAATGCCATGCAGATGGAGAACAGCAGAGAGGCGATCCAGCCGAGGGAGCTGGCATCTTCCAGCATCCATGCGTAAAGGATAATCCCTGGGGCAACACCAAAGTTCACGAAGTCGGCGAGCGAATCCAGCTCAGCACCAAACTTGGTAGACCCTTTGAGCATGCGTGCGACACGTCCGTCCAGAGCATCCAGAATGGCGGCGAGGAAGATGGCGGCAATCGCCATATCCCACCTGTCTTCCATGGCCATGCGAATGGCTGTCAGGCCGGAACATAGCGCCAGCAAGGTGACGACGTTTGGTAAAACAATACGAAGCGGAATACGCTTGCGCGCTGCCCCTTTCGCATTGGTGGTTTGACCTCCCGGTTCATAGGGAGGAAATGGATTTGACACGCTATACTACCTTAAGAAACGCGGGCAACGATGTCGCCTGCTTCTTCATCTTTCAGATTTGCCAGAATACTCTCACCAGCAATCATGGTCTGGCCAAGGGCAACTTGTGGTTTTGTCCCCTGAGGCAGGTAAACATCAAGACGGGACCCAAGGCGGATCAGACCGAAGCGATCACCTGCAGAAATGTTTTCGCCCTCTTTCACGAAGCACACAATACGGCGTGCTACGAGGCCGGCGATTTGCACAACACCGATACGGGCGTTGTCGTTTTCAATGATCAGGCCATTGCGCTCATTGTGCTCACTTGCCTTGTCCAGTTCCGCATTCAGAAACTTTCCGGCCTTGTAAGCCACACGCGTGATGCGGCCTGCCATTGGCGCACGGTTTACGTGGCAGTTAAAGACGTTCATGAAGATGCACACACGCATCATCGGCTGATCGCCCAGATCCAGCTCCCGTGGCGGGATAACGGACCCCATCAGGCACACAGTTCCGTCTGCGGGGGAAACAATCAGGCCGTCTTTAACGGGAGTGACGCGTGGCGGATCGCGGAAGAAGTAACAGACCCATCCAGTCAGGAAAAGGCCGATCCAGAAAAGGGGCGACCAGAACCATCCTAAAATGATGGTCAGGACAGCTGCAATGGCGATAAACGGGTAGCCTTCTTTATGAATAGGAACCAGTGTCTTGGAAATGCTGTCCGCCAAAGACATCTTTACCACCTTTGCTAGAGTGAGGGGTTCAGCTATTGAACCCCTCAGACGTTAAGTTTCTGCTCATAGAGCAACTCAGAGAGATCTGTGCAAGCAACTCTAGCTTATTTAAACAGAGATTCCCCTGATTGCGCGCGGAGCAATCACTTGAACCCACTATTTCTTATCAGTTATGCCCTCAATTAGGCTTTCCTCAGCACTTTTGCCCCTGGAAATGAAGCCCTGATCATCTTCACGCATCTGCGCAAGACGCGCTTCCGCTTCACTGACTTCACGCTGGCGGCTCCACATGGAAGCGTAGAGACCGTCATTTGCCATCAGTTCAGCATGCGTCCCCTGCTCAACCGCTTCACCAGCCTTCAGAACGAGGATCTGATCTGCGTTCACCACGGTAGAAAGACGGTGGGCGATGACAAGCGTGGTCCGGTCTTTGGAGACAATATCCAGAGCCGACTGGATTTCCTGCTCTGTATGCGTATCCAAAGCCGAGGTTGCTTCATCAAGAATGAGGATCGGCGGGCTTTTCAGGATGGTCCTTGCAATCGCGACGCGCTGCTTTTCACCACCTGAAAGCTTCAGGCCACGTTCGCCCACTTCACTTTCATAGCCATGTGGCAGAGCTTCGATGAAGTGATCGATCTGAGCCAGCCGAGCTGCCTCTTTCACTTCTTCCTCTGATGCCCCTACGCGGCCATAGCCGATGTTGTAGGCGATGTTGTCGTTGAACAGAACCGTATCCTGAGGAACCATACCAATGTGATCGCGCAGGGATTTCTGCGTCACTTCGCGGACATCCTTGCCATCAATGGTGATGCGGCCCGAGGTGACATCATAGAAACGGAACAGCAGACGGGAAATCGTGGACTTGCCCGCACCAGATGGACCAACAATCGCGATGGTGCTGCCTGCAGGCACTTCGAAGTTCACGCCTTTCAGGATCGGGCGCTCTTCGTCGTAGTGGAAGTGCACGTCCTCGAACTTGATGGTGGCTTCTTTAACCTTCAGGTTCTCCGCAAGCGGCTCATCCTGAATTTCAGGTTCTACGGCCAATACGGAGAACATGGCTTCCAGATCAGCAATGCCCTGACGGATTTCGCGATAGATGAAGCCAATGAAGTTGAGCGGAACCGACAGCTGCATGAGCAGCGCGTTGATCATGACGAAATCACCGATGGTCTGCTCACCGCGCTGAATTGCCATGGCGGACATAACCATACATGTGGTCATACCTGCACCAAGGATCAGCGCCTGCCCGAAGTTGAGCCAGGAGAGCGAGGTCCATGTTTTGATCGCAGCGCGCTCATACCCGCGCATTGCCTTATCAAAACGGCCACGTTCCATTTCCTCGTTACCGAAATACTTGACGGTTTCGAAGTTCAGGAGGCTGTCAACGGACTTGCTGTTTGCATCATTGTCCGCGTTGTTCATGTCACGGCGGATCTGGATACGCTTATCGGAGGCGACGACTGTGTAGTAGACGTAGGCAAAGACCGTTGCGCCAACGACTAGGACATACCAGAGGCCAAACTGGAACCAGATTACAACAGCCATCATCGCAAATTCGACGACAGTCGGGATACCACTCAGGATCGTGAAACGAACGATGCCTTCAATCCCCTTCACTCCGCGGTCGATCACACGGGTCAGGCCACCAGTGCGGCGTGACAGGTGGTAGCGAAGAGACAGCGCGTGAAGGTGCTGGAAGGTCAGATTGGCCAGTTCGCGAACGGCGTGGAGGCCAACGCTTGAAAAGATCGCGTCACGGATCTGGTTAAACCCGACAGCCATTGTTCTGGCGACATTGTAGGCCAGGACCAACATGATTGGCGCGACAAGAATTGGCGGCAACCATTTTGGCAAAACGCTGGCGTCAGTCAGGGCATCGGTTGCCCATGCATAAAGATAGGGTGCGAAAACGGTAATAATTTTTGCGACAATCAACGCCGCGAGGGCCAGAACGACACGCTTTTTAAGCTCCGGCCTTGCATCTGGCCACATGTAAACCCAAAGAGTTTTCAGTGAACGAAGCAAGCCTTTATCGTCTGCATCCAAAGCAGGGGCGGATTTTGCCTGCTGTTTTTTGCTTGTTGCAGTCATGCTAGTGCCTTGTTGCCCGGCGCGCTTCTTAAAACGCAGAAGCGGTTGGCGAATTTGGAATGTCATATCAGAAGGGCAATGATCCAGAACGCGTTCATTGCCATCAGATTGGAGAGAGTCTTTCGCCCTCTTTTGGAGCGTACCCTTATCCGAAAACCGGAACCACTTTTCGGGAGTACGCAGTAAGATCGCAAACCAGAGAAAGCGCTGGATTGCTCATCCAGCGCTTTCCTAAAGATCAATCTGGAAAGCTTTCTCTTCTTAAATAGGACGTTCGAAGAGAAGAATCCAGATCAGTTATTAATTGTTTTCCAATTCAGGTCAGCCACAGGCAACATGAACACCTGTCCCGGGAAGATCATATCCGGATTTTGGATCTGCTGGCTGTTGGCCTGATAGATGGTGGTGTAGCGTGTGCCCTTACCATAGAGACGACGGGAAATGGTCCAGAGGTTATCGCCGCGGCGGATGATAACGTTCGGCAACTCGCCAATGCCAACGGTAGCAGACGCTCCTTTTGAACCAGACCCTTCCGCAACAAGGCGAACCGGGATCATGGCAACGTCATTCTCACCTTTGGTGAAGACAACCTGTGCGCGGGCTTCCACTTTACCGTCGGTGCTCTCGACTTTGTCAGCTCTGACTTCCACATTGCCAGCAGGGATTGTTTTTTCAGCTTCCACAAGCCAGCGACCTTCGGTGCCTGCCTGCGCTTCGCCAACAAACTCTTCGCCTACATAAACACGAACTTGCGCGCCTGGCTCACTTTCGCCAGCAACGAAGACCTTGCCCTTCTCAGTTTCAACGGCTTTGACAATCAGCTGCGGCTCTTCAGTTGTGGCTGCAACCGGTGCTGCAGGTGTCTCAACGGGCGCCGGAGTTTGCGTTGCAACTTCAACAGGAGCTTCAGCAGTCTGTGCTGCTTCTGGAGCAGGCGCGGATGCTGCGTTTACAAGTGCAGGCGTCTCAGTGACAGCGACTTCAGTTTTTGCAGGCGCTTGCGCTGATTTTTCAACCGCCGCGTTAACCGGAGCTTCTTCCTTCGCACCAGGGGTCTGTGCAACGGCAACTTCAGCAGGAGCAGTCGTTTCAGGTGAATCTGCATTCGCTGTTGCAATGGGCTCTGCAGTCACAGGTGTTTCTGGCAGCTGGAGAATTTTCGATGGTGCGTCTGGCTCATTCAGAACAACCAGAACCTCACCGCTTTCGTCTTTAGGCACAGACACTGCGATGTGTTGCTGCGAGCCGCTCTTTTCCTGAGTTTCCTGATTGGTCGCTTCAAGGCTGACATCGTGATCGCCCGGCTTCAGCGGTCTTTCAAGAACAATTGCAAATTCACCGCTGTTGTTCGCAATGCCTTTGCCGACCACATCCCCGTTGGAGATGAGTGCAACAATGGAACCAGCTTCAGCGCGGCCAGCGACAACGGCATCGCCTGACGGCTCAACGCGCATCACATCAAAACTTGGAACATTGTCGGTGGTAACAGCGGCGGTATCCAGCTGAGTGGTCACTTCAGGGGCTTTGCCAGCTTCTGCCTTGTCCGTCTGAGTGCCCGACGAGTTGAGCTGTACTTTGCCATTAGCAGCAGCCTCCAGCTTTGCAACAGCCTTTTCAGCTTCTGCAACAACCGAAGTATCTTCCTTGCTCAGGTAGTACGCCCCCGCACCGATTGCGCCTGCAGCAACAGCCACAGCAACTGTCAGCAACCAGTTCATCCCCGATTTCGACATGGTTCTCAATTGCTCCTCAAGCAGACCATAGTTCACTCGACATGGCATGCTTTGACATTATATCAGATTGTCCGGATATCAGTTTATCCGGCTGTCTCTTTTCCTTAGCTTTAGGCAAAAAGGACAGACTTTAATCGTGTTTGTTATACATGTTTAACCCGAGGGGCAAGGTGCACCATGTCAGGCAAGTTGCGCATATGGTGAAGTTAACCTCATTTTACGAGCCTTGCTTGACGTTCCCCCTAGCCTAATGCGACAGAATACCTATGAAAACCTTGAAAAGCATCTGCGTATATTGCGGCTCCAATGCTGGAAGTCAGCCGCTGTTTGAAAAAGCGGCGATTCAGCTTGGTGAATTGTTAGCCCGTGAAGGGATTCGACTCGTTTATGGTGGCGGATCCATTGGACTTATGGGAGCTGTTGCGAAAACTGTTCTTGAAAATGGCGGTGAAGTCACCGGTGTCATTCCGAAGTTCCTGATGGAACGAGAGGTGATGCTGGAAGACGCTCATGAGCTGATCGTTACTCAGGACATGCATGAGCGCAAACGCACCATGTTTGAAAAAGCTGATGCGTTTATCGCACTGCCCGGTGGGATCGGCACTCTTGAGGAACTTGTGGAGATGCTGACCTGGGCTCAGCTTGGCCGCCATGACAAGCCCATGCTGCTTCTCAATCTTGACCAGTTCTGGACGCCTCTGGTGGAATTGCTCGACCACATGCGTAGTCTTGGCTTTATTCGCCCGGACAGCGACATCACCTACGAGATCACCGAGGATGTTGGTCAAAGCGTCGATATTCTTTGCAAGGCCATTGAGGGCTGCAAAGTTGAACATCCTGATTTGAAGGATATGTAACAAAAAGGCCGCTGAGTATTCAGCGGCCTTTTTAATTGTAGTCCAATTCATTGTTACGCCAGCTTCGCAACGCGGCGCCTTGCCATCACACCGTCGACCGAGAAGATGACGAGTGAGAACCAGATCATTCCAAACGCAAACAAGCCCTCAATCGACAGCTCTTCGCCAAACAGCCAAATGGCGCTGAGGAAGTGGATGGATGGCGCGATGTATTGCAAGAAGCCAATATAGATCATCGGCAAGCGGCGCGCTGAAAAGGCGAAGACCACCAATGGGACTGCTGTGATCACGCCTGTGAACAGCAGCAGAGACAAGAACCATGGGTGTTCCACCGGAATTGCCGGATAGATGCCACCGGTGCCAGCCTGCGCGAAGTACCAGATGCCGACAAGTGCAAATGGTAGGACGAGCAGGACTTCCACCAACTGGCCAGCAACGGCGCTTACAGGGGCTTGCTTGCGCACATAGCCATAGAGCGCAAAGCTGAGGGCCAACACAACAGACACCCACGGCAGTTCACCCACCTCAAAGGTTTTGTAGAGCACGGCAAAGATGGTGATCGCCAGCGCTGCGAGCTGTGCTTTGGACAGACGTTCGGACAACAGCACAACTCCCAAGCCCACGCTGACGAGCGGGTTGATGAAGTAGCCGAGGCTGGCATCCAGTACCCTGCCCGTTTCCACCGACCAGATAAAGATAGTCCAGTTGATACTGATGACGGAGGCCGACACCAGAAGGTAGCGCAGACGCGAGAAGTCGCAGAAGATCGCTAGGATCTCCTTGCGCAGTTTGCTCATGACCAGAAAGGCGCCAAGAAACAGCACGGAGCCAATCACGCGATAGCAGATCACGATGATCGCCGGCATGTCTGCTGTGAGCTTATAGTACATGGGAGCAAAGCCCCACATGAGATAAGCAGATACTGCTGCGATCAGTCCAGCCTTGAACGCTTCTGGCGTGCTTAGCGGATCAGCAGCGGACGCTGACTGGCTCATTCAACCCTCATATTACAACGTAAACAGGCGCCAGAGATCCTGACGCCAGTTAAAAAAGGAAGGCGTGGCCGCGCATCCGCGACCACAAATCGTTTCGTGCTCAAAAGCCTTTGGCAGCCTTTGTCAGGCTGTTTCCAGCTCATTCGCTTTGAAAATGCAATAACGAACGGAATCGACCAGGGCTTGGAAGGATGCATCTACGATGTTTTCAGAGACGCCGACTGTGAACCAGCGCTTGCCGGTTTTCTTGTTCTGGCTTTCTATGAGAACACGCGTGATCGCGCTGGTGCCACCGTTCAATATTCGCACTTTATAATCTATCAGTTCAAGGTCAGCTATCAGGCTTTGGTATTTGCCGAGGTCTTTGCGCAGCGAGAGATCGAGTGCGTTGACCGGGCCATTCCCTTCAGCCACCGACATGAACGTCTCACCGTCCACTTCCACTTTCACAACCGCTTCGGAGACCGTGACACGCTCACCCAGTGCGTTGTAGCGGCGCTCGACACCGGTGCGGAAGGACAGGACATCGAAGTAATCCGGCACGGAATGCAGGCGTCGGCGGGCAAGCAGCTCGAAGGAGGCATCTGCGGCTTCATAGGCAAAGCCCTGCGCTTCCAGTTCTTTCACCTCTGCCAGCAGACGATCAAGGCGCGGATCGGCTTTGTCAGCTTCAACGCCAAGGCGTTTCAGTTCATTAAGCAGGTTGGACTTTCCAGCCTGATCGGAGACAAGCACACGGCGTTGGTTGCCGACCATTTCTGGTGGGATGTGCTCGTAAGTATCCGGATTCTTGAGGATGGCAGAGGCATGAATGCCTGCTTTGGTGGCGAAGGCGTTAGCGCCGACATAAGGAGCGTGGACGTTGGAAGATCGATTCAAGATCTCGTCAAAACTCCTTGATATTGCGGTTAATTCTGTCAGGTCGTCAACAACAATGCCAAGTTCGACCAGATCACGATACGGCTTTTTCAGCAGCATGTTTGGGATCAGGGTGATCATATTGGCGTTGCCGCAACGCTCGCCGATGCCGTTGAGCGTGCCCTGCATCTGACGGACGCCAGCAACAACAGCCGCCAGCGTATTTGCGACCGCATGGCCGGTGTCATCATGAGCGTGGATGCCCAGGTTGCTGCCCGGCACCACTTGCATCACTGCATTGACGATCTGTGTGACTTCGTGTGGAAGCGTGCCGCCGTTAGTATCGCATAAAACCACCCAGCGCGCACCAGCTTCAAAAGCGGTTTGTGCGCAGGCCAGAGCGTAGTCCGGGTTTGCCTTGTAGCCATCAAAGAAGTGCTCACAGTCGATCATGGCTTCTTTGCCCGCCTCGACGGAGGCTTTGACGGTGTCTGCGATGCTTTCCAGATTTTCCTCGTTGGTGCACTTCAGCGCAACATCAACGTGGTAGTCCCAGCTTTTTGCCACATAGCATGTGGCGTCTGCTGCCGACTGGAGGACCATTTGAACACCGGGGTCATTGCTGACAGAGCGCCCAGCGCGTTTGGTCATGCCAAAGGCGGTGAAGGTCGCTTTCTTTGTTCTTTTTTCGGAGAAGAACTGTGTATCTGTTGGGTTTGCGCCCGGGTAGCCGCCTTCAATATAGTCGACGCCCAGTCTCTCCAATAAGTCGGTAATGGCAATTTTTTCGTCCACGGAGAAATCAATGCCGGAGGTCTGAGCCCCATCGCGCAATGTCGTGTCGAAAAGATACAGACGCTCTTTCGTCATAGTATGCCTACCCTGCTTATTGTCCTGAGTTCACCCTCAGGCTCCCCTCATGTGACGGAGGTTTCCCTATTGTCTCCGTAGGATTTCTCAAGGCACGTATTGCGGGCGCCTTGAGAAAACTTAGCAAGCCTAACGGGTTATCCCGGATAGAACCATGGAGCAGACTTCAAGTTTCCTTGTGGTATCTGCGTAGTCCATGGCTCTGAAAACTCGTTAAACGCAGGACCAGGTGGTCTCGATTTCACCTGTTTCCTTGTTTTTCATGTCTTTGAGCACAATGCCGTCGGCTGCCAGCTCATCGCGGATGCGGTCGCTTTCAGCAAAGTCTTTTGCCTTGCGGGCATCCAGACGTTTTGCAATCAGCTCTTCCACTTTGGCCTTCAGCTCCGGAGAGGCATCTGCTTCAGCTTTTTCTTCTTCCTGAGCTTTGGAAAATGATTCAAGATCAAAGCCCAAGAACTTGATAGAATTAGCTAATTTTTGTGCAGCGTCGGCATCTCCCCCGCGTGCATCGCGGGCCAGTTTGTGAAGAGCGGCAAAGGCACGTGGTGTGTTCAGGTCGTCTTTCAGGCCTTCCAGAACACCTTCATCCAGTGCGCCATTTTCTTGTGCTGTAACACCGAGCTTCTTCATCAGCTCAATCCAGCGGGTGAGCTGCTTTTCACCTTCTGCCAGACTTTTGAATGTAAAGTCGATTGGCTGGCGGTACTGGGTTTGAAGCAGAGCATAGCGGATGGCCTGACCAGACCATTTACGTCCATCCCCCTCTTCCGTGTCCAGCAGCTGGTGAACGGTGAAGAAGTTGCCCAGAGATTTGGACATCTTCTCGCCTTCCACCTGCAGGAAGCCGTTGTGCATCCAAACATTTGCCATGGCATGCGTGCCGTGAGCACATCTGGATTGTGCAATCTCGTTCTCATGATGCGGGAACGTCAGATCGACACCGCCGCCATGGATATCAAAGGTCTTGCCCAGGTGCTTTTCAGACATTGCGGAACATTCGATGTGCCAGCCCGGACGGCCTGGTGTTTTGATGCCACATGGGCTTTCCCAACCCGGTTCATCCGCTTTGGATGGCTTCCAAAGCACGAAGTCCGTCGGGTCTTTTTTATAGGAAGCTACTTCAACACGCGCACCGGCGATCATCTCGTCCAGTGTGCGGTTGGAGAGTTTGCCGTACTCGGGCATGCTTGGCACATTGAAGAGGACATGCTCGTCCGCGACATAGGCATGGCCTTTGTCGACGAGTGTCTCGATCATCGTTTTCATCTCTTCGATGTGGTCGGTTGCCCGCGGCTCAATATCCGGCGCTTGTGCCCCCAGCGCAGCCATGTCCTCATGGTACTGGCCAGCGGTTTTTTCGGTCAGCTCACGAATGGAAATACCTTCGTTTGCTGCGCGCTCGTTGATTTTGTCGTCCACGTCTGTGATGTTTCGCACATATGTGACATGCTCTTTGCCATAGAGTTGACGCAGCAATCTGGCCAAAACGTCAAAAACTACGACTGGGCGCGCATTACCAATATGGGCGTAGTCATAAACGGTGGGACCACACACATACATGCGCACGTTGGACGCATCCATTGGCACAAAAGTTTCTTTTGTGCGTGTCAAAGTATTGGTGAGCAGAAGTCCCTTGCCGCCCTGGGCTGTGTCTGCGCTCATAATGGTTCGTCTCCTGGCCAGCTGGCCGGGCGTTCATCTCACGCAGAATCAAGGCAGGATAGAACGGCCACAGCCAGCGTTGTCGCTAGCTGCAAATAATGATGGTGCAAGAAGAAGTGTGCATCGCCGTTTTCATATGTTGCTTTTCGCTGATTGTTGCTTACAGGTCAAGTCTTAGTCTCACCAGATCACCCACATTTCTAACTAAGTTAAATACAAAATTTCTACCCGAAGATGCAATTCTAAGGGAAAGCTAAGAAAAAACAGGGAAGTAAAACGTGTCTCACAAGAGTATCTGTGCCACCGTTGTCGCTGCAAGTCTGATTGGAATGAGTTCGCCTTCAAGTGCGACCGGTAATGCCACCTCCTCTGTGAACCCTATAGACCCGCTGAATTTTAATGAGACTGCGGCCTCACCACCAGCTGACACGCCTTCCCCGGACAATCTTGTACTGCCGGACATTGATCCCTTAGTCCTGCCAGAAAACGAGCTGCAAGCTCCGGATCTCACCGGACCTGCCGGACAGGTTCTGGATCCATCCCTGTCAGAGCTGTCTGAGTTGGAGCAAACCATCCGGGATCTGATCTTTTCTGAAGATGAAATCGAGCAAGCTGGTTTTAGTTCGCGGCAAGTGGATGCCCTGGCAGAGGCTTACTCCTTACGCAACTTCCGCCCTGTCTGGTTTGAAGACCAGTCTTTGACGCCGCTTGCCAACCGTTTGATTGACGAGATTCGCAAGGCCCCAACCCATGGGCTTGATCCGCAAGCCTATGGTGTCCGGCAGCTGGCTTCCATTCTGGATGTGATGGAAGCGTCCAACGCAACGGCCACTTTACGTGAGATCGCTGTTGTTGAACTGCAGCTGACCCACGTTTTTGCCAGTTACGGCGCCCACCTTGCTGGCGGCGTTGTGCGCCCGACTAAGGTGCTGAAGAATGTATTTATCACCCCGCAGGTTCCAAAGCTGAATGACATGCTTACTCAGCTGGAAGAAACCCGGTCTGTTGAGCAGTTGTTTGCCAGCCTTGAGCCAGAGGCCCCGTCCTACGATCTTTTGAAAGACCAGCTGGCCCGATATAACGCGGCCCTCACCTCTGATTACCCTGTCTACATCGAAGATGGCCCGAGCATCCGGCCCGGTGACACAGGCGCACGGATTTCGCAGCTGGAGAAACGCCTACAAGCCGAGGGCTATGCGCCCTATTATTCCGGATACTCCGGCACCACAGAGCAAGACGTGGCGCCCGCCTTTTACAATGAGGATATGGTTGCGCTCGTAAAAAGCTTCCAGAAACGTCATGGTTTGAGCGTGGACGGCGTTGTTGGCAAGAAGACCCGGGCAGCGCTGAATGCCTCACTCACAGACCGCCGCGATCAAATCCTAGTTAATCTGGAACGCATGCGCTGGGATGATCCGCTTCCTTCTGGCCGCTATGTGAAAGTCAATGTGGCTGAACAGATTGTGCGGGTGATGGAAGGCACGAACGTGCTTTATGAGACCCGCACGGTGGTAGGTAAGCCTCGCCATGCCACGCCTTTGTTCTCTGACACTTTTGAGTATGCAGAGATCAATCCCACCTGGGGGGTGCCATGGTCCATTGCCACCAACGAGTATCTGCCCAAGCTGCGCAAGAATGCTTCTGCCTTGTCTGGCAGCGGGATCAACGTTTACAAGAATGGTCGGCGGGTCGATCCGACGGCGATCAACTGGAATGCTGTCAGCAAACGCAGGTTCGGGTATCAACTCCGCCAGAAGGCTGGGCGGAAAAACGCTCTCGGTGCGGTGAAGTACATGTTCCCGAACAAGCATAATATCTACCTGCACGACACACCGTCCAAGCGCTTGTTTAACAAGGATCAGCGTGCGTTTAGCCATGGCTGCATCCGGGTGCAGGATCCATTTACATTCGGGGAAGTGCTGCTCTCCGGTTCCGGCCACAGCCGCGCCAAAATGGAAAAGCTGCGCGCCCGGGGCAAAACCGTTCGCCTGAAACTGAAAGAGACCGTGCCAGTGCATCTGCGCTACTACACCGCTTTTGCTGGTGATGATGGGGAACTTCAGTTCCGGGAAGACATCTACAAGCAGGACAAAGCGATTCTGGAGGCTCTGCTCACCTCGCAAGATGCATTCAAGATAAAGATGGCCTCAACCTACTGACCTGACAAATATGCGCAAATTGCCACGTCCCTTATCAGGGATATGGTTAATAGTGCATATTTGAATTAGCTGTGCTAATATATCCCCAATAGAACTGCATTTCATAATTCAAACGGGGGTTGATTATGCTGAAGCAGGCTATGGGTGCAATGATTGTGGCAAGTGCTATCTCAAGCCCGATCATTTTCCTTGCGGTTTACCTGTTTATGAACTCTGCGTGAGTTCAAAGCCATCTCTTCAGATGGTGCTGATAAAACTGAGAGTTCCCCAAATTTTAAGGGCAGCGTTCCACGCTGCCTTTTTCTTTGCATGAATTTCGCTCACCTAAAACAGTTAAATCGGCAAACTGGTTGTTTTGTGTTGCTGGCAAGGTGATGTTGAGGTGGTTGTGTGTGGAGGCTGGGCTTCAGGCGGCAGTGCCTCTTGCCATCATACCGGACGCAGCGAAGCAAGGGTCCCGTATCCAGTGCAATTCCTGCTGAGATTATTAGTAGGTGAGGCTCTGGTTCCCGCATCGCGCTTCGCTTGCGCGGGATGACGGCGCTGGGTGACGACGCGGGTTGCTGGCTGGGCCGAACAAAACTTATCCCCGTCACCTAAAAGCTCCCCTATCCTATATCTCGTGCCCACGCATTCGGGCAGGAGTGGACCGTCCATTCCGCGGCGTGGGTGGGGTTGGGCTGCCGGCATGAGGTAACGTATCGTGTCGGGAGGTCCGGTGAAGCGCCATACCCTTTTGAGACCACAGTGGTAGTAGGGAGTTTGGGGTCGTTCCGGAGGGCGTCCGGTGGTGACAAGAAATTGTCGATGACAGGGAAACCTGTCAGTGGCACGGGAACGTGTCATTGACACGGGGACATGTCAGTCACGTCTGTCCGAGAAGGAGCCCGCGCGTTCATGATAAAAGGCCCGGGCGAGGCGAACAGCCATTGCCGAAGAAACATTATTTACAAGTAGCGCAGGCAAAGCCTGTTCGCCTTGCTCCACCCGTATAAACGGGATCCTCAAATACAAACACCGCCGGGATTGCCCAGCGGTGCTCAAAGTGCTTGAGGCGCAGATGTCAAATCAACGCGTATTCTTATCCGAAAACCGGAGCCGCTTTTCAGGAACAGGCTTTAGTCATCCAGATAGTCAGCACACTTTTCCGGAACCTGATCGCCCCACGGCATGATCGGCACGGTAGACGTAGAGTTCTTCGGGCTGCCTTCTACGAGCTTGTCGGAGTACACCAAATAGACCAGCACGTTCCGCTTTGCATCACAGCCACGGACAATGCGCATTTTTTTGAAGAATAGCGAGCGGCTCTGGCGGTAGACTTCATCGCCTTGCTCAAACTTGCTTTTGAACTTGATGGGGCCAACCTGACGGCAGGCCAACGAGACATCTGAGGTTTCTTCCTCCAGTCCGAGCCATCCGGAGAAGCCACCTTTTTCAGGCACTGTGAAGTGACAGGCGACGCCCTCGACTTCCGGGTCATCCAGTGCATAGGTCGCCAACTTGTGGTCCGGGCTCAGGAACTTCCAGACAGTTGACTTCTTGAAGATCAGATCCGGCTCCTGTGCCTGTGCAGCGGTGCCAAGCATCCCCAGCGTTACTCCAAGAACGACCGTCGCGGTGCTCACCATTTTCAGGACTGATTTTCCAAGCGCAGAGATCTGCACGGCTCCCCTCCATTTTCAAAAGAACAAATCAAATCACTCCCGATATAGGAGGTTTTTTGGCAACTACCAGCAAGAGAACCAGAGAATTTTGTAAAACCTACCGGAATCCGTTGGTTTTGCCCCAATAAGGCCATAGAATAGCTTATCTCTAAGATTTCTCTGAGGAAACCAGTATTGCGGGCTATGACCATTTCCAGACTCCCCTTCGCGCACTCATGCGCAGCCGTGGCTCTTGCCCTTGGCGCCTCCCTAATTTGGACCGGCAGTGCGTTTGCACGCCCTCAGGTGTGCGACAGGCTTGAGACGGAGTTTATCGAACTTTCTGAGCAGGTCGAAAGCAATGGCAGCTCGAACAGCTGGCAAACGGCCTATGAAGAGCAGCTGGTTCATATCCGCAATGTGCAGTCCCAGATGTCCAACTTCGGCTGTGATGGCTCCTTTGGCCCTGCACAGTGCCAGCAGCTGAGCTCCTCTCTTCAGCAGATGAATGAGAATCTGACCTATCTCGACAGTCAAAGACAGCAGGAACTGTATTCCAGCGTTTTGCAGGACCGACTTACTGAAGTGAAGCAAGCGCTGGTTGATCTGAACTGTTCTGATCGTTCTGACCAGCAAATCCAACCACTGACACCGCCACCCGCGCAGGCCAATCAGCCTTTGCAGCTGGAGCCTCGTTCGACCGCTGGTTTCTCCTCTGGTGGACAGCAGTATGCAACCATGTGTGTGCGCAAGTGTGATGGCTACTACTTCCCGATCAATCCGAATTCCAGTGCGGAAGATCTGGCGGAAGACGGAGAGATTTGTCAGGCGCTGTGTCCAAGTCAGGACACTGAGCTGTATGTCTTCCAGGTTCCTCAGGAAACACCTGCCCAGATGCGGTCTTTGTCCGGTGCGCCTTATACGTCGCTTGCCAATGCCTATCTGTTCAGACAGCAGAACAACCCGGCCTGTTCCTGTGATGCAGCGGGTGGTCAGCCTGGCAATCTGGAGCCATCACCTGCGATCCCACCTCTGGAGCAGGCCCTTCCGGGTAATCAGCTGGAAGATCTGACACCGGGTGCAACAGCGACGTATCCTGCTATTCCGAACCAGAGTGAGCTGCGTCAGACTGTAAATGCAACAGAGGCCCAGAGTGATATCTCCGAGCCTCCACTTGTTCAGAAGAAATTTGTGCCGCGCGAGGTTGAACCGCGCACAGGCCCTATCAGGAAAGTCGGTCCAAAGTTTTTTCCCGACCGATAAGAGGTAGCATGTTCTTCAGGTCTGGACCGTGTGCCAGACCTGTGATTGCCTTGCGTAGTGGCATGAACAGACCTTTGCCTTTACGGCCTGTCTCGGCTTTGACAGCTTTGGTCCACTCGCCCCATGTTTCCTCGGTCCATGGCTCTTGCGGCAGCAGAGCCTTAGCCTGAGTGATGAAGTCTTTGTCTTCCTCGGCAATGTCTGGCGTGGCAGACCCAACGATCAGCTCCCACCATTTTTTCGCATCGCTTACGGTGGAGCAATTCTCTTTAACGGCTGCCCAGAACGCGTCATCCCCTTCAACGCCATCTGCTTTCAGGCGGTCGGCGACATCAGCAAAGCTCATGGCATGGACGAGTTTTGCAGTCAGGTGACCCACATCTTCCGGGTCAAACTTTGCAGCTGACTTGGAGATGCCAGAGAAGTCGAGCATGTCTGCCAGAGCTTCCATGGTTGGAGCTGGTTCAACTGCGTGACTGGTGCCTGTCAGCACTGCAAGGGAGCAGACTGCCATTGGCTCATAGCCCTCTTCCCGCAGTGAGCGGATAGACAGCGCGCCAGAGCGTTTGGACAGGCCCTCACCTGATGCAGTGGTCAGCAGGTTGTGGTGACCAAACTCAGGAACTTGTGCCCCCAATGCCTGGAATATGGCAATCTGAACACCAGTGTTAGCAATGTGGTCTTCACCGCGAATAACGTGCGAGATACCCATATCCGCATCATCCACGATGGATGGCAGCGTGTAGAGGTAGGTTCCATCTGCACGGATCAGCACAGGGTCAGACAGGGAGGCAAGATCAACGGTCTGACGACCACGGATCACATCATCCCAGTGCACTTCTGTTCTGACAGTGGAGAATGCATCATTTTCTGCGTGGTTTGGCAGTTTGAAGCGCCAGTGTGGTTTGCGGCCTTCTGCTTCATATTCAGCGATCTGCTCATCCGTGAGCTTCAGGCCAGCACGGTCGTAAACAGGAGGACGGCCCAGAGCACGCGCACGGTTACGGCGGCGCTCCAGCTCTTCAGGCGTCTCGTAGCATGGGTACAGGAGGCCAGCGTCTTTCAACTTGGCAGCTGCTGCATCATACAATGCAAACCGCTCGGATTGTTTTTCCACGCGATCAGGGTTGATACCCAGCCACTTCAGGTCTCCGGCAATGCCCACTGCATACTCTTCTTTAGAGCGTTGCACGTCGGTATCGTCGTAGCGCAGAACGAAATTGCCGCCCTGCTTTTTAGCAAAGAGATAGTTGAAAAGCGCCGGGCGCACATTGCCGATATGGATGTGGCCAGTCGGAGATGGCGCGAAGCGAACGGTAACACTCATGGCTGAGCCTTCTCATCAATAAACAAGTTTGACACTCGGGTATCGCGTTGGCTGGTACGGGTCAACCAGCCAATCTCCGATACCTACGGAATATCTTGGGTTTTAGGTTCAGTTACCGGCTTTTGCAGAATTCAAGCTGGAGAACGAACCAGCATCAGCTGCGGCTTTACGGCAAACAAAACCAGGCCCAGGCCAAGGCAATAAAGGCTGGAGAATGCAAACTGAGTGTCCAGCTCAATACCGTTATCCAGCAGGATACCCATAAGCCCCGGAGCTAACGCAGAGGCAAAGACCATCATGGCCGAATAAACTGCACGGATAGACCCCAGATGAGCTGTTCCATAAAGTTCGGCTAGAACAGCAGAGGCAATCGCCCCCCAGGAACCAACGGTTATGGCGAGGATGATCATAGCAATTGGCACAAAGTACTCTTCGCCGCCAAAGGCAAACACGAGCACACTCACACCAAGAGGAACAACAGAAAGCGGGAGCAATGAGACGGCAGAGAAACGGTCAATCAACATACCAGCAGTCATAGAGAACACGGCGCCAGCCGCTGCATAAAGTGGCAGATAGGATGGGATTACAGTCCGTGCCCAGCCCTTTGCTTCCATAAAGTGGACCTGATGGAACATGAGGCCTGTGACAAGAAACGGTACAGCGAGCACGGCTGTCATAACCACCCAGAACCGCCAGTCCGACATCACCTGCTTTCTGGTCCAGCTCACAGCAGGACCATTTGAGCCTGAAGACTCAAGCGGGTTTTCCGGTGTCCGGTCCTTCTTGAGGGTCAGATAAGCCAGAGGAAGGAAGACGACGAGAAGCGTTATGCCCGCTGCGGACCAGAGATCCCGCCATGAGAATGCGACCATGAGCGAGACAGCGGCCAATGGCAAAAGCGCTTCGCCTGCCATGTTGCCAAAAGAGGCCAGGCTGAGAGCCTTCCCTCTGGAGCCATGAAACCAGCGCGACATGGCTGTCTGCGAAGTATGGGGGAGCATGCCCTGCCCGAACAGGCGTAGGCCATAGAGGCAAATTGCAAGTAATATTATGGAGTTATGCCAGCTCATTAAGAAACTGAATCCGGCAAGAATGATAATTGCAGCACAGCCGACGACCACAGGGCGATAATAATCGACTATCCTGCCCAAGTAGATGAGCGTTGCAGCACTTGCCAGTGTCGCGAACATGTAAATTGAGCCGAAATCACCGTGAGAGAGGCTATAGGTCTCACGGATCTGGGAGGAAAATTGCGCGATGAAGAAGGTTTGACCAAAGCTGGAGCCAAACCCGAGCAGAAACCCGCCCGCGACCCAGCGCAGATTGCGCTGGAGAAATTGGAAGAAAGTCATAGACTTAACCTAAAAAGCGTAGAAAGTGATTCAGGCAAGGCGTGATGCTTGCCTGAGCACCAGAGATCAAGTCCAGAGCGCGGCTTGCTTGTTCTTAAAGTAAGATCTCAAGCCGCGTGTGGTTCTAGGTTCGATCCCGGAAACGGTTGGTGATTGGGTAGCGACGATCGCGCCCAAAGTTCTTTAGTGTGATTTTAACACCCGGCGCAGCCTGACGACGCTTGTACTCTGCGATGTAAAGAAGGTGTTCGACTCGATGGATGGTTCCTACAGAGTGGCCGCGCTTGGCGATCTCGTCAAGGCTCAACTCTTTTTCAACGAGACAATGCAGGATGTCATCCAGAACATCGTACTCTGGCAGGCTGTCCTGATCGGTCTGATTTTCACGCAGCTCAGCTGTTGGCGCTTTGACGATGATGTTGTTCGGGATCACCTCACCCGCCGGCCCCATCACACCTGCCGGATGGTTTTTGTTGCGCCAGTCAGACAGACGATAAACCTCGGTCTTGTAAAGATCCTTGATCGGGTTGAAGCCGCCATTCATATCCCCATAAAGGGTGGCGTAGCCGACAGACATTTCTGACTTGTTGCCGGTGGTCACAACCATGGAGCCGAATTTGTTGGATACCGCCATAAGGATGACACCGCGAGAACGGGACTGCAGATTTTCCTCGGTGATACCACTCTCAGTGCCGGCAAATACGCCAGCCAGCGTCTGCTGGAATCCCTCGACAGGCTCCGCGATTGGAATGGTATCGTACTTCACGCCGAGAGCATCTGCGCAGGCCTTGGCGTCCTTGATGCTTTCCTCGGAGGTGTAGCGGTATGGTAGCATGATGCAGTGAACACGATCAGCGCCCAGAGCATCAACGGCCATGGCCGCACAGATCGCACTATCAATACCGCCGGACAGGCCAAGTACAACGCCCGGGAAGCCGTTCTTGTTCACGTAGTCTTTGAGGCCAAGCACGCTGGCAAGCCAGTCTGCTTCCTGTGTATCTGGCATTGGAACGATGCGAGTTGGTTTTGCGAACCACAGACCTTCAGCATCTTTATTGAAGTCGAGGTAATCTGTTTCCTCGGTGAACTGACCGAGTTGCATCACCAATGAGCGATCATGATTGAGGGCAAAGGATGCGCCGTCAAACACGAGCTCATCCTGACCACCAACCTGATTGCAATACACGAGCGGAAGGCCCGTTTCGACAACACGAGAGAGCATGATCTGCATGCGCTCATCTATTTTATCGCGGTAGTAAGGAGACCCATTTGGAACCAGCAGGATTTCAGCGCCTGTCTCTTCCAGACATTCGCAAACCTCATCGGACCATGTGTCTTCACAAATCGGAACACCAATGCGTATACCACGGAAATTCATCGGACCCGGATTGGGTCCAGCATCAAAGACACGCTTTTCATCGAAAACGCCATAGTTTGGCAGGTCGACCTTGTAACGCAGGCCCTCAATGTTGCCGTTGTCGAGCAGTGCGACGGCGTTGTAGAGCTTATCCTCTTCGGCCCATGGCAGGCCAACGAGCAGCGCGGGACCACCATCAGCCGTTTCTTTTGCCAAGCCTTTCAGTTCACGCTTACAGGCAGCTACGAAGGCTGGCTTCAAGACCAGATCCTCTGGCGGGTAGCCAGCCAAAAACAGCTCAGAATACAAAACCAGATCAGCGCCTTGTTCGGCGGCCAGCTTTCGGTGATGACGCACTTTCTCAGCATTACCGGAGATATCACCAAGGCAAGGGTTGGCCTGTACGACGGCCAAACGGAACTGGTCTTTAATCATCATATAAACTTCAAAGGCTTTAGTGGATGGAAGGGGTGGCCCTGTTTGCTTCGAGCTTTAATAGCTTTGGTTCTCGTGTACCGCGTTTTTGTAGCAGAGAAAAGTCGATCCATCACATAGTTGACGGTTGAGGAAAGGATTCACAGGGTGAAAATCAATCTGACGACTTCTTCTTCACCTGCCCAGAATCTTTCGCCTTTGCCATGAGGTCCAGATGCTGTTGCAGCCTTGTGCCCATTGGCATCTGTGCCATGTCCCTGGCCTGAATAGGCTCATCCCCCTGCATCACGATGGCCTTCAGGCGATCATACAGAATTGCGGGTGCGATTGGTTTGGCAAGGAAGTAATTTACGCCAGCATTGCGCGCTGCCACAACAACGGAACGGCGGGAATCAGCCGTAATGACGATTACCGGGGTCTTGGCAATTTCAGAATCTTCGTCCTGCCTGAGAATACGGAGGAAGTCATTGCCATCAATCGGGTGCATGATCCAGTCGCACAGCACAATATCGGGCCTGCGATCGAGCAGAATTGCGATCGCGTCGGCCCCGTCGCCTGCTTCGTAGATGGAACGCACGCCAAAGCCGGAGATCATAGTGCGCAAGATGGAACGCATGTAGTTGTTGTCATCCACAATAAGGATTGAATAGCCAGACAACAAAGAATCGCTCTGAAGCAACAAACTCTCCCTGAGGGCGAAAAAACCTAGAAAAACATCGAGCAGCGAAAGGCAGGAGGCACATCATTCCAATTTTCTATGTGCTTCGCATATAAATATTTATCAAAAAAAGAGGGGCTGCACAATGTGCAACCCCTGATCATCATATGAATACTCTAGATAGAGTTAAGTGTTCACTGCAAGGCGTGTATCAGATTCTTTTCTGAGGTTCTCTGCGATTTTGAACGCCAGCTCCAGAGCCTGATCCGCATTGAGGCGAGGATCGCAATGGGTGTGGTAACGATCACCGAGTTGTTCTGCGGACAATGCGCGTGCACCGCCGGTACATTCGGTTACGTTACGGCCAGTCATTTCGACGTGAACACCACCTGCATGAGTGCCTTCAGCGCGGTGAACCGCGAAGAATGCTTCTACTTCACGCAGAATACACTCGAACGGACGCGTTTTGTATCCGTTTGCAGTGATGGTATTGCCGTGCATCGGGTCACAGGACCAAACAACTTTCTTACCCTCACGCTCAACAGCGCGTACCATAGCTGGGAGATGTTCGAACACCTTGTCCTGACCGAAACGGGTGATCAGTGTCAAGCGACCAGCTTCGTTTTCAGGGTTCAGAACGTCGATCAGCTTGATCAGCTCTTCAGGATCAAGAGATGGACCACATTTGAGGCCAATCGGGTTCTTGATGCCACGGAAGAATTCAACATGTGCATGATCCAACTGACGCGTACGATCACCGATCCAGAGCATATGGCCGGATGTTGCGTAACATTCGCCAGTGGTGGAATCGATGCGTGTCAGCGCTTCTTCGTAGCCCAGAAGCAATGCTTCATGGCTGGTGAAGAAATCGGTGGAACGCAGCTGAGGTGTGTTGTCGGGATCAACACCGCAAGCACGCATGAAGGAGACGGCGTCGGAAATACGATCTGCCATTTCCTGATAGCGGTGTGCCTGCGGGCTGTCTTTTACGAAGCCGAGCATCCACTGATGGACGTGATCCAGATTGGCAAAACCACCTTGCGCGAACGCACGGATCAGGTTCAACGTCGCAGCAGACTGACGGTAGGCTTTCACCTGACGCTCAGGGTCTGGAATACGAGAGTCTTCGTTGAACTCGATACCGTTGATGATGTCACCACGGTAGCTAGGCAGTTCAATATCGCCCTTCTTCTCAATATTGGAAGAACGCGGTTTTGCAAACTGACCAGCAATACGGCCCACTTTTACAACTGGCTGCTGCGCACCATAGGTGAGCGCCACGGCCATTTGCAGGAATGCTCTAAAAAAGTCGCGAATGTGATCAGCGTGATGCTCTGCAAAGCTCTCCGCACAATCACCACCTTGCAAGAGGAATCCACGCCCCTCGGCAACATCAGCGAGCTGCGCTTTCAACTTGCGCGCCTCACCTGCAAACACGAGCGGCGGATAAGTTGCTAGGCGACTTTCAACGTCTGCCACTGCTTCCTTATCTGGATAGTCCGGTACCTGCACGATCGGTTTTGATCGCCAGGAATCCGGTGTCCATTTGTCCGCCATTTTAAAACTCCATCAATACGGAATGCTGCCAGCGCGCCCTATGCGCCTCTCTTTGGCAGCGTTAATTCTTTGAGCTGTTCTCATCATGAGACAAAAGCCCAGAAAGGCTTATACACGCAGCCCGTTTATCTGACTAGGGGGACGTATACGTTGTTTTATCGCTGTAGGTTGAGGATACCTCAAAAAAATCAGGCCCTATGAGAATCCATCAAACCAATCTGCTTTAGAGCTACTATGTTCTAATAAATTAGAACTTGATAGACAATTATTTCAAAGCGCCCTTCAAGATCGCAGATGAACACTTGTGTAAAGATACATGAAGCGTTCACACTCGCGAACCATGAACCTAATTTCAGCGATTTAAATATTGAGCATTCACAGATTTCAGCAGATCGTCAATCGTGCCCGCAAGTTCTTTGGACAGAACAATAGCACGCGGATAAAACGGCTCTGCGCGATCATTTAGAATTGGTACACGATCCCAGCCGTCCGTGGTTTCCATGAAGTGCAACAATCCTTCATGACCCCATAGGCGATGGAATCCAGCCATGACGCAGTCAACATAGCTTTGCAGGATTGGGTGCTCGTCATTGCCCCAGTGCGCGTACTGATCCTGCACCTGATAGAGGAACGTGTCTGATGGCATCTGCCTGCCACAATCGGGCACGAAACTATCATCACTGAGGGATTTGCGGTTATAATGCCATTCACGTTTATCTAGCGCAGGCAGGTTTGCTTTTGTATCAAGCACCATCGCACCACGAATGACAGAGCCCTCTTCACGACGGACACCTAATGCGCAAACACCAACGCCTGACATGCGGCCATTGCCTTCTTTGCCTTTGGAGCAACCACGCCATTCCCGCTTCCAGTCACTCAGTTGTCCGGCTACCACTGTCGTGCCTGCGGGCAATGTTTCTTCATTTACGAGAGAGCCATAACCAAAATAGCAAATCTGGTCCTGTGTGAGGTCAGTCACGGGTATTCCTATCAAAACGAGAAAGATGCCCTGCTCCGGCAGCAAGACAAAAAAGAACCGCTAGCAAAGACTAGCGGCTCTTTGGAAGTCAACTAAAGTTTAATTCTTGCGGATACGCTCAGATGGTTCGCGCATTGTCACCAATTCTTCCGCAGCAGTCGGATGCACCGCAATGGTGCGGTCGTAGTCCGACTTGGTGGCACCCATCGACAGGGTCACACCGATGATCTGGATAAGTTCGCCAGAGTCTGGGCCCATGATGTGAATGCCGAGGATTTTGTTGGTATCCGCATCTACAAGCATCTTGAGGAACATCTTGCCTGGCTTGCCGGAAAGTGTGTTCTTCATCGGACGGAAGGATGAGGAATAGATATCGATGTTGTCGAAGCGCGCCTCAGCTTCTTCCTGCGTCAGACCTGCCGTACCAATCTCAGGCTGAGAGAAGACTGCGGTCGGGATCATAGAGTGATCGACATGCCACTCGTTGCCACCATAGGTGCTATCAGCAAAAGCGTGACCTTCACGAATAGCCACTGGGGTCAGGTTGGCACGGTTGGTGACATCGCCCACAGCAAAGATGCTTGGTACAGAGCTCTGGCTCTGTGGGGTTACGACGATTGCACCTGCTTTGTCCAGTTCAACGCCAGCTTCTTCAAGACCGAGGCCTGCTGTGTTCGGGCGTCGTCCGATTGCGTAGAGCACCTGATCGGCTTCGATTACTTCGCCGGCGTGCGTGGTCACTGTCAGACCGCCCTCATGCTTCTCAATGGATGCAATGGTGGACTTGGTTTTGACGGTGATACCTTTTTCCACCATCTGCTCATGCAGACCGGTACGCACGTCCATATCGAAACCGCGCAGAATTTCTTCACCGCGATACAAAAGCGTGGTCTCAGACCCCATGCCGTTGAAGATGCCAGCGAACTCGACAGCGATGTAACCGCCACCGACAACTATGGTTCGCTTCGGGAACTCGGAAAGGTGGAATGCTTCATTGGATGTGATGGTATGCTCGCAGCCGACAAGACCTGCATCAACGTTTGGCGTTGCACCAACAGCTACAAGGATACGTTCAGCTGTGATGACTTGATCGGTAGACAGCAAACGAACGGTGTTCGGCCCCTCAATCACTGCGCGGCTGTCGTGCAGTTCAACGCCGGACTTATCCAGATTGCGGCGATAAATGCCTTCCAGACGGGTGATTTCCTTGTCTTTATTTTCGACAAGCTTATCAAAATCAAAGGTTGGCGTGCCGTTCAGGCTCCAGCCATACCCGTCCGCATTTGCGAATTCCTCGGTGAATTTAGATGCGTAGACAAAGAGTTTTTTGGGAACACAGCCGCGGATAACGCAGGTCCCGCCATAGCGAAATTCTTCAGCAATACCGACACGGGCGCCATGGGTTGCTGCGATGCGCGCTGCACGTACGCCGCCAGAACCGGCCCCAATAACAAAGAGATCGTAGTCGAAATTAGTCATTACAGCCCACTTTCGTTTGCAATAAACCTTATGCAACGACGTTTCGTTACGCTCTAAGGTCTTGTCTTATAAAAACGTAGGCTCAGATTTGGGCCAGATACGCCCAAATTTCAAGGGGCGTATCTGATCTAACTGTTCATTTTGGATTGCGATTTCGTGATCGCTTATTGAGCAGCCATTTCAGCAAGTTTCTTCCGTGAAATTGCAACCATATCGGTGCTGACTGCATCACTCCACTGCTTTGCAGCACCGATCGTCAATGCAGACAGTGTACCCGACAGGTCAGCAAGGCGCTTCCCGGTGTCGGAGTTGTAGAAGGTTGCGATTTCATTGAGCTGCTCTTCAGAGAAGCGACGAGCCCATACTTCATAAATCACACGATCCAGCTCCTGACGACGCGGGATAAGTTCAACAGCAGCCTCATTCACAGCGATGTCGATCTCAGCGCTCATTGCCGGATTAGAACGAATAAACAGGGTACGAGTACGCTCTGCAACATCTGGAAGGATGTTATCGAAGTTCTCGATGGACTTTGTTGCACGAACAGCCGCTTTTGCAGCTTCGATGTGGCTTTCAGAAATGGAATTGTCCTGAGCCATAACCGGGCTGGAAATCAGCACACCAGCAACGACCAGTGATGCAACACCTGCAATTGCTGCAGACTTGAACTTAGCGAGCATAAAATGGCTCCCCTATATTTTAATCAGCTGTCCTAAAATGACTGTCGGGACAGCTTAAGGTTCCAAGACACGAATTTCATCAGTACCGGCAACATAGGCCCGTACTGCCATATCAATAAACAACCCGTGCTCAACGACACCTGGAATAACCTCCAGGCGTTTTGCCAGTGACTTCGGATTGCTGATTGCCTGTAGGTTGCAATCAAGAATGTAGTTACCGTTATCAGTTACAAGTGGCTTTTCCCCTGCCATACGCAGGATCATCTCACCTTGCAGCCCCTCAGCGTCCAAGCTGTTTTGCATCATCTGGCGAGTGGCCTCAAGCCCGAACGGAACAACCTCCACGGGAAGCGGAAACTTTCCGAGGGTATCAACAATTTTGCTCTCATCAGCAATCACAAGCATGCTTCCGGAAGCCGCCGCAATTATTTTTTCACGAAGCAGCGCTGCGCCGCCGCCTTTGATAAGGTTCAGCTGCGGATCAATTTCGTCCGCCCCATCAATAACCAGATCCAACACTGGCGTTTCATCCAGTGTGGTCAACGGCACTCCGAGCTCGTCGCAAAGAGCTTGAGAATAAGATGAGGCTGGCACACCGATGATCTCAAAGCCATCCTTCACCATCTCTGCCAGAAGGCGGATCAGTTCATTGACTGTTGATCCAGAACCTATCCCCAGCTTCATGCCGGGCTTAACTTCCTTGAGTGCTGCAGCTGCGGCCTGCGCCTTCAAACTCATTGCCATCTGACTAATTTCTCTTCCCCGGACCCAAAGCTTGTTCGGAAACGTTCACAGACAAGAACAATTCTGCCTAGTTATTGCGCTTGGGTCTACTGTGACATAACTCCTGCTGATTACCATGAGGTGTGTGTCCCGCCAAGCAGCAATCCACCCAACACACTATAGGTTTTCCTCGCAAATTGACTTCACGGTGAATTTCGGTAGTGTGGCGCGGATTTTCTCAACAGAAACGAGCTTATGTATGACAACACCAGTTCTGGTTTTCGACCTAGACGGTACTCTCCTGGAGACCATGGGAGACCTCACAGCGTCGATGAATCATGTTTTGGTAGAAGCCGGGTTTGAAGCCATTGAGCCTGAACGGGTCAGGAAAATGGTCGGCGCTGGCGTGAAAGTGCTGATGAGCCGTGGGCTCGAGGCAAGCAAGATTGAAGTGACAGATGAAGTTCTGGAACCATTGCTTGCCAAGTTTATTCGCTACTACGAGACTCATATTGCAGATAAGACCCATGCTTTTCCGCAGGCGCTGGAAACAGTTGCACGGCTGAGAGCTGCTGGCTGGAAAACAGCTATCTGCACAAACAAACTGGAAAAACTGGCTAAACCGTTGGTTCGTGCCATGGACATGGAACACCTGTTTGACGCTGTTGTGGGCGGAGACACCTTCTCCAAAAACAAGCCGGATGCGATGCCAGTCTTTGGTGCAATCGACATTGCCGGTGGCTCTCGCGCAGGCTCCATTTTCATTGGCGATTCCAAGGCTGACATCAGCGCTGCACGTAACGCTGGCCTGCCCGTGATCGCCGTGGATTTCGGTTACACAGACATTCCTGTCCGCGAACTGGGGCCTGATGTGGTGATTTCTCACTACAATCAGCTGGAAGCGGCAGTCAAAGAGTTGAGTGCTGAGAACGCACCAACCTAACTCTCTGATATAGATACAAGATACTCTGCCGCCCCTGTTTGTTCAGTGGGCGGCAGTTTTGTTTACAGCCGCAAATCCGTCTCAATTCCCCCACGTAAACCCCATCAATAAATCACTGCTTGGTTCGATTTTTCGCTCAATGCAGTCACATTCCCCTGCGAAACATTCAGTCAATCGGAAAGCTCTGTTTTCCAGTAAATGAACATCAACACGGGAACACTGCGCCACATCAGGTGCAGGTCAATGGCTGCATGGTTAAAGCTTCACTCGTTTCGCTGTTTGCGATCATTCTGGCTAGTGCGCTTGCACAACTGGCGAGCTCTGCTTTGCTAACAAGCTTGCCGCTTCAGATCGCCAGCATTGGCGGCTCTGCCTCTCAAGCCGGCCTTGTGGCAGGGGCTTACTCTCTTGGCTTCATGGTTGGATGTATGCGCGGTGTACGCATGATCAACCGGATCGGACACATCAGAGCCTTTGCTGGCGCTGCTGGTTTGACAGCTCTTCTCGTTTTGCTTTTCAAGAACACAGAGAGCATCATTTTCTGGACTGTACTCCGGTTCTTCATGGGGGCGGCATTTGCGGTTTTGTTCGCCACAGCTGATGCATGGCTGAATGAGTCTATCAAAGACGAAGTTCGTGGGCGTATTTTATCTGTGAACTCCATTGTGATTGGTGCAATGGCCATTCTCTCACAGATTTTCGTTGCCAAATTCACCGAGGTTCCACTGCAAATGCTGGAACTGCTCAGCGCTGTACTGCTTGCAGCTGTCGTATTACTCTGCATGACCCGCTCTGTGCCACCACGCACATACAAAGCCAAGCGCATTAAGTTCAAAGAGATTTGGGCTCAGTCTCCTGTGGCTGTGCTGGGCGCTTTTGCTTCCGGTGCTATTGTCACCAGTCTTTTGACTATTGTGCCCTACTCCCTGTCCAAGGCCGGGGTTGGAGGCAGCACCACAGCTCTAATGATTGCGATGATCTATATTGGCCGCCTGATGTTCCAATGGCCGTTTGGCTCTCTTGCTGACCGCATGGACCGCAGATGGCTCATTCTTGGCTCTTCGGCACTGATCACCGTCATCATGGTTACCTTCCTGATTGCTGATCCGTTCACTGGCTGGAACTCTGGCTTCCTGCGTAATTATCATCTGCTGAGCATGCTGGGTCTGGTGCTGGTTGTTCTTGGAGGTCTCTCCTTTCCGCTGCAATCTATCTGCGTGGCACACGCATTTGAACGGAAACCGGAGAGCAGTGTTGCGTTGTCGACTTATCTGCTTTTCATCTGGGCTGCGGGCAGTGTTGCAGGTCCAACTCTCATCAGTATCCTTGCACCAGTGCTTGGCTCCAAGACGCCTGATCTCATTTTGATAGGTCTTAGCGGTTCGCTTGCTCTGTTCACCGCCTATCGGCTTTATGTGGCGAAGCTGTTCTTCGTACGTCGCTCGTCACGTAAACAACTCCTAAGTGTGAGCAACATGCCTTATGCAAGTTATCACCAAGCTCAACCCTCTGAAAAATATAAGTAATGCGAAGCCTATGGTGTCAACGGGGCCGCCTCCAGCGATATATTTGGAATTCTTTTGGGAAAAGTTTCTTCAGGGGCTTGCGAGAACCCGTCAAAGGCCCTAAACACCTCCTCACGCCACACGGCGTACCACCCTACGGGGGCGATTAGCTCAGTTGGTAGAGCGCTTCGTTTACACCGAAGATGTCGGGAGTTCGAGTCTCTCATCGCCCACCATTCTTCTTATGAAGGCTTTCAGTCTCCCGATTATTCGCGGAGGCTTTTTTATTTTCTTCCATTATTTTCCTTGTACATACACTCCGCCTCCCCATATTGCCCCAGAGGGTTTGGAAACATGTTGTGCCTTGGCGTTTTCGTGGTGCACATCACAACTCTTTGTTTTGAAGCAGAAATTCTTTGAAAGTCTGAAACAGTTTTTCTAAGATGGGCTTCTGAAATTTGGGCAGTTTTAAAGATCAGGACCACGTCTATGAACCGGATATTTTTGTTTATCGGCAAGACTTTTGCAGCGTCTGTGATGCTGTTCTTTTTCGTGGTTCTTTTCCAAACCGTGATGTATGGCGGCCCGGCACGTGATGTTGCAGCCTTTATCTCGGGCGCAGGCGGCGTTTCTTACACTTCTTTTGTCGCGATCCGAAATCGGAACGCCTGATTAAACTATTCGATCCGCGTTAAGAAAGGGAGCCGAAGCCCCCCTTCTCTGTCCTTCTTATATCTTCAGATCTTCGCCTGTGCCAAAGTTGTCGGCGACATAATCCAGATCCTTATCACCACGCCCTGACAGATTGACGAGGATTGTCTCTCCCGGACACTCCTTGGCGAGCTTCATCGCGTATGCGACTGCGTGAGAGCTTTCCAGTGCAGGAATGATCCCCTCATAACGCGAGAGTGCCCAGAAGGCTTGCAGGGTCTCATCATCGGTCGCTGAGCTGTAGTGCACCTTACCGATATCATGCAGGTAGGAGTGCTCAGGTCCGACACCTGGATAGTCCAAACCAGAGGCAATTGAATGCACTGGCGCAGGGTTGCCTGCTTCATCTTCCAGAACACGGCACTTGAAGCCATGGAGCATGCCCGGCTTGCCGAACGTCATGGTTGCTGCGTGCTGTCCAAGCTCAGGCCCTTTGCCCATTGGCTCGACACCGTGCAGCTTGACTGACTTATCCTGAATGAAGCCAGAGAAGAGGCCCATTGCGTTTGAGCCGCCACCAACACATGCCACAGCATGGTCTGGCAGATTGCCGGTCATCTCAGTGAACTGCTCACGGGCCTCAATACCTACGATCTGCTGGAAGTCACGCACCATACGCGGGAATGGGTGTGGGCCTACCACAGAACCGATTGCGAACAGAGCCTCATCGGCCTGCTCCAGATAAGATGTAAACGCGGAGTCCACCGCCTCTTTCAGCGTGCGACCGCCGAAACCAACCGGTACGAGCTTTGCGCCCAATAACTGCATGCGGACGACATTTGGGTGCTCTTTCTCGATGTCCACTTCACCCATGTGAATTTCGCAGTCGAGCTCAAAGTAAGCTGCTGCTGTCGCCAGAGCCACGCCGTGCTGGCCTGCCCCGGTTTCTGCGATGAGTTTTTTCTTGCCCATGTGCTTTGCCAGAAGTGCCTCTGCCATGCAGTGGTTGAGCTTGTGGGCGCCGGAGTGGTTCAGGTCTTCCCGCTTTAAGTAAATGTTCGCGCCTGAGCCAATCCGGTTGGACAAATTGCGTGCATGCGAGATGGGGGTTGGGCGGCCCTGAAAGTGCTTGCGGATGTAGCGCAGCTCATTGATGTAGGATGCATCGCCAGAGATCTTTTCGTAGGCTTTCGCGATCTCTTCGAACTGAGGCACCAGCTCAGGCGGCAGAAATGCACCGCCATACTCACCAAAGTAGCCTTCTTTGTTCGGGAACTCTTTTAAATAATTGTCCATCAGCTCACGCTCTCCCAGCCCAATATCTATATGTATGGGACTGATGCTACTTTAAGCCGTGCGGGGCAATCCATCTGGTAATTGGAACTAGTCACTGATTTCTTGGCAGATAAACAAGCACTTAAAGCACCGCATGGCCTTCCATGCAGTGGTGGAACAGAATTCCCGAAAGTCGGGATGAGCAAGGCGGCAGGCAATACCTTCGCTGTTTGTTAAGTTAGTTTCTTCGGCATTGGCAACACGCCTTGCCCGGGTTTTCTTGGGATGAACAACGTCGCCTCTTTTGCCTATAAGGTACGATAGTCAGTTTCCTGAAAAGACAGTGGCTTATCCAGTCAGGTTTCCCTGCTCAGACAGTTCCTCCGTCTTTGACAGACACGTCAGCAAAAGTGGATTTCCCACCGGTACATCTGCATCCGTCACCGCGTGATACCCTATAT
>NZ_LMCI01000028.1:95255-294403 GCF_001623145.1 Pseudovibrio sp. W64 | reverse complement strand
GCTCCGCCAGCAGCCCGTTACGTAGGCATGCGCTTAGTATGGGCATGGTTTTGAGCCAGGGGGATAAGTCTTTACACACTGGCATACAGAAACAAAAAAGCCCCAGCACATGGCCGGGGCTTTTCGCATTCCAGAGAGAACTCTGAATTACTTGAGGTCAACGCCGTAGAAGATGTGACCACCGAATGGATCGATCTTGTAGTTTTCGACCTTCACAGAAACTGGCTCAGAAACAACAGAGTGAGCGATGGTTGCCCATGGAGCTTCACGCTTGAAGACCACCTGTGCCTGCTCATAGAGCTTGGTACGCTCAGCAACGTCTGCAGTTACTTTCGCTTTCTGGATCAGGTCTTCAAACTCAGCGTTACACCATTGAGCGCGGTTGGAACCACCAACGCCGTCACAGCCAAGAAGAACTGCGAGGAAGTTGTCCGGGTCACCATTGTCACCAGTCCAGCCGAGCAGAACAGCACCGTCACGGTCTACCTCTTTAGAGCGCTTCAGGTACTCACCCCACTCATAGGAAACGATCTCAACGTCAACACCAGCCTTTGCGAAGTCGCCCTGAATAACTTCAGCCATACGACGTGCGTTCGGGTTATAAGGACGCTGAACAGGCATCGCCCAGATCTTCATCTTCAGATCTTTAACGCCTTCCGCTTCCAGAGCAGCTTTTGCAGCAACCGGATCATACTTATCATCCTGAAGGTCTGCATTGTAAGACCAGATGGTCGGCGGGATTGGGTTGGAAGCGACTTTACCAGCACCCTGGAACACTGCGTCCAGAATTGCCTGCTTGTTGACAGCCATGTTCAGAGCCTTACGGACCTTCACGTTGTCAAACGGTGCAACCTTGGTGTTGTAAGCCAGATACCCAACGTTCAGGCCTTCCTGCTGCATGAGGTTGATCGATGGATCATCCTTCATTGCTGCAATGTCAGCTGGGTTTGGATAAGGCATTACGTGACATTCGCCAGCTTTCAGCTTCTGATAGCGCACGGACGCATCAGGAGTGATCGCGAATACCAGATTGTCGATTGGTGCTTTGCCAGCCCAGTAATCCGGGTTTGCTTTATAGCGGATCAACGCATCTTTCTGATAGCCAACCAGCTGGAATGGGCCGGTGCCAACAGGGTTCTGATCGAATGCATCCTGATTGTCCATCATCTTCTCTGCGTATTCAGCAGAGTGAATGGAAGCAAAATCCATCGCAAGGTTTGCGATCATTGGCGCTTCTGGACGGGTCAGAACGAACTTCACAGTGTAGTCGTCTACCTTCACGATCTCTTTGATGAGATCAGGCATGGACATTGCGTTGAAGTATTCGTAGTTACCGCCGGAAACGCTGAAGTATGGGTTTTCTTTGTTGCCCTGACGGTCGAAGGAGAAGATCACGTCGTCCGCGTTGAAATCACGCGTTGGAGTGAAGTCTTTGGTGGTGTGGAATTTTACGCCCTTACGCAGCTTGAAGGTGTATTCCTTACCATCTTCAGATACGTCCCAGCTTTCAGCCAGTGCCGGAGCGATGCTTGTTGTACCGCGCTCAAATTCAACCAGCTTGTTGAAGATCTGGCGGGAAGACGCATCAAATGTTGTGCCTGCTGTGTAGAGCGCTGGTGTGAAGCCCTCAGGAGAACCTTCTGAGCAGTATACCAGTGTTTTGGCCATGCTTGGTGCAGCAAACGCCATTGTTGCAGCCAACACACTGCCCATAAGAATTGATTTTTTCATTTCTCGTGTCCCCAATCACCTAAAGTGAATGCAAAAGCCAAGGCCTTTGATCATTTATCGAAGCTGCTTGATGCAGTTCTTCTCATAGGATTTTGCAGCGCCACACCGCAGGCTCACCTCAAGCCTACGAACCTCTCCTCAAAGAAGAAGTCATGTTCAGAATGATTTCAGGAAGAAATAGCGCGGATAGAGCACAAAATAAGCCCCCTTCCGCTGCATCGTGTCCTCCCCAGCACACCCCATATGCAACAGCTGCAAACGGGAGTACCTTATACGTAATTCTCGGTAAAATCTCCTCTTAATTGCGCATTTTTCAAAGAAATTGTTTCAACATTGCACTGAATTGGGAAAATCGTTAATGAAATGACAAAGGGCGGCTCCCCGATGGGAACCGCCCTTTTAATTTTCAAACTACACAATCAGCTTAGTGAGAAGCAGCAAGCCGCGCTTTGATGTGAGCGATGTCTGCCTGAGGCGTCGCGTTGAACAGTGTCTGGGTATACTCATGCTGAGGATTTCCAAACACTTCGTCGCGCGTGCCGTACTCAACCACTTCGCCATAATACATCACCATGACCTTGTCCGCGATGTAGCGTACCACAGACAAATCGTGGGAAATGAACAGGTAAGTCAGGTTGAACTCATCCTGCAAATCTGCCAGCAAGTTCAGGATCTGAGCCTGAACGGACAGATCCAACGCTGAAACAGGCTCATCAAGAATGAGGAGTGACGGGTTGAGAACCAGTGCACGACCAATCGCAATACGCTGACGCTGACCACCAGAGAACATGTGCGGATAGCGGTTGAAATGCTCAGGACCAAGACCAACCTTAACCAGCATTTCCATCGCCTTGTCGCGGCGCTCGGCTGGAGACATGGTGGTGTTGATCATCAAAGGTTCGGTAAGAACGTCACCAACACGCTGGCGCGGGTTCAAAGACCCGTACGGGTTCTGGAACACGATCTGCACCTTGGAGCGCATGTCCTTGGACAGCTTTTCCTTTGAGATGTCGATCGGGTTGCCCTCAATGAGAAGCTCCCCTGCCGTTGCCGGATCGATCAAAGTCAGGATACGCGCCAATGTAGACTTGCCGCAGCCGGATTCTCCCACCACAGCAAGCGTTTTGCCGCGTTCCAGACTAAAGCTGATGCCCTTCAGAGCACGGTTAACATGCTCTTTTCCGAAGATACCTTCTTTGGTGCGATATTCGCGAACCAGATTGCGCGCTTCGAGGATGATATCGTCAGCCATTATGCAGCTCCTTCATCGCCGAGGTGAAAATCAGAGACCGTTGGCAAACGATCGCCTGTCGCGTTTTCAGGAAGCGCGGAAAGCAGTGCCTTGGTGTACGGGTTCTTCGGGCTTTCAAAGAGTGAGAGAACATCTGACTCTTCCATCTTCTTGCCTTTGTACTGAACCACCACACGGTCAGCCGTTTCAGCAACCACTGCCATATCATGAGTGATCATGATCAGGCCCATGCCGCTTTCTTTCTGCAGATCAAGGAGCAGATCGAGGATCTGCTTTTGAATGGTCACGTCGAGCGCAGTTGTTGGCTCATCAGCGATCAGCAGCTTTGGCTTACACGCAATCGCCATAGCAATCATCACACGTTGACACTGACCACCAGACATCTGGTGTGGGTATTTTTTCAGCGCCTTCGCGGACTCAGGCATCCCAACAGAGTCGAGCAATTCAATAGCCCTTTCTCTTCGAGAAGTTCTGCTAAGCTTGGTGTGCTCTTTGAGGGTCTCATCAATCTGAGCACCGACAGTGAAGCATGGATTCAAGCTTGCAATTGGCTCCTGGAAGATCATGGAAATGTCTTTACCAATGATCTCGCGGCGCTTTTTTGCAGACATGGTCAGAAGGTCATAGCCTTCAAACTCCAGCTTGTCCGCCCACAGATGACCGTTGTTGGCCAGCAGGCCCATAACAGCCAACATGGCTACAGATTTACCAGATCCACTTTCACCCACAACAGCAAGAACTTCACCTGCGTCGACGGAATAGCTCACGCCATCCAGAGCCCGGAAACGTCCATCAACCGTGTCGAATTCAACCGTTAGGTTTTCAATTTCAAGAAGGGCCATCGTCAGCTCCTCTTCAGTTTAGGATCGAGAGCGTCACGCAGGCCATCACCGATCAAGTTGATTGCCAGCACTGTGGTTAAAATCGCAATACCTGGGAAGGTGACGACCCATGGCGCACGCAGGATGAACTCGCGAGATTCAGCAAGCATTGTGCCCCATTCCGGCTGAGGTGGCTGAGCACCCATACCGAGGAAGCCCAGAGCCGCTGCATCAAGGATCGCGGTGGAGAAGGAAAGCGCTGCCTGCACGATGAGTGGAGCCATACAGTTTGGCAGCACAGTCACGAACATCAAACGCAGAGTACCAACACCGGAAACACGCGCGGCCATCACATACTCACGGCTCATTTCGGACATCACTGATGCTCGGGTGAGACGCACATAGTATGGCTGCTGTACGATCGCGATCGCGATCATCGCGTTGAGGAGCGATGGGCCGAGAATAGCAACAAGCACCAAGGCCAGCAGCAACGACGGGAATGCCAGGATGATGTCCATGATACGCATGATGATGGTATCAACCCAACCACCAAACGTACCGGCCACCAGACCGAGACACACACCAACAACAAGCGCAACAGATACAACGACCACACCAATGAAGAGCGAGAACTGGCTACCGTAAATCAGGCGAGACAGCAGGTCACGCCCTACAGCATCTGTGCCAAGAACGTAGGACCAGCTCCCACCTTCCTGCCATGCTGGTGGCAGGAGCAGCGCATCGCGATACTGTTCGATTGGTGAATGAGGTGCAATAAAAGCTGCTCCCACAGCAATCACAACAAGCGTCAGGAAGAAGATCAGACCCGCAACAGCCCCTTTGTTGGTGCGGAAATGTCTCCAGAAATTGACGATAAGTTCAAACCGGGTATCCGGTCCGGAATTTTGTGTCACGTCAGCCATGATTTACTCCGTATGCCGAATTTTCGGATTAACCAGACCGTACATCAGGTCCACAATCAGGTTCACGATCATGACGATTGCAGCAATCATCAAAAGACCGCCCTGCACAACCGGGTAGTCACGACGGAAAATACTATCAACCATCCACTTGCCGATTCCCGGCCAGGAGAAGATGCTCTCTGTCAGGATTGCGCCGCCAAACAGCACGCCGATCTGCAAACCAATAATGGTGATGACCGGAATGAGCGCATTCCGCAGAGCATGAATGCCGACCACACGGAAGTTGGAGAGGCCTTTTGCACGTGCAGTACGCACATAATCTTCATCCAGAACTTCCAACATGGCAGAGCGCGTCTGACGCGCAATAACTGCCAGTGGAATAGTGCCCAGGACGACGGTTGGGAGAATCAGATGGCTTACAGCCGAGGTGAATGCACCTGGCTCATCTGAGAGCAATGTGTCGATCAACATGAAGCCTGTAACAGGCTCAATCCAGTACAACAGAGAGATACGACCTGAAACAGGTGTCCACCCCAAAATGCCGGAGAAGAAGATGATCAGCAGCAGGCCCCACCAAAAGATTGGCATGGAATAACCGGCCAACGCTGTTGTCATAACAGTGTGGTCCAGCGCCTTACCGCGCTTTACAGCTGCGATAATACCAGCAGGAAGCCCGACGACGATTGCAAACAGAATTGCACAGAGGCCAAGCTCAACCGTTGCCGGAAAGAGCGTCATAAACTCCTGAAGAACAGGCTGTTTTGTGACAATAGATACGCCAAGATCGCCTTGAACCAAATTGCCCAAGTAAGTGAAATACTGTTGCCAGATCGGTTCATTGTAACCGAACTGCACCATAAGTTCCTGATAGCGCTCAGGGCTTACACCGCGTTCGCCAGCCAAGAGCAGAATTGGATCGCCTGGCAGCAGGCGAATGAAGAAGAACGAGGTCAGAGTAACCCCGATAAAGGTCGGGATGAGCAAACCCAGTTTTTTTAATATGAGACGAAGCATACTTCAGTCACACCAATCAGAGGATTGTTTATCCGCAAGCCACCACTTGCGGTATGGAAGACTTTTCCAAAAAAGTATCCCGGCGAATACATCGCCGGGATACAAATTGTCCAGCGGAAAATTATTTCTACTTCAGATCTACGCCATAGAAGTAATGGCCACCAAACGGATCAATCTTGTAGTTTTCAACACGAACACTGATCGGCTCAGAGACAAGAGAGTGCGCAATAGTTGCCCAAGGCGCCTCACGTTTGAATACTACCTGAGCTTCCTCATAAAGTCTTGTGCGTTCATCTACGTCAGATACCTGTTTGGCTTGTACAACAAGATCATTAAATTCATCATTACACCACTGTGCACGGTTGGAACCGCCCACTGCATCGCAAGACATCAGCACTGCAAGGAAGTTGTCCGGATCACCATTGTCACCAGTCCAACCCAGCAGAACTGCGCCGTCACGATTGATGTCAGAAGAACGCTTAAGGTACTCACCCCACTCGTAGCTGACGATCTCGACTTTAACACCGATTTTCGCAAAGTCAGCCTGAAGGATTTCAGCCATACGACGCGCATTCGGGTTGTATGGACGCTGTACAGGCATCGCCCAGATCTTCATTGTCAGATCTTTGACCCCTTCCGCTTCCAAAGCCGCTTTTGCTGCTGCCGGATCATATGGGTCATCAACGATTTCGTTGTTGTAGGACCACATTGTCGGCGGGATTGGGTTTTTCGCGATCTGACCGACACCCTGGAACACAGCATCCAGAATAGCCTGCTTGTTGATAGCCATGTTCAGCGCTTTACGCACTTTTGGATTATCAAACGGTGCCTGCTGGGTGTTGTAGGCCATGTAGCCAACATTCAGACCTTCCTGCTGCAGAAGGGTGACGTTTGGATCTTTGGACATTGCATCCAGGTCAGCCGGGTTTGGATATGCCATCACCTGACATTCACCTGCAGCAAGCTTTTGATAGCGCACAGATGCATCTGGTGTGATTGCAAAGACCAGATTGTCGAGTGGCGCTTTGCCATTCCAGTAATCAGGGTTTGCTTTATAGCGGATCAGAGCGTCTTTCTGGTAGCCAACGAGCTGGAAAGGACCGGTACCAACTGGCTTCTGATCAAATGTGTCCTTGCTGTTCACCATTGCGTCTGCGTATTCAGCAGACTGGATGGAGGCGAAGTCCATCGCCAGGTTCGCAATCATTGGTGCTTCTGGACGGGTCAGCTTGAATTTGACAGTGTAGTCGTCAATCTTTTCAATGCTGTCGATCAGGTCAGGCATGTCCATGGCGTTAAAGTACTCGTAGGTACCGCCAGACACGTTATGATATGGGTTTTCCTTGTTGCCCTGACGGTCGAATGAGAAGATCACGTCATCGGCATTGAAATCACGGGTTGGTGTGAACCACTTTGTGTCGTGGAATTTTACACCCTTGCGAAGGTGGAAGGTGTATTCCTTGCCATCCTCAGAAACTTCCCAGCTTTCAGCCAGTGCCGGAGCAACTTCGGTTGTGCCAGGCTTGAACTCCACCAGCTTGTTGTAGATCTGACGCGAGCTTGCATCAAATGTGGTGCCTGCGGTGTACAGAGACGGTGTAAAGCCTTCCGGAGATCCTTCAGAACAGTACACGAGAGTTTTTGCCATTACAGGGCCAGCCACAACTGCTGCTGCGAACAGGCTACCACCAAGCAAGAGGCTTTTTTTCAAGGACATTGGTATTCTCATTCCGTTTTATTGCTTGTTCCAGTTGTTCTTCAACACTGCTTATTGTTGCAGTTTATTCAGGGATTTTGGCTTTGAGAGACTATTCCGGCAACGGAAGGATGGAAGGCCGTCTTCTCCACATAAAGATGCATGACGCGGTTTCCCTGCGAGATACATTCTTCAGGTTTTTCGATTTCGGCTTGCACGTAATTCCGCGACGAGATTACCCACTCATAGCTCAAACCAAATCAACGACATCGCACAATCATATGCGATTAATTCTTCGATGGTCGATTTTAGAACATTAAGTTTCGTTTCTGACTTCGGAAATAATTAAAAATTTCAGAAGCACTGTCTAATCGGTACGACTACCTAGAACTGCATCCTCAGGTTGTTTTATTCCTTCTTACTTACCTGAAATTACATAGGTATTCTTACCACATATTTGCGGTGTCGTAATTATACTTTAGAATCGAACTTGATTATTTAAACAGTTTTTACACAATACTTTCAGGAGCTTATACAAATTCAGGCCTGCAGATACGCGTATTGCGTGTCACACAAGCCTGTTATCCAACTGGTTTTGGAGTGTTTTTATTCTTCTGAAAGCTTAGCCATACATTCGTCATGTATGGACTGGATTTCGGAGATCGTGACTTCCAGCGCTTCTTTTCTCGCGCTCAGCTCTTTCAGCACTTCCCCGGTTCTAGATCCAAGGTACTCAAGCTGCTGGCGGTGCCCTTCCCCGTGCTGACCATAAAGGTCCAGGAAGTGCTTGATCTCGGAAAGAGAGGAACCAATCGCTTTACCGCGCAGGATCAACGCCAGGCGCGCTCTGTCTTTGCGGTTATAGATACGCACACCATTGACGCGCTGAGGTGAGATCAGACCTTTACTCTCATAAAACCGGATGGATCGGGTAGAAATCTCAAACTCTTCAGCCAGATCGCCAATTCCAAAAAGTTCCTGATCGGCGTGACCCGTTTCTTTTTCCGCTTCCGCGAGAGGGTTCAGCGTTTCTTCTCTTCTCTCAGACATGCATCCCCCTAACATTGAAGAACTTGATTGACGTTACCTAACGTCGCCGTAAAGCATTACCATAACGGCGACACTATATCACCAAATTGTCATTGCGTTTACGGCTTCTCGTTTTCTTCCTAATCTTTACCTATAGGATAACCATCAGAAATCAACACAAATTGCAATTAGCCAGATAGGTAATATTGCGAGATATCGATAGCGCCTTATAAAAAAGAACGGGATAAACCCACAAGAGATGCCATAGAACATCCGTATCCTGCGTGTTTTTGAATTTTTATTGCGCTGCCGCATTCCCCAGACTTGACAAGTTTGAGGTTTTGGAAGACCCCTGCCCCTACGACGCCTACTGAAGCAACTTGCCTTTGGCTTAGGTCATTTCAGTTATTTGTATGCGTATCCTCTTTTGCGAACCGACTGGCTCTTCAAGGAGATACGCTCTAGGATAAGTTATGAGTAAGAGTCTTGAGGAACGGGTCGACGAACTGGAAATGCATATCGCACACCAGAACGAAACGATCGAAACACTCAATGATGTGGTCTCCAATCAGGCACAGGTTCTTGACCGACTCGTCTCAGCAATGGGACAGATGAAGGACCACCTGCTTGATATTCAGGATCTGGTTGAACAAACACCTGCGAACCAGAAACCTCCACATTACTGAGCAAACAGGCTTTTCCTATACTAAGAGGAAACTATTTTCCTGCTGAACATCAGCAAAGATAGGTATACTCAGGTAAGGGGAAACCTGATATTAAGAGATGACAGGTCTGCTGTGCTTGAACGCAGGCCCTTTTTTCGTGGATCACTCAACGTTACGAGAGTGAACAATACAATTTTCTGTTCCGCCGCCTATAAGGGCTGCCACTGCTGTCCTTTTTTGAACAGCACCTGAGAACAAAAAAGCCTGGATGAGAAAGAAACCCAATGGCTATTGAGCAGATACTGGCGACCCATAAAAAGGAGAGCCTTGCCGATAAAGCTTATCGTCTGATTGAAGAGCTGATCGTCAACCTTGACCTTGCGCCTGGCATGGCGCTGACTGAAGGTGACCTTTGTGAACGGACCGGCATCGGCCGAACTCCAGTGCGCGAGGCCATCAAACGCCTTTCAACCGAAGGGCTGATCGTTATTCGCCCACGCAAAGGCCTGTTTGTTTCTGAGATTGAGACTTCCGAGTACGTTCTGGTTCTGGAAACCAGAAAGCCTTTGGAGCAGCTTCTCGTCGCTTCCGCTGTTAAGCGTGCGACTGCAGAAGAGCGCGAAGCTCTGCACCAGTGTGCTGAAGAAATCCTTGCGCAGGCCCGTGCAGGCGATGTGAAGGGCTATCTGCGCGCGGATAAGGTTTTTGATGAAGTGCTCTGTGCCGTCTCTCGGAACCCGTTTACAGCTCGCGCTGTGGCTCCGCTGCAGACTATGAGCCGCCGGGCCTGGAGTGCTTTCCGCGGCGCTGAGAAACTCGAAGATTCTGCTATTCGCCATCATAAGCTTGCTGAAGCTTTGGCAAACAACGATGCAGAGAAGGCAGAAGCGGCAGCTGTCGAGATGATGGACCATCTGACCAACTTTGCAGTCAAGCAAGCTGAAAAGACTGGCGACAACGCCTAGGTTCAGAGATCTCAATCAATAAGCAAAAAGCGGAGCCTGTGCTCCGCTTTTTTATTGCTCAGTTTTTGGCATTTTAAAGGTATCGATCCGGGCGTTACGCCCGCTTGCCCCGAGCAGAACCAAATAGGGTTGATCTGTTTGAATTACCGGTCGCTTTGCACCGTAAATGCCTGAGAGCCGCAAACGCACCTCACCGTGAGGTGTCATTCCTGTAACCATCCCCGCAGACATCTGAGAGAGCTTAATAGGAGCGTAAAGGATCTCGTAGGAGGGAGGGGCAGCTCCAGGTCTCATGACGACCACAGCGTTTGCTCTGATATCACGCCCCTCGTCCTGTACGTCGACCACTCCAACGGCTCGGTGTAAAATTTTATACTGGCAATTCATCTAGATAATCATCGTCGTCGATACATTATGAAGCCGCTGCCTGTTTGGCAGCATTTTCAACAATGTTGTCCTTCAAACTCGCAGGTACATGGAATGTAAAGTCCTGAATGAGGACGTCCTGCACGATATCTGTCGCGAAGCGTTCGTTGACACGGTCACGGACCTCGTCGGTCAACTCCTTCAGGTCAGATTTTTTCAGCTGGGCGAACTCTTTGTCAGCCTTGCTGTAAATGATACGGAAAGCTTCATCGACGATGAACGCATGAGGTGGAACCGCCAGCTTTGCAAGCAGTTCACTATCAACCGTGAACACAAACTGCGCAACAATATAACCGTGGATCTTGCCATCTTCGAGTACTGGAACGTTGATGGTCGGCGTGCTTTGATAATCCAGCCCTTCCAAATGCGCATTCTTTTGCAGCATCGGATCAAAGTCGGTCTTGTACAGAGCTGTAAAGTAGGCTGCACCGACGGTGACGAGACAGATCCAAACTCCGGTTACGAGAACTTTCAACATACGTTTTTACCAGCTTCCAACCAGAGATTCATAGGTGCCATCAGAGTCATGATCCTTCATCACTTGTGACAGGAGACCAGATACTTCTTTGACAGCATTGAGCTGGGTCGACAGCAGCTTCATATTAACTGCGAGCTTTTCCTGAAGTTCCTGAAGCCGGACAACGATCTCGCTTGGCAAGTTCTCAGGGCCAACGGCCTTGCCTGCCATATCAAGATCAAGCATCGCGCGGCCTTTGAGATAGGCACTCTCTTCCAGATCAATATCGCCTTTGCCGACCAGAGCTTCATTCTCGGTCGATAACAGCTTGTCTACGCGCCCAATACTTTTAGAAAGAGCAATGTAGTCTTCCGGCAAAATGTAAGCGTCGGTGTCATCAAGCTGCCCAGTGTCCTGAACCACCGGCTTTTCCTCATGCGGAACCAGTTCCTTGTGCTCACTGTCGATCATCTCAGACATTTATGCCTCTATGCTTTGGGAGAGTTGGACGAATGGTATCTGGCAGGAGCATTTCTGCCAGCCCAAGAGAACCTGTTTTAGCGAGTTGGTTTGCGAGCTGCTCCGCCATCAAGCCTTTCCACATGGTGCCTGCTGTCCCGCCGCCATAGACGTTTTCAGTCTCCTTGGGCAGCATGGACTTCACGAAGGTCTGCAAGACAGCACTTTCCAGCTTCTCACCAAGATCAGCTGTCTCAAGCTTCTTGGAGTAGCGGTTGGCCATTGACTTTAAGCTCTCAACGCCCTCCTGCCCCCTTGCCTGAGCTGTGTCAGCTTCCGCCATAAACCTAGAGAAGCTGCTTGAGGCCCAAGACGGCTCAGAGACAGGCAGATCCTTTGAAACAACGGCGGGAGCCTTAAGAGAGCGTGTGGCAGCTCTGACCTCAAAAGGGTCTGCTTGATTTATTACGTCCAGAACAAGATCGCTGACAGGCTGAATGGCCATGAGCACTCCCATTAGTCAAAAGAAGGGCATTTATAATTGGAAAGACCCTAATTTCTCAGACTTATCTGGACCTGACCTTCTTAGGTACTGCCTGTAGCTCTGCGATTTCCTGAAGCTGCTTTTTCTCTTCGGTCCGGTGATAAGACACCAGAGCTTTGCCATGATGCTTTTCAGTCATGGAAGTCTGCCTCTTCTGGTCAAGCAACTTGCCGAGCAACTCGCCCTTATGCTTTTCCTTCAGAGACTTGCTTCGATTGTTGGTATCCAGACGCCTTGAGATCGCCCGGTTCATCACTTCTCGTAATTCCCCTTCATGACGTCCCCAGTGGCTGACCAACTCCTCGCTCTCTTCGTCGCAACGCTGAATCTCACTTTCAAGAACCGCGATGTCATATTTGATCATCTGCTCTTTTTGTTCCTGAACCTTCATAATGCGCCGGAGGCGTGTGACACGTGCTTTATCCATGGCTTTACTGCAATACCAACCAGTCGCCGAGCCCTGCATAGAACAGGCGCAACAGCTCAGTTATGATCTGCCAGAGGATGAAAAGTCCCCCCATCATAACAACAGGCAGTGCTACAAAGTAGACTGGCATCTGAGGCATCAGTCTGTTGGTGAGGCCCAAGGTCAGGTTCACAACAACACCGTAGATCAAAAACGGACTTGTGATACGCAATGCCAGCAACAGGCCCTGCATCAGCTTGGTTGAGAACTGATCTACCGCTGCTGCGGGAACAAATTCCCCCCCCACCGGAATTGTCCGATAGCTCTCGGCAAGTCCAACAAAGACATCAGCGTGCGCACCAGTGATAAACAACATGGCAGTTGCAGTGAGCGTAACCAAAGATGCTAACGGTGGTAGCTGCTGAAATTCTTCGACAATAGTGACAGGCTGGTTGAAGCTGGAGGCATTCGCCGCCGCACCAACCATCATCTGAAGCATGCCGAAGAAGGCTCGTCCGAATGCTGCGATCAACAGTCCGATCAACAGTTCAACAAAAATGATGCGCAGCAACTCATCCAAAGGCGCAGCTGAGATGATTGGCTCAACCACCTCCAATATGAGAGGAGAGATCGCCAGGGTTGCAGATATTGCTATAAACAAGCGAACACGGATCATCACACGTGGCGACGAAAAACCCGGCATGGCCATGAGGCATGCTCCGACGCGGCAAAAGACCACGAAGACACTTAGGATTGCCTCAGGAGCATTTTCCAAGGTCACGAAATTGATCCCAATGCCTCGATATCAACGCCGCGGGCCACTTCCATATGAGAGAGAATTGGCAGTGCGGGGAACATACGTTCAGTGATCATGCGCACGTACTGACGTGCTTCCGGAGCAACGACGACAGCAAATCGCTGACCTGAAGAGATATGCTCTCGAATAACTTCAGCGCTGTCTTTTGCGAATTCTTCAACCTGCGAAGGCTCCATATCGAACTCAATGATTTCACCATTTGCGTCGCGGCGAAGTGCCTGATGGAATGCAAGGTCCCAGCGGTTCCCCAGACGGAGCACTTTGAGGCTCCCATCTCCGGCAATATCACCACAAATTTGTGTCGCCATGCGAATGCGCACGTGATCAGCAATTTGCTCAGGTCTGCGTGCATGAGGTGCGATCTCCGCAATCGCTTCCATGATCAGTGACAGATTTCGAATGGAGATACGCTCTGCAAGCAGCAGCTTAAGCACGGCCTGCAAGCCAGAGTATGAGATATGCTGCGGGCAGATATCATCGATCAGGCGTGTGTAAGCCGGATCAAGGCGATCTAACAGCTTACGCATATCTTTATAAGAGAGAAGCTGCGACAGGTTATTTCTGATCACTTCAGACAGATGTGTCAGCACAACTGAAAGGTTATCGACGGTCGTATAACCTTGACGTTTTACTTCATGTTCAAAAGCGGTCGGGATCCACATAGCCTGCATACCAAACGCAGGTTCGCGGGTCTCGGTTCCCGGAAGAGCTGGCAGCTCCCGATTGCCACCGATCACCATCAGTTCACCAACTTTGATGTTCTCAGAAGCGACAATCGTACCGTGGATACGAAACTCGTAACTCTTCGGCTCCAGATTGAGATTGTCCGTAACCTTGATCTCTGGAACCACAAACCCGTATTGCTCAGCAAACTTCTTACGCATCTTGTTGATGCGGTTTCCAATTTCAGGCTTTGCGGCCAAAAGACGGGCTGTGAGCTGCTTGCCAAGACGCATCTCAATCTCAGAAAGTTCAAGACTGTCCTTCACGGACTCTTTCTTGACTTCCTTCTGCATCTCAACTTTTTGCAGCTCGGCTTTCGCGAGCTCCGCCTTGGCTTCCGCTGCCCTTTTCGGAATAACGTAGGCAGAAAACCCAAGCACACCGCTCAAGAAAACAAACGGCAGGAATGGAAGCCCCGGAAGCAGCGACAGTAATAAAAGCAGCAGTGACGCGACAGCGAGCGCGCGCGGATATCCAGCCAGCTGCCCCATTACAGCTTGCTCAGCTGACCCTCTGGTCCCACCTTTCGAGACAAGAAGACCTGCTGCAAGAGAAACGATCAGCGCCGGAATCTGTGAAACAAGGCCATCGCCAACAGACAGTTTAGTGAAAACGTCGGCAGCTTCAGCTAAGTCCATGTTGTAGCGTGTAACGCCAATAACGATGCCACCCAAAATATTCACAACGGTGATGATCAATCCAGCGACAGCATCACCGCGCACAAACTTTGAGGCACCGTCCATGGCACCAAAGAAGGAGCTTTCCTCTTCCAGCTCTGCACGTCTGTGCTGCGCTTCCTTGTCATCAATCATACCAGCAGACAGATCGGCATCAATCGCCATCTGCTTGCCGGGAATACCATCAAGGGTAAAACGTGCACCAACTTCCGCGATACGACTTGCACCTTTGGTGATCACCAAAAAGTTCACCGTTACAAGGATCGCAAAGACGATGAGGCCGATGACAAAGTCACCGCTCATGACAAACTGAGAAAAGCCGTTGATCACATACCCAGCGGCGAGCGGTCCTTCATGGCCGTTTGCCAGAATAACGCGCGTTGTCGCAATATTCAGCGCAAGCCGAAGCATGGTCGCGATCAACAGAATGGTTGGGAATGAAGAGAACTCTAAGGGACGCTGGATCCAAAGCGAAACCATCAAGATCAAAACCGATAATGCAACTGATATTGCAAGACCGAAATCGATCATAAACGTTGGCATGGGAAGAAATAGCACAGACAGAATGAAGATAATTCCGACTGCAAATCCAATATCACGCTTGCTGTTTGGAGCAGCAATTCCCGTCACTGTCTGAGACATTCGCACCCTTCAATTCGGTATAAGCATACTGCGCTACTTAGGCCGAAACATTGGAGAAGGAAGCTTGTGTGAGGGTGGTCTGGAGGGAAATCAGCGTGAGCTATCCCCTCCTTGCTTATTGCGGCAAACCTGAAAAAGCAGGTTTAAAACCCGTATTCGATCCGTCCGTAGACCATCTCGGTCAACGAGAATATCTGGGAGCCGATATACGGGCCAGTCATGGCAATCAAAATAAAGATCACAACAATCTTCGGAATGAACGTAAGTGTCATTTCCTGAATTTGTGTGAGCGCTTGAAACAGAGCGATAATCAAACCAACAAACATGGCCCCACCAACGGCGGGACCAGTTGCTGTAATCACAGTCCAAATTGCGGTACGCACAATATCGAGTGCATCTGCCTCATTCATTGCTTTATGATCTCACTTCACCATTAAGATGTAGCATCAGACTCGTCAGGAGTGTCGGTATCAGCAGGGGTGTCAGTGTCAGTCGTCGCAGCAGATGCAGGACGCGAAATCTGAATACCAGGCACCAGAGCCACTTTTGTCCCATCTTCCAGAGTTGCAATCGAGCCATCTGTAAGGATCTGAACGGACTTGATTTTACCAGTCATGGTTTCCGTACCATCCGCATTAGGCACCTCAACTGTCGCACCGATCAGATTGTTGGCCTGATTGATGGAGTTCTGCTGAAGCATGGATGTCAGATGCGTGTTCGTTTTAGTGGACTGCTCCACAGCGGAGAACTGCGCCAACTGGCCCATATACTCAGCAGTATCCAACGGATCTGTCGGATCTTGGCTCTTAAGAGACTCCATGAACAGCATTAGAAACGCATTGTAATCTAAGTAAGCTTGCTCACTGCCCTGCGGCTTGAAGACAGGTTCATTGTTTTGAGTAGTATTTGCGGAAGATACTGGATCAACACTCATGTTTTTGTCCTTTAATTCTCGCCAACTGCACGCGCGAACGGCATAACAACTGTTTCGGGCTGATCATCCTCTTGCTTTTCGGACCAGATCGCCATCTCGATCTCAAAAAGCTTCTTCAGCGTGCGAAGTGCGTCAAAATAGCGTTTCTTTTTGATCTGAGCTTCAACAGTCGCAAGCCCCTCAAGAAGTTCAGTATTTTCAATAGCCATATGGATAGATGCAAGCATTAAGAGAGCTCGCTGAAGACTATCCATTTCCGTCTTGGGATCAATCAGAGCAGTCTGAATATAGAAATACAACTGACGCAGAGGAGTCGTCGTATCTTCTGGCTGCATAACATAAGCTTCGAGAAGAAAACTCGCGTCATTCAAAAGCTTCACCGAAGTCTTCTGCTCAAATGATAGAACAGCACCATTGATGAAGACCTTCTCACCCGCTTTTAAGTGCAAACGCATTGGATATTCCCTCGCTCAACTCAAGCCGTCACGAACAAGCTCGTTGATTTCAATAAGACTATGAAAATCATCGGAGTTTCCCGACCTGATCAAATCAGCCTGCTTCACGCACCAAATTCCGATTGAAATTAGATCGGCCCTTAACTCGGCAGGAAGCGCGTTTTCAGGACTACCCAGATCGTCGATTAGAATACTCCACAGTCGATGGACTGAAGTTAATGCTTGTGCTGCCTCATTAGAGCTACTTCCAGCATCTTTAGCTGCTTGCAGTTGTGCAACTACAAGTGAGAATAACTCACGCTCTTGCCCTCTTCGATCATAAGAAGAGTCTTCAAGAGCTTCTGCATAAGACATTTGATACATTCAACACTCCTAGAGAAATTCAACTCATCTCTTCTAATGACCTACAAATATCTCATGATATTTAGATCTTTGATCTTGGCAGTAATTGAATAAGTTGCCTCTAACTGAGTTTGAGCTTGACTCAACTCGACAGCAGCACGGTTCTCATCGACGTTTTCAAGATCAATGATCCGGGCGTTCAAAACATCTCGTTTAGCTTCAATGTCAGTGTTCGTGCGTGTTACATTAGCCTTAATCGCACCATTGGTAGCCGAAACATCGATTGTCTTACCAACACCTACATTCAGATGATTGATTGCTCGGTCGAAAATGAGCTCCTGAGCTCCTTCTCCAATGTCAAATTTTCCGAAAACTGCTACCATCGCGTAGCCTTTAGCCAATTCACTAAATGCTTTTGAATTTGCCGTACCTGAACCGTCCGTGGTGACCCCAGGACTGATCGTCGTCAACATTTTCTCTGTAGTTGCGGAAGTCCATGTCGGCGACCAACTAGCATCAAAAATACTATTGAATTCGGGACTATCTAAAAAAGCCTCCCAAGAAGCATCAGGCAGCGCCTCAATAAGCGCAGTATCAGTACCAATAGTTAACCCTGTGACAGCAAAGAACGCTTGCTCAATCGCCTGTTCAGGACCTGCGGGGTCTGCAGCCGACGGTGTTGGTGACACGTAATCGAAATCGCGAACTGGCGGAGTCCCTGTATTAATTCCGCCAAATACATACACTCCACCCACATTCGAATTTAAGGCATTTGTCAACTTGCCCAGTTCTGTATAAGCCAGTTCCGAAGCAGTCTTTAAAGTACCAGCATCTTTCTGCAATGCTACTAAGTTCGAACGAAAGTCCGTCGCACTTTTTTCAACATTATCCAGTGCTGTATCCATTACCTCAAAACGGGTAATGACTTGCTTATTTGTGTTCAGCTGGCTTACCATCTGTGAGTATTCAGAACGGAAAGATGTTGCCATCCCGGTCTGTGCACCTAAGGTTAAGCCAAAATCAGCATGTTTCTTTGAAGCGTTTTCGATTACCGCTTTATCTAACTGCGCTCTGTGCTCGATGAGATAGTCAGTTAAACGCAAAGAACTCGACAATGTAGAAACTGAATAGACCATTTTATCTCACTGCTCCCAAGAGCTCTTTGAACATATTGTCAACCGTCGTCATCAAACGAGCAGACGCAGAATAGGCTGTTTCAATTGTAAGAAGGCGCTGCATCTCAGTATCAATGTTGACACCAGTCGTATTTGACAGCATTTGAGCATTTGAACTAAACGCAGAGGCCTTCAACGTCGAATTCTCGGTCGCGACCTTGCGCTCAGCACTAAACCAACTCACCGTATTTGCAGTAAAATCCTGCAAGGTGGAATTAGCAGTTACCCCAGTGGCCCCGGTAAAAGACTGCACAGCATTAAGTTTATCTGTATAGCCGCGAAGCAGATCTGAATAACCAGCAGCATCACCCGTATTGTGCTCGTAACCAGCCGTGATGCCACCGTCACGAAGCAAGGTAACATCTGCCGCAACCAATGGGTTTACCTGCAAACGACTAACAGCATCCGCAGTGGTAGGTCCATCAAGGATAAAGAAACCAGGCCCATCACTTGTACCCGGAGCAGGCTGCGGTTCTCTAAAAGTCTCAACCAGCGCGTCCGCGACGGCATTAAGCTGCGTTTGCATCGTAACAAGAGTTTCATCTCTCGCTTTGGCATAACCAGCAATTGCTCCACCAGTGACTGGGGCAGTCGCACCAGGTCCTGCGACAGAAATACCATCTACAAGTATATTATTCCCGACATCTCCAGACCCTAAATGAAGAGAGGTGTCGAATGTAACTTCGCGCGCACTTTTCTCAAAAAGAGTGACGCCACTGTCGGTATAGATCGCCACCCCGTTATTGTTCTGCTGAAGAACTTCGATACCTATTTCTTCAGAGAGAACCTTTAACATTTCATCGCGTTGATCCATCAACGCGTTGACGTCCGTACCGGCAGCAGTGCCTAGAACGATTTTATCGTTAACACCCTCAAGATCAGAGAGGATACTATTTATATTGTCTACCGCACGCCCCATAGCTGCATCAGAGTTCAAGCGCGCTTCTTTAAGTGTCTCAGAAGACTGCTTCAATCCATCAACTAGGCTATGACCAGCATTTAAAACCGAAAGTCCGAGCACCTTATTTGACGGATCATTGCTGTAAGCAACAAGTGTCTCATTCAGCGTACCCATTGCAGTCGCAGTACTTGTACCAAAAGGCACTTGTCCTGACGGGTTAAGCTGATCAAGCAGTTTAGCGTAGGAACCCGCGGCAATGGCAGCACTACCTGTCTTCAGGGTTGCTTTAAATGCTGCTTGATTGACCATGCGAGATGCATGAGAAACATAAACAACTGATCCGGTATCAGTAACAATGTTCTGTACGCTTGCTTCTACGCGAGTGTAGTTCGGATTATTGACATTAGCGACATTGCGGGACGCAATTGCCATCTCAGCTGAGCGAGCTGCGATGGAAGATTGCGCCGTAAGCATTGCAGAGGTAAGAGACATATCGGAGCCCCTAGCGCAGGTTGTTCAGTTCTTGGAGCAATTCAGAGCTCGCGTTGAACACCTTTGTGTTCGCGCTGTATGTGCGCTGAGCCTGAACCATCTCTGTCAGCTCAGCTGCAAGGTCAACATTCGACCCTTCAACCGCACCCGAATAGAGAGAACCAAAACCATTATCACCCGGGAAACCCACTGCAGGATCACCAGAGGCATCAGTCGCAGCATAAACATTACCACTCTTAGCCTGAAGGCCATCAGGATTTGAGAAGTTTACAATCTGGATCTGATCAAGAAGTTTCTCAGCACTACTACCGTACACGCCAAACACGCGTCCATCAGATTCAATACGAATGGTTTGAATAGTTGATGGTTTATATCCATCAACATCAACTTTGTTGACACTAAATTTTTCACCGGCGGTCACTGTTTTACTCAGGTCAAGTGTAACATCCCCACCATTCGGCACTTTAAAGACAAAGTCTGTAGGCGAGCCAGCTGCAAGCTTTCCATCACCAGAGAATTGTAGTGTCGTGACCCCTGGCGCAGGAAATGCAATTTTCGCCCCTGTCTCATCTGCCGCCTCAACAAGCCACTCAGAACCAGTAATATCGCCAGTTACCGGGTCAACGGATTCGGATTTCTTTGTATAAACAATGTCAATCTTAACCGCATTACCATTCTGGTCGAACGTACTAATAGATGTCTTGTAATCAAAACCAGTAGGGAGGCCCGTAGTTGGCCCTGGAGCTGCCGGTGCAGGAGTATTTGACGCTAAATTAACGCCCAACTCACCCTGAGAACTCGCCTGCCATACTGGAGTATTGAGATCGACTGTGACAGGTGCGCCGCCAGCTGACAATAATTTGTAGCCACCGGAGTTTACCATCTGACCGTTCTTATCGAGAACGAAATCACCAGCACGCGTGAAGTAGGTACCGCCCTGAGAGTCCTCTACTTGAAAGAAGCCATTCCCATTGATCGCAAGATCAGTACCGCGGGAGGTGAAGTTGAAGGCGCCTTGTTGACGGACGGACTGAACAACGGTTGTGTTTACGATGCCGGATTCATGACCGGAGCTGCTACCAGAACCAACAAGGGAGGAGAATGCGGTTTTGTAGCGTTTGTAGCCTACGGTGTTCGCGTTCGAGATATTGTCTGCGACAGTTGAGAGTTTGTTCGACTGCGCGTTCATACCTGACACGCTGGTATTCATAATTCCGTAGAGGCCCATGGTGTGCTCCTGGCTACATCAATTGCAAAATTAACTCGTGGCAGTAAAGCTTGTTAATCTTGTCTGAGCCTGACCCGAAACCTGTTGAATTATTTACAAAATTTTAATGAGTTCGGCGTCCATCGCCCGTAACCAGACGCGACGATATTTTTGATCACGCGGCAAACATAGCGCTTTTGTGCAGGGTTGTTGTTTGGCCCGGCATGGTATCTGGCGACGGCCATGGTCCAGCTCTTCTCACGCTGCTTCAACTCAGAGAGAAATCTTGCTGCATAAGCAACATTTTGCGAAGGATCGAGCATTGCACGAAGATCGGAGAACTTGCTGAGATGGTAGTAAATGTTGATCTGCATACAGCCAACATCAATCAGTTTCACACCCCGATTTCGCGATCTTTTTATCGCAGCGAGCGCTTCTGTTGCGCTGTCGGCGAAGTAGGCCTTGCCAGCGATATTGAGAGCATAGGGATGTAATGAGTTTTTGCGGCCTGTCTCAGTCAAACCAACCGCATAAAGGATCCCAAGCGGCACGTTGTATTGCTGTGCTGCTTCCTGCATCTGACGCTCACATAGGCGGATGGCCTTCTTCTTTCCAGCCGCCTGCGCAGAGAGTGCTATCAGACTACAAATAGATGCCGCTGCGAATATCTTGAGCGTCCGCTTCATTCTGCCCTACCCCGGCATGATCCGCATGTGGTTGGTCGTCCCAGTTTTGCTGAGCCCCAGCTTCACCGCTATCTCCATCAGAGTTCTCTCCCCGACCGAACCGTTCCTGATTTTGCCCAGGCTGACGCATTTGATCAGAGACTTCCTCTTTGAAGTTGACGGTGATGTTTTGTGTCTCAGTGCGATAACCAGCATCTTGCAGAACACGTGCCAATGCCTGTCGATCACCCTTCAGCATATCCGCTGCTTCCCGGGTGTTCGTGACAAGAGAGATTTCCAACTCACCACCGCGCATTTGGATATTTGCACGAACAGCACCAAGATTGTCCGGCCGCAGCTGGATTTCGAGCGATTTAACAGGCTTTGCCGCTTTTGCATCAGCAGCTTGAGCTGCCAACTCCTGAGCTGTATTTGCTGCAGATGCCGCCTGAGAGAGTTGCTTGGACAAAGCACTGGCGACCTGTTGCGCAGGACGTCCCAACTCAGCAGGTGGAAGGTGTGTCTCAAGACTGACCACTTTAACTTCACCGCCCACTGCAGGCTTGCCAGCATTCTGGTTTACAGAGGTGTCTGGTTGCGATTTGCCTTGCTTTAGCAGAAAGTCAGCTGATAGCTTCTTAGCTCCGGTTGCGTTTCCTTCTGCCTGAGGCAAGTTGATTGCACCGCTACCTTCAAGCTTTGGGCCAGCATTAGTAGACTTGAGACTGCTTACTTCTGAGGTACCCTGCCCCTGAGCAGTTCCACTCGTTTTCGCGGTACCCGATTTCGCATCGGCGTCGCCATTCAAGGCCTTCAACTCTTTTGAACTTAACGCGTTCAGAACCTGAGCCATCGTCCCATCTCGACTGGTGACGGCGGATCCGCTCATATTAGCAAGGCCGGTCATTGAACTCATCTGCAATCCAGCTTTTTGCTCAGCTGTCATTGCTGCATTGACAACAAGCTGCTTGGCCAACAACTCATCCGTAAGCAATTCTGCAGCGCTTGAAGCCTTTTGAGCGGCTTCAGCCTCACCTTTCGCAACAGTATCGTCAGCTCCGTCGGCGTCAGATGAGCCTGCACCAGCCTTTTTCAAAAGGTCTTTGAGAGCTTCTGAGGCATCAGACTCGCTTTTATCAGACTTACTCTCTGTTGATGCATATTTTGTATCTTTTTTCTCGTTAGAAGTATCTCGGCGATCCGGGACTTTTTTGTCATCGCGAACTTTATCGATGACCTTATCAAACCCGTTCGCACGATCATCTTTTTCGGCACGAGCTAAATCTTTACGAGTATCTGCTGCATCTTTAGCAGAAGCACTACGATCTACATTGGGAAGAGTTGCATTCATCAAAACTCGGCCTCTTTCAGTGCTTCATCTGCATCGTTTAGTGCGTTTTTAAATGGGACTAACACTTCAGTGTCATAAAGTTTCTCATCCAGCCCAACGTGTGGAACGTAAGGGACATACTCGGAGGCAGCAGGCGTTTCAGGTTGTGGCCACTCCCGAATAGTATTAGCCATAGCGATTGCAGCAGCCTGGATCAATTGGTTACCCGCACTTAAATCTGCAGCCTTTACCTCAACCAAACCGGAGATTGCCTGTTCCCATTCTTCACCAGAAGCTTTGGCAGCAGAAAGATAAAGCTTGGCTTCGCTCACACGCTCTGCATCATCTGAATTGAGATCAAGAAATGCGGCGCTACCTTTAACTGCAAAAGCGGTATTACCACTGATCAAAGCAGCTTTGGCGAGGCGAAGGAGAAGGATGCTTTGAGATTCCTCGTCAAACTCCGATACCAGTTGGAACACGCGGTCCCACTCATCTTCTTGCTTTAAGTAATCAGACCCGCTGATCACATCAGCGACCGTGTCCCGAAATTCAGAGGCAAATACAGAGGAGCTATATTGGAACAGATACCGACGAGACAGTCTCTCGAACTTTTCTGTATCACCCAGCTCTGCAACCATTGGCGCTTGCCTGCGCAATGCGCTCTCTTCCACAAGCGTCCCAGGCATCATCAAGCGCGCAAGATCAAAGTAACGTTGTGCGCCTGCCGGGTCATTATTGGAAATCAAGATCGCCTGCGCCAGAGCCACCTGACCTGCAACAGCTACCGGAAGCGTTATTGGATCGACCTTTAACAACAAGTTCAACGCCATTTGGCGATTGCCTTGCGAGTAGGCCATGGCGCCGGCAAACAGGTTTGGATCACCTGTGAACTTTACACCCTGAACCGCAAGCTCCTGAAAAACCGATCCAGATCCACCACTGAGCATAAATGACACAGCAGCACGCGAGTTTTTCTCCAACTTCCAAATCTCAGGATCCAGGCGAAGGAATCGACGACCAATCACAATGAGAGAAGGTTGCAGCAAGTTGTAAGCTTCCAGATTCCCCTTAATGATCTCATCTTGAAGAATCTGCAGCTCCAGAACCATAAGATCAGGATCCGCTGTCGACACCATCTGGGCTGATGCTGGCTGAAAGTTCATCGCAACAGGACTTGCGGCTAAAATCAGCGCAGTGGTCAGTAGTCCAGATCTCAGGAGCGAAGTTCCAGCTTTTCTTGCAGCGCTAACCAGCATCAAGCCTTCCCTTTCATCAGCATAATTTCAATGCGGCGGTTCTGAGGAGCGTATGGCTCTTCGACATCCTTCAGACGGCGGTCTGCATAGCCTTCAATGCCTACGATACGGTTTTCATCTAAACCACCCCGAGTGAGCATGAAATAAGCCATGTGGGCACGAGCCGTTGACAGGCGCCAGTTGTCATTGCGCTTGGATTTAAATGGCCGTGCATCAGTATGGCCGCGAATGACGATCTCACCGTTCTCTTCTTCAAGAACCTTCGCAATCTGCTCCATAGCTTTCACAACATCCGGATGAGGCTCAGAGGACCCGACAGCGAACATTCCAAAGTCGTCATTGTCCATGATGCGGATCAGAACGCCATCTTGAGAATGTGTGAATTCAATGCTCGCTCCGGTTTTCATTCCCTCAAGCGCTTCACCAACGGAGTTCGCCAGAGAGACGAGCTGTTTATTACCTTCGTCGTCCTCATCATCGCCAGATTCGGACTTCTGAGATGGCTCTGTAGGCTTTGCGGCAGGAACTACTGCGACAGTTTCAAGCTTGGCATCAACCGGTTCAACTGGCTCAGTAACAAGATCAGGCTGCTTTATGTCAACCTTCATGCTGGCGTTTTTCTGAATTTCCTCAGCGTCCTCGATCAGTGTCGGAATTTCCTGTTCGGCATCATCAGCCGCCGTAGTTCCTGCTTCCACTTCAGCGAAAACAAGGCGCGTCATCACAGCATCTTCACCATCTGCCTCTGCCTGGCTCTTAGCAAGCTGCTTCAGAATTTCTCCCTCGGCAAAACTCTCACCTTCACCGTCTGGAGCATCACCGATTACAATCACAGAGTTCTCAGCGGACGCCTCGCCCGAAACTGCCGGAAGGTTCTTACCTCCGCGCGCCAGTTCGGAAGCATCTTCCAAAACTTTGATTTGCTCTGCGGTCAACTCATTCGCCGGAATACCTTCTTCTTTTTCATGAAGGATCGGAATTTGAGCAAGTAAAGGAGCATTACCTGGCAGTTCATCTTCTTGCCAACCAGAGGGATCGAATGGATCGCGGAAACTGGTTCCGTCAGCCAAACCTTGTCCATCTGGATCACGGTTAGGAAGGGCGAAGAGAACCGGGGTCTTCGCCATCTTGAGCGAGCCTAAACCACCTGTGCCAGGTGAGCCGTCTGTCTCGACAGTAGATTCTGCTTCTGCAGCGAGCGCAGCAAGGATTGCATAAGGGTTGTCAAAAAGCTGAGCTTCGCTGTAGCGGGCATCACGCTCATAATCACGACTAACGGCATTGATTGGCTTAACACCGCCATCTTCCGCATTTGCACCAGCTAGCTTAGAGTTTTCACCTGTCTCGCGATCGGAAACAGGTTCTGGCCTGTCCGCACCACCGCCCGATGTAGGGCCTTTCTTTTCGATACCACCAGCGCCAACGGGTTTGCCGTCGTCTACACCCTCTTCACTCTCAAGAGGAGACGGTGTTTCTTCAGGGTCCCGAATACCTTTAGGGCTTGCGGTAGAGTCCACTAATTTGATCGGATTGAAGTAGCTTGCAATACCGCGCTGAGAAGCCTCATCAGATGCATTGACCAACCACATGAGAAGGAAGAATGCCATCATCGCCGTTGCAAAATCGGCATAAGCAATCTTCCATACACCAGATTTAGGGACGGTGATCATATCGCTGTTACGCCTGCGAACGATAATCAGTTCTTGTGGTTCCAACGCCATGGCTACTACTCTCCCAGCGTACTGCGAAGCTCCTCGCACCATTCCGATAGGCCGGTGGAAAGCGCCATGTCAGACACCTTCACCACGAGATCAGTGCTGGAGTTTTCAGAAAATTTAATTGTGTTTGAAAGTTCGCCAGTTTTTTTGCCGAACAAATCATATAAATGTTCGGGCCCAGTTACCTCAAGCACGACTTCAGGCGTTTCAGAGAGTTGTCGACGTACGACCTGCACCAATGAGGTTACAGCACGATCCCGTGCGCTCTCTTCGATAAACGGAACCAGAATTTCGGATACTGCCTTAGACAGTCTGTCTTCAATTTCGACGAGAGACTGCTGAAAAGCTTCCTTTAACTTCTCGCCCTCCCCCTCTTTGAATGCTTTTTCTCGCTCGATCAGCTCAACGTCTAATTCTTCACGCATCTTCTTGACGCGCTCATCTGCACCCGACTTGGCAGCTTCTTCCCCCTCTGAGAACCCATTTTCATAAGCCTCGAAGACACGGTTAACCCAGTCCCCACCTTCGCCATACCCCTTCGGAAGCATGGAGATCACTTCCTGCATGTCCTGAAGGTCTTTGGTGGTAACGCCTGTATCTGTCGTAAAGTCTGCTAGATAGTCGTTGATGCCGCGTGTCATCCAGCACGCTCCTGATCATACATCCACTGCTTCAGGATGATTGCAGCCTGCATGTCATCCATCTCAACAGCACGCTCAAGCTTGCGAAGATTATCACGGTTCACAACGGTCGCATCAACGCCTTCACCAGACATGCCGTCCCCGTTTGTGTAATCCGGCAACTGGCCATCTTCGCCTTCAATCTCACCATCACGAACAGCGTTGGAGTTGGCACCAACTGGCAAACCTTCTTCAACCTCTTCAGATTTCGGAATAAGGAAGGCGACAGCTGGGCGCAGACCGAACCAGATGATCATCAGCGTCACAATCAGGATTGCACCAGCGTTGACCACTGACCCCATATTGCGCATCAACACATCCTGCCAGGTCCGCTCAGGGATAGCAGCGAGCTGCTCACCAGCCAGCATAAAGTTCACGGCAGAAACAGACACCTTATCGCCGCGCGCGATATCAACACCGGCTGCTGTCGCGATAATTTCTTCGATCTCTTCGACCTTTTCAGTCAAATCCGCTTCTGCACCATCAACAACAGCATCGCCTTTTTGACCTTCGACACGACGTGCTAATTCTTCAACAAGACGATCACGATTAACCAGCACAGCTATACTCATGCGATCAATACGATAGTCATCAAAAATAGTTTCGACGGTACGCGAGGAGATCTCGTAGTTCGTCAGCTCTTCACGGCGTTCATTTTCCTCTGAAGAGCGCTCACCGGATTGTGATGATACAGCTTCTTCAGGCAGGTTTTGCTCAACAGTGGTTGGATTTTCCAGACTAGCATTTTGAGCGCTCGCATTTTCTCGCACAACGCGGAAAGATCGCTCAACACGTGTCTCGGGATCATAAGAGGTTTCGGAAACCCTTTGATTGTCTGTATTCACAGAGGCAGAAACACTGACTTCAAAATTGTTTACACCGAGATAAGGTGCCAGCGCCTGGCGGATCGCATTTTCCTTACGCGACGCCAAATCAGCTTCCAACATTGCCTTACGACCAGTGGACGCGCTTTGCGCATCTTCACCAGCCGCAAGAAGCTGACCCTCAGTATCAAGAACCGTCACCGCTTCAGCAGTAAGACCCGGAACGGCAGCTGCAACAAGATAACGGATAGATTGCGCAACCGAGTTTGTCTGAACACCCTCGGTGCGAATAAGAACAGAAGCTGTCGGTTTTTGATTCTCACGACGGAAAGTTGCTTTTTCAGGAAGAACCAAATGCACGCGAGCAGCTTTAACACCCTGCATACTTTGGATTGAGCGGGCAACTTCACCTTCAAGCGCACGGACTTTGGTCACGCTCTGCATAAAGGATGTCAGACCCAGAGAACCCATCTCATCAAAGAGCTCATAACCTGCACCCGATCCGCGCGGCAGACCCTTTTCTGCCAGCAGCATACGAGCACGAGCCGTTGCGCCAACACCGACTGAAATCGACGTGCCGTCCGCATTTACATCAAACGGAACACCGCTGGCCTGCAATGCCATGCCGATCTGAGTGACATCGTCCCTCTCCAAATTAGCGTAGAGAATTTCCTGTTCCGGACGGGACAAGAGATATGCTGCTGCGCCAATCGCAACAAACGTAAATAACCCAATAAAAGCGAGCACCATCAGGCGCTTTGCACCTAACTCGGCCAGATTACCATAGATTTTTTCGGCGTTTTCACGAGCTGCCATTGCGACCTCTGCAGGTGTATCAATGGCGCTACCTTCGCTTTTCAACCTTGCGCGAACGTGATCAGGATTTACATTGGGCGAAAATCCACGGTTTCTCCGAGGCAATACAAGCTATTTTTAAAGAAAACTAACAGTATCAGGTATATGCGTCTGCGTGGGTGATGCGCTGAATACTCGGCAGACCATTTACCGTCAAACCACAGCCCTGCCCTTTCAAGCGCTTACTCACCCGATCAGCCGTTGCGTTGATTGCCACAATCGTATTTGCGCCGCACTCAATTTGACGAAGCTGACCTTCCTGTTCAAAAAGCACATCGCGCGCTAGTGCAACAACAGAACTCCAAAACCGCTCATTGCCCCGCAATGCAAACGTTAAGCCTTCAAGCTTCTGCTCAGAGGCGAGCGCAGACAGATCAACTTGACCAACTTCCTGATCCCCTTCTCGGGAGATATTTAATTGACTACTTAACATCAAGCACCGCACAACTCAAAACAACCCAACACGAGATAAAGCTTAAGAAAGCTTATTTCAAATACTGGTATATTTTATCGAACTTGCCTTAACCTGACTTGTAACAATTTTATCTAAAATTTTATCATAACGACAAACAAAGGCCCCGGCGATTAACCGGGGCCTCAAAGCTTCTAAGGTTCTCAGAGTTGTCCGACTTAACGGAACAGGCTGAGGATGTTCTGGGAACCAGAGTTAGCGATAGACAGAGCCTGAATACCGAGCTGCTGCTGGGTCTGAAGAGCCTGCAGACGAGTAGATTCCGCATTCATGTCCGCATCAACCAGCTGACCGATACCACGATCAACAGCGTCCGTCAGATTCTTAACGAACTCCATCTGCATATCTACACGGCCCTTAGTAGAACCGAGCTCTGCAGCCGCGTCAGTCATATCTTTCAACACACCATCAACAGCATTACCTAGAGCACGCAAAATGATCTGATGTTCTGTGTTACCATCTTCAAGATCAGAGATATCAATTTTTAGGAAGTCGACGGATGTCGCATCACCACCAACGAGGGTATAGTCAGTGAGCGCTGTACCGCCAGCAGCAAGGATCGCAGCATTCAATTCAGCAGACAAATCGGCAGTCAAAAGGCCTTTATTGGTAGCAGCATCAGTATCGCCATCAACAAGGATCATCTCCAAGATGTCAATGTCGATATTTTGCAACTCAGGCTCATTATCTGCAGTACGTGTGAACGTACCTACGAAAGATTTATCTGAAGAATAATCCGCTACGCTTGTATCCTGACTGAGCCAGTTTTCACCATTAAAGCTTGCAGATGCAGCAATAGTGCTCAGCTGATCCTGCAGCGCAGTGATATCTGCCTGAATCTGACCGCGATCAACACCATCTTTAGTTGCCGCAAGCAACTTGGCTTTAATCTGTGTCGCAACGCCTTCTGCCTGGTCCATAGCAGTAAACGCTACATCAACAGTTGCCGCACCAAGACCTAGAGCATCCTGAACAGCGCCAAGGGCTTCGTTGTCAGAGCGCATGGTTGTCGCGATGGACCAGTAAGCTGCGTTGTCAGAAGCATCAGCCACACGCATACCAGTGGAAATACGGCTCTGAGTATCAGCCAGGTCGGTGTTGATGTTACGCAGAGTGGTCAGAGCCACCATTGCGGAGGAGTTTGTCAAAAGAGAAGACATAACATTTGTCCCTTAAATAAAAAGAAATGGGACATTCCGGATTAAATTCCCGGGGCTACAGAGTTGCATCATGCACTTTGAAGGTCAAAGCCTGTAACAGAACCCAAGAATGACTCACAAAACTTACGCCAGACTGACTCATTAGCTTAGACAAGAAAAAAACCCCGAAACGGGGCTTTTTGTGGTTAAGTTTAGGTAAATGATCTTATCAGACCGCCCGTTAACAAGTACCACCCATCAATCAAGACGAAGAATAACACCTTAAAGGGGAGTGAGATAACTGTTGGGGGGAGCATCATCATGCCCATGGACATTGTTATTGTTGCGACAATCATATCAATGACAACAAAGGGCAAAGCGATGAGGAAGCCAATTTCGAAGCCGCGTCGTAATTCTGAAATCATGAAGGCCGGTATGAGAACGCGGAGGTCGAGCTCTTCGATGGGCGCGTCTTCCTCGTAGTTGAATGCACTCACCGCCAGATCGTCGAAGAGGACCAGATCTTTTTCGCGGACGTTATCCAACATGAACCGTCGGAACGGCTTTGTCATTTCCTCGTAGGCGACTTCTTCTGTGATTTGCTCTTTGATTAATGGTTGAAGACCATTTTTCCACGCAGTATCGAACGTTGGTGCCATAACGTAGAAGGTCATGAACAATGCGAGGGAAATGAGGATAATGTTGGCTGGTGTTGTTTGAAGGCCGATACCGGAACGCAAGAATGACAAAGCAACAACGAAGCGCGTGAAGCTTGTTACCATGATCAGGATCCCTGGCGCCAATGAGAGCACCGTCAGGATCATGACGTATTGGATAATCCGGCCACTCGCAGATGCCTGCCCTGCCGGCAGCAAGTCACTCAGGTTGATATCCTGAGCGGAGGCCGGAGCGACCCAAAACAACGCAAATAAACTCAAAAAACTCGTAAGAAACGCAAAATAACGCATTACTGAATCACCACAGATTCAAGGACGAGTTCCTTGACAAATTTGCCACCACGCATCTTGGCGCGTTCATTGAGATCATCACGCAAACGCAGCAAACCACGAGTGCCTTCAAGCTGGCGTGGCCCCAGGGTCCGGGCGTAGAGCAACAGATCCTGCTCAACCTGCTTGACCAGCAAGGAGTGATCTTGCTCTTCTATACCGCGCTGCATCAAAACAACTGAGGCTTCAATACGAATCCAGTTCTTAGAGGAAGACAACAGGTTGGTCACGATTGGCTTCAATGAGACAATCTGACTGCTTTCTGTATATTCTGGATTGATCAGAGCACCACTGTTGGCTTTTTGCTCTTCCAAATATTTGCCGTGCACCTGATCGACCAGCGTAGAGCCGATCCCCATTCCACCAGCACTCGCAACGGCCGTCACGACAATGGCTGCGACTGCGACGCCTACCCAAGAATTCTCGGAGGCTGGCAACTGCGGCTTTGGCAACTGTGGTTTAAGAGCCATAGAAGCCTCCTTTAGAGCGGGCTAATGATATCAATGATTTGCTGACCAACGCTTGGTTGCTGCATTTCCGTCACGCGGCCACGGCCACCGTAAGAAACACGCGCTTCAGCGATCTTGTCATACTCAATGGTATTTCGACCTGTGATGTCTTCGGGACGCACGATGCCAGCAACTGACAGAACGCGAACCTCATAGTTCACACGAACTTCCTGTTGCCCTGAAATGATCAGATTGCCATTGGCAAGTACTTTGGTCACGACTGCTGCAATGGAAAGTTTGATCTCTTCACTGCGATCAATCGCGCCCTCACCTTTACTGCTTGTCTCGCCAGTACCAGAAATGCTTGCGTCTGCTTCTCCTGAATCAACACCAGCCCAAGAGAACGCACCTCTCAATCCAGTAGATCGTGAAGAATCACGCGATCTCTCACTGGAGTTGTCTAACTTAGCCTTATCGTTGATTTTGATCGCAACGGTAAGAACATCGCCAATTTGCTTTGCTCGGGGATCGCGGAAGAAATCCTGCTCACCATCAGCCCAAAGCCCGTGATAAGCGCGATTTGAACGGCCGCCACTTTTCGCTGGAGTTGCCGGCAAGTTTGCAACATTTGGCTGAAGTCCCTGCCCCAACGGGGTCAGATGCGGCTCCTTGCCAACGTTTTTCATTGCATTACAGCCAGTGAGCGTAATTGCGGCGAGAATGCATACCAAAGTGCGCTTCACTGTGAAACTCCCATACTTTGCTTGGCGGCCTTTCGAGCTGTAAGTTCTGCCATCAGATCAGTAAGATACGCTGCGCGCTCTGAGGCCAACTCAGCAAGCACCGAGCTGGCTTTCCGCGCCTTCATCTGGAGAAGAATTGAAACGGCTGTTTCATCATCCAGAGACGTCAACTGCAGCGCCGCTGCATCCGGGCGCATGTTGGCATAGATATTAACAACATGCCCTTCCGCTCTCTGCAGGATTTCATCACGACGTTTCACCCACATGCGCAACTCAGCAATCTTAGCGTCGAGCTCTGTAATCTTAGCTTTCATCTGATGCTCAACATCAAACAGAGCACGCATTTGCCAAGCAATCCGAGCGTCTTTTGCCTGATCGGCAATCGCTTCGCAGTAGTTCTTGGCCTGCTCAATTGCGGCACTTAGTTCTTCTGTCTCGGCCTCGTTCGTCTGGGCACTTGCGCTTACAAGCGACATGCACAAACCGAGAGATACCGCTGCACACTTAAGGGGAAAGAATTTCTTCTTAGAGAGCTTTAAGAGAGGCATTACAACTCAGTTCCAATAGGTTTAGCGGTACAGTGAAGCCACAAGCTTGCCCGTGGCTTATCCAATTGCCGTGCAGTCTTATTTGACCACGAGAGTTGCCTGGAGAGCCCCTGCCTGCTTAATCGCCTGAAGGATTGCAATGATTCCACTTGGCTTCAGACCAATACGGTTCAATCCTCTGACCAGAGTTTGCAAATCAGTTCCACCAATCAACTGCAACTGACCATCTTCCTGAACCACATCAATATCCGTGCGCGGCACAACAGTCGTTTCGCCTTGCTGTGCGAACGGTGACGGCTGAGAGACTTCAGGCCGTTCAGAAACACGAACCGTCAGATTGCCGTGCGTCACAGCAACTGTTGAAATCCGCACATTCTGACCGATAACGACGGTTCCAGTACGTTCATCCACAACTACTCTTGCTGGCGTATCCGGCTGAACCATCAGTCCTTCGATCTGCGAAATGAAACGAACTGAGCTGATACCTGCAGGGCGTTGAACCTGAACGGATCTATAATCAAGCTCACTCGCAAGCTTCAAACCATAGCGGTTCAGTGAAAATGCATTGATTGCATCCGTCACTCGTACAGCGGTCTTAAAGTCTGGATTTTTAAGTTCCAACACCAGCTGTGGTAGCGAAGAGAAATAATCAGGTAGCGTTTTCTCAATTAGCGCGCCATTTGAAACACTTCCGGCAGTTGGAACACCTTGTGTCAAACTACCAGCATCACCTACAGCCGCAAAGCCAGATACAGAAACAGAACCCTGAGCAACCGCATAGACGTTGCCATCAGCCCCCATCAACGGCGTCACAAGAAGCGTTCCGCCTTGTAACGATGCTGCATCGCCAAGCGATCCGACAGAAACATCAATACGGGCACCATTCCCAATAAAGGGAGGCAACTCGGCAGTCACAACAACCGCCGCTACATTTCTTGATCTTAAGTTAGACTCTCGAACGTTCACCCCCATGCGCTCAAGCATGGATTGCAAAGACTGCTCAGTGAACGGAGAATTCCTCATGGTATCGCCTGATCCATTCAGACCAATCACAATACCATAGCCGACAAGCTGATTAGAACGCATGCCGCGCAGATCAGCTATATCCTTGATACGGACGAGTGCAGACGCACTGTCAAACGATAAAAACAAAGCAAGAAAAGCAAGATAAATTGCCCCCAGAGAACGGCTTACAGAACGCACGGTGTTATTCCCCTTCAGCCAGCAAAGATCCGTTTTCTTGCACTTTGCCTAAAACACTTAAACCTGTATCAGGGTTCTTAGCCCTGATATTTGCACCAATTGCCCCAGATTCCTGCGCCTCAACAATGGCGCGGATTTCCAAGCCTTCTTCTTTAAAAACTAACAGAACAGAAGAACCGCGTTGCACTACAACAGGATCTTGAACCGCGTTTTTTGGAATTGGTTTTCCTGGAAAAAGGGTACGGCGCGCTTCCAACCCAACTACATCTTGCATTCGACCTACAATCGAAAGCTGCGCAACCGACTTCTTGAAGAACCCGTGTTCACGAAGCATACCTTCTTCGATCTTATCACCCGGATAAATCATCATGGCCGGCACTGGAAGCTTTACAACTTCGCGTCGGCCAGCTGCTGATGCCGCTGTTAAGAACAACGGCACGCAGCACACTAGCAATGCCAGGCTACGCAGGCGCTTGGAAGCACTCATCACCGCGTCCTTAGCGAATGCCCTTGGACACAGTTCCAGCCATATCATCTGCTGCCTGAATCACTTTGGAATTCATCTCGTACCCACGCTGCGCGCTGATCAAGCTTGTGATCTCTTTAACGGGATCGACGTTGGCACCTTCAAGATACCCTTGACGAATAACTCCAAGCGAACCTTCGCCAGCAATACCGGTATTAGGCGCGCCAGATGCAATAGTTTCGCGGAAAAGATTGCCACCGATCGCCTTCAGGCCAGCGTCATTCACAAAGTTAGTCAGGTTCAACTGACCGATGCTTGTGGCTGGATTTCCGTCGGCATAAGTAGCAAACACTTCGCCACTTTCATTGACAGTAACTTTAACAGCCTCGAGCGGAACAGTGATACCAGGCTGAACCTCGTAACCATCAAGGGTTACAAGAGCCCCCTCGCCGTTTACGTTGAATGCACCGGACCGGGTAAAGAGCGCTTCACCTTCAGGGCCGATAATTTCAAACCAACCTTGTCCATCGATCGCCAGATCAAATGCGTTATTGGTTTGCTGCAGCGCACCTTGAGAATGCAACTTACGAACCGCTGCGGTTTTCACACCAAGACCTTGCTGAATTCCCTCAGGAACAGGTGCAGCACCACCACGATTGGACACGCCAGCTGCACGATCAGTTTGATAAAGCAGATCGGAGAACTCAGCGCGAGATGCCTTAAAGGCAGTCGTATTCATGTTCGCGATGTTATTGGAAATAACTTCGAGATTTTTCTGCTGAGCAGACATACCCGTCGCAGCGATAGCAAGAGCCTTCATAGGAAAAACCTTTTCTCAAACAATTAAATGCTCATACGAGAGAATTCTTGATAGGCCTCAACAACCTTGTCACGCACAGCTACTGCGCTCTTCAAGGAAAGCTCTGCCTTCATCACAGCCTCGACCACTTTTTGAGCCGAAACCTCGCCACGTACTGCCGCAACAGATGTCGCTTCAGCCGTTTTCAAATCGCCTGCAGTTTCACGAACCACATCAGCCATAGTATCAGCAAAGCTGCCCTGAACCTCTTGGGTCGCCTGCGCATTCTGCGCTCCGCCTACCAAGTACTGACGAGTACGAGCAGTAGACGAAACATCGTTTACCCCACTGGTAAACGTTGAAACACGCGACACTGAACTCAACGCCGAAAGATCCGCCATCACCTACTCCTCAACAAATCGATTGTACGGGTAATCATTTCTCTGGATTTGACCATCATCTGCAGACCAGCTTCATAAGAACGCGAAGCCTCTCGCATGTCCGCCAACTCAATCAGAGTGTTTACGTTTGGATATTTTACATTGCCATTCTCATCTGCCGCTGGATGCGACGGATCAAATTCAATACGGTAATCACCTTTATCCGTACCGATATCCTTAACCTCAACGAGATTAGCACCAAGCGCGCGATCAACCTCACTTTTGAAGGTAATCGTTTTACGCTGATAAGGATTTGCCCCAGGAGTATCGCCTGTCGACTGAACGTTGGCCAGGTTCTCAGAGACCACACGCATACGCTGTGACTGAACCCTCAGACCTGAGGAGGAAATCTTTAATGAAGCGACAAGTGGATCAATCATAATCTTTATCTTCCTAAGCTGCTCGTCATCAAGCCATAGAAGGACCCAACAAGCTGAGTATTGAGTGAGTGCTGACGAGCAACCTCACCTGACTTAATCAACTCTTGCTCTAGGGAAACGGAATTATCTGAGACGGTAACTTGCCACGCCTCACCGTCATTCACCCGCACACGACGGGCATTCGTTCCATCTTCGCTGATATGACCTGACTGGGTAGCAGCCATCTGAATGCTGGTTTTATCCAGAATGTCCTTAAAAGGCTCGACATCCTTACTTGCAAAACCAGGAGTATCAACGTTCGCAATATTTTCGGAAATTGTTGATTGCCGCACTGACAACCAAGAATTTTGCCGCGAAACCAAACTAAAAAGATATACGGGCTCCAAAAAATCCACTCCGCTACAAAAACTGCTAAAAGTGGATAGCAGTGCAATCTTGTCCGTAGCTGGCGGAATCAATATTTCCGGAAAAAGCAAAAAAGATATACTTGGTTAGTCAAGTATATCTTTTTATCTTAAAATTTTAGGTAAATAACTAATTAATATATTGCTTAAGAATTAACAGATGCGTCCGCGAGCGCAGTTTCCAGCCTCTTTGTATTTTCCTGCGGGTCTTCAGAAGGCTGCTCAAATGCGATGAACTTGACATCAACTGCCGAGTTTAACGCAAGCAAAAACAAATGAAACATGACACTCACACCGTCATTTACAAACTTCATATGCAAGCAAACTGTAACATCGCCATTCCAGTTCAAATCGATTGACGACGTTCCAGCATAGGTGAGTGTGTCGGACCTAAAATAAAGTTCCGACGAAGATTCCAGCAAATCTGTGAGATTGGCAGCTTCGTTTGAGAGAATATGGCGAGCTAAAGAAGACAGATCACATAACCGTAACTCGGCTGCGATGGGCTTCATAGCGTTTGCAATCAATGCCTCACGCAAAACATCTTCAGATTTTGCAGGCAGGTCGTTTTTCTTCAATGCGGTCTTTGTAGACAAAATACCCTCTTAAGGCAGAAACGCGCTTCGACAAAGTCTTTAGCGCTTTAAATAAACATATGAAATAATTTCTGCTACCGCTCGATAATATTCCTCTGGAATACTCTGATCTATCTCTACGGCGGCATAAAGTGAACGCGCGAGTTGTCGATCTTCTACAACTGGAACATCATGAATATAGGCCAGTTCTTTGATTTTCAGTGCAATCAGGTCCTGCCCTTTTGCAACAACACGCGGCGCTTGTTCGCCCTCACGCTCATAATACAGCGCAACAGCAAAGTGGGTGGGGTTCGCAACAACAACAGTCGCATCCTGAACAGATGACATCATGCGTTTGCGAGCCCTGTCACGAGCAAGAGAGCGTAAACGCGCCTTGATAAGCGGATCGCCCTCTGCCTGCTTAAATTCGTCTTTCAGCTCCTGGTGAGACATGCGCAAGTTCTTGCGCCACTGGAAACGCGCCAGAACCAAATCAAAACCAACAAGGAAGATGGTTGCGACGCAGATACCGGAAAGCAAAGTCATAGCAACAGACAAAATAAGCTGAGGCACCTGACTTGGGTCGCTGTACATCGCTGTCAACGCGACCGCTTGCTGCGATTTCAATACAAGCGCAGCAACGACGATCACAGTTATCAGCTTGAAGAGAGACTTCACAAACTCCATGGCGCCATTGACACTAAAAAGCCTGCCCAGTCCCTTTTTCAAGGAGATTTTGCTGAGCTTCGGTTCAATTCGGTCCAACACCAAACGTGGCGTATTTTGCATGAAAGAGGAAGCCAAGCCAAAGAAAATCAAGACAGAAACGATAGGGCCAAGAAACCAGACCAGCTGAAAAGCCACAGCAGACATCAACTGCAAAGGCTCCGCAGCACTGACAAACTGTATTTCACCCGGATTATCCAAAAACCACTTCAGAAAATACACCAGGCCCTGCGCCTTATCGACAGCGATGAAGGAAAGCACAAGAAGAAGCGCTAGCATTGAAGCAAGCACAGACGCTTCCTTGGAAACTGGGATATTCCCTTTCTCCAAGGCATCACGAACCTTCTTCTCCGTGGGTTCCTGGGTTTTACTATCGGGATCCTGGTCTTCAGACATGAAACCTGCCGCTTCTCAAGATGGTTTGACAAACTTAAAAAGTCATCGGGAAGCGTTAGACGTAGACTTCTTCTCCACGCCCAATCTCAAGGTCGATCTCACCTGAATTTGCCTTTTCAAGGGCAAGATCAGTAATCGCCCGACGCGCATCCATCACTTCACGTTGTGTCATAGGTTCACCGGAAGCCAGATCGTTCTCAACGATCCTACGGGCACGAGACGCCATACTTGCAAGGATTGACTGACGGAACTCTGGATTCGTTCCTTTAAGAGCTGCAGTGATAACCTCACTGGTAACATCATCAAAGATTGCAGTTCTGGTGCGAAGATCCAGGTTCTGGATATCATCAAAGGTGAAGAGCAAGGCATCGAGCTGCTCTGCAGATTTTGGCAGAGCTTCACGCAGATTACCCAGCGTATCTTCAAGATCGTCACGTTCCATTTTGTTGAGAATATCAGCCATACGAACATGGGAATCTGTACCCACAGTTCTTGCAAAGTTCACCATGAAGTCTTCATGCAGTGTCTTCTGCACTTCCTCCATAATGTCCTCAACGATAGGCTTGAGTGTCAACATACGGCGGACAATCTGATTACGTTTTCTACGCGGGATCTGGGAAATCACACGCGCAGCACCACTTGCGGAAATCTTTGACAAGATCACTGCTGCAGTTTGCGGATGCTCTTTCTGCAAATATGTAGAAAGAACATGCTCCGAGATTTGTGAAACCTTGTCCCAGATCGAACGCTTGGAGTAGCCCATCACGTCCGACATAATTTCCGCGACCTGATCTTCTGGAAGAATACCTTTCAGAAGACTCTCGGCCCCTTCGGCTGTACCGAACAGGTTTACACCACCTGAGAAAAGCTCGATGAACTCTTCAATTAGCTCATCGAGTTCACTAGCAGGAACCGTGCCCAGATCTGCAGCTGCCCGAATGATCATCCGCATTTCGTCGTTATCGAAATGCTTCAGAACACGGGTTGCCTTATCACTCCCCATAGCCAACAGCAAAGCTGCTGCCTTCTGATGGCCATTTTTTCTGGAAATGACGCTTCCCATTTCAGCTGGAACAACACTGTTCATTCTCTACGCGCCTCGGATACACATATAAAATCAAGCACAGCTCTTGTGCGGCTAGTTGTAGCTGCCTTTTGCGCCTACAATCTCAGTCAGCGACACACCAAACCGCGAGTTATCGTCTTCAACAACTACGATTTCGCCACGCGCTACAGTGCGGCCATTTACGACAATGTCGACAGGCTCACCAACGCGGTGATCCAGAGGTATAACCGCACCACGACCAAGCTTAAGCAAACTGGCCACAGGCATGGTTGCAGATCCAAGAACAACCTGCATATCAACCGGAATACCTAGAACTGCTTCCAGATTACGGTCAACGTTCTCGTCGCTCATACCCTTTTCAGGCGCGGAAGCAGCTGGTTGGGCTGCAGCAGAAGGCGCACCCATATCCATATCCATCTCGGCTTCAGAAGCAGCAGCTTCCCATTGCAACGCGAGGGCTTCATCACTCATTTCATTTGAGCTGCTCATTGCGGATCATTCTCCTTCTCAGGACTTTCGTCGTCCTTTACATTTACAGATCTGAATGTGGCGCTCTGGCCGAAAGAAACTTTTCTAACTCTGACATTCTGGTTATCTATTGCAGATACAGCAGTATTTTCTTGGTTACCTGCCGGTGCAGGCTTACCCATTCCACCAGCCAGCAACAACGCGGCGGTATTGGACGCTGCACTCGTAACGGGCTTTTGCTTTGGCTTCGTTGCAGCAGGCTTTGCAGCACGACCGGAACGTCGCCCGCGATCCCCACCTGGCCTTGGTGGCGCATCATTCATACTGATGCCGACTTCATCACTCTTCTTGCTCAACCACTCGATATGCTCCTGAAGCGCTTTCATTTCTGTTTGCGCCTGAAGGATCACACCAGAGATATCGACCGTAGCTTCACGAGCCTCATCAATCCGCTGCCCAAGATTACTCAGGATCTCCTCACCGCGAACCCGGATTTCCTGCAAGGACAAACCAATGTTGTCCATTGCCTCCGAGGTCTGGTCAAAAATCCTTTGATACTCTTCATGATAGCCGGAGAGCCGCTTTAGCTGTCGGTACATGATCACAACGCGCCATGTCGTAACCAAAAGAGCAAAAAGTAAAAATCCGTCAATTAGATAAGATATCATCGAGAAGTTCCCCTTCCTGCTCGATCAATTCTTCAACGCGTACTGTGTAAGACCCTGCAACCTGACCCAGGCGACAGTTAAACAATGGCTGACTGTTACATTCGAGCTGAACGGCAGTTTTTGGAGTAGCATTCAACTCAAGAACAAGACCAACTTCGAACTGCGCAACCTCTTCAAGAGTCATGCGCTGCTCTTCAAGAATTGCCGTAAGCTTGACTTCGGTACGCTGAACTTCCTGCTGGAACTGTTTAGTCCAACGGGTATCGCGACCGGCAACCTCACCAGACAACACCTGCGTCAGATTTTCGCGCAACGGGTTCAGAACCGACTGAGGGATAATGATGAAGATCTCACCTTCACGACCGATGATTTCAGCAGTCATTTTGGCAAGTACGCACGGATTACTCTTCCGGCCCGTTTGCGCGAATTCCATACGGTTTTCGAGACGCTCAACCTTCAACGAGGTATCAGCAATCGCCTCAAACGCCGTTTCGAGCGCTGTAGCCGCCTCCTGGAACATTCTATAGGCAAGTCGCTGCTCGACATTGGTCAAAGCGCGATCTTCAAGAAACGCTTCTTCTTCACCATCACCGCCAAGCAGAACCTCAACCATGGAGAAGATGAAGGTTCGATCAAACCCGAGCAAAATGCGTGCATCCCACTCCTGAGCATGAAGAACCGCGACAACTGCGCGATCCTCATATTGCTCAAGAGCATCACCAATACGCTCATTTGAAACCGATTGAACTGCTAAGTAAGGCGCAGTTGCTGCCATCTGCCGAAGTGTATCGATGTACTGGCGCGCCATACGGTCAAAGACCACATGCAGCATTGGGAGACGATCGACACCAAGGCCTGCTGCATCCAACAAGCGAGAAGGCAAATCCACCTTTGCATTCTGAGCGCTGATCACCTCATCACTCATTTCCAGCTCTTGAGGCTCCATCAGGCTTCACTCCCAGCTGCAGCAGACACCACCGGACCAGCATTCATAGTTTCCGCCTCAACTTCATCAATTGTAGGACGATCGTCTGCGCCGATGGTTTTACGGCCGTGCTCCAACGCAATCTGAGGCGCCGCACCATTCATAAACGCAAGCAATGTCTGCTTCACCTCAATATAGAGACGATAACGCTGCTCACGAATGGATTTAATCTTCACTGCGACCGGGCTGACAATTCCGTACGACAAGAAGATGCCAAGGAATGTACCAACGAGCGCAGCACCAATCAGACTACCAAGAATTTCCGGCTCCTGATCAATGGCCCCCATCGCCTTCACGATACCAAGCACAGCAGCCACAATACCGAGAGCAGGCAAAGTCTCAGCAACAATACTAAGCGCTTGATACGGCTTCATCTCTTCACGACCAAGGGTGTGCAACTCTTCATCCATCAAGGATTCAATTTCATGAGGACGAACATTACCGATGATAATGAGACGAAAGTAATCACAGATAAAACTTGTCAGAGATATGTTCGCGAGAACCCGCGGGAAACGCTGAAACAACTCAGAATCATCAGGATTGTCAATGATCTGCTCAACATCATTACGCCCCTTTGCACGAAGGGTTCTCATAAGACCGTAGAGCACACTTAGCGTATCCAGATGGTCACGCTTTTTTGGCTTTGCATTCACCAAAGCTTCATGAATACCGCGCCCGGTATCCTTAATCGTCTTAAACGTATTCGCTACCACGAAGGTACCGAAGGCGGCTCCCCCAACAATCAGCAGCTCAAAAGGTTGCCATAGCACCTTCATATAGCCACCCATTGCAACATAACCACCAATTATGGATCCAATAACGATCACGAGGCCAACTAGAATATTCAATTTGCGCTCCACACACTTACCGGACAAGCACTTTTCTTATTTGGTGGTAGCGAGACTTACTTGTCCGAAGCTGGCGTAAAGACGCTAAAATCCTAACAAACACCCGTACAGCTTCAGACAAGCCCTAAAGAGCATTCTCTCGAAGCATTTGAGTGTAGATAGGTTTGCTATGATCAGCACATTAACGCGATATGCGCTTCTGACTTGGAGCATGGATACTGCATTGGGAGGCACAACTATGAACACCATAGAAGACCGCGAACCACGCAAACCTGCAGGAAATATCAGCGCTAGTAGCTTGATCGGATTTGGAGTCTAAATTTATGGTCGTCCCTTCTCTTTATGTCTCCCTTTCCGGGCAAATGGCCCTTGAGCGCCGACTTGAGACAGTTGCTCGAAATGTAGCTAACATGGAAACTGCTGGCTATCGGTCTACAGAAGTCAAATTCGATAGTCTCGTTAAGAGCCCAGGCAAAGACCCAGTCTCCTTTGCGTCTACTGGAGAGAACTATATCTCGACGCAGGCTGGCGCGATCAAACAAACTGGTAATTCTCTTGATGTTGCGATTGATGGCAACGGCTGGCTGGGTATTCAAACTGGCAATGGCGTTGCTTATACTCGAGATGGCCGTTTTCAGATCGGTGTTGATGGCATCCTCAGGAGCATCGAAGGCAATCCAATTCTTGATAGCGGAAATGCACCAATTATCCTGGACCCACTTGGCGGAGCTCCAGAGATTGCTAAGGATGGCTCCATCTATCAGGAAGGCCGTCAGGTTGGCGTACTCGGCCTTTTCTCCATTCCTCAGGATGCCAAGCTGAGCCGCGCAGGAAATTCTGCTGTTATACCTGACGCGCTCGCAGAACCAGTTCAGGATTTTACAGAGAATGGATTCGCCCAGGGCTTCGTGGAAGGCTCGAATATTAATCCAATCTCTGAGATCACCAAGCTCATCACCATTACCCGTGCTTTTGAAAGTACAAATTCAATGATGCAGAGTGTGGAAAGTATTCGACAGCAGACAATACGAAAACTTGGAGAGAGCTGATGGCTGTTAATCCGGTTCAATCAATTTCTGGCACTTCGGAAGATACTCACGCCGGAAGCACCTCCAATAATAATAAGACCTCATCACTCAAACCATTTAGTTTGGGTGAGTTGCTTGATATCATCAATCCATTGCAGCACATCCCCGGTGTAAATACTCTCTATCGAGAGATTACTGGTGATGAGGCTTCTGTTCGTTCTCGCGTTGCAGGTAGCTCATTGTATGGGATGATTGCCGGCCCTCTGGGAATGGCGGGTCTCGTCGCTGGGAACCTTGCAGAAATGAAAATTTCTGGCGTGCTCGACGCGGAGAACGCGAGCACAGACAAGGCAACAGCTCTCAGCACCATTGAGAAAAAAATACAGGCAAGTCCAGCTGTACCTGCACCTGCTTCAGATATGGTGTCCTCACTGCAAAGGGGAACGCCAATCCTGCCCGTCCAGTCCAAAGAAATCCCGCCGCTTTTTGGCAACATCGCTTCTGCCAGAGCCATTTCTATGGGAAATGAGGACAAGCTGATTGAAGCTCTGGCTGGTAGCTCGAAGAACGAGGAAAAAACTTCTTCTGACTTGGAAACATCAACACTTCCAACAGTTGATAAGCTGTCACAGGATGCTCGGAACTTGCTGCCAGATGATTTACTCAAGCAGCTACAAGAGCGGCATCGCAATACAATTGCACAAAGCTAATACTTCAAAAGGTTGTTTATGACCGCCCTTGCGCGCATTCAGGAACTTACCGCTCAAATTCCATCCAGCTCATGGAACATTGAGATAAGTGGAACCCTCTGTGAGGTTACCCCTAATCATCTTAGAGTGAAGGGCCTTTCAGGTGGCGTTAACTTGGGAGACCAGGTCTCCTACATGAGCAACAACGGTGAAGAATTTGGAGAAGTAATCCGAATTGAACCTGACAGTGTGCTTGTGAAGCCCTATGCATCCAGATCTGACCTCGGCCTTGGGATCAAGGTAAAGCGTTGCGGCGAACTTAGCTTTTATCCGGACAACAACTGGCGCGGGCGCATTATCAATGCGTTTGGACAGCCAATCGACGGTCTCGGTCCGATGACTGAAGGACCATCTCTTGCGTCATTTAATACCCTCCCCCCTCCGCCAGTTCACCGTGCGCGTGTTAAAGACGCTGCCTTAACTGGGGTACGGGTGCTCGACCTCTTTACACCAATTTGCCATGGTCAGCGCCTGGGCATCTTTGCCGGGTCTGGCGTAGGTAAATCAACACTGCTCTCCATGATCGCACGAAGCAACTCTTTCGACACTGTCGTTATCGGGCTTATCGGTGAGCGTGGCCGTGAAGTTCGTGAGTTCGTCGAAGAAACACTTGGTGATCAACTCTCCAAATCCGTGGTGGTGGTCGCTACAGGTGATGAAAGCCCCATGATGCGGCGGCTTGCTCCTAAAACAGCAATGACAGTGGCCGAGCATTTCAGAGATCAAGGACAATCAGTTTTATTGATCGTTGATAGCGTCACTCGCTACGCACATGCTCTACGTGACGTTGCATTGGCAGCTGGAGAACCTGCTCTTTCTCGCGGCTATCCACCGAGCGTATTCTCGGAACTCCCCCTCCTGCTAGAACGTGCAGGTCCTGGCATCGAAGGAAGCGGCATGATGACCGCCATCTTTTCCGTGCTGGTTGATGGTGACGACCATAATGACCCTGTCGCAGATAACATCAGAGGCCTACTGGATGGGCATGTCGTTCTGGATCGGCATATTGCTGAGGAAGGCCGGTATCCTGCCGTCAATGTCCTCGGCTCCATCTCGCGACTTGCGCAAAGCTGCTGGTCCCCTCAGGAACGTGAGCTCATCCTGAAACTAAAGGCAATGATTGCGAAGTTTGAAGATACCAAAGATCTACGCATGATGGGTGGCTACAAAGAGGGTGTAGACCCCTTGCTCGACCAAGCCATTGAGGTTGCCCCGAAGGTCTACAATGCGCTTGTACAGGGCTTGGACGCCCCCTCAAGCCAGGATGCCTTTACTGAGCTGGCTCAGCTTCTGTAAAAGAAAAAAGATACGAGACCTAAACAACAAAAAAGGCTGCTCAAGCAGCCTTTTTTGTTGTTACAGAGAATTAATTATATAGCCGAGATAACGCTTTGAATCGATGGGATCATACCCCATCTGTGTGCGTAGTTTCTTTCTTAGCTTACTGATGTGACTTTCGATTACATTTTCGTCTACTTCACTTTCAAAGATGCCATAGACAAAGTTGTAAATCTGAGTTTTCGTCAGTCGCCGTCCGTTATTCTGAGCAAGGTACTCAAGAATACGACGCTCTCGGCGTGGTAATGCCAGTGTCTTCCCTTTGATTTCAGGATCCCGTCCATCAAAGTATACGGTAAGATCACCTAGCTCGACGTTAATGCTTTGGTTCGTTGTCCGGCGCTTGATTGCGTTGACACGCGCAAGTATCTCTTGCGGATGCACCGGCTTACGGACGACGTCATCTACACCAGCAGCAAACAACTTCAGTGTCTGTTCCAAAACCGGACTGCTATTCAGAACCAATACCGGTTTTTGAGAGCACCTACGGCGGATAATCTGCGGGAACTTTTCACGTTCCCCTATCTCACCAATCAAAATAGCTTCGACGGCCTCGAACTCGGTATCAGGTGCAGTATTTAACCAATCCCGAAAGTCATCCGGACTAAAGCCACTTGTCGAAATACCTTCTCGCTCAAATCCAGATGCATACCCATCGGTCACAAGCTGTTGTTCATCAACAATTAAATACATAACCCCAACCCATTCATTCCCAAATGAATACATCGCTGGTAAATCAGTGAAACACATTCTGTCAATTTCTCTTGAAGAATTTTTACCTTCAGCACCAAGTAAAACCTCACAAGAAACTATAGTAATTATAATAGAAAATAAGAATAAACTTTACTTACAATTTTATCTTAATACAAAACATAGGTACCGGTTTCTGCCATTTTTCGGAATCTTTCGAATTTCAATCTTTATTTCTCATACCCTTATTTTTTGTAGAACAAAAATTCAAAGGCATATTTTTGCCACATCCTCTCCATATTTGAGTTCGCGTCATACGGGAAAATTCCTTGGGATAAACTATTAGCAATTTTAAGTTAGCTACTATTGGCACAAGGAGTAGAATCAAAAAGAAGCATTAAAGCCGGAGAAAAACGGGCGTACTTCTACTTATTCTTACAATTGTATATCTCATGTAATTTTATCTAAATTAGCACATTAACCATCCAATTCTTAGTAGGCAGCATTTTCCTACTTAGAAAAGAAATGTATTCTCCTAGAACTTTAGATAAATAACAGAGCTATACTCTCAAATACTCGTCACAATTCGACTACAATTTTACCACAATGCGTGTCTTTTTTCAGGCAAGGATACCACGTTATCAGGGGGATATACCTAACTGTGGGATGTGTTTCATCTCAGGTTATGTACTATTGCGTTTCAACTTAAACAAACCTATTTGCACATCCAGAAAAGATCGGCTCGTGCAGGAGACACAATGTTAATTACAGTAATAGGCAGCGGCTACGTCGGGTTGGTTTCAGGCACGTGTTTTGCTGATTTTGGTCATGAGGTCATCTGCGTTGATAAAGCAGAAGACAAGATTGAAAAGCTAAAGAACGGACAGATCCCAATTTACGAGCCGGGCCTGGAAGAATTGGTTGCCAGCAATGTGAAAGCCGGCCGTTTGAGCTTTACAACCGAGCTACCTGACGCAGTTCGTAAAGCCGACGTCATCTTCATCGCAGTCGGCACCCCTTCCCGCCGCGGAGATGGGCACGCCGACCTTAGCTACGTGTATGCAGCGGCTGAAGAGATCGCAACGTCCCTTAATGGCTTTACAGTCGTTGTCACTAAATCGACTGTTCCGGTTGGTACGGGAGATGAAGTCGAGCGCATTATTCGCGAAGCAAATCCAAATGCGGATTTTGAGGTTGTTTCAAATCCAGAGTTCTTGCGCGAGGGTGCTGCGATTAATGACTTCAAACGCCCTGATCGTATTGTTGTCGGCCTTTCTCATGAACGCGCAAAATCGGTTATGACTGAAGTCTACCGTCCTTTGTATCTCAACCACTCTCCAATTCTGTTCACCAGCCGCCGCACCTCTGAGCTGATCAAGTATGCCGGCAATGCCTTCCTTGCGATGAAGATCACGTTCATCAACGAACTTGCTGATCTGAGTGAAGCAGTTGGAGCAGACGTTCAGGATGTTGCCCGAGGCATCGGTCTTGATAATCGTATTGGTGGCAAGTTCCTGAATGCTGGCCCTGGTTATGGTGGTTCTTGCTTCCCGAAAGATACACTTGCGCTTGTTAAGACTGCGCAGGACTACTCCAGCCCTGTACGCCTGATTGAGACCACTTGTTCAATCAACGATCAACGCAAACGTTCTATGTCCAAGAAAGTAGCAGCGGCTATTGGTGGGGATGTTCGCGGCAAGAAAATCGCAGTGCTTGGCCTGACCTTTAAGCCAAACACAGACGATATGCGCGACAGCCCTGCCCTTTCCATTATTCAGGCGCTTCAAGACAAAGGTGCTGACATTCACGCCTATGATCCTGAAGGTATGGATTCAGCTGTAGAGCTTTTAGAGGATGTTACATTCGGAAGTAATGCCTACGAGATTGCAAAGGGTGCACATGCTCTGGTTATTGTGACCGAGTGGGATGCGTTCCGCGTTCTCGACTTCAGCCGCCTTAAAGACGAGATGGCGACTCCAGTGCTCGTGGATCTCAGAAACATCTACGGCAAAGACGAAGTTGCAAAACACGGCTTCTCTTACACCTGTATTGGACGTCCTGACGAAGAAGTCTAAACAATAAGGTCCCGGCGAATTATGTGTTTTGCCGGGACTTTTCTCGCCTCCCACAATCCATGCCCAATTTTTATGTGCTGTTACCAAAGAGGTGACAATTGCGGTTTGCTTTCAACACACCAATCATGCGAATTTTAATTATCGCGTGAGCAGATTCTCTCAGGGCTAATCCCAAGAGCTTTATGAGCTGAGAGCAATCTGCATTTTGGAAGATTGTTGGAGCCTATCCTAGTTGCTTTACAAGCATAAAAACAGACGAGAGCGTATAGCCTCTGGTTGGCCATGGAACGTCAAAATTCCTCGCGCTGTTGCTTTGCTTGTTTGCTTGTGCCTTTCATTCAGCAGCTTTTCGCAAGCCTATGCCTTTGAACTTTTCGGATACCATCTCTGGGGTGAAAAAGCCGAGAGTGATGAAGATAGCTTAGCTGGTGTGCCAGACCCGACACCTTACACGGTTGAGTTCCGTGTTGTTGGGGAACATGAAGACCAGCCGAGTGAACTTGAGGAAGAGCTGCAGTCCGTCAGTCTTTTGGTTCAGGACGTCAAGAAGCTTCCGTCTGGCGCCAGTGGCGTTCTCGCCCGCGCAACTCAGGACTTTGAACGCCTGATTGGTAAGCTTTATGAAGATGGATATTATGGTGCTCTGGTTCAAATCACCGTAGCAGGATCACCACTTAATCAAGCCATCCTTCATCCTGAGAAGATTACAGAGCGCCCTATTCCTATTCTCGTGGAGATTAACAGAGGTGTTCAGTTTCACTTTGGCAATGCAGATGTAAATTATAAAGGTTCGGCAACAGAGAATGATCTTGACCTGCCCAACGCGCAGTCACTCGGCCTTGTCGAAGGAATGCCAGCACTTTCAGCTAAGGTGCTGGAAGCAGAAAAGCTGGCTATTAAGTTCCTTAAGGATGAAGGATATCCATTTGCGAAAGTGGGGAACCGGCAGTTACTGGCCAATCACGCCAGTCAGACGCTCAAAGTTAAACTGGATATTGTCAGTGGACCATATGCGCGGTTTGGTCCGGTTTCTGTTTCCGGCACAGTCAAAATGGATCCTGAGTTTGTTCGCAGTTACGCAAACCTTCCTCGCGGTGCGCAGTGGGATGCCAAAGTTATCTCTCACGCACAGAGCAGACTGAGGGATCTGGAAGTCTTCTCCAGCATTCGCTTTGAACCTGATGACCAGCTTGATGCGAACGGTGAACTGCCTCTGACGATTGTTGTGGCAGAACGCCCACGGAAAGTTTTTGGAATTGGTGCCAATTACTCCAGTAATGAAGGCGTTGGTTTTGATGGATACTGGCGACACCGCAATCTGTTTGGAAAAGCGGAGCGACTTTCAGTCACCGGCGCAGTCGGCCAGCTTCTTGCCGTAAATAACGAGCAGATTGAGTATGCCGCCCGCGTCACCTTTGAAAAACCCGGTGCGATTGGACCGTTGACCGCTTTTTCAACCAGCGTCGCTGCCGTTCAGGAAAACCCAGATAACTATCGCAGCACGTCATTTACATACGATGCTTATCTATCCCGTGATTTTACAGAGGCTTTGAGCGGCCGAATTGGTGCAGAAGTCTATTTTGCCAATGAACGGGACGTTTTTGGCCAGAATGATTACTTCCTATTGGGAATTCCTGCAGACCTGACTTACGACACACGCAATGACGCTTTGAACCCGACCAATGGTATTGAAGCCAAATTATTCTTTGAACCAGCCTATGACGTGCTTGGTGATACCGAAAACCTGTATTCTCAAGGCTCGATTGCCAGTTACCTGCCGATTGTAGGTACGGACCGTGTTGTTTTAGCTGGCCGCGTATCAGCTGGTGCAATTATCGCCCCGTCGGTTCAGGATGTCCCCGCTGCACGGAGGTTCTTCCTTGGAGGTGGTGGATCAATCCGAGGGTATGCTTACAAAAACGTGGGGCCGCGTTTGGATGACGAAGTTACGGGTGGGCGCAGTTTCATGCTGTTTAATGGTGAAGTCAGAACAAGAATTACCGAAAACATTGGTCTCGTCGGATTTGTAGATGCAGGCGCTGCATATTTGACCCAGTTTCCAAACTTCGATGAGCCCTTCAGCGTAGGTGTTGGCGGAGGGGTGCGCTATTTCACACCTGTTGGCCCTTTGCGGCTTGATGTTGGTGTCCCACTTGAACCTCAGCGCAATGATCCGCCGTTTGCAGTCTATATTGGTTTAAGTCAGTCCTTCTAATCAGCACCGCCTACAGAAGGCATGCGTTAACAAGAGAAAGATCAAAGAGCGAATGCAACTGGTCCGACGTATCACAATGACCCTTGGCAAAATACTAGCCCTTCTTCTCGTGCTGGTACTTGTGGTTTATGCGGGACTTGTGGTGACAACTAGTTTTCAAGCAGGTCGCCAATTCCTCGGATCAACTTTGAGCTCTTTTTTGCCAGATGTGAGGATTGATCAACCTCGCCTGACCGCTTCCGGCAATCTGTTTGCAGATGGGGTCTATCTTTCCGATGCGAAGGGCACATGGCTTGAAATTCACAGTGCTTCAGTTCGATGGTCACCGCTTTCGATTCTTTTCGGCGCACTTGATATTCACGAAGTCGCAGCACAACGGATTGCATTAGCACGATTGCCAGAAGCTACGGAAAATCCGGTTTCTGAACCTATCCCTACTGAAGAAACAGGCATTACCCTACCTTTCAACACCATTGATCTCCAAAGCCTCAACGTCAAAGAACTTGCCCTCCCCGCTTCTATTGCCGGGATGTCTGCTCAGTTCGAGATCACGGGCACTGCGACTTATGCGAGTTCTCCTGACAAAATTGCCGGCAAGCTCAACATTTCACGCACTGGCGACGTTCAGGGCACAGCAAGCATTAACGTCGATTTTGATCCGGCAGATGGCGTAGTCAATTTCCGTGGCATGGTCTCTGAAGCAGCCAATGGGCTGACTGCCAATCTTCTTGACCTTCCGGATGCACCGAGTTTTGCGCTAGTTATGGAAGGTGGCGGCCCGCTGACAAACTGGTCGTCTTCATTACAAGTAGATCTGAATAGGGTTCGAGCCATTGATGGTGAGATTACTCTTGCGCAAAGTGGAACGCAGAAGTCACTAACTACACATTTATCGGGGGAACTCGAGCAGTTTCTTCCCTCTTCTATCTCCAGCCTATTTGCGGGGCAGACTACGTGGTTTGCAAACGCGACACTCAATGAAGATTATCTGCCGCTTTCAGCAACCGGAAAGCTTTCAACCGGTGCGATCTTAGCGCATTTGGAGAACACATACGCAACTGACAAGAACTCTTTGATAGCGAAGATCCAAATCCAGACACTTGAGAGCAACACTAAACCACTTCTCATCAAGACTGGCGAGCAGGCTGTTCAACTGGATACTTTGTCTGTGACTGCATCGGCTTCGGGACCGCTTGAGAGCCTGAATTGGGAGCTCTCTGTTCAGGCAGATAAGATTCAAACACAAGAAGCGGATCTGGGGGCGCTTAGCCTTTCTGCAAAAGGTGATGGTGCACACATTTCCGCGCAGATGATGTCCATCCCGCTTGAAGCGCTTCTCCAAGTTAGTGGTGTCCATCTTGCTGGAGCTTCACAAGACCAAAACATCAAGAATATAAGTGTTTCGCTCAAAGGTACAGTGTTTCCAAATCAGGAGAAACTAAAGCTAAGCGACTTACATTTGGAGAGTGATGCAGCGGCTGCACGGTTTAATCTGGTAGAACTCTCGCCGAGCAACGGACAGGCACAGGGCAATCTTTCTGTATCTGACCTTAGCCTTCTGTCAAGATTTGTGCAGCAAAACGTAAGCGGCTCTGTTGAGGCTCAATTATCTTTACTGGCGGATTTCCAAAAACAATCTGGAGAGATCAATCTCAAGGGAACCAGCAGCCGTGTGAGTCTGCAAAATGAGCGCGTTGACCGAATTCTCACTTCCCCGGGTAGGTTTTCTGCCAAGCTTGCAGCAACCCTTGATAGCACCGACCTGCTCGCTTCATATGGCCGACTGGAAGTCCTTTCCTTTGAGAACATGTTTGGACAATTTGAAGCTCATGGCAGTTTGCAAGATCGTCAGCTGGATGGTGCATTTTCTGCCCAAGTGCATCAACTCGATCTGCTGGAGCCCCGTGTAAGTGGGGCCCTCACTGCCAGCGGGAAGGTTTCAGGTAATGCTTCTGCACCTGAAGTGACACTTGAAATACACTCTGACCGGATTGAGATGGATGGCACTCCCTTAGAGAAGTTGCAGCTTGTTGCAGATGGGACGCTTTCTGAAACGGCCCCCAATGCGGACATCAATCTCACAGGCAGATTTAAAGGGGAAGAGCTTGTTGGCAAGTTCAAGCTGCTGAGTGAGGCTGGCAAACTGTCTGTTCCAACGCTGGATTTTGATTTGGGCGGAAACAAACTCAGTGGCAATGCACATGCTGCTGATCTTGCGCTTCTACCACAAGGTTTGGTTGGGCAGTTCACCATTGAAGCCAATGATCTGAGCACTTTGTCATCACTGGCCTTGACCGAGATGGAAGGTCAGGCTCATGGACAAATCGATATTGAGCAGGACAACGGAGATGCCAAGATCTCATTTGATCTTAACAGCGAAAACCTTCGGTTTGCGCAAAGTTCCATCATGTCCTTTGTCGCAAAAGGCTGGATAGACAAACCTTTCACACGCCCAGCTGCAAATGCGAACATTGCGCTCGATGGTGTTGAAGTGGAAGGGGTAAACCTGAGATCGTTGACATTAAATGCGACACCTGTTGAAGGCAAGGCAAGTGCAGAGGTTGCAACTGGCTTTTCCATTAATGCCGAATTCGCTGAAAACAACGACCAAGTTCAAAGCACAGGGCTGGTGCAAGCTGTTCCCGAAGGGATCATTCTTACGCTGAACTCTCTTAATGGCCGCTACAAGGGGATCCAGACAAACCTCAAGCAACCAGCAGTGATTTCGCTACTTGAAGACAAACGGACTGTGTCCTCCTTTGAGCTGGCTCTTGGCAGTGGCTCTTTAAATGTTTACGGGAGCAACAGCAATCAGCTCGACATCAACGCCGAACTGAAGCAGCTGCCACTTTCCATAGCGAATGCCTTTGTTCCAAGCCTTGCCTTGGATGGTGCTCTCAACGGGACCGTTCGCGCCTTTGGAGAGAACGACGCACCTCAAGTCAGCTGGCGGCTTGCGTTGAGCCAATTTTCAGCAAAGCCGCTTCAGGATAACCGCATCCTCCCACTTCAGATTGAGAGCACCGGCTCATTTGCTGACAACAAAATTGACCAGAAAACCACCATCGCCAACAGCTCAGGCTTGAACGTTGAGGCTTCAGGGGCAATTGGGCTTGCAGATGGTCAAGAAGTGTCTTTGACCACGGCTGGCAACATCCCCCTTGATGTGGTGGGAGCCAAGTTGATCGAGCAGAATTTGGGTGGCAGTGGTGGCTTTCGTCTCAGCGGCTCAGTTTCCGGCTCCCTCATGGACCCTCAGATCGCCATAGATATCCAGCCTGTGAACCTTGAGACCACGCAGCTCTCAACTGGCATGACGCTGACAGACTACTCAGGTGACATTAAGGTCACACGGCAAGAGATTGCGATCAATAAATTTGCTGCCAAGTTCAGCAATGGTGGCACGTTGGTACTTGATGGCAAACTTGGGCTGGGTTCAGGCCTGCCTGCTCAAATAGAACTCACGATTGATGGTGGCCGCTATGTTGACGGGACATTTGTTAGTGCATTGATTGATGCCAATCTTGCACTACAGGGCTCTCTTGCCGATGCAGGCGCCCCTCCTGCAATTTCGGGCAAAGTCACCATTAACCAGGCAGATATTGAAATACCGAGCTCCTTTAACTCCGGTATCAATCCTGTGATCGTCCGGCATTTGAATGCGCCCAAGCCTATCCTCAAACAAGCAAAGATCCTTGCTCAAGATGAAGGGCGGGAAAACGCCAAGAAAAACGAGCAACCCAGCCCGATCTCGAAAGCCAGTTTGAATGTTGACGTGGAAGCACCAGGCAAAATCTTCATCCGTGGGCGCGGCGTCAACGCTGAAGCTGGCGGATCACTTAACATTGGCGGCCAGCTCGACAATGTGAAAACCGTGGGCGCTTTCTCTCTGGTGCGTGGCCGTATCGATATTCTGTCAAAACGCCTGACACTCAGCCGCGGTAATGTGACGTTTAGTGGTTCTCTTGTACCAACACTCGATTTTGCGGCAACGACAACATCTGGCTCAACGGAAGTGACTGTTCTGGTGAGTGGACCTGCTGATATGCCGGTGATTGATTTCACTTCAGTCCCAAGCCTGCCAAAGGATGAGGTCCTTGCGCAACTGTTGTTTGGCGAGTCTGTCAACGATCTTTCGCCAATTCAGCTGGCAAGCCTTGCAAGCGCGATCGCAACGCTAACCGGAGGCACTGGCGTGGAAGGACCATTGGGCACACTCCGCAATCTACTGGGTGTCAGCGACATCGATATCAAATTTGATGCAGCAGGAAATCCAGAACTGGCCGTTGGTGGCTATATAAGTGAGCGGATTTATCTGGGCGTGACACAGGAGCCGACAACAGGTGACAATGCAGCAACTGTTGATATTGATGTCACGAAGTTCCTGAAGCTTCGTGGTGAAGCCGGCTCCGACGGAGATGCAAAAGCCGGCTTCTACTATGAGCGTGAATACGACTAAGTCGACGGCCCAGCGAGGCGGACGGCCTCATCGTAAATTGGCTTTGGCAGGTTGATACCGTATTGCTCTGCTTTTGCACGCGCAGCAAGGCGAGATGTTCCTGGCAAGCGAGCGCCCTGCTCCGCCTCAATCGCAGCGACAAGCGTTTGCATGCGTTCAGCGAACAAACCACCAGAGACAAGATCAGCGTTAATTGCCAGAATAACCTGACCAAGATCAGGGGCGTTGCCCTCTCCTGAGAACAGACTGGACGCTTCAAAACCAAATGCAGCTCCGCACAGGCCAGCTGCCATGATCTCAATCATCATGGCCAACGCCGCTCCTTTGGCCTCTCCAATAGGGATCATGGTTCCTGCAAGCGCCGCCTCCGGATCGGTGGTTGGCTGTCCGTCTTTATCCAGTGACCAACCTTCCGGGATGGATTTTCCTGTTCGCTGCGCTGCCATGATCTTTCCGCGCGCAACACGAGAGAGTGCTAGATCGATGACAAGTGGCTCTCCATCTCCATTAGGAGCTGCAAATGCAATTGGGTTGGTTCCGAACATGGGGTTCTTACCGCCATAGGCTGCAATTGCCTTCGGGCCATTGCCAAAAATGAAGGCAACCATTCCATCTCGCGCCAAGTGCTCACAGTGTGCCCCTGCTTGCCCAAAGTGGTGAGAGTGACGGATCGCACTCAAAGCCAGTCCATTCTGCGAGGAGGCGTCTTTTAGAAATGGCAATGCAACTTCAATTGCGGGGTAAGCAAATCCGTATTTGGCATCAATCCGCTGCACAACCGGAGTGACCAACTCTGCTTCCGGTTTGGCAAAGCCGTCTACTTTGCCGGTTCTGGTTTGGGCGGTATAGGACGGAATTCTGGAAAGGCCATGCCCTGCCTGGCCATCTGCCTCTGCGTTCACCAGAGCCTTTGCAACGATCTTCGCAATTGCAGGATCTGTTTTGTTGGCAGACAAAGCATCCTCAGTAAGTTTGCGTGCTTCTTCTAATGAGAGATTGACTGTGTCTGACATGGAACACCCTTAGCTATTTGAGTTCTTAAGCACGTCGCTCCTGACACATTTTGCGGATACGCACAATTGCACGCGTTTCTTGCAAAGACATAAATGCGGATTGGGTTTGCTCATTTGAGCGGAGCAGATGACATTTCAACAGGACAGGAACCCACAAATTTGCAGGAATGACATTATTCCATATTTTCCGCCCAGCTCATCTCTATCTCATCCCCGTAACGGCTTATAACTGCACGAGTTTTGGCTCTATGCGTATTCCATTGAGAAAGAGACAATCGTTACGGCCCCTGATTTCCATTGCAGAATAGATCAATCTTTGTAAATCCTATGGGAACTAGGTGTTTTTCCTAGATCTACCACTTATATGTGTAGGTCAGATAAAACCATTGTTAGGTCTTGTTTTTCTATCTCTCCTCATTGCCTGGCGAGATATGACTTCATCAGGAGATACTCATGAGTACGACACTCTCAGCAATCAAAGAAATTCCGCTCCTACGTGAAGCTTGTTTCATAGGGGGAAAATGGGTCAGCGGTGATGAAAGCAATTCCATCTTCGTAAACAATCCAGCTACAGGCGAAATTATCGGGCGTGTTCCGCGTTTTGGCCGCCCTGAGACTGCTAATGCAATCGATGCAGCTCATACAGCGTTTGCCATCTGGTCAAAGATGACGGCTGTTGAGCGCTGCAATCTGATGCTGCGATGGGCAGATCTGATCACTGATAACCAGAAGGACCTTGCAGAGCTGCTCACTGTTGAAATGGGTAAGCCGCTGGCTGAATCTACCGGTGAAGTTGCCATCACAGCCAACTACATTCGTTTCTTCGCTGAGGAAGGTAAGCGGGTTTATGGCGATGTGATCCCGTCCCCTTGGAAGGACCGCCGTATTATGGTGACCAAGGAGCCCATCGGCGTTGTTGGTGCCATTACCCCTTGGAATTTCCCAAGTTCCATGCTTGGTCGTAAACTGGCTGCAGCTCTTGGTTCTGGCTGTACTGTTGTGGCAAAACCAGCAAGCCAAACGCCTTATTCCGCCTTGATCCTGGGTGAACTTGCGGAGAAGGCTGGAATTCCAACCGGTGTGATCAATATCATCACTGGCTCTGCTGCTCAGATTGCTGATGAACTTTGTGAGAACGACAAGGTTCGCAAGATCACTTTTACCGGATCTACTCCAGTGGGTAAGCAGCTTGCCTCCAAAGCATTGGCCAACATGAAAAAGGTCTCTATGGAGCTTGGCGGCAATGCGCCGTTTATCGTGTTTGATTCAGCTGATCTCGATAAGGCTGTCGAAGGTGCCATTGCATCCAAGTTCAGAAATTCTGGTCAGACTTGTGTCTGCGCAAACCGCATTTATGCTCAGGCTGGAATTTACGACGAGTTCTCAGCAAAGCTGAAAGCTGCCATTGAAGATCAGCTGCGCGTTGGCGATGGTCTGAAGTCGGGTACCAACCAAGGCCCTCTTATTGATGAGCATGCTGTTGCGAAAGTCGAAGAACTGATCGCTGATGCTGTTTCTAAAGGCGGTACAGTGGTAACAGGCGGCAAGCCAGATGCTCAGGGAGGCACGTTCTTCGAACCGACACTTCTGCTTAATGCGACCCCAGAGATGAAGGTTGCCAAGGAAGAGACGTTTGGTCCATTTGCCCCTGTCTTCAAGTTTGAGAGCGAAGATGATGTGGTCAGAATGGCGAATGACACAGAGTATGGCCTCGCTTGTTACTTTTACACTCAAGATTTGGGCCAGACCTTCCGTGTTATGGAAGCATTGGAATATGGTCTTGTTGGCGTGAATGAAGGCGTGATAACGACCGAATATGCTCCGTTTGGCGGTTATAAAGAAAGCGGAATGGGGAACGAGGGTTCCAAATACGGCGTGGATGACTACATCAACATCAAGTACTCTTGCATTGGCGGGCTTGGCCTTTAACGCTCAATATTAATTTTGTGGGAGCCGGAGTGTTCATCGCTTCGGCTTTTTCTTTTTGAGGACTGCTTTCGTGATTATCGAAGAAGAACGCCGTACGGCTGCTCCAACACTTAACGGCGAGCGCATTATCATGCGGGCTCACCAAACTTCAGATTTTGAGGCATGCTGCGCCTTGTGGGCGGATCCTGATGTGGTTCGCTATATTTCAGGGAAGCCTTCCAGCCCAACGGATACGTGGGGACGCATCCTCAAGTATGCCGGGCACTGGAGCCTCTCCGGTTTTGGGTATTGGGCTGTGATTGAGAAAAACAGCGGAGAGCTTATTGGCGACGTTGGTTTTTCTGACTTTAAGCGAGACATCACTCCGAGCCTTGATGGGTTTGCAGAAGCTGGTTGGGTGATCTCGCCTAAGTTTCATGGCAAAGGTTATGCCCGGGAGGCTGTTGAGCTGAGCCTATCCTGGTTGCGCAGTTCCAGACTGTTTCGTGAGGTTCATTGCATTATTGCCCCAGAGAACACAGCCAGTGTCAGCCTTGCCGAGCGTGTTGGCTTTGAGAAGTACACGGACGGGTCTTACCTCGGACAACCGACCCTTTTCATGAAGCAAAGCTTTACTTAAGCCCAAGAGCCCAACCTGTATCCGCCGGGTTGGGCTTGTTCATTTTCTGCGTTCCTGTATATCCTTTATCTAATGATCCATTCAGGCTGAGTTATGCAGAAATACGATAAGATTTACGCCAAGGACGAAAGTTACTTCGGCCATACCTCCAAGCAGTTTACAACACTGTTCTCAAATCTCGATTTTGACAGCGGCACAATTCTCGATCTGGGTGCAGGCCAAGGACGCGACGCGATCTTTCTTGCTAAGCGCGGTTATAATGTAATTGCTGTCGACAGCTCCAAAGTAGGTCTGGACCAATTGCAGGAACGAGTAGACACGGAGAATCTGCCGATTGAGGTTGTTCACGTGGATGCACTTGGTTACACGCCCCCGCAAGATCTTGATGCAATTGTTGCTGACCGTTTCTTCCACGAGTTGCCGAAGAATGTGCGCGTCAAACTTCTGCAGCGTATGCTCAGTCACCTTCGCGTTGGTGGCTATATGCTTATCGCTGATGAAAAGAGCGTTCTGCCGAACCTGCGCGACACTCTGAAGAAGGAAAAATTTGAGTTCCTACGCGATAAAAACGGCATTCTCTTCACTTACAAACCATAGGCACCTGATCGGAGGCGCATACGTGTGCCTCCCTTCCCCATTTTTATTACTAGAGTTTCTAACTGACAGATCACACACGAAAGTGTGATGTAAAACCCTTATATTTTTGCAGTTGTATCAGCTGGCTTTACAATCTCCATTATATTGCCACAGTGGCAACTCATTTCCGCAACAATGTTTGCAAAAATTGGCGATATTGCTGACTTCCTCGTGATTGTGCACCTGGGATGAACAATGCGTTTAATTGCAATTCCCAGAACATCTGCCAATTGTATGCCCAAGATTGAAATTCACAGTTCAACATAATTGGAGATTACAATGAAATCAGTTCGCTTTGGAATGCTCGCAGTCGCAGCTTCTTTCCTCGCTACAGCAGCGGTTGCTGAACCTGTTGCTTACGACGTTGATATGTCCCATGCAAATCTCGCTTTTAACTACAACCACCTCGGCTATTCCACCACCGATGGCCGTTTTGCTACTTGGTCCCCTACTCTGATCATTGACGAAGCAAACCCAGCGAATTCTAAGGTGGACGTTGAAATTGACGTCAACTCTCTCAACACATTCTGGGAAGCTCGTGACACCCACCTGAAGAGCGCTGACCTGTTTGATGTTGCTAAGTTCCCATCAGCAACATTCAAGTCCACCAAGGTTGAACAGGTTGGTGAGAAGAAGCTGGAAGTGACTGGTGATCTGACCATCCGTGGCATCACCAAGCCAACTGTCCTTGAAGTTGTTGTAAATCAGCTTGGTGAGCATCCAATGGCGAAGAAACAAGCTGTTGGTCTGGATGCGACTACCACGATCAAACGTTCTGACTTTGGCATGGCGATGGCTGTTCCTTACGTGTCAGATGAAGTGAACATCAACATCAGCTTCGAAGCGACTGTTAAGTAATGTTTCCGGCCTGTCGGATGCTGAGAATGCTCTGACGGGTCTGGTCGAACTTTGAGAAGGGGCAGCGATGCCCCTTCCCTCGATCAAAGGGTCTTTTCCATGATCAGGAACACTCGATCAGCCTATGGCATCGTGGCAATTGCACTACACTGGACCATAGCAACGCTTATCATTGGTATGTTGGGATTTGGCCTTTATATGGTCACGCTACCGATTTTCGAGCCTGCCACTTACTCTCTTTATCAGCTTCACAAGTCCATTGGTTTTGTCGTCTTGGCATTGGTCTCATTGCGCATCCTTTGGAAAATCACTGGTATCACACCTGACTTACCTGCCGAAATGCCGGTTTGGGAAAAGCTTGCTGCGCATATGGGTCACATCAGCTTATATGCTCTGATGCTGCTGATGCCGCTGACAGGATGGTTGCTGGTTTCGTCCAGCCCGCTTGGACTGCCGACAGTTTTCTTTAACCTCTTTCAGATTCCGCATCTACCAACACCTGAGTTTTTGGGGCAAAAAGCAGATGTATCTGCGTTCTTCACCGCAGTGCATGGCTGGGCTGCGTATGCGTTTATCGCAGTGATCCTTGCACATGTTGGAGCTGCCCTTAAGCACTACTTCATATCCAAGGATAAAGTCTTACAGCGTATTTTGTCCTCAAAAGCCTAATTTGAGGATCTGGAGAAAACCATGAAACGATTGACCGAAATGTTCTTTAAAGCCGGCGTATTTCTGACCTTCATCTTGGTAGGAGCAGCTTCATCTGCCCTTGCAAATGAATGGTCAGTGGATCGCAATAAGAGCACGCTTGGCTTTGAGGTCATCAATAACGGAAACACCGTTACGGGCACTTTTGCCACCTGGAATGCTAAGATCATCTTCGACAAAGAAGAACTCGACAAAGCCCAGATTCAGGCAACAATCATCACTGGAAGCGTAAAAACAGAAGATGCGCAGGCAGCAGGTGCAATCACAACTCCACAGTGGCTGGATATCTCCAGCTTCCCTGATGCTGTGTTTCGCGTAGAAAACGTGGTTCCTGCTGGTGGTGATCTCTATGAGGCTGCAGGTACGCTGGAGCTCAAAGGTGCAAAGATTGCTATTTTCTTGCCCTTCACTTTGACCATTGAAGGTAAAACCGCTCACGCGGTTGGTGAAGCAACGTTATCTCGCAGTGACTTCAAGATTGGTGATGGCGTGCCAGACAGCACTGTCAGCAATAAGGTGACTGTGAAACTGGACCTATATGCTACTCGTTGATGGATTGCACCAAAGAGAGCCTTGCATTTTCCACCCAGTCTCTCGTCAATTCGGCGTAATCTAGCAAATTTGACAAGTTTTGAAGGCTGAGGGGCTTTGCCCCTCGGCTTTTTCTCTATAAAACGACGCTCAGCAAATTCAACAGTGTACAGCGGTACACCAAAATAGCCAGAGAGTGCCAAGATGTCCGAAACACTTGCTCCCGAGTACGTTCACACCTCTCTTTTTCCATTGGGTAAAGACAAAACTCCTTATCGCAAACTGACCTCCGAGTACGTGAGCGAAGTTGAGTTTGACGGTGAGAAAATCTTGAAGGTGGAGCAAGAGGGTCTTCGCTTACTTGCCGAAGAAGCGTTTAAAGACATCAACCATTTCCTGCGCCCTTCCCATCTGGAGCAGCTCCGAAAAATCCTCGACGACCCTGAAGCAACTGCAAACGATAAATTCGTTGCCTTTGACTTGATGAAGAACGCGAATATTTCAGCTGCTGGTGTATTGCCAATGTGTCAGGACACTGGCACTGCAATTGTGATGGGTAAAAAAGGCCGCAAAGTCTGGACTAACGGGCATGACGAAGCAGCACTTGGTGAAGGTGCACGTGATGCTTACTTCAAAAAGAACCTCCGCTACTCTCAGCTTGCGCCGATTTCCATGTTCGAAGAAAAGAACACCAAGAACAATATGCCGGCTCAGATCGAGCTTTATGCTGAAGGTGATGACGCGTACAAGTTCTTGTTCATGGCAAAAGGCGGTGGGTCTGCTAACAAGACCTTCCTGTTCCAAGGTACTCCGAGCCTGCTGACCAAAGATCGCATGATTGAGTTCCTGAAGGAGAAAATTCTCACTCTTGGCACTGCAGCATGCCCGCCATATCACCTCGCAATCGTCATTGGTGGCACATCTGCAGAGTTGAATCTGAAATCTGTAAAAATGGCTTCTGCCCGTTATCTGGATGAGCTGCCAACAGAAGGGTCTGAAGGCGGTCACGCATTCCGTGATCTGGAAATGGAAGCTGAAATTCACAAGCTGACACAGTCCAGCGGTGTTGGCGCACAGTTTGGTGGCAAATACTTCTGCCACGACGTGCGCGTGATCCGTCTACCGCGCCATGGCGCATCCCTACCAATCGGCATTGGCGTCTCTTGTTCAGCAGACCGTCAGGCAACTGGCAAGATCACCAAAGAAGGCATCTTCCTGGAGGATCTGGAACGGAACCCGGAAGTCTATATGCCGGAAGTTACCGACACCGATCTTTCTGATGATGTTGTAAAGGTGGACCTTACACGCCCAATGAGTGAGATCCTTGGCGAACTGACCAAGCATCCAACCAAAACACGGCTTTCGTTGAGCGGTCCGTTGATCGTGGCCCGTGATCTGGCACACTCCAAGCTCCGTGATCGTCTCGAGGCCGGCGAGCCGCTTCCTGACTACATCAAGAACCATCCGGTTTACTATGCAGGTCCAGCCAAGACGCCAGAAGGTATGCCTTCCGGTTCATTTGGCCCAACCACTGCTGGCCGTATGGATGCTTATGTGGACCAGTTTCAGGCCGCTGGAGGCTCTATGGTGATGCTTGCCAAGGGCAACCGCTCAGCGGATGTTCGTCGTGCGTGTCAGGCTCACGGTGGTTTTTACCTCGGTTCTATCGGTGGCCCTGCAGCCCGCCTTGCTCAAGACTGCATCAAGAGTGTTGAAGTGGTTGAATATGAAGAGCTGGGTATGGAAGCCGTTTGGAAGATCGAAGTTGAAGACTTCCCTGCCTTCATCGTGGTGGACGACAAAGGCAATGACTTCTTTAAAGAGCTGAACCTGAGCTAACTGTTCTGGTGAGATAGTACCGAGATTGAAGGGCGTTCATTAGAGCGCCCTTTTTCACTGCTTGCATTCATGACAATTTCATTCAATCACAATTCAAATTAGCCACATTCATGTTTCATTGAATATATTAATTAGCGTTTTAGCTAGATGCAAATTAAGCTCGAGACGAATGTAAATCAGCTTCGAATGGATCGTGAGTAAAATCCTTTTCCATAAGAAGTATATAGCAGCAGTTGTAGTCTGTATTACTTCAACAATTAATAGATTTGACATTCTAAGCTGCGAGCGTCTCCCTACTCGCTGCATAAATTCCCTCATGCAAACGAGATAAAACAAACAACAATATCCCAGGGGGTATCAATGCGCATACTTATCGCGAGTGTTGCTCTTTGCTTCGCAGCACTATTTACCGGAACTCAGGCAGATGCCGCAGCGTCTGGCAAGTTCTTTGATCACGCATCCAAAAAATGGGTTTCCTATGGTTCTGCTCACCATGGAAAATCCCCAATCAAACGTAAGCAGGTCAGGTATAATGGCTCATACGGCCCGAACACTATTGTGATCAGCACAAAAGATCGACGCCTCTACCATATTCGCGGCAATGGCACCGCGATGGTATACGGTGTTGGCGTCGGTCGTCAGGGATTCCAGTGGTCTGGAACTCACCGAATTACCCGTAAGGCTGAGTGGCCAAGCTGGACACCACCAAAGGTCATGATTGAGCGTGAACGCCGCAAAGGTCGTAATCTGCCTAGTTTCATGAAAGGTGGCCCTAACAATCCACTTGGAGCACGCGCCATGTATATCGGTAGCACCATCTATCGCATTCACGGTTCTAATGAACCATGGACGATTGGTTCAGCTGTCTCATCTGGCTGTATCAGGATGGCAAATGAAGACGTCATTCACCTCTATGACAATGTCAATGTCGGCACGAAGGTGATCGTGCTTCGCTAGACCAAGTAGGGCTGGCTTTGTGTCAGCCCTACTTGCTGAGCTCTCTGCTCAAACCACGTTCCTGCAGTTCACTCAGATATCGATTCCATAAAAAATCTTTTTGATCGTTCATTTCCTGAAAATAGGTCCACGTGAAAATTCCGGTATCGTGCAGATCATCAAATGTCAGTTTAACTGCATAGTTTCCAACTGGATCTACACCGATAATCGTAGTGTCCCGCTTCCCCGCAATCACTTTTCGTTGATCTGGAGTATGCCCTTGCACTTCTGCTGATGGGGACATTACTCGCAGAAACTCCGAGGTAAACGAGACTTCAAGGCCATCATCAAAAGTAATTTCAAGATTTTTGCCTTGGTTTTTTAAGTGGATTTGCGTAGGCCAGCGTGTATCCGACATATTTTTTTATCCTTGCCCAAGTTCATGGAACTCAGTATTGATGATTTAGGAATTATACCTGTGGTTCTAAGATATATTTCTAGTTAAATCCACTGGAACTCCTTACTGATGGATTGACGCTAACTCATTGCGTACTACATTAGAATTGTTAAATTCGTCGTCTAAAGAGATACGTGAGTGGAGGTTTCCATGGGGCAATATGCCGAGGACAAACAGCAGGGTGCCCACCCAGCATTGATTGACCCGTTCGGCCGCGCCGTGACGTATCTTCGCGTCTCTGTGACTGATCGTTGTGATTTGCGCTGCGTCTATTGCATGTCCGAGCACATGACTTTCCTTCCCAAGAAAGACGTTCTTTCACTGGAAGAGCTGGATCGCCTCTGCGCTGTTTTCATTGAAAAAGGCGTCCGCAAAATCCGCCTCACTGGTGGGGAGCCGTTGGTTCGTAAGAATATCATGAGCTTCATCCGCGGCCTGAAGCGGCATCTGGATAGCGGCGCACTTGATGAACTCACCATTACCACGAACGGTACGCAGCTCGAACGCTACGCTCAAGAACTGTATGAAGCAGGTGTGCGTCGCATCAACGTCTCTCTCGACACCTTAAATGCAGACAAGTTCAAGGATGTTACACGGTGGGGTGATATTCAGAAGGTTTTCGATGGCATTAAGGCTGCTCAGGAAGCCGGTCTTCAGATCAAGCTGAATGCTGTTGCACTGAAGAACTTCAACGAGGATGAGCTCATCCCGATGCTGGAATGGGCGCATGAACGTGGGCACGACCTTACCTTCATCGAAACCATGCCACTCGGTGAGATTGATGGGGACCGTAATGAGCAGTATCTGCCGCTGAGCGACGTGCGTAAAGCACTCTCCGCCAAGTACACACTGACAGACATTCCATATAAGACCGGCGGCCCTGCTCGCTATATGCAGATTGAAGAGACTGGTGGACGTCTTGGTTTCATCACCCCAATGACACACAACTTCTGTGAAAGCTGTAACCGCGTCCGTGTGACCTGTACCGGGCAGTTGTTCATGTGCCTTGGCCAAGAAGATCAAAAAGACCTGCGTGCGGCACTACGAGCATCTGAAGGGAATGAAGTGCTTTCGGAAGCGATTGAATCAGCGATTGCACGAAAGCCTAAGGGGCATGACTTTATTATCGACCGTGATAACAAGTCTGCAACTGGAACGCGTCATATGAGTATGACGGGCGGGTAAGTTTATCACGAGCGAGAAATGCCCAGCAATCTTTAGCTGGGCATTTCTTCCAAAGTTAGTTAGGCGCTGCTGTTTTCGCACCTTCAAGCTGTGTTGAGATGTTATCAAACACAGCAGTCAAATCGTCGCCCAGAATAGTGACTGCTCCAATGATGGCAACAGCGATGAATGCGGCAAGAATACCATATTCAATTGCAGTTGCGCCTGACTCGTCCTTAAGAAATTTAGCGAACATTGTTTTAAACTCCGTATTGAACCCTAGAAGCCCCACTCCTCATCGGGACTAGCTGCAACCTAGGCTCTCATTTCTTGCCAATTTATGAATCAAATTTGCGGAGCAATTTAAGTTTGTTGGGCATAAGCACTATTATCAGCAGAGCATGTTTAACACTACAAATTCAGCACACACATAATGCCATTAACTTATTGATTTAAATAATTTTTTCATTGTATAAAATTTTATACAATGCATTTACTATTTATTTACTCAGTCTATTAGTTACCAGTTTTCGCAGTGCATAGTTTTGTTTCTTCAACTCAAAACGTTAATCTCCCTTTCTCTTCAACTTCGAGTCTTTCCAAAGACCTCGCCAGAAGAGGTGAAATGCGTGTGATCGTGCGTAGCGGCCTTGCATTAAAAGTCGATGCATTAGCAGTTCAGTTGGTTCGTTTTGATCTTGGAAGGTTTCTTTCGCCAGATAGCTCATTGCCTTATGCTCCTTACCGCATTTCGTTGAACAATAGTCTTGTGTCGAAGATGCTGACAAACGAGTAATTTCAAGCAATCAGATCAGTTTTCTTGAGGCGAAATGCGTTATTCTCTTCCTCCTCTCAACTCGTTCAAAGCCTTTGAATGCGTGGCACGTCACATGAGCTTTGCTAAGGCGGCCAATGAGCTTGGGCTAACGCCGTCGGCCTTGAGTTATCAGATAAAAATGCTTGAAGATCAGCTGCAGGCCCAGTTGTTTACACGCCTAAACCGGGCGATTGAGCTTACTTCAGCTGGACACCAGTTGTTGCCAGGCGTTGAAGCAGGGTTAGAAAACTTCAGCGAGGCTGTCGCTCGCATTAAAGGATTAGATCAGGATAAAGTCCTCGTTATATCCACGGGCCCAGGCACGGCATCCAAAGTTATTGCACCTCGGATTTATCGTTTCATGGAGGCTTATCCTGAAATTGAACTGCGCATCTCGGCTAATTTGAAGCTTGTGGATTTTTACAAGGACGATGTTGATCTCGGGCTTCGCTTCGGGCGAGGACCATATCCGGGTTTGCATATTGATGTTCTTGCTGAGGATTTTCTTACGCCCATGTGCGCACCTCGGCTGGCGAAAGAGATGCGTGAGCCCGCCGACTTAAAGAACTTTACCTTGCTTCATGAAGACAGCATGGCGACCTTCTTGAACGCACCAGGACGGAAGGAGTGGTTGAAGACTGCAAGAGTTTCCAAAGCCTCCTGGTCAGAGAAAGGAATGCACTTTTCTCAAATTGATCACGCTCAGGATGCTGCTATTGAGGGGGCTGGTGTTATTCTGGGTCGAAAAGTTTTATGCGCGCATGACGCTCGACTGGGTCTGTTGACCAACCCATTCGATTTTGAAATTTCCGCAACTGCTCATTATATGCTGGTGGGTTTGGAAAGTTCATTTCAAAAGCATAAGTGCAAGGCATTCATTGAATGGATAAAGGCAGAACTTGATGAGCTCTGCCTTTCATAATTGCATTTCGTAGAACTGGGCACTGCAAACAGAAACGGCAGATGTCAACGAAATGACTACCTGCCGTCTAAGCGAAACTTTTTCAAAGAAACAGATTAATCCTGATCAACCAACAACGATTTTGGGTGCTGACCTTGCTGCATCTCCAGTGGGTTGAAGGACGCCCTGCCACAGGCCAGCAGCAATGATGCCGTATGCCTTAGAGATTGGGCTATCTGGATTACTCACTGTGATTGGAGTGCCTGTATCAGATTGCTCTCTGATTTCCATCGTCAAAGGCACTTCACCTAAGAACGGGACTTTCATCTTCTCAGCTTCTGCTTTTGCACCACCATGACCAAAGATCTCATGCGTGCCACCGCAGTCTGGGCAGACAAAGTGACTCATGTTTTCTACGATACCCAACACAGGGATCGCGACTTTCTCAAACATAGCAATACCACGACGTGCATCCAGAAGCGCAAGGTCCTGTGGTGTTGAAACGACCAGAGCACCTGTAAGAGGTACTTTTTGAGCCATAGTCAACTGTACATCACCCGTTCCAGGCGGGAGGTCAACGATAAGTGCATCCAGCTCACCCCAGTCAACTTCGCGCAGCATCTGATTGAGGGCAGACACCACCATTGGGCCGCGCCAGATCATGGCTGTTTCTTCTTCTACAAGAAAACCAATAGACATCAACTTGATGCCATGGGCTTCCAGAGGCTTCATAATACGGTTTTCAAGAACTTCCGGCTGCCCAGATGCTCCCATAAGCTTTGGAATAGATGGGCCGTAGATATCAGCATCCAGCAAACCAACCTTCAAGCCCATTGCAGAAAGAGCAAGTGCGAGATTGGCTGATGTTGTTGATTTACCAACCCCACCTTTACCTGATGCAACAGCAATAATGTGTTTTACGCCAGGCACTTCCTGCTTTGCTGGCATTGGGGCACCTTTCGGCGGGGCTTTGCGTGCAGCAGGTGGTTGCGTAGATGGAGAACCAGGTTGTTTTTCTGCTGTAAGTGCAACGAGGACCGTTTCAGCACAAGGAAGCACCGACACAACCTTCTCGGCGGCCTGACGAAGCCCTTCAAGTTCTGAAGCTCGCTCTGCAGGTACTCTGATAGAAAAGACGACACGACCATCTGATACAAACAGGTCTGCAACCAGATCCTGATCAACAATATTGCTCTTGCCATCAGGCGATTTAACCTGTTTGAGCACTTCGAGAACGCGCTCCTGCGTCAACCCAGCCATAGTCTCTTCAGTATCCTTATGGTTCTTGCCTGATGTGAACCCGCCTTTGAGGCGCCCCCACAATCCTTTAGATTTGTCGTTGTCCATTGTGCACACCCTGTGAAGCTCTGCATTGCAGAGAGGGATAATATGATCTTGCAGGTAAATATGCTTGCAAACTGAATGTACAAGCTTTTGCCTATGGTTCTTTTATATCTTGGTATACGTCTCAAGATGAATAGAGCAATACAGAATTCATCAAAGACGTTATTTGTCCTTTGCGCATTCGCAACCCGTTTTGCCAAAACTGGGTGCCATCAGTTGAGCGAAGTTCACGCAAAGTTGAGCTCACCAACACAAATTCACAGATATTTGCGGTTGGCGCAAAATCTTTCGCTGCAGATAAAACCTAACGTCTTCTGAGGATTAGCGCGCCACCTAGGGGATCTGCCTTACGCATTGGAGAACCTGTTTCATGCTCCTGATACATTAGGCCCACAAACTGAGGGGAATGCATGGTATTTAGGGGTCTAAGAACCCTCTTGCTGCTGCGATCAGAAGCTGGAGGGGCGGGCAAAATTCATGCTGACAATTATGTTCTGCATTTTCCACGGGCTAGGAGGCAATCGTGTCTAATCCTATTTTGATGAATCGTCGTAGCGTGCTGGGAGGCATGGCCGCTACCGGTGCCATTGCAATGGTGCATCCATATTCTGTTCTTGCAAAAGAGAACACAGCGCACTTGCGTTTGATGGAAACAACCGACCTCCACGTCCACGTCGCTCCATACGATTATTATGCTGACCGCCCAATGGACACAGCTGGCCTTGCTCGCACAGCAACTATCATCAAAAAGCTGCGCTCTGAAGCAACCAACACCATGTTGGTTGACAATGGTGACTTTCTGCAGGGCAACCCAATGGGGGATTACATTGCTTACGAGCGCGGCATGCGCGAAGGTGATGTGCACCCGGTCATCAAAGGCATGAACGTGCTGGGTTACGACGCTGGTACATTGGGTAACCATGAGTTCAACTACGGTCTGGACTTCATGATGAAGGTTCTTTCCGGAGCAAACTTCCCTGTTGTTTCCTCCAACGTATCCAAAGGTACCACCCTTGCTTCCAATGGCCGTAAGGATGATCTGTTCTTGAAGCCGTACACCATTGTTGAGAAGAAGATCAAAGACGGTGCTGGCATCGAGCACACAATTAAAGTGGGCTTTGTTGGTTTCGTTCCTCCAATGATCATGAACTGGGATTCCCGTCACCTGGTTGGTAAGGCGAACACTCGTGATATGGTGGATGCTGCGCGTGCATGGGTTCCAGAAATGAAGGAACAAGGCTGCGACCTCATCATCGCGTTGTGCCATGGCGGTATCGCTGGTGGCGAACATGAAGACGGTGCTGCAAACACTGCACTTCACATCGCTGGTGTTGAAGGCATTGATGCTCTGTTTACGGGCCACCAGCACGATGTCTTCCCGGGTCCTAGCTATGAAGGCATACCTGGCGTTGATGCTGTCAAAGGCACACTGCAAGGCAAACCAGCTGCTATGGGTGGTTTCTGGGGTTCTCATCTCGGTGTCATCGATCTGATGATTGAGCGCGACGGTAACAACGGCTGGCGCATTGCAAACTTCACCACAGACGTACCATCTATCTATAAGAAAGAAGGTCGTAAGCGTATTCCTCTTGTTTCCAGCGATGAAGAAGTGCTGGCAGCGGTTGAGGATGATCACCAAAAGACACTTTCTTATGTGCGCCGCGCTGTGGGCAAATCCTCTGCTCCGCTGCATTCCTATTTTGCACTGGTGGCTGATGATCCGTCTGTTCAGATCGTTTCCAAGGCACAAACCTGGTACACCAAGGAAATGCTTAAGGACACCGAGTGGGCTGGCCTGCCAGTACTTTCTGCTGCTGCTCCGTTCAAAGCAGGTGGTCGCGGTGGTGCGGACTACTATACTGATGTTGCTGCTGGTGATATCGCAATTAAGAACGTTGCTGACCTTTACCTTTACCCGAACACAACACGTGCAGTGCTGATCACCGGTAAAGACGTGAAGGAATGGCTTGAGCGTTCTGCTGGTATGTTCAACCAGATTGAAGCAGGTAAGAAAGACCAGGTGTTGCTGGACGCTGAGTTCCGTTCTTACAACTTTGATGTGATCGACGGTGTTACCTACGAAATCGACCTGACACAGCCTTCTAAGTATGACGGCAAGGGCAATGTTGCACATCCAGATTCTAACCGTATCGTGAACCTTCAATTCGAAGGCAAGCCAATCGATATGGATCAGAAGTTTGTTGTTGCAACCAATAACTATCGCGCTGGCGGTGGCGGTAATTTCCCTGGCATCAACGATGATGTGATCATCTTTGTTGGTCCGGACACAAACCGCGATGTGATTGTTCGCTACATTGTAGACCAGGGAACGATCAACCCGTCTGCTGATGCGAACTGGAAGTTCACACCTGTAGCTGACACGACAGTTCTGTTTGAGACCGGACCTGCTGCTGAAAAGCACATGAAAGGTGTGAAGGGCGTTCAGATTGAGGCTGCCGGTGAAGGCAAAGACGGTTTTGCCATGTACCGCATTACGCTTTGATTTTGACTGGGGCGTAGCGTTATCCGAAAATCGGAACCACTTCGCGGCGATACGCTCTAAGTCTGAATGACTTACATGCTTTTGGGAAGGCGGGGCCATGAGCTCCGCTTTTTCTTTTTTCGCAAAAAGCGAGAAGTATCAGTGTTTTAAACGCTGTATTTTACATTTTTAGAAGAATTTACTGTCAGGCTTTCATGAACCGGAGGATCTGACAATGAGTGTTACGCAATTATGTTATCGCAGCCGCATTCATTGGCCTGCGCTTCGCTATAGCCTCGATGAGGAAGTTGAGCGGTCGTTGACCCGTATTCGGCGCATCAATTCGATGGCAGGCGTTACCGGCGCCCTGATCCTGACAGACAATCATGTTTTTCAGCTTTTGGAGGGCCCCTGGCCCTTAGTGAAGCGGACGTTTGAGTGTGTGCTTGAGGATAAGCGGCATTCTGATCTGACCGTTCTCTCCAATGAAGAGCAGGATTTCAGGCTCTTTCATAACTGCTGGATGCATTTCTGCGATCTTCGTGAGGAAGCAGATAGTCAGTATCCCAAGTTTTTCGGCAATCTCCTTGCCCATCCTGACCGCACCTGTAGCGAGGAAGTGATGGAGTTGCTGCTTCTGCTCTCAATGAACATGAGCGAAAGTCAGCTGACCAGCCGACTTGCACTCATGTAGTCCCAGTACCTGTTCCCCAAGGTGGCATGACCACCGCTCCCAGACGCTCTTAAAGGCACCTCTCCTCCCACTGCCTTTAGGAGCGTTTTCTTGTGGTTTGCGACTGGATGCCACTTTGCACCCTGCCCTATCCTGCTTCACAAGTAGCGCTGATGATTTGCGCGTCAGGCCTAAGTGGGAAATCAGGTATGTCTGTTGAAACAGAGAAGCGAAACAAAGTGATCGGTTGTATCCTCTGCGGTGGGAAGTCCCGACGCATGGGCGGCTCTGATAAAGCATTACTAGACCTGAATGGCACGGCTTTGCTGGAACATGTTGCTTCCCGCTTGCATGGGCAAGTCGCACAGAGTGTTTTGAGCGTGAATGAGCCAAGTGACCTTCACGAAAGTTTGGGACTGCCGATGCTTTCAGATGAGCTTGAAGGTCATCTAGGGCCATTGGCTGGTGTTCACAGTTCATTGAGCTGGGTAAGACAAAACGCTCCTGACGCATCCGATGTTGTGACTGTGGCAGTTGATACGCCGTTTTTTCCAACGGACCTGGTGGAGACGCTTGCTGCCAACAGAAAAGCGAATGCTGGCGCCCCAATTATTTGCTCCAGCGGTGGGCGCGACCACTTTGCATTTGGCTTGTGGCCTGTGGCCTTAGCAGACCCTTTGAAAGAGTACCTTTTGAAGGGTGGTCGTAGCATCAAAGGCTTTTTTGAAAACCATCCGCCAGTCATCGTGGAATTCAAACTTCAGAAAGCTGTTGATCCCTTCTTTAACATCAACACGCCAGAAGATGTTCCTGTCGCACTTGAGCATCTTGCTCAATTACAGGTGCAATAGTCGTCAAAACGATCAGATGCCTGTGAGATCTTTGATTTTTGCCAAATCCTAAGGCGTGACTCTGGTAAATAAAGAAACACGCCCACTCAAGTTTCCGGAATAGACATGAACACGAAAACGCCCAGTCTGAGCTTTGACGAAGCCCTTTCTCATTTGCGAGGTTTAGGTCACTGCAAAGTCACTGCAGAAGAAACATCGCTTTACGAGGCGTATGGCCGTGTTCTTGCCAACGACATCATTGCAAACTGCGACCTTCCTCCGCTTGATAACTCTGCAATGGATGGTTACGCGATCGCTCAAAGTGGGTCCGAGCAGACATCCTTTCCGGTGGTCATGGAAGTCTTTACTGGCTCCATGCCGGAAGCCGCGCTGAAACCGGGAGAAGCTGCTCGGATTTTTACGGGAGCACCGGTTCCTGAAGGAGCCGATTTTGTTGTTCCTCAAGAAGATTGCTCTGAGAGTGAAAGCGATGGAATACGTTTGGTTCAGCTTTCTCGGAGCTATTCGACTGGCTGTAATATCCGTCGCAAAGGTGAAGACCAGACTAAAGGCGCACCTATAGTGAAAGCAGGTACTGTGCTGCGCCCGCAGGAGATTGCCGCGGCTGCCTCTATCGGTATTGGCCAACTCCAAACATACCGCCGGCTGAAGATTGGTGTATTTTCCACGGGCAATGAACTCATCCGTCCGGGAGCAACGCGGCAGGACGGGCAAATTTTCGACACGAACCACTTCCTGCTGCGCGGTATGCTTGCCAATTTGCCGGTAGAGCTGGTGGATCTCGGCATTCTGGCAGATCAACATGATGTTGTGGAAACTGCGTTAGAATCAGCCTCTAAAGAATGTGATGTGATCCTGACCTCTGGCGGTGCTGGAGGTGGTGATAAGGATTTTGTCTCTGCAACGCTCTCCAAGCTTGGCAAGACCACCTTCTGGCACTTGGCTGTTAAGCCGGGACGCCCGTTCATGGTGGGCGAACTGCCTGATTGCGTCTTTATCGGCCTTCCGGGCAATCCTGTGGCAGCCACTGTCGCCTTCGCATTCCTTGCGCGCCCGTTGATTGAAGCGCTTGCCGGGGCTGACTTCATTGAAGCGCCGCGCCAATACATCGCTGCAGATTTTGAGATTTCTGGCCGCAAAGCCGGACGCCGTGAGTTTTTGCGCGGGCGCCGGGTGGTTGAAGATGGCACTCTTAAACTGACCAAGTATCACAGTGACGGATCAGCCTTGTTATCTTCTCTCACTTTCGGCGATGGTTTCATTGAGTTGACAGAGGATATGACTTCTGTTCGCAAGGGTGATCTTGTTCCGTTCATCAGCTTTGATGAAACTGGCCTTAGGTAACTCTGCTGGCTCGCATTTTCAGAATCGCGTGCGAGCCATTTTTCCACGCCTAGATCACTGGTTGCAATTTTAACAAGTTTGCCCTCAAAGCTGCGAAATATTGCAAGATATTACCGCGAAGCATTGTCATTTTGCTATTAATTAGCCTAATATGCCCAGTATATAGGTTGATCTACGGATACTTTTAGTGAAACATAAGCTCCGGTTATGCAGGGGCCTACCTAAAGAAACCCTGCCAAGATAATTAATTCGGGGACATAATATGCGTATTATGCGTTTGGCAGCAGTAGCAGCAATTGCGTTGGCAGCAGTTTCTGGCGCGGAAGCAAAAGAATGGACAAAGGTTCGCATGGGCACCGAGGGCGCCTATCCTCCATTCAACTATACCACCGCTGACGGAACACTGACTGGCTTCGACATTGAGATTGGCAATGCTCTTTGTGACGAGCTGAAGCTTGAGTGTACATGGGTTACTCAGGACTGGGACGGTATCATCCCTGGTCTGGTTGCTGGCAAGTACGACACCATCCTTGCTTCCATGTCCATCACTCCAGAGCGTATGGAAAAGATCTCCTTCTCTGAGAAGTACTACAACACTCCTCCAGGCATCGCAGTACGCAAAGATTCCGAGCTGAGCGAAGCCTCTCCAGAAGGCCTCAAAGGCGTTCGTCTTGGCGCACAGGGCAGCACCACGCACTCTCAGTTCGCTGAAGAGATACTGAACGGCTCCGACGTTGCTCTTTACCCAACTTCTGAAGAGTACAAGCTGGATCTGGAAAATGGCCGTGTTGACGCTGTGGTTGACGACGTGATGGCTCTGGAACAGTGGATCAGCTCTGACAAGGGTTCTTGCTGTAAGATCCTTGGCACTATGCAGTCCGTTGAAGAGATCCACGGTAAAGGCGCAGGCATCGGCGTTCGTAAAGGCGACGAAGACCTTGCAGCTCTGTTCACCAAGGGCATCGCTGCTCTGCGTGCAAACGGTAAATACAAAGAAATCAACGACAAGTACTTCAAGTTCGACGTTTACGGCGAATAAGAGTAACTTGGCACTCAGCTGATTTATCAGCTGACGGTTTTGAGACCCTCGGGTGCTTTTCCCCCGAGGGTTTTATTTTGCCAATTTGACCAGTCAAAGTCACCAGTTTGGCAGAATGGCTCATTTAGTCTCTCAAAATGGCAAATTGTAATTGATTCCGGGAAAGCTCAAACCCGCTCTTCTGAGTGTGAAGGGACATAGTTTTCTCACTTAACTCAGAAAGTGGGAGAAATATTTCTTCCACACAACCCGTCGAATTGACGGATATCACTCCACAATAACGGCACATGGCGCATTTTTCTTCCGATATCTCCGTTATTTCAGTTGAAGTCCTGCGCATTTTTTATAGTGTCCTTGGCAACAAATGCAGAGCACAACCAAAATGGCACTCTGCCAAAAAGAACAAGGATACACGGATGTCTTTTGCCCGTATGGCGCTTGCCACACTTATGAGCTTCACAGCAGTTTCAGCCCTTCAGGCAGATGAGATCACCAAACTGCGTATTGCGACAGAAGGTGCTTACCCTCCATTCAACTTCACAGGATCAGATGGTGTTCTGACTGGCTTTGATGTTGAGATTGGCAATGCACTTTGCGCTGAGATGAAGGTTGAGTGTGAGTGGGGCACGCAGGTGTGGGATGGCATGATCCCAGGTCTGGTTGCTGGCAAGTACGATGCGATCATCGCCAGCATGTCCATCACGGAAGAACGTCTTGAGCGCATTTCGTTCTCTCGCAGCTATTACAACACGCCATCAACCATTGCAGTGCCTAAGGATTCTCCCGTTTCCGATATCACTCCTGAAGCATTGGAAGGCCTGTTGATTGGGGCACAGGGCGGCACCACGCACTCTGTTGTGGCGGAAGAGATTTACTCCGACGCTGATGTGTCGCTGTACCCGACCTCTGAAGAGTACAAGCTGGATATCGAAAACGGTCGTATGGATGCCGTAATTGATGATCTGGGTGTTTTGCAGAGCTGGGTGGATTCTGAAGCAGGTTCTTGCTGTAAAATCATCGGCTCTCTGCCAATCCAGCCTGAGTTACACGGTCAGGGCATCGGTGTTGGCGTTCGCAAAGGTCAGGAAGAGCTGGCAGATCGCTTCTCTCAGGCTATTCTCGCAATTCGTGAAAACGGCACCTATAAGACGATCAATGACAAGTATTTCTCTCAGGATGCATTTGGTGAATAACAGCTGAAAGGAGCCAAGAAAGATTCGAAGCTGGGGAAAGTTTCTGTGATGCATCACCGTTTTGTGGAACAACCATGCCCAAAACTGATCAGAATGGAAACTTACTCCTCTCAAGATGAAATGAATTGGCTATTTTCTGCTGACACCCCTACTCAAATAGGTTGAAATCTTATTTCTTCCATTTAAATATGCGCCCCGGCTGTGCAGGGAGCCATTTTGATGACCCCTGCCAAGAATTTACAAAGGGGAATACAAATGGGCTTCATGCGCTTTGCCACTGTTGCAACACTCGCACTTCTTGCTTCAACTCAGGTTCAGGCAAAAGAATGGACCAAAGTCCGAATTGGTACTGAAGCCTCGTACCCTCCATTTGCCTACACCACTGCCGATGGCAAGCTGGTTGGCTTTGAGATTGAACTGGGCAACGCGCTTTGCGCCGAACTGAAGGTTGAATGTGAATGGATGCCGGTTGACTGGGACGGATTGATCCCTGGCCTCGTTGCAGGCAAGTACGACACGATCATGGCATCTATGTCCATCACACCAGAACGGAAGCAGCGCATTCAGTTCTCTGAAAAGTACTACCAGACCCCTCCGGGAGTGGCAGTACCAAACGATAGCAAGATCACTGAGGCATCCATTGAAGGAATGTCTGGTGCTCTTGTCGGCGCGCAGGTTGGCGCGACACACGCAGTGTTTGCTGAAGACATTTTGACTAAATCAGAAGTGTCTCTGTACCCTACTGCTGATGAATATAAACTCGATTTGGAAAGTGGTAGACTTGACGCTGCAGTTGATGACGTAGTTGTTCTTTCTGACTGGTTGAAGTCAGAGGAAGGCAATTGCTGTAAACTGCTCGGTACCATGTCACCTATTCCAGAGATACATGGTGAAGGCGTTGGTGTAGGCGTTCGTAAGAACGACCAAGACTTGGCAGACCTATTCTCCAAAGCGGTTATTGCTTTACGTGAGAATGGAAAGTACAAAGAGATCAACGACAAATATTTCGACTTTGACGCCTACGGAGAGTGATGGCGTCAAGCTGCAATACACTCTGACGGCGGGACCAGTTTCCCGCCGTTCTAAAAAGAATAGGGGCAATCCCCGTAATGAATGAAATTTTCACACTCTTGTCCTTTGGGGACATGGGCTGGGGCGATGAGATAGCACTTGGCGTTGTTATGACCGTCTCCCTTGCGTTGGCAAGCCTTCCCATTGGCTTGCTTTTGGGGTTTCTGCTGGCGCTTGCGAAGAAGTCCGAAGAGCCTTCTCTCCGCGCTGCAGCCAACATTTACACGACAATTTTTCGGGGACTTCCCGAGCTTCTAACCCTTTTCCTTGTCTATTACGGTGGTCAGATCCTCATTCAACAAGTGCTTGCACTGTTCGGGGAATTCTATTTTGAGGTGAACGCATTTCTGGCAGGGATGATTGCCCTGTCGCTTGTGTTTTCCTCCTACGCTTCCGAAGCTTTCCTTTCTGCCTTCCGCGCAATTAACAAAGGCCAGTATGAAGGCGCGAATGCGCTCGGTCTGGGATACGTGCAGACCATGCGCCTGGTTATCCTGCCGCAGCTCGTCCGTCTGTCCTTGCCTGCGCTGAGCAATCTGTGGCTCATCTTGCTGAAAGAGACTTCTCTGGTCTCCATTATCGGTCTGGCGGACATTATTCGCTATTCCAATATGGCAGCGCGAACCACCAAAGAACCGTTCCTGTTCTTTTCGGTTGCTTGCGTGATTTATCTCGTTCTGGCTGTGATCTCTTCCGGTGGCATTTCCCGCCTTGATGCATGGGCTAAACGCGGGGAGATCTCCAGATGAGTGATGCATCTATCGGCGCTCCGGGAAGCTACGTTCAATCTCAGGCCATTCAGGCAAAAGCCCCTCCTCCGTCTCCGACTTCCCGTCCGTGGACGCCAACGCGTGTTGTCGGCACCACTTGGCTGACACTTTGGATTGTCAGCGGACTGGGCATTGTATGGTTCCTGCTGAATTCAAACAGCGTTGCATTGGTGTTTGGCGGCGAAGGTCTGCTGCCGGTTTCTCTCACCCACAATGCGAAGTTCCTGACTAAGTATGGTGAGAAATTTGTTTCCGGCTTCATCATCACGCTGAAGCTTGTTGGCGTTTCCATGCTGCTGGGCGTTCTGCTCTCCATTCCGATGACCTTCATGCGGATGAGCAAGAACCGTGTTTTGGGCGGCATTGCGTATGGCTACGTCTACTTCTTCCGTGGCACACCGCTGCTGGCACAGGTGTTTCTGATTTATTACGGCGCGGGTACGTTCCGTGAGCCACTGGAATCCGTTGATATTTGGTGGTTCTTCCGGGATGCGTGGAACTGTGCTGTGCTTGCGTTCACGCTGAACACCGCTGCCTATCAGGTGGAAATCCTGCGAGGTTCCATTGAGAACATTGCCAGAGGACAGTGGGAAGCTGCGTCTGCGCTTGGTCTTCCGAAGTGGGTGACTTTCTGGAAAATTATTCTACCGCAGGCTCTGATCGTCTCTCTGCGCCCTTATGGTAACGAGATCATTTTGATGATCAAAGGCTCTGCGATTGTAGCGATCATCACCATCTACGATCTGATGGGTGAAACGCGTCGTGCGTTCTCACGGACCTATGATTTCCAGGCGTATGTTTGGGCTGCGATTGCTTATCTGGTGATGGTGGAGACATTGCGCCGGGCATGGGATCGCATTGAGGCTCGTTTGACGCGCCACCTAAAAAGATAAGCCAATAGGCAGAGATAAATACTTGAAAGCGCGGGTCCAAAAGCCTGCGCTTTTTTCATTGGTACACCTAAGGCTCGTTGCGTTCAGTAACGCTCACGCATCGCGCTCCCGCATCTTTGGTGGAGCGAATTCCTGTTGTTTGGTTGAATACAATAAAACGGAATGCGCGCTCGTGAATTTACGTGGTATCTGCTGGTGAAACTGGTAGTGTTGCTGCGCTCTGATTCAAGATTATAAGGATAGTCCGATGGCAAAGGTCGCGTTTATTGGTTTGGGTGTTATGGGATACCCAATGGCGGGTTTTCTGGCCTCACGTGGTGGGCATGACGTTACCGTTTACAACCGGACAACAGCCAAAGCAGAGGCATGGGCCAAAGAATACGATGGCTCCTTCGCTCTGACCCCTCAAGAGGCCGTTGAGGGCTGTGACGTTGTTTTTGCTTGTGTTGGCAACGACAACGACCTGCGCTCTGTCACGACTGGCGAGAACGGCGCATTTCACGGCATGAAGGCTGGCGCTATCTTCGTGGACCACACCACAGCTTCTGCTCAGGTGGCTCGCGAGCTGGATGAGGCAGCACGTGCGGGGGGATTTTCCTTCCTTGACGCGCCCGTCTCAGGTGGGCAGGCAGGTGCTGAGAATGGCGTTCTGACCGTTATGATTGGCGGTGAGGAAGACGTCTTCAATCGCGCAAAACCGTTCATCGATTGCTTTGCAAAGTTTGCCGGTTTGATGGGTCCTGTTGGCGCTGGCCAGCAGACCAAGATGGTCAATCAGATTTGCATTGCGGGTCTGGTGCAGGGTCTGTCTGAGGCAATTCATTTTGCGCAAAAGTCCGGCCTTGATGTTGAGAAAGCTATTTCAGCAGTGCGCGGCGGGGCGGCTCAGTCCTGGCAGATGGAGAACCGCTGGGAGACCATGCGTGACGGTGAGTTCGAGCATGGCTTTGCGGTGGACTGGATGCGCAAGGACCTGAAGATCTGTCTTGAAGCAGCTGATGAGGTTGGTGCACGCCTGCCGGTGACAGCACTGGTCGATCAGTTCTACTCAGAGGTTCAAGGCATGGGCGGTAATCGCTGGGATACCTCCAGCCTGATTGCCCGGTTGAACAACGCCGACAAGAAGTAAGAAAACACAAAGCCCCGATCAGATGACCGGGGCTTTTTTAGTTCTCAGCTTTGCCGAACAAGTCCTATGACATGTTCGCTTTTGGCTTTTCAGCGATGATGTAAGACAGTGGCAGTTCAGTTGTGTACTTGATCTGCTCCATCGCAAAGGACGTGGACACGTCTGCGATATTTACCTTTGCAATCAGTCGCTTATAGAAATCATCATAAGCATCAATGTCTGGCACGGCAACGCGCAGCAGGTAGTCTACCTGTCCGGCCATGCGGTAGAATTCCACCACTTCCGGGAACTCTCGGATGACATCTGCAAATTTGCGGAGCCAGTCATCGGTGTGTTCGTTGGTGGTGATGGCGACGAAGGCGGTGACTTTGGCGTTGACCTTCTTTGGGTCAAGCACTGCAACGCGGCGGGTGATGACGCCGTCTTCTTCCATCTTCTGGATACGGCGCCAGCATGGGGTGGTTGATAAGCCGACGCGGCGACCGATCTCAGCTACGGGAATGGTGCTGTCTTCTTGTAGAATGGACAGAATGCGACGGTCGATCCTATCGATCATATTATACCCCTATCTCCCACCGGAATTATTGTTTGGCGCAAAATCATTGCAGGAAGCATAAGGTCATGTGAAATGTTATTCCAGCTTCAAACAGCAAGATTTATGCAGGAATATAGGTTTTCGTTCTACGCATAATTAAATTCATGAAATTTATTTTCATCAAGATGGATTTTAGCGGGGACCAAAGAAAACCGTTCTCATATTTATAGGCACATAAAAAAAGAATCTCTCAAATCAGCTCAAAAGACGGCTTACTTCTTCTTTCAGGAGCGGAAGCAGCTCATTTTCGAACCAGGGATGCTTTTTTATGTGGGCATTGTTGCGCCAGGAAGGATGAGGGAGCGGGAGAACGCGAGGGCCGAGGCCTTGGGCATGGCGCTCGACTGTCCTGTCCCAGATTGATCGAAAATCAGCAATTGTTTCCCAGAGGCGTTTTTTGGTCAGCTCGGGCATGTGGTAGGCCTGTGCGTAGCCACCTATTGCCAGCAGTGTTTCAATCTGTGGCATATTGCTGAATATTTCTTGATGCCAGGTCTTCTTGCATTCCGGCCTCGGCGGCTTGTCGCCCCCTTTTGAGTCCAATCCCGGAAAACACAGCCCCATGGGGATAATTGCAAGTTTGGCGGGGTCGTAGAAGACTTCTTCACCTATACCCATCCAGTCGCGCAGGCGATCTCCCGATGGGTCTGTAAACGGTTTTCCAGAGGCATGGACGCGTGTTCCCGGTGCCTGACCGCATATGGCGATACGTGCTGTTGAGGACAGCACAACAACGGGCCTTGGCTCGTGAGGCAATGGCTGGCGGATGGGCTGCTCTACACAAACCCTGCACGCAGCAATGCGCTCTGTTAAGCGCTGGAGGTCTCTTTCATCACCTGAAGGGCTGCCTGCACGCCCGGGCGCTCTGTCATCTTTGCATACCATCTGCGCAGATTACCAAGTTCCTCAGGGACTTGCAGCTTAATTACGCGAGCAAAGTTGATTGCTGCGAACAAAGTGATGTCAGCGATTGAATACCGGTCACCGGCAACAAACTGATTGTCTGCCAGTTGCCTATCAAAAATGGCAAGTGTCTCCAGAACTTTAGGCCTGTTCGCCTCTCCCCATTCCTTGATCTGCGGCTGCTCCAGTGGAGCCATGGCCGGATTGGTGTGGCGAAATACCTGAGAAATCTGATTTAACAGCCTCAGATCAGCACGCCGGTTCCACATCTCAATCAGCGCTCTTTCCTTGGCCGTCTGGCCCAGCAAAGGCTTGAGTGGGTTCATTTCTTCTATGTAGCGACAGATGGCACAGCTTTCAGATATCGCTGTTCCATCCTCCAGCACGAGCACGGGCAATCGCTGAAACGGATTGATCGCTTTAAACTCATCTGCCTTCAATTCGCCATGCATGAAATCTACGTAGGCAGTGTTAACCTTAACGCCCTTCTCAGCAAGGAACAGAGTGACGCGAAAAGGGTTAGGTGCTTGCCTATGGCTATAAAGTTTCAACGGTGCCTCCCAACAACCACGAGCTGTTGCCCCTACAATCTAAAAGAGAATCTGTCCCAAAATGGGGCAAAAACCTAGCATTTTTTTGACCCTGTAAACCCAACATTAACCTTATGAATCAGAGCAATCTTAAGAGATCATGTTCATTCTGGTCAAAAGAGCAAGTATCCCGTCAATCTATTGGCACACAGAGGCCGAGAATACATGAACAACGGATCGTCGCAGAATAGTAAGGACAAAACAACTATTAATCGTGCCCGAGCAAATCGCCGGCGCGAGGTTGCACGTACCGTAACGGATGCTCGCGAACGTCTTGGCACCGTTGAGGGCGTGAGACCCAGTTTTGAAGCTGATCTTATTTTGATGTTCGTGAAGAACAGATTGTCCGTGGCCTACGCCATGCCGATGATCGCCATTGTGGCTGCGACCATCTCAAGTGTATGGCTTCCTGTGGAAGTGGCCGGAGGCTGGCTTGCCGCCATGCTGATCGCCCACTCCCTTATTCTTCTTTCTACAAAACGAATGGAAAAAAGCTTAGCTCAGGAAGGTGATCTGCGCTCAATTCGCAGAGAGCTTTTTGCTGGTGATATGCTCTATGGCATTGTTTGGGCTATCTTTTTTATCGGAAACCTGCAGTTCAACACGGATTACGGGTTTGGCGTTTTCCAGTTTGCGACCATGCTGATCGTCATTGCCATGGCGACCATGTTGTCGTCCCCTCTCCCCGGCGCTTTGCTGGCTGCCACCGCCCCGATTACGGGCGCACTGATCTTCAGCTTCTGGCAGTATGACAGCATGCCTCATTATGCGATGGGGATGATGGCGATTGGGGCGCAGCTGTTCTTTTATATCCTCAGCAAACAGTTGCATAACTCCGCTTTGACCTTGCTGGAATACCGCGCGGAGAAGGACCACCTGATCTCCGAAATGGAACAGGTGAATGCAATTTCTCAGGAAGCGCGGCGGCGGGCTGAGGAAGCGAACCTGGCTAAAACACGTTTTCTTGCGACAATGAGTCACGAATTACGCACACCTCTGAATGCGATTCTCGGGTTCTCTGAGGTGATGAAGGACGAAGTTCTTGGCCAGATGCATAATAAAACCTATCTGGATTACTCCAAGGATATCAATCAGTCTGGTGAGCATCTGCTCAATCTGATCAATGAGATTTTAGACCTGTCGCGCATTGAGGCAGGCCGCTATGAGTTGCAGGAGGAACCAGTCTGTCTGCGTGACGTGGCAGCGGCCTGCAAGCACATGATGCATATGCGGGCGGCGGCGAAGAACATCGAGATTCATGAGATCTACGAGAGTGGTCTGAGCAAAGTCTGGGCCGATGAAAAAGCCCTGCGCCAAATGGTGCTGAACCTTTTGACCAACGCCGTGAAGTTCACGCCTCCTGAGGGGGAAATCTCAATTCATGTGGGCATCGACAATTCAGGTGGTCAGTACATCAGTGTAAGCGATACAGGGACTGGTATTCCTGAGGAAGAGATCCCTGTGGTGCTGCAGGCTTTTGGTCAGGGCACGCAGGCCATTCAGGATGCGGAGCAAGGCACCGGCCTTGGCCTTTCCATTGTGCAAGCGCTTGCGCATATGCATGAGGGCGAGTTCAAGCTTGCCTCCAAACTGCGTGAAGGAACGCAGGCGACAATCTCATTGCCAGCCAAACGCGTGCTGAGCCATATCGACCCGATCCCGACACCAGACCCGAGTACACGCAAGGATAGAGAGCCCTTGCTTCGTGCAGGCTAAGGGTATACGTTCCTAATTTGTTCTAGGTGCGTATATTGGGGGATGTATGCTTCGTGGTTCATGCCATTGCGGTGCAGTTAAATTTGAATTTCGTGAAAATCCAGAATGGCTTACAGAGTGCAATTGCTCAGCCTGTCGTCGTTACGGCACTGTTTGGGCGCACGGGTCACCCAGGAATGTGAGCATTGAAAAAGCTCCTGATGCGACATTCACCTATATTTGGGGTGATAAGATGATCGCGTTCCATACCTGTAAAACCTGCGGAAACACCACTCACTGGTCCGATCTGGACGAGGATTATGACCGTATGGCAGTCAACACACGCCTTGTGCCAATTGAGGATGTGAAAGGCATCCCCATCCGTCATTTTGATGGCGCTGATACGGGGCAGTTTCTGGATTAAACCCATTCCCTTTTCATCGTGATCCTGCACCCTGCTTTGCTTTGGGTTTGCGGATCGACGCTTCTATTCATTTACCGGGAGAAACACATGTTACGTGGCTCATGCCATTGCGGTGCAGTTAAGTTTGAATTTCGTGAAAAACCAGAGTGGCTGACGGAGTGTAATTGCTCTGCCTGTCGTCGCTACGGCACCATCTGGGCGCATGGTTCGCCCAAGAACGTGAGTATTGAGAAAGAGCCGGACGCGACCTTTACGTATTTGTGGGGCGACAAGGGCCTTGAGTTCCATACCTGCAAAACGTGCGGAAACACCACGCACTGGGCGCCAGTTGATCCTGACGGGGATAAAATGGCGGTGAACACACGGCTGGTGCCTGCTGAGGATGTGAAAGACATCCGTGTGCGCCACTTTGATGGCGCGGATACATGGCGCTTTGTCGATTAGCGCAGCTCATCAAACCAACGTTTGCGTTGCTATGTGCGTTGGTTTGAAAGGAAAGCGTTTTTCCTGCGTTATTTGCTGAAATTGAAAAAGGCCGCCTCAACTCGTCTGAGTGAGGCGGCCTTTTTCAATTTATTCCCCTCCTCGGCGGAGGGGCTATTCTCAAATTAGTCCTGAGCTGCAACGCCTGCATCAGCGAAGGTCGCCATGCCTGCATGCGTTGCTGCTGCTGCTTTGATGATGCCAGCTGCGATGGCTGCACCGGAGCCTTCACCCAGACGCATGCCCAGATCCAGAAGAGGCTTGCCGCCCATCTCGGTCAGGGCGCGGCGGTGTGCAGGCTCAGCGGAGGCATGAGAGAACACACAGTGCTCCAGCGCAGTCTTGTCCATCTTGTAAAGAATGGCAGCTGCGGCGGAGGTGACGAAGCCATCAACAACGACAGGAACCTGCTGCATGCGCGCTGCAAGAATAACACCGGCCATTGCTGCGATTTCGCGGCCACCGATCCGGCGCAGAACTTCCAGAGGCTCAACTTTGCCCGGTCCGCCGATCCGCTGCACAGCTTGCTCAACAACAGCAATCTTGTTTTTCAGCGCATCACCCTGAACGCCAGTGCCCGGGCCAACCCACTCTTCTGCAGTGCCGCCGAACAGCGCGTAGAAGATGGCAGCGGCTACAGTGGTGTTTGCGATGCCCATTTCGCCAAGGCAGAGCAGATCCGTCCCGCCGGAGATCGCTTCCATGCCGAAGGCCATGGTCGCTGCGCACTCAGATTCTTCAAAAGCGTCTTCCTCGGAGATGTCCGGGGTTGGCATTTCGAGTGCCAGTTCGAACACTTTGAGGCCAAGGTCATACGCAATGCAAAGCTGGTTTACGGCTGCGCCGCCTGCAGCAAAGTTGGAGACCATCTGCGCGGTCACTTCTTTCGGGAAAGCAGAAACGCCTTTGTCAGCAACGCCATGGTTTGCGGCAAACACAGCAACCAGTGGGCGGGTGACTTTTGGCATTGGCATGCCCTGCCAGGCTGCCAGCCATTCCACCAGCTCTTCCAGACGGCCCAAAGAGCCTTGAGGCTTCGTCAACTGCGCATCGCGTTTCTTCACCGCCTCAATCGCTTCAAGGCTTGGACCGGGCATTGCACCCACCAGGTTTCTGATATCATCGAATGGCAGTGCAGACGTTGCAAGAGACATACGCTTCTCCGAACTTAAAGCAGTTCTCATTCAGGTTGGATCAGTTGAACTGCTTTAGCTTTTGTTTCCGCGCACCTTTGATCCGAAAACCGGTTTCCACTTTTCGGAGATGCACATTAGTTGACCCGCAAAATGAATTTTTGCGCCTTGTTGTTTGCGCAGATCTATAAGCCACTGGAGGCAGAATACAAATGAGACTTATCAACTATTTGTGGTTTCCACGGCTTTGCAAACTACAAATTGTTGATTTAGAGCTTGCGCATTCATGCGCCATGCTCTGAAATCTTTGTGTTTGAGCGAATTCTTATCATTTGATTGAAATAATCAAATGGAACGCGCTTTAACTGAATTCAGAAGCTCTTGATGCCTGTTTCATTTCTGTGAGAACCATCATGTCCGACGACAAACATTCAGAAGATTCTCTTCCCACACCTTCCTCCATTTTGGCCGAGGTGGCGGAACTGGTGCGCTTCTTCTCCCGCATTCCTCTGCCGAAACTTGGGAGCTGGGATGATTTGAGCACAGCACCGGATTTTCGTATGCGCGCACGCAGCATTCCGCTAGCGGGTATTGTCATTTCACTGCCAAGCATGCTGGTGTTGCTCATACTCTCCCAAAGTGCTCTGTCGCCTGCCATTATTGCGCTGCTTGCGGTTGCTGTGGCGGCGGCTGTGCAGGGCTGCCTGCATGAAGACGGCCTTTCTGATGTGGTTGACGGGTTCTTTGGAGGTCATACGGCTGAGCGGCGGCTTGAGATCATGAAAGACAGCCGTATTGGGGCTTTTGGCACAGTGGCACTTGTGCTTTCCCTGAGCCTGCGCTGGCTGCTGCTTTCCATGTTGCTGGAGAGATTTGGCGGCATGGGCGCGGCGCTTGGCTATCTGGCAGCGGAAACGACTGGCCGGGTTGGCATGATCTGGATCTGGAACACGATGCCGCCTGCTTATCATGGCGGACTATCCACCCGCTTTGGCATCCCCCAAAACAGTGCTGTCTCCTGGGCCGCGGGCTTTGCCTTGCCACTGCTGATCATAAGCTTGTTCTACCTCAGCTTCTGGCAGGTGGCGTTTGGGGCAGCATTCAGCTTTGTGGTGGTCGGTGCCTTGGCAAAACTGTCTCTGGCAAAAATCAAGGGCATCACTGGTGATGTTTTGGGGGCTGCGCAACAAGTTGGTTCACTGGGCTTCCTGCTGGGCGTCCTTGCTGTTTAGAGCCTGCTGCGTGTGCTTGCCTGAAAACCGGAGCAGCGCTTTTAAGAAACCATCATTGTGCAATCTTTTGCTAGCATTTTAGCTTTATTCTACGCGCATTGATTGCCTAGAACACGTTTGACTTACTGATTGAACCTTACGGGCTCGGAGAAATCATGAAGCTTTCTTTTGCTTGCGCACTGTCTGCATTAAAACGCGCTGCCACTGTTGCACTGGCCGCTGCCGTCCTTGCTGGTTGTGCCTCCCGGCCCGGACCAGATGCCTTGCGTGTTTCTTTAGAGGAAGCGCCGGGAACCAGAGAAGTCAGCATGCTCATCGCCACCACACGCGCACGCTCTGACGTTCCTCACCAACTTTACTCTTCAGGACGCTCTGAAGGCGTGGACTTTGGGTCGGCGACCATCTCCATTCCGCCAACCCATAAACCGGGCCGGATTGCATGGCCGTCTTCCTCTCCGGGCGACCCGAACACTGATTTTGTGGTGCGCCAAGCCTCTTACATTGATGGCAATGCCGCCTTTCAGAAAGAGATAAACCGCGAGCTTGCAGCGCGCTCCGGGAAAGAGCGTGAGGCAGTGCTGTTTATTCATGGGTACAACACCCGCTTTTCTGAAGGTGTTTTCAGACTGGCGCAAATGGCAGCTGATGCAAAAGCAAACCGCTTGCCCATTTTGTTCACCTGGGCCTCAGCGGGTTATCTCACAGACTATATTTATGATACTAACAGTGTTGCCATTGCGCGAGATGGACTGGAGAAAGTCCTCATTGATCTGACCAATTCCAATGCGCAGCGTATCACCATTGTGGCTCATTCTCTTGGAAACCTGCTGCTTCTGGAGACCTTGAGGCAAATGGAGCTTCAGGGTAAAGGGCTTTTGAAGAATAAAAAAGTCACCGTTGTCATGGCATCTCCTGACATCGATATTGATGTTTTCGAAACAATGATTACCTCTCTTGGGTACAGAGCAAACCCTGTTTTCGTTCTGGTCTCGCGTGATGACCGGGCACTGCGCTTCTCTCGCAGGCTTGCGGGTGGTAAAGCGCGTGTTGGTGATGTGGAAGACGATGAAAGGCTGACCAAACTTGGCATTGTTGTTATTGATCTGACAGAGGTTGAGTCACAAGATTCGATCAACCATGACAAGTATGCGCAGCTTGCTCAGTTTGGCCCTCAACTCGTCAAAGCGCTTGAACAGGGCAAGCAGAACAGAAACAAACAAGGTATTGGCGGGCGCCTTGGCAATGCCGGACGCAGCTTTACCGAGTTCCTTGGCCACACAGCCAAGATTGTGGTGAGCACACCCGGATCAGTTTCAACGCGCCCTTAAGACGCGCGTTGGAGCCCCAGCGATTTTGTAGGACTTTATTTTGTCAGTCACTTTAGAACCACCTGCCAGCCCTTGTTTAAAACTGTGTAAGCTGGATGAAGACCGGAGGATGTGCGTGAGCTGTTGGCGCCTTTTGAGTGAGATCGCCGGATGGGGGTCCCTCTCCGCACAAGCTCAACATGATGTGCTGGCAAAGCTCCCTGCCCGGAAAGCCAGATTTCTCACGGTAACACAGGAGGATGTACAATGCGCTGGACGATAGGCCTTGTCATCCTTATTGGCGCAATGGTGATTGGCGTTGCGACTGGTTACCTTGGAACACCTGAGTTTTTGGGCGACAAATTTCAGGAGGACGGGCCGCGCCTCGTTGCCCTGCTCGCCATGGGAATTGTGATTGGGATGGGCGTGCTCATCCGCCGTCCAAAATTCCGCGAAGTTTTTGGCGCAGTCGTCTTCTGGGGTGGTTTGGCTCTGCTGCTGATTATCGGCTACTCGTACCGCTATGAGCTGATGACCGTTCGTGACCGTGTGATGTCCGAGCTGTTCCCCGGCTCCATCTCGCAAACAGCAAGCGGCGAACTGGTGATTTCTCGCGGCATCAACCATCAGTTTTTCATTGATGCGCAGGTGGATGGCACCTCTGTCGATATGCTGGTGGATACAGGTGCCTCCCATATCACCCTGTCTTATGGCGATGCCCGCCGGGTTGGCATCGATACGCAGAACCTGTCCTTCACAACACCGGTTTCGACTGCCAACGGCATGGGTTTTGTGGCCCGTGTGCGCTTGCAGGACATGCAGATTGGAGACTGGGACCTAAACGATGTGCCTGCCTTTGTGGCGCAAGAGGAGATGCTCTCCACCAGCTTGTTGGGCATGAGCGCCCTGAACACATTTGCCAGCTGGCGCGTGGAAGGCAATCAGCTGATCCTGAAGGCTCGCTAAACAATCATCTGATGTCAGATAAAAGAAAGCCGCCGACATTGCTGTCAGCGGCTTTTCATGTTTCTACGAGAGGCTGGCTTACAGCAGGCTGATAGTAAACCGGGCGCAAGCGATGAGCAGGAAGACACCGAACGCGACTTCCAGCTTGCGCTTTGGCAGATTGTGCGCGAAGTGCGCGCCCAGTGGGGCCACGTAGATTGTGATTGGAATGATCAGCGCCACGGCCAGCAGGTTGATGTAGCCAACAGAGAACGGTGGAAGATTGGGAGCCCCCCAACCTGCGGCGACCATGCCAAAGACCGCCGGAATGGAAATCAGCACTCCAACACCGGAGGATGTTGCAACAGCCTGATGGATCGGACGGCCAAACAAGGTCATGAAGGTGTTGTTCATAACGCCGCCGCCGATGCCCATGAGCGTTGAGAAGAAGCCGATCAGCACACCAATGAGCGCACGCACCGGATTGCCCGGAATATCGTTGCCCAGCTTCCAGCTTTCACGGTTGAACAGCATGCGCATGGCGACCACGAACGCGATCACAGCAAAGATGCCCTTGAGCGTATCCCCTGAAACGAGCGCAGCAACATAAGATGCCAGCAGTACGCCAATAGGCACCGGAATAATCCAGCTTTTCAGCAAGGACAGATCCACAGCGCCCTTCTTTTTATGCGCGAAGAAGGACCGTAGAGACGTTGGGACGATCACTCCCAGAGAGGATGCCACCGAGATGTGGACCACGACGTCAGGATCAACGCCCACTTCCGTTAAAATGGTCACGAGAACCGGCACAAGGATCGCGCCGCCTCCGATACCAAACAATCCTGCCAGAAAACCTGCTAGTGCGCCGGAGGCAACCAATGCCGCTCCGAAACCCAGCATAGACGCTGTAATCATGTCCATGCTGCCCCTCCTCAATTCCAAACAAATTTTTCTACACGTACCCTTGTCCGAAAACTAGCGTCCATTCTTCGGGAATACGCATCCCTCAAGCGCACTCTTGTCCGAAAACCGGTAGCCACTTTTCGGGAGTGCGCTTTAAATCAATGCGGCCTCTTTTTGCTCGCGTGCTTCGCGCATTACACTTTGATGGTGTAATACGGCGGCCAATGCATCTTCCAGCACCTCAATGCCAGCGCCTGTCTTGTTTGCATCCACCGTCATGATACGGCGGAAATGACGAGCACCAGGAACGCCTTGGTATGTTCCTAAAATATGGCGGGTGATTGACGCCAGCTTTGTGCCAGCGCTCAGTTCATCCTCAATATAACTGCGGTAAAGGTCCATCGCCTCAACAGGAGAGATTGCAGCAGTTTCTTTTCCGTAGACCACGCGGTCCACTTCAGCCAGCAACATCGGGTTTTGATAGGCTGCGCGGCCCATCATGACGCCGTCCAGCATTTCCAAATGCGCTGAGGTCTCTTCCAATGTGGCTACACCGCCGTTGACGCCGATAAACACGTCCGGCAAGCGCTGCTTCAGGCGATAGACAAGGTCATAATCCAGCGGCGGCACATCGCGGTTTTCCTTCGGGCTCAGGCCTTTCAGCCAGGCCTTGCGGGCATGCACCCACAGTGCGTCCGTGCCAGCTGCGATGACTTTATCTGCCAGCGCATTCAGCGCTTCCTCCGGCTCCTGAGCATCCACCCCAATGCGGCATTTGGTGGTGACGGGAATAGACACAACATCCTTCATGGCAGCAATGCCTTCCGCTACCAATTCAGGTTCCAGCATGAGGCAGGCACCAAACTTGCCGGACTGTACCCGGTCAGACGGGCAACCCACGTTGAGGTTGACCTCATCGTAGCCCCAATCTTCCACCATCTTGGCGCACTCGGCAAGCGCTTTGGGATCAGAGCCCCCCAACTGGCAGGCAACTGGTTGCTCATCTTTAGAAAACCGAAGATGACGGTCCCTGTCGCCATGGATCAAAGCGCCAGTAGTGACCATCTCAGTATAGAGCAGCGAGTTCTTGGAAAGGACACGATGAAATGCACGACAATGCCTATCCGTCCAGTCAAGCATCGGCGCGACTGCAAAGACAGACTGATTGATATCATAGAGTTTTTTTGTTTTTTCAATCATTTAGCATTCCTAGAACTCTATCGAATTCGTACCGTTTCTGTCCGTTATTGACTATCGCGTCCCTTCTGGTACGAATAATTCGTACTCGAAAAGGGCGGTTCGTACCGATGGGCACTATAGTCTCAAAACCACGCAAAGATGGCAGTATCTCACATTGCGCGCAGATACTCATCAAGCGAAAAGGCAAAATTGTCCATCGAGAAAGCAAGGTCTTCTCCCGCAAGAGGGCAGCCCAAGCATGGCTCAACAAACGAGAGACCGAATTATCGCTTCCAGGTGGGCTAGAACAAGCCCAAAAACCCTCGAAGACTTTAGGGGAGGTAATAAAGCGATATATCGAAGATCACAACAAAAACATTGGCCGCACAAAGTCTCAGGTTCTGGAGACTATTCGAGAGCAACATGCGATCGCAGACCTGGACTGCACTGAGATCCGGTCCGAGCACATCGTTGAGTTTGCAAAACAGCTTTCTCAAAACGTCCAGCCGCAAACAGTTGGCAATTATCTCTCCCATCTTTCAGCGGTGTTTTCCATTGCACGCGCTGCATGGGGCTTCCCTCTCGACAAGCAAGTCATGAAAGACGCTCACATTGTGTGCAAGCGCCTTGGTATCACGTCAAAGTCCAAGCAGCGGGAGCGCCGACCGTCACTGGATGAGTTGGACAAGCTGCTAAAGCACTTTTGCCTGAGCCAAACAAAATATCCCGGCAGCACTCCTATGCAGCAGATTATCCCGTTTGCTCTTTTTTCTACGCGCCGTCTTGATGAGATTTGCAGACTAACGTGGGCTGACTTCGACAAAGAGCACAAGCGCATCTGGGTGAGAGACATGAAGCATCCAGGCGAGAAGATCGGAAACGATGTTCTGGTTGACCTGCCAGACCGAGCAATCTCCTTCCTTGAAAATCAAGGTGAAGTTGACGAGAAGATCTTCCCTTACAACCCGAGAACCATCTCAACGACCTTCACGAGAGCCTGCAAGGTGCTTGGCATTGAGGATCTGCACTTTCACGATCTCAGGCATGAAGGCATTTCGATCTTGTTTGAGAGCGGCCTAACCATCCCTCACGTCGCAGCTGTTTCTGGCCACAGGAGTTGGACCTCATTGAAGCGTTACGCTCACATTCAAAGCAAGGCAGATAAATATGAGGATTGGGATTGGTTGAATAAGCTGCAGATGAGCTCGGAAAATTCAGCAGAAGAAGCCTATGACAGCAGCAACTCGCTGGTATAACTTGGCGGCGGACCGCAAACTCTAATTAACGCCCTGTTAGCCAGCTCCACAGGGGCTGGCTCACGATCATTCCTTGTCCTCGTCATTCCGGATGACAATAAAAGGAGTGAAACATGTCTCAATCAAAAACCAAAAAACACATGGCACTTGGCGTGGTAACCGGACTTATTATGATGGCCACAGCAGGCACCGGAATGGCAAATAGTACCTCAGGTGTTCTGGTCTTTGACTCGATCTGTGAGGACCGCCTTCCCGCGGGGATTTTTGAGTTGGCTTGGCTGAGCAGAACAAGAGGCAAGCAAAACATTTATCATATGGATACTGAGGGTAAAGTATCTGCGTTGACACGTGATGCTCCCACTTCCGATAAAATCGAGGACCTGCGCGTTACTGAGCACGGAAGTTGTAAGTCCGTTGGACCGATGTCATCCGAAGAATTTGCTAATAATCTCACAGCTAGTTTTGATCCTGACAAGCTTTCTACAGTCGATCTTGCGACATGTAATGGCGGCAGCTTAAATATTGACTCTCCTGCTCGGGTTCTCTCCAGGAAACTAGGTAAGCAAGCAAGGGTCATGGGTTGGAATGAGCTCGTTAGCCTTACCGGAAATGGCAGCTATGAACTGGCAGAGCAGCAGTTTGGAACTGCAACCAGCAACGTTCACGATAAGTGGGAGCAAGCGCAGACGGAGATCGATAAAAAAATTATTAGTAGTTGGGGCTCTTTCAGCAAAGCTAAGTACACCCAAACCAAATGCAAGGCTGCTTTGAAAGAAGCTATAGAGAACCCGGATGAAAGTGATTTTATGAGCTTTATTCGAGGAACTGTGAACTATTACACCACCGCCAAAGCTATGGGGGAAAAATACCATTTCCTTCTTGGTTCTTTCTTTGAGCTGCAACCAGGGCGGACAGTTTGCGGTAGCGTTGTGTTGAACATCACAGGAGAAGAATGCGTCTCAGCCAGATAACCCCACCACCCCAATAGGTGATGAGGCCACTCCACTACCCCACATAACGTTCCACTAGCGAGAGGGGCAGGATGACTGCTCTTCTTTGCTTGCCGTCGATCATGATGGCGTTTTGGGATTGGCAGGCGGCGGGGAGTTTTTGCAAGGCTAGTTTCCAGTTGCCGTGCCATTGGGTGAGGCGGAAGACCTCCCACAGGTAGTCGTGATCGTAGGCGATGGCGACGCCATCCGGGTAGGCATGGGGGCGCAGTTTGAGGCCCAGTTGTTCCATGCGGCGGGCGCCGACGTCATCTGCCAGGGCGAAGGCCAGGGCAATGCGGACGGAGAGGTTTTTGCCGCAGGTGAAGTTGATCAGGTGCGTCAGGCAGCCATCGGGATCATCGGCGGCGGTGCCGGCCACCTGATTGACGCCCTCGCTTGCGATATCCGGCAGGCCGAGCCTGTCCCACAGCTGCATGGCAGCCTCGCGGCCATAGATGTAGCGCGCTTCTTTGAGCAGATTGGCGCGGGCGTTCATTTCGTTGACGAGCAGCACCTGCTTTGCATCTGGCCCTTGCTGCTTTTGCGGTGTGGGGCCCATGGAGTAGGTGCCGGACTGGCGCAGCGCGGGCAGCACTTCTGCCGTCACCCATTTTTTGAACTTTTTGGCCGCTGGCTTGCGGGATTCAAAAATGAGCGAGTAGAGGCCGCTCTCATTCACCGCAGTAAATTGCCGTTTACCCGCGCTCGTGTCATTTGAAATGACGCGTATGTCATCGCTGTCAAGTTTGGTGACGGCTTGCCGACTGTTCTTGATCTCCAGCACGGTGCAGACATCTTTGGCGATGAACCAGAACAGGCCGTCCACCGCCAATGTACGCAGGCTGTGATCTTCAAAGTCGAAGATGGTGAGCGCGCTCATGCCTGCCCTCCCCGGTTCAGCTTACTGATGTTGCTTTCCATGACATCCAGCTCTTTGATGAGATCGCTGTGACGCTCGGAGAGTTCATCCTGCAAGGCAACAGCTGCATTCCACAGCGGGCTTGGGCTGGAGATTTCGTTAGAGACATGCCCCAGAGCCTGAAACAGCCCCTCGATGCGCGCTGCAAGGCTCTGCAGTGCCGAATGGCTGGAGGAAAGGGCTTGAAGCGAGGTATTCCGGGAAAATTCTGTCATGACTAATTCCCTTGTGTATGGATTTAGTCTGGTCGACACCTGCGAAAATGGCGGCCAGACGCCACGGGTTCGCAGACCGGCACACAAGGAAACCGGCAGGCATAAAGCCTCCCATAACGCCTGACCATATGCGCAACAAAAAACGCGCTCAAAAGCGGTTTTCTGGCGCGTCGACGCCTTGTGTGTTTCATTCAGGCTGCGAAACCCGGCTCACCACTTTGAAGTGAGCTTGGACAGGTTGACGGAGGATGGGAAGGTTGTCAAGGGAGGTGGGAATAAGTGCAATAAAGCTAAAAATTTATCACTTTTACAAAATGAGAAGTCTGCTAGCGTCTTTGCAACTATAAGGAGATGCGATTCATGGACACTATTTTAAGTATTGAAAATATAGGTGTTGTTCTTGCCATTGGCATTGCATTCACTGTAGCAGTCGTACTTGTAATCAAATTTTCGTTTTCCTCCAACAAGGCAGGAAAAGATGGATATCTCGTCGACCAATCGGGTGCAAGCTCTCAGGGTGATCTGGTCGGAAGAGACAAGATTACACACGAAAAAGATCAAGAAGACGCATAATTTATGAGCCCAATTGCGATCAACCAACATGGTGCACAAGCAGGCCAAGACCTAGTTGGACGTGATAAAAACACAGTGAACAAAATTACCTACAATATTGGTAGTGTTCTTAGTACAGTCACAGACCCACTAATTGCTCGTCTATGCAATGAACTGCAAAACGCCGTTGATGACGATGCAACGATTGCAGACATCGTCGAAAATTTAAGTATTTACAAAAGAAAACGAGATGCAAAAGATGGTGTTGTTGGTTTGGAGCAAAAACTGAACCGATCAGACAGAGAATATCTTTTAGAAGATGCTCTTGAGCAAAAGCAACTTTTTATCGAGCTACTCAATAAGTGGTCACTATATGCATCAGCTCAGGAAATTTTCGCGCACTTGCTTGCAACAGCCAAACGGAATTTTACTACGCAGGTATACTCTCATGTAGGGACCGCAAATAATACTATTATCGACAAGCTAACTGACGAGCATGTTGTAAAAGTGACAGTGCAAATGGGTTCAGATATTCCTTTATTTACAATCAATACAGACATTGCATTAGGTCTTTTGTACTGGCTCGCCGAGCAGTGCTTGATAAAGTGGCACAAATGACGCAACTCACTTACCAACCTTCTCAAGACACGTATCACACTGCATTTCGTATCATGCGACTAAATCAATCTTGTTGGTCGCAAGAGCCTTTACATTTTGACGCTCTGCGAATTTTGGACTTCTTTCTACTGTTTCCCTTTTTCATCTCTGAAATTCGAGTTCAACGAAAACACACCTCTTATAAGAAGTTAGGGAAAAAATACTCAGATGCTAGGCCGTTTGGTCATCTGCCGGAAAAACGCACGCTGCTTAATAAGATGAATGTAATTCATTTGTCAGCAATTGAAACTTTATCGAAGGCCGGAATTGTAGATGCCAAGGTTTGGACGTCTGAAAAGGCAATTGTTCAAAACGCTGATATTCCATCCCCGCTTCAAGAACGCATAAATGCAACGAATATAGATCAAAGTGATCTAATTGAGTTTCTAGGTGTCTTAGCGTCAGATTACCCACTATTGGGGAAAGATGGATTGAAAGACCGCAGTGCACTTATGGAATATAGATATGACTCGGTTTGATCCTAGCATAAAGCTAAACCGCTTATTGGTTCAGAAAGATGACCGTTTTGTTTACGATGAAGAGTTTCACAGCGGTGTAAACATTATTCGGGGTGACAACTCATCCGGCAAATCGACCGTTTTAAACTTCATATTTTATGTTCTCGGCGGTGATGTTGCACAATGGAGTGAAACTGCTCTGTTATGTACCAGCGTAATCGCAGAAGTTGAGTTTAATGGAATTGTCGCAACCTTAAGGCGGTTTGTTTCTCCCAAAAATGGGCAGCCCATGGAGATTTTTGGAGGGCCTTGGGAGAAGGCTAAAACTGCAGGTATGGCATCTTGGAAGAGGTACCCCTACGCGAGAACTCAATCACTTGAAAGCTTCTCTCAAGCCTTATTTCGTTTGCTTGATATACCTGAGGCAATCAGCGATAGCACAGGCAATCTGACGATGCATCAGATAATGCGTCTGCTTTATGCCGACCAATTAAGCCCCGTTGAAAGTCTCTTCTTGTTCGATAAAAGATGGGATACCCCAACCATTCGAGATGCTGTGGGCAGGTTGCTATGCGGTGTAAAGGAAGCTGACCTTTATGCTAATGAACTCAAAATTAGGTCTCTTCAGAAAAACCAAACAATTCTTCATGGGGAACATGACAGCCTTGTTTTGGCATTAGGTGTCAGTGCTGAAAATCTAACCATTGAGTGGGTTGATCTTCAAAAAGAGAGCACATCAAAGGATTACCACCAGCTTCAACTTGTTATCGATACCAAACTTATCGAAGTAAACACCGATGCAACAAGTCAAATCTATACACTTGACGCTCAAAATAAAGCCTATAACGAAACCAAGAAAGCAATGGCGCTGCTCACAGATAAGCAGGCTGAGATTGATAATCTAACTCTAAGTATCGTAGACACGCAAAAATTCATTTCTGATTTAGAGGCAAAATTAAAAGCCTTAAAAGACTCGGCACTGACTGCTGAAGTAATTGGAGACGTAACATTTCAGACCTGCCCAGCTTGCTATCAGCCGTTAGAAAAACAACCGATCGCCCATGCTTGCCATCTATGTAAACAGCCTTTCGAAAACAAAGATGTGCTTTATCAAATAGCTGAGTTGATAAATGAAACTTCGTTACAGATTAAGCAAGCCGCTGTTGTGCAGCAAAACCGAGAGAAGAAGTACTCCACACTAAGCAGGGAAATAAATGAACTCAAAGTGATGTGGAGTACACATAAGACAGAACTAGAGCAAATTAAACGTTCGCCGACCACAGTAGGACAGGATGAACTTCGAGAGTTGTATACGAGGGTTGGCTACTTACAGAAGGAAATTGAGGAGTACGATCGGCTAGCAGGAGCCGTCAAGAAAGTTGAAGAACTAAAAGAAAAGCTCTCCGAGATAGCATCACAAATAACGGACCTAACGAACCAAAATAGAGCAATCCAAAGACAGCAGCAAAATCGAATTTCAATTGCTTACACAGAAATTGGTGACGAGATAAAGACTCTGTTGCGAAATGATTTGAATCGCCAACATGGTTTTGAAAACCCTGAGATAATTGACTTTGATTTTGGCGCAAACACTATCCGAGTTGATAATAAATCTTACTTTTCTGCAAGTTCTAGGGTGATCTTAAAGACGAGTTTTTTCATAGGTTTCTTAGCTGCAGCCCTGAAGAAGAGTTTCTTCAATCATCCAAGATTTTGTATAATCGATACGATTGAAGATAAGGGAATGGAACCTACTAGGAGCCAGAATTTTCAGCGGGAAATTGTTCGCGTTTCAGAAACATCTGGGGTCGAAAATCAGGTTATTTTTGCAACTGCAATGATCGATCCAAGTTTGAACAATGAAAAGTATTGTGTCGGAAAACACGCTACCCGGAGTAACTACACTCTCGATATTCTTTAGATAGCTTTTCTCGTGATCAATGCCTCAAGAAACCGCAGCCGAACCTAGTTGGCTGCGGCCTATAGCAAGACTACTTGAGCCTCAGGACATTGATGTGATCAAGTTCGCTTTGAGGATTGTCATCACAGGCGAGCGAGACATACCATTTGCCGTCATGGGGCTTCATGGAAATGGTTCTTTGGCTGACGCCGGATGACTTATCCGCCCTCACTTCACTGCAATCAACAATAGTCAGATATTGCGTGTCCCCTGTGGTGTGAAGCACCGTATCTTCCGCAACCACCATCACATGTCCGGTATCATCAGCCGTCTCAGGGTCTTCAGAGTTCTAGTTCTTCTCCCGCAATTGCTTTCGTTTGAGCTGAATATCCAGAAACCGGAGCCAGACCACGAAGGCGGCGCCGAGCACGGTTAGCAGAATAATCGCGGCCTGCAGGAGCGGTTCTGCATAGCCCTCCCAGATGTTGGCGATCCAGGCAGAGCCTAAGGCTGCTGCGGTAGAAATCTCGTTGCGGGTGATCATGCAGCCCTCTCCTCAAAACAAAAGAAAACCCGGCATCGTGTGAGGCCGGGTTGAAGCGTCTTTTCCTGTGCCGGGCTTAGTTGTCCAGACACCACGGCGCTGCTTTGGTGCCGCCGTCGTAAGTCACCGCATGGCCGTTCTGGATGAGCAGTGCACCCAGATCCCGCCCATCATTCAGGGCCAGTTTGCCCACGGCACGGCCCGCGTATTTGCCAAGCTTCACCCCGGTCAGCAGCAAGGTGTCATCCGGCTTTACATGGGCCTTCACAAACTCGGTTGCTTTGACGCCCAGTTGCTTCTCATGGGTCTTGATATGCGCCGGGACATTTGCCGCCTTACCGCCATAGAGTGCGGTGCAGCCGGTGCTGCGTTTTTCCGGCGTATCAATGCCCTCCAACCGCACATCCACACGCTTGAAGTCCATGGGCCAGACCTCCACAAACACGCGCAGCGTATCGGCATCAATGACTTTAATTGTCCTGGCGGTGTAGGGCCCGGGCAGCGTCCGGCTCTTGGCCAGTCCCTGCTCCGCGCCCGCCCAGATCGTCAGGCACAGCACTGCTGTCAGAAGATGTTTCATGGTGACCTCTTAAGGTTTGGCAGGCCGGTTGCTGCCATGTGTCGATGACGCACACAGCCCGTCGCAGGACCTGATAATGCGCTGTGATCTGTCGCAGCTTTGCGTGCCGCGGCAGGGTTTCCAGCTCCTGAGCCACAGCGACGGAGTACGTCAGGCTGTAGGGGTGGAGCGTTGGAGTGGGAAAGCGCCAGTCATACCCAGCGGGCTGTGTTGGCGGGGGCGGATCAGAGCCCGTGCTTGCGCAGGCGCTCAGGCACATCATCAGGGCTATCATCCAGCAGCTCGCGATTGGCCGCAGCCTCTGCCTCTCTGGCCCGCTGCTCAAAGTCATGATGCTCCTCCGTCTTATTGAGCCGATCGGTGCGGTTTTGCGCACGCTTTTGGTCAAGACGGCTGAACAGCGCCTCAACCATGGCTTTGAGTAAGACACGCAGCAGCTGGCTCATGTGCTGCCCTGCCCGGTCGCGCGATCGCCCTGCTGGATTTTCTGCAAGGTTCTGGGCCCCACGCGTCCAGAGACAAATTCGGCCAGATCATCCGGCTGCAGCTTGAAATGACGAATGGCATCGGGGGCTTTTCTGGTGGCGTAGCCCGCAACCTCGGCCACGAGCTGGGACCGGGAGTGGATGCGCATGGAGGCCCGGTTGCCCTCATAGGCATCTGTCAGCATCTGCCGCAGTTTGGAAACGACAATCTCCTCCAGAGTTTTGCGGTGGCGTTCATCCAGCGATACACCCAGGTATCGATGCAGCAATCGCGCCGCCCATGCCAGAGCTGCCGAGACAAGCGCCCCCAGCAGAGCGATGAGCGTGGGCATTACAGCCTCTGCCAGTGGCGCAAGGTCGATGGTGTAACTGCCCTCATCAGCAGCCAGCGCAGTGCTGGCAAAGCTCAGGGCGGCAAAGCAAAGGGCGCACAGGCCCATTGCAAGGGAAATGATCCGTTGCATCAAAGAGGTTCCTTTTATGAGTGAGGTGTGGCCGTCAGGTATTGTCCCAGGTGGCGTTGGTGCCACGTCCGTCCACATGGATGAAACTGCGGTAAAGGCCGAGGCCACCGACAAACACGCCGCGATCGCGCTGGATGCTGAGCCAGTCAAAACAAGCTCGCGGGGTGATGCCCGGGCAGCTCAGATCCAGCGCGGCAAACTTCAGGTGCTGGCTGCGGGAAGCTCCGCCAATGGCCGCGTTGTAGGCCGCAGAGCGGTAGGCAGAGAGAATGATAACCGGGCGTCCGAAGTGTTCTCTCATTCTATCAGCCATGGTGATGGCGGGGATAATGTTGGGCCAGAGCTCCGCAGGCGGATCTGCGTTGAGGCCGTAACCAGAATGCCGGGGTGTTTCATGCGCTTTCCCCTTGCTCAGCAGCTCGCGAGGCGAGAAATGGCGCAGGTTGAGGCCCTCGCAGAAGGCGGCAAAGCCCTCCACGCTCTCTAGTTCAGTGATGTTCACGGGAATTACTCCAATAAAAAACCCGCCTCGGAGGGCGGGTGGATGAGTTGCGAAATGCGCAACCAGGAGCTGAATGTCTCTGCAAAATGCAGTATAAGGAGAGTGTGGTGATGGGGATGGATTGGCCATCCCCGCCACAAAGGAGAAAAGCATATGAAGTTACAGCTTCTCGCAATTCTCCTTCAGATTATCGTGGCCCTGATGCTCTTAGTGAACATCATACACCACTGGTAACCTGAAGCCGGTAGGCCCTCTCTGACACAGAGGGTCTACTTGGCTTACAATATAGGAGCACAATCATGTCAACGCAAGATAAACTGGCAATCGCCTCTATCGGCCTTTCCATCGTGATCCTAATTCTGATTGGCATCAACTACGGTTGGTTTTCCTGAAAGCTAAAGCTGTTTATTCAAACCTGGTAGCCTGAGAATGCTATTCTTTGCCGGTCAAGCAGTGTCGCTTCTCGCTTTAGCCTTGCCTTCAATTTCGGTCAGTAATCCACCGCCTTTGGAGTAACTGTGGGTGACGCCTTCTGCGATAAACTCCAACCCGTCTACACCAGGACGCACACCGGCATAGGTGAACGGTTGCCCGGCCAGAAAATCAGGTCTGCCCTCAATTGAAACTGTTGTGGTCACCTCACCGCGCAGCAGCTCTTTGGCACGTGCCTTAGCAGCCTCTCTTGCCTCGCCTTCAGAACTGAAGGTCTCACGGATCTTGTAGGTGCCTTTCCCGTTCTTATCGCCCTGTGCCTCAACACCAACACGGCGAGCTTTGTTCGGGTCCTGATAGTACGCCTTAATCGTCTTGTACCGGCCACGATCTCCAAACCGCACGCGGCACGACCCTTCAATGATCTGGGTTTGCGAGATAGTTTGAACAGGAAGTTCCTTTCCACTCGCACTTTTACCGGTTCCTTTTTCGGCAAAAACCAGCCGGCCATCTTTGATAGCAAACAGCGCACCATGGCGACGCGCAAGCCGTTCAAGCAAGTGCATGTCCGATTCACTTTGCTGACCGAGCCACTCATAAACGTGGGCAGCAACTGCATCATCAATGACAGGCTTTAGTCCGTGCTCACCAGCTATCTGCTTCACAATGTCTTTGACGGACTTATTGTCAAAATGGCGTTCTTTCTGGGTCTTCAGGTCTTCCGTTACATCCGCGCCTTGTCCTGGCACATTGAGGAGATACGGCAGGCACTGCACCTCAATTTCGCTGGCCGTATATTCGCCTTTGTACACCAGACCACTGGTGGCGTACCCCATCCAAACCTTGATCTTAGCTTTCGGCTTTGGCAGGGCGACAAAGGGAGGACCATCCTCCAGTTCCAGATCAACGGTATCTGATCGCGTACCTTCACGGTCCACCACACGGATGGAAATCAAGCGCTCCAGGAACAGCCCTGAAACGGGTTTGCCGTCGATAGAGACTTTTACGATTGGCCGCATTGTCTAATCCCAGAGCTTCAGCGTGGTTGTCTCATTACCGCTTAAAACCGGCATAGAGATCCTGGTTCCACGCGGTACAATAGGTGTGAGCCCCACAAGGTGGGTGTTTGCCTTCAATACCGCTTCAACGCTGCCTCTGGTATGGCCGTAATACTGCGAGCAGATCAGGTCCAGAGGGCGCTCCATGTCCACCTCAATCAGTTCCGCCATGTGTGCTCCGTGAGTTGAGTTAAAAGATCGAAGCGACAGCTCCAATCACATTAAAAAAACTGCTTGGGTAGGCCAGCAGCTCGATGGTGTATTCATTTTGCCCCGGTGTACCGATCCGGTTGTGAAGGCTTTGAGCTTCTTCAACCCCTTGTATGGTGTGAGATCCAAATACCCGCCCACCAATAGACACCAACATCAACGGCACACCCTGCCTGGCAGCAAGACGCACACCGTCAAGCGTTGTTTGCCCGCCGAATTCTTGCGGAAACAGGACTCCATTGATGCGGATGGTTTCAGAGCCGGGGCCCGTCCATTGCTGGGCATGCATACGCCCGGCAGTTTCCTGCGTGGCCCACCGGGTTTCCAGTGTCCGTTCCAGCTCTGTATAGCCAAAGCCGTGCGCATGAAACAAAAACGGCCCCAGCGCCATGGGAATTGGTCCAGCCATAGCCACTCCATAAGTTTGTAAGATTACATGCCACCATCAGAATGATACTGGCGAAGAGCTTTAACGCTCTCTCGCCCTACATCCTTGCCCAATGAGCGAGCGTCTCTGCCACTTCCACCAGACACATGCACATGAAGCTCACCCACAAGCGGTGCACTACGAGCTGTACTGACAGCCCCTTGCTGCTGAGTAGTTGGCGGAGTGAACAAGGCAGCTGGAGCAGGCGGTTGCGGTAAAGACAAGCCAATGGGCATTGCAATCGCAGCAGATGCCGCAAGTGCTCTGATTTGTTTCAGTTGGTTGTTATTGGAGACATATTGGCCCCTCTCGGTCCAGATGTATTCCGGTCCGTTTTCTCCAACGAGCGCCGGACCACGGCCTGTGACACCACCTCTTGCAAAAGCTGGCAATGGCTTTGCTCTGGGGGCGTTTGCTGGCACCATTACCGCTTTAATCTGGTCTACTTTTTGTTGCAGGGCCGGCGCGATCTGCGAGGCCCGCAGATCTTTTTCAAGCTTGGCAATTGTTTGTGTCAGCTGCTCGCGCATACGGTTCAGGGTCATAAGCTGGGAAGCCTCCTGAGGCGTCCCTTTCACCTTGGCAATCTTGTCGTCAACGAACGCCAGTTTTTCCTTAGCTGTCGCAAGGTCTCCGGTGAAGGCACTCTTGTTTTTGGTTTCTCGGGGGCCATAGATCTGATCACGTATTGCAGTCAGCTCTTTTGGCGTTTCTGCCAGCGGATTATAGCGTTGCAACCAATCATCCCGCCCCTTCCAGTACTCTTCAACTTTTTCCTGGAACAGGTCAGCTTGAAGACCGGCTTTCGCGTGAGCAGGAAATACCTTTCCCACCCCAACATCAATCTTTTCCGCCGCAAATTCAGCAATATCACGTTGCGCTTTTGCTGTAGCTACAATCATTGCAGCCACACCGACCTTGCCAATAAAATCATTCGCAGAATCTAAAACACTCTCTTCCCCTTCTGAAGAAGCCCCCTTTTTTGTAGCATCAGGGGGCCGCCCGTCTTTCAGGCTTGCCCCTCCAGCCATGGCCAGATCGCCCAGTAAAACACTACCCCTATGCCCAGTGAGCTTGCTACGCGCCGACTTAAGCCCAATGGCAGCAATCGTTGCCGTTGCAACAAGAGTGGTCAGGGCTCCACCAACTGCAATCAACCCGGCCACAACAGCTGCAATGGTGCCTGCAAGCTTGGCCTGATCCGGGTTTTCTCTCACCCAGTCACGCAATGGGGCGAGGAACTCACGGATACTCTTGGAGACCGCCCGAACAACAGGCAGCATGGTTTCACCGAATTCCGCTTTCAGCGCATACATCTCATTGGAAAGAAGCTGCAGTTCGTTTTTGCTTGTCGCTGAGCGAGATTTAAACTCAGCTTCCGCCGATCCTTTGTAACCTGCATAGTCGTTATTGGGATCATACTGGCCATCATTCTTCACGAGCTTGTAGGTGTCTTTCAGTAGCTGGACATTCGCAGTCAAGCCTCCAAAAGCAGCCGCTTCCTGACCAAACAACTTATTTTCAATCGCCAGACGACGGTATTCTTCCACGCCTCCCAGCTTTTCAACCACCTTGACCAAAGTACCAAAAGCGTCAACCTGCATATCCTTGGCAACCTGGACAGGGTCCATGCCGATTTCATCAAAGGCCTCCCGCTTATCTTTGCTTAAGGTATCGGCACCGGTCAGAGTATTGATCACATTCTTAAATGTGGTAGCAACAACTTCCGGCGCAAAGTTACTGGCTATCATGGACGAGCCAAGTGCTAGCGTTTGATTTTGGGTAAAGCCTGCTTTCTCAAATCTACCAGCGACTCGAGAAAAGTAATTGAGCAGGTCAGGAGCTTGGGATGATGTCTTATTGGAAAGGTGGTTCACTGCATCCACATAGTCCGTCAGTCCGTCAAGATCCGTGCCTAAAGCAGTTTTCGTCTTTGCCAGAACTTTACCGGTCAATCCGCCATCTAGATCAAATGCCACACCTGTTTTACCAGCAAGCTCGGTAAAACGCATTAAATCCTCCTTGGCAATGCCAGCTCCACTGCCCTCTTCCTGCAAGGCAAACAGCTCTGTCAGGGGCATGGCAATCTGCGTCGACTTATCAATCGTCGCCTGCTTGAATTTCTTCTCTTCCTCCTCATTTTCAAAGGTGGTTTTGGCTTTCACACCCGCAAAAGCGTCTTCCACATCAATCGCAACATCAACCGGATTGTACCAAGCCCGCAAAGCTCTTTGGCCACCATAGAAAGCTGCAGCACCGCCAGCTCCTACAGCCGCTGCCTTAACAGCCTTGCCTTTCATGACCTGCTGTTTCTGGTCCCGCACCTGTGTCGCTTTCTTTTGCTGAGAGAGCTTGGCATTTTGTGCATCGATCGCTTCACTGGTGTTATCTATAGCAGCGGCCAGCTTGCGCTCTTCAGCTGTCAGGTCTTTTACGTTCATACCAGCTGAACGCATGCCGGTCTTCATATCGACAAGAGACTTAGAAGCCTTCCTGGTTTCTCGTGAGAGCTTTTCAGCTCCCTCTTCAGCCTGGTCAAAAGCCCGACCAACTTTTTTCGCCTCACGCGTTGTGCTGGCAAGCTGCTTGGAAAGAGTTTTAGCTTCCTGCCCGGCCTCTTTGGTTTCGGCGTTAAGTGCAGTCAGCTGCTCTTTCTGTGCAGTCCGTGTTGCTTTCAGGCCCTGCTCTTCTGCCTTCAGTTCAGCAATAGCAGTCTTCAGGCCATCAATCGGTTCCTTAGCTTTCTTGGCTGCGCGCATCTGCTCTTCCAGAGCCTTTCGCGCTGCTTGATTGCTCGCCAGCTGTTTGCTGGTTTCAGCTTGTTCAGCCTTCAGACGCTGCATACGGTCGGCAAGCTGCATCACCCGATCACTTGCTGCCTCATAAGATCCGGCCAGCAATTTGGCCTGATTGTTCAGTCCTGCCAGCTGCTCGCGCCGGCCGGAGAGCATATCATAAGCTGCTTTGGTTTTATTCTTCAGGCTGTCCAGCTGGCCTTCCAGTTTCCTGAAGTCCCCGAGCTGGTTCATTTTGTTGTTGAGGGTTTTCACCTCTCGCACCCATGGCTCGGCAAACTTCTTTGCGGCCTGCGCACTCGCACCCGTGGTCTTTTGAAACTCGCGGGTCATATTGGAGACCACACGCAAGTTCAATTGGGTTTCAATCTTGCGCATGGCATGCTCCAGTTTGCTTTAATTATCGCCGGGAGGTCTCAAAAGCTTCCCGCTTGATCCTCTGGGCTTCATAGAAATAGTCGATGGCTTTTTGCGGTGACAGCTGTTCCACATGGCTGAGCGGCGTGGATAGGTGAGCGGCAATCTCTGCCGCCACCTGTAGCCAGCTTAAGCTTGTTCCGTCACCGCTTCCGCGTTTGGGTCTTCACCCTCACCCGGTCGCTTATCAGGAGGAAGAAACAGCGGAACCGTTTGCATGTCGCACGCGTTGTAATCATAAAGCTTCAGACGCTTGATGACAGGCAGGCTCACATCGGCAAGAGCTGCCAACAACACAGCGTTGCTTTCCAGAGTGTCCTTTTCAAACTTCTCTGCCTGAATCATGTCCGCAACCGTTGGCTCGCGAAACGTAAGTTCGTTATAGGTCCGCCCATCATGCTCGACAGGCGATTGCAGTTTTACGGTGATCTGATCCATGTCGGTCTCTTAAAGCTGGAGTGCACTGCGGATGCTGTCATATTGCGACACACCGCCAATCTTCACGTCGAAATCATCCATCTCAACAATCTGGGCACCGTCGATTTCCAGTTTCATTGAGTGGACCGAGACCTGATAATCCGTCTCTGATTTATCACCTGGCTTCCAGCCTCCGGCATCGACTTCACGCAGGAAGCCGCGCATATAACAGGTGGCGCTATGAGTGGTGCCGTCCTCATCAGCAAACGCCCCAGCGGCGAGAAAATCCTTTTCAACACCAGCTGCCAGCCCGAAGAGCTTCAAAGTCTCAGGGTCAAAGGCTGTCATTTTGAAGCTCATTTCCAGCTTCTCATAGCCAAGAACCACATCGCGCTCTTTGATCATGCCGGCATTGCGCATGCTCTCAGTTTTCACCGTGAGCTTTGGAATGGTGATTTCACTTGCGTTGCCCACTTTGGAATCGCGATCCACGAAAATGGTGCAGTTGCGCAAGATGTATTGCGGTGTCTCTTTCATGGGGTTTCCTTAAACGGAGGTGGTCAGAACACCGTTCAACAGCTCAGTGTAATAGGTGATGTTGCGGTGAGCGATGAAGCGGATATCTTCCATGGGGGCTGGCGGCTCAAAATCCACGGCCAGCGTGATTTTGCCGCCTGCCATGGCTTCATTGGTGTTGCGCTCCATGTCCAGCCAGACCTTACCGCCCAGGATCGCACCTTCAGCCTTCAGCTTGGCCATGAAGGCATTCCCGCTCTCAACCATGAACCTCAGGTTGGCCTTGGAGAACGGCTTGTCGACAAACTCTATGTAGCCCTCACGGATAGCGCCATTGATGAAATCAGCCGTCCGCCGCACAGCCATAAACCGCCAAAGATCATCGCCGCCAGAAAGCCGGTTGCCCCAGGTCTTAAAGCCGTCTCCATGATTGATGATGGTGGCAATGCCGCGCTCATTGAGATAGTCGGTCTGGGAGCCATACGCGATCGGGCGGGACACCGCCGTAACACCGTTGATTGTTTTGTTGGAGAGCGACCACCAGAACCCGTGCGTGCGATCCGTTTTTGCCTGCACACCGCAAAAATACGGCGCTGATGGCTTAAACCGGTTGGCATTGAGATCCGTGTCCCAGTCGCCAGCTTTTGGATCAACAATGAAGATACGCGGGTGGGCATTTACTTCCTTAAAGTTCACCGCGTCTTGATCCGTGCTATCAGGTCCATCAACGATGCCGATAGCCTCAAGCTCACCCAGCACACCGCCAAGCTCAGCAATCACCGGATCGCCAACCGCCCCAATATTGACAGTCGCAGTTGCCCCGTTGCCATCCCCGTTCAAGGTGGCTGTGGCATTGGTGTAACCAGAACCAGCCTTAGTAATCACCAGTTCAGTGACTGCCCCATCCAAGACCATTGCAATTGCCTCAGCCCCGGTGCCATCACCTGCAATTGTAACGGTTGTGGCATCGGTATAACCGGCACCACCATTTGTCACATTGATGGACTGCAGGCCTTTATCTTCAAAGCTGCCAGTAAAGCCAGGAATGGCAATCAGGCGCGGTGTCAGTCCATGAGCCGACTGGCATTTTTTGAGCGCGTGGATACCTGTGAGCGTGGAGGCTTCACCGATCACGTTAGAAAGCGTTGCAGCAGCATCTGCCCCTTCTGCAACACGGATCACAAACACGTAGGTTCCTACCTGTTTAAACACCGCATCAACGCCATCGCGCAGATTTCCGTCCCCGAGCAATGCCGCCTTGCGCCGGTCCCCTAAAAGCAACACCGGCTCATTCAAAGGGAAGGCTTCAGCATCGGCACCTTCAGCAGTGCCAATCAATGCGATGGTAGAGGTCTGGGCAATCTCGATAAGAATGGGATTTTCAGCAGATTCAAAGACCCGCACCCCATGGTGAAAGCTGACATCAGCCATTCAATTCTCCATAAAAAAACCGGCCACACAGGACCGGATACGGATGAAACTCAAAAGGAAGGGAAGCGGCTTAAAACTGCTCTGTCAGTGCAACCACTTCAGGCGGGCACTCCGGCCAGCTGGCCTCCTGTGTGAAATCGGTGCCCGGATCTTCAGCAAGTTCCAGGCATTTGGAGCGCATAACCCCCACCCAATCCAGCGCAGCCTTTGTACTGCTCAAAAGCGTGACTTCATCAGCGCTGCGATCCTCAGCGGCTTTGCCAGCAATGGCAGCGGCAGCCGTTGCCATATTCATCTGGGTCTCAGCGCTGGCCTGCTCGTAAATGCGCTTGCGGCATTCGTCTTTGATTGACTTAAGGCGAGTGCCTTTTTGAGCCTCATCAATATCAGCTTGCGGCACGCCAGCAGCAAGGGCATCTTCGGCAGTAAAATTCCGGTAGCCCCGACCGTTATATGAGATGTCAAAGGTATCCATGGATAGGCCTTCCTAACGCTTTAGAGCGTTGCCATGTTTGTGATGAGTTGAGTGGTGTTTGATGGGTTCGATGCATCGGCACCATCCACGTATCGGCCCGACATATTCCCGTTTACATCAACGATGCTATTGCCGAGAAAGACCAGCCCGGTTCCAGAGGCACAAGCAAGTAAGCCAAAACCATTTTCATTGGGGAAAATCAGCTCGGCATCTGAGATGGCAAAATGGGAAAGTGTCTGAACATATCCAGAAAAATTGCCAAGAATTGAACGATAGCGATTAAAGCCGGGAAGCTCGCCAGTGTAGGTTGGAAACTCAATATCGACGAAGCGGAGCATGAAACCAGCATTCAAACCAAACGTATTCCAGCCAGACAGATAGGCATAGCCATCTTTTTCAAAGACAGTGGCTTTAAGCTTTGCTTTACCACCTGGTGCCCGATGACCGTAGATCTGAATGCTCTTGTTCTGAAGAGAGTAGCGCTCTGGTGGCAAGATAACGTTTGACAACAAGTTAATGTTCGCGCTGCCATTGATCGGCGTCCGCTCGACCGCATCCTGTATGGTAAGCAAGGGCTCTTCTTGGTCGCCGGAGTTGTTGCTGTCACCATTGACGGCATCCACATAAAACACTTTATGCGTTTGAGGAAAGGCAGCTACAGCGGCCTGAACCTCCTGATTAATCTCAGCTTCTTTTGCTTCGAATGTATCAATCAGCTCTGTGGCTTTGCCAACCAATTTGGTGATTTCGCCCGTCAAACTCATTGTAGGACCTCCTTTGTCTCAAAGATATTTTGGGCGTTGGTAAGTGCCAGCGCCCCAGTGTTGGTGATGAGGGATAACAGGTCATCAATCTGCTGTTGCTGGTGCTCAACGACATGTTGAAGTTGGCCGGTATTTGCGCTGAGTGCGAGTGTCACGGATTGCTGTTTTTCCAGCTCAACCACCCGTGTCGAAAGCTTGAGATTACGCAACTGCTCACTAATCAAAGCCGCGCCAAGTTGGGCGAACTCTTCACCAAAGAAGAGTTGCAGATCCACATCACCCGTTACTTGAATGACACCCTGAGGAAGCGCAGCAAGCGCCAGTACAAAAGAAAACGCAATCGGCACGCCTGGAGTGTATTGAGCTAATGGCGTGTCAGGATCGGACCAGACAGCAAGCAAGGTGCCGTCCTCTAACATCACGCCCAGCTCTGCCAGAGTGAACCCGGTATCTCCGTCAATCTTAGCCGTGATCTCCATCTGGAAATCATCCAGATAACGAGACCCAACAATCTCAACACGGGCCTTTTCTGATTTCAGACTGTTTTCATTACCCGTTGGAGAGTAGCGCGAGGCACCAAACGCCAGGTGTGTGATCCTGGCATGAAGGCCAGCGTCTGAGGCATCAAAGATGGATCGCATGCCAGCGCGCGTAAGTGTTGGATTGATCGCCTTAAGGCTCATGTCAAAAGCTCTCCATGAAGTGAAAGGAAGGAATGGCAACGAGCTGCTGCTGCACAGCCAAGAACTGTCCCCATCTGCGGCAGAACCGGCTCAACTGTTTGCGCCAGGAAGGCAACACTACGCGCCATTGTGCCTGCGCTCAGCGTTGCTCCACTTTCGGGAAGAACCGTTGCGCCCATGGGCTGTGTGAAGGCGTTGGAACGGCCTGCAAGGCCAATGCTGAGCGACGTCTCAAATTGCGCCCCAATCTGGAAGCTGAAACCGCGTGACTTTGGCTTAGTTGCTGAGATTGTGCTCAGGATGTTTTCTTGCAATCGTGCATCCAGAACCGGCCCATCAGCAAAGATTTGCTCATTGGCATAAGCTGTAATCTCAAACGTGCCAGGAACGCCGGAACCGCCCTCTTGCCACCATTCCAGCAAGTGCGCTGCCACCCCCAGAGCTGCGAGTGCAGTCTTAACTGAGTATGGAGTGCCTTTGTATTTGTGCACCTCTTTCGAGACAGCCAGCACACGGCGTTTGACTTGCTCAGGCCATTCCCGGTCCCACACATCAACGGAAAGCTCCCAGCCCAGATGATCAAGCAGGCTTGCAGGTGCTTTCAAAGGGTCCAGACAATCGCGAATAACCTCAGCTGGAAGACCAGACATACGGTCTTCAACAAGGTCCATTGCCACGGCAATATCAGCGGAGTTCGGCGGCAGCACAGTTTGGCGGGGAGCCTTATCAGACATTGCGCCAGCCTCCAGTGATGGAGTTGACGGTAATTTTGACAGAAGACGCGTAAGGCGCTTCGAAAGGCCCGACCATCACATCAGCTGCAGGCTTGGTGATGATCACCTCCTCCACGCCATCTACTTTCAATGCCGCAGCAAGAGTGGTGCGATAGAGCGGTCGACCTATGGCAAGGCGCGTTGAAATAAACTTCTGCAAGGTTGCTTGCGCTTGTTCTTCAACGATAGAAGCAGTTGAAGCTGACACAACTTGCAGCTCAGCTTCAACTTCATAGTGAACAGATGTCGCAGAGATAACCGTCAGCTTGTCACCCACTGGCCTGCGCTTGTCTGATTTCAGGTTCCGATAAACGCTCTCCAATAGAGCATTACTTGCGACCCCGTCCCCAATTCTGGAAAGAACACAAATCACGGGCTCAGCTGGAGGAATTGGCGGGTCCAGATTGTCATCAGGCCCATAAGGTACAACGTCCAACACATCACCGGAGGCCTGCAAAGCCCAGTAGACGTATGCGCCTTCCGGCCCATAGGGAGAGTAGCTTTCCAGCACCAGCTGAATGCGTGCCCTATAACTCTCGTCATCCTCATAAATGGTATTTTCAGGGTCACTGTCATCCAGAACCAAGCGGGCAACGCCCCGCCCTGCTCCGCGATGGTCAAGATCAGATCCAGTTGCCGTTGCAAGCAGAACTGATTTCACCGCCGCATTGATGCGCGCATTCATGTAAAGCTCGCGCGATGCTCCTGCCTCACTTAAATAGCGGGCGGGCGATGCTGCAATGGAGCGCGCCAGTGCCATGATCTCATCAGCCTCAGCCTGTTCAAAGCGGCCATCACGCAAATGACGGTCCAGCTCCACAAGGCGGGCTTCAAGCAAAGCAGTATAGTCCAGTTCCACCACAGCGGAGGGTTCCGGCAGTGTCGCCAGATCAAGCGCAGCAAAGCGGCTCATGGTGTTATCCTGATGTCGGGAGTTAAAGGCCAGAGATCGGCACAGATAAGGTTTGCTCTCCACCTTCCGGCGTGGTGTCGCCGTGATGGCCTCTTGGCAAATAGATGCCAACCAGGTTCAAGAGGATCTTGCCAGGTTCAGCCTGTGATACGTTTAGGGAGCTTAAAGAAAACCTTGGTTCCCATTGCTCCAGAGCAGTTGCGACAGCTACAAACAGCGCCAGAATGCCAGCATCATTTGAGGGAACATCCACCAGGTTTGGCAGGTCAGATCCAAACTCACGCAAGAAAACCCGCGTGTTTTTTGGAGTTGAGAACAGCCGGTTGATAGACTGGACCACATGAGCCCAACCAGAGACCTCACCGCCCGTTATCTCACTTAAGTCCTTACCGGCCATGTTCTAGTCAGCTCTTCGAGAGGTGGCCTTGCCTTTAGCAGGGGCCGGCTTCGTGGTCTTCGCGTTTACTTCTGCAAGCCGGCTACCAAGAGGCGGAAGATCAACTTGAGCCTGTTTTTCAAACAACTCAATTTCCTCGCCTTCCCGGCGATAGGTTCCATGCAAGAAGCCTGCACGCAAAACACGGTAGCGGTTTTTTTCCATAGTATCCTCCAATTAGACAGGAGCCCCGGTCTTAGATGGACCAGGTGTCACTCCAGAATGAATGTGGGTGTGGTCTATTGTGGTGCCTTCCGACTTCACATAGCCGGAGTTCAAATCCACATCGCCTGCGGCCTCAATGCCTGAAGGCGTCAAGGTGATGGACGTACCAGCAACGCTGAAAGTCATCCGCCCATCAACCAAGGTAATGGACGCATTCCCAACACTGAGCTGGAGTTTAGCGCCACCACCTGAAACGATAATTTTTGTAGCCCCAACCTGCGCCAGGACATGGTCGTCTCCTTTTGCGCTCGGTCTGGGATTGTCTTCACTTGGCAGCGCAGACCCAATGCGGGCATCGGTTAAATCACCGCTCTCACTGGTCAGTGATACTTGCTGACCAATCGAAGGCGGATTGTGGGTCTTATTGGCGCCGCTTGCCGGCTCGGTCCAAGGTAGCCAGCCCGTAAGCATGGGAGTATCTGAATCTGTCAGCCTGACCCGTGCTTTGCCTTTGGCCGCATCAACTTCAGAAATCACCCCTTCCCGCGTGCGCGAAGCAAGCCGCCGTTTGATCTCGGCAACCTCAAAATGCAGTTCAGCAATTAAGTCTGGCAGGTCCTGCGACATTGCGCGTGCTCCAAGTTACGGGGAACCGGCGCTGAGTGTGCCTTCCGGTTGTTCGCTGGAAAATGTTGCTGAAGGATTGGTCTTGGAAGCGCTGGTCAGTTTCAGGGCATCCGCTTCAAGGCCAGATAGCCCATGAAGGAAGGAAAGCCGGTCATCCTGTTCCCGACCGTTCCAGGCAAGCAAACCTTGCAAGCGCTCACATTGTTCCGGATCACTTTCAGCAAGCTTTGCTAGAAACCGGCTCCAAATCCCGGCCTCAGGCAGTGCTGCTCCTGGAACAGGATCTGCAACTAGCTCAACGGTTAGCCGCAACTGACCACTCACCAGCCGCACCCCATCACGGGCATTGCCATGGCGCAGCTCTTCACAAGCTCGAAAGTCTGGAGCAAATCCCTTAAGCAGCTCAGACCAAGGGTTTTGAGGATCAAGAAGAGCAAACTTGATTTGCCGCGTTAAGGCATCAAGAAAGAGCTCAAAGTTGGGACTTGTTGCAGGCACCTCCAGCCCAACGACAACACTCTCACCCTTCTCGTTGGTCTGGGTCATCGCAGCTGTAATACCGAAATTAAAAACCAGATCCAGGTGACCATTTACGCGCAGCGAGCGACCACCCAACTCGCCCGAATTAGAAACATCCGTGTAAACGGCAATAAAAGGGCCTTCCTCATCGGTGCGCAAACTTCCATCACTACTCACCTGAAGCGCCGCCACCTTGCTATCAAGGATGTTGGCACCAACTAGTGTTCCTGCTGTTTTTAACGCCTCTACGGCGCAGTGACGCAATGCAATACGGGCAAGCGACATTAGGCTTCTCCGAGTTCAAGAATAATGCGGGAGGCACCGCGATCAGAAACATCAAGGACTTCAAACCACGGGAGGCCAGCGCGGGAAAGCGCTTGCACCTTATCCCCGGTCTTGGGCATAGGTCCGCCATAGTCAGAGCGGGAAAGCTCCAAGAAAGATGGCTCTGCAGAAAGGCTGGTGCGCTCTTTTTTCGATCCCTTGGCAAGATTGAACGCATGCCCCGCACCACAGCGCAAAACCGCATTCACCGCCGTATTTTCGCGGGTAGGATCGCTGTGCTGTTCACCGTCAAGGAAAGCCAGCAAAACCGGCTCTCCCATGACGTCATCCACCTCTTCGGTGAGTTCAGCCCGAAGGTCATCAAGCTCAGGCATGATCAGTCCTGAGCCGAACCATCGGTGCTGGTCTGATCCTCAGAATTCGTGCCATCAGAACCATCACCGGCACCAGCACCAGTAGATGAATCCTTAGATGACTTGCCGCTCTGAGAACCAGAGTTGTCACTCTGCGTTGCCGCTGGTTTAGGCGGCAGAGAAACTTCTGCAAGCCCACCAAAGGCATCCAGTTTACTTAGCTCAGCCTTCTTCAAACCTGTTGGCAGTTGCTCGCCCGGTTTAATGACGCCTTTTGAGGTCAGCAACCGGGCAGTTGCGATCTTGACTGTGCCAGCTCCTGCCATCAGACCACCCCTTTCCAGACTTTCACACCGTTGGGACGACCCGGGATCATCAATGGCGCTGATTGCGTCATTGCCTGATCAATGGACGGATTGTCCTGTTCCCAAACTTTGGGGAACATCGGCATCGCCTGAAGGCCAGCTTTCTTGTCCATGATGGTGCCAAATGCACGAACCCCGTAAACTCCAGAGGTCCCACTTTCGCCAACTGGTGCAACCAGCATGACTTCACCGGGTTCCAGATAAGGCTTTTCGGTCCTATCAACATCACGATAAGTGCTGTGATCGACATAGATGTTAAAGTTGCCAACGGTTCCTTTGAATTCAACTGGATTTTCCGGATCTGTCGCAGATGGGGACGCCGTCAAAGTGCTATCATTGCGCTTAGTGAGATCCATCTCGGCCTTCACGCTTTTGTTCACTTTGAAATGTCGCCATACATCTGGAGCAAGGTAGACTTCTGTTGCCCGAGACCCGGTCTTTTTAGCAACTTCCGCAGAACCTTCTTCCAACAGAGAAAAAAGCTCATAGTCGGCATTTGACCATTTCTGATCATCATCAGTGATCAAGTCCACCATTTCAGGCGCACGGCCAAAGTCCACCAGACGAGCGGGATAATCATCCCCCACAATCAGGACTTTGCCTTCTTTCAGAGCGAAACGTCCAAGCCATTCCCATCGCGCTTCAACTTGCATTTTTTGTTCGTAAAGAGCGAGAGCGACTGCGCGTTCAAACCGATCCATAGCAGTAAGTTCGCCAGAGAACTTTTCACCAGCCATACGCGTGACAGCATCGGTTGGCTTGATCATGTTCAGCGGCTTCACATAAGCAGGCTTGAATGATTTAGCCGTATATCCAGCTCGCTCCTGCGGTTTGCCTGCATTCAGAGGCATCACGAAAGGCGCAAGCGACACTTGGTCTCTGAACACACTATCAAAATGGATCTCTTCTTTGTCTGAGAGATACTCAAGCTTGAAAAACTTATCAATGAAGTGCCGTTTAGGCGTAAAAATTGTTTCGATCACGGTCATCAGATCGCTTAGGGTGTAAATATCCACGTGCATAATCTCCTTAAGCAACCTGCCAGTAACGCGCCAAGATGCCGTTGCCGCGCAGCGCCTGTTTCACCACTTCAGCGTCCAGGTCACCAAAGTGCATTTCATTTAAGTTGAAATCGTCACCTTGAATGTAAACGCCCATGGAACTGTCCGCCTCCAGCGTAATGCCAACAGGCATCACGATACTGGCCTTGCTCGCATCGTTAAGAGCAACAAACACCTTGTTGGCGCTGTCATACTCAAGCACTTGACCGCGCTTATAAGAGCCAGCGGCAACTGTGTTGGGTTGAGTTTTAACATTCCCGCCATGAAGGTTATCGACGGGTGACGGTCCGTGGTTAGTACTTCCAGCCAGATGGCTCATTTAGCACCTCCAAACATGCTCTTTGCTCGGTTGACCAGACGTGCCCCTTTGTCATCGTCAGTCGTTTCCGGCGGTTTGCTGTAATTTGATGCTTGCGAACTCGCAGATAGGCGCTGTTGTTCGTAAGTGCTGGCCTGCGTCTTTGGCGTATCACCTTCAGGCTTTTCAGTTCCCTCTGCCTTAGGGGCTTTGGCAAGCACCTTCTGGCCATCCTCAAAGCTTGTTGAGGTCTCAAACGCGAGGTACTTTGCAAGTTCAGTGCGGCCAGCAGCTTCCTCACAATTGAGGATTTTGCCGATGCGCTCGCGCTCGGCTGTTTGCGCATCGGCAGCATTCGACTGCGTCTGGTCAGTAGTAGAGCTGGCGGAGTTGGCATCCGCCGCAGGTTGTGTCGTCATAGGCTGTGTCTCCTGATTGACAGTCATTTGTGCGACGGATGCCGCCGGAGAGCGCTGAGGCTCAGCGCTCCAGTTTTTTGTCTTGGAAAGTTGTTTCAGGGTGTCGGGCGCGCAGTTGTAAGTGCGGTAGTCAAAGGCAGACACACTCACCGCCTGAGCTGCCTCATCAACGGTTGCAAAACCTTGAGCCTGGGCTTCACTGCCATTCATCCAGGTTTCTTCAACCATCATTTGGCGTAGTTCTTCGGATGTCTTGCCGGTTACATCTGCGTAGATGCCTGCCAGCAAATCAGCTTGCTTGTGCAGCAGCTCACCCATCGCTTCGTGCTCTGCTGCTGTGCCGCGTTTTTCTCCAGCAGGATCATGGATCATCATCATGGCCCCGGTGCGCATAGTGCGCTCATCACCAGCCATGGCAATAATGGAGGCAGCTGAAGCTGCCATTGCGTCGATGATGACAGACACTTTGCCCTTGTGCGTCTTCAGAGCATTGAAGATGGCAATACCTTCATCGGTATAGCCACCGCCTGAGTTGATCCGCGCGGTGATCGGCTCATCACGGCCATGCAGAGCAAGAGCATTTAGCACTTCCAATGCTGTAAAGCCTTCATCCCAATAGTTTTCGCCAACGAACCCATAAAGAATGAGTTCGCCGTCCTGTAAAATTCCCGGCATTTTGGATATCCTTAAAGGGTGGGTTCAGCACCAGCGAACTGAGCGAGCCCGGCGGCGAAGCTTGCCGCCAGCAGCTAGGCTGCATTTGGCATCGTACTGAGCAATCAGCTTTTGCAGCGCAGGCAGATTGGCAGCTGAGTAGGTCACTTCATCCCGTCCAAACCGGACGGTTTCACGGCGTCCACCAGCGGCAACAACCAACTCAATTTTGCGGAGCGCCGTTGCAACAGCACATGGCTCATTGATGGAAACCATGTCAGAACCTATTTTGACCTGATCACTCATCAGCAGCTCCTTGTGCTTCATCAGTGTTTGGTGCCGTTGCCTGTGAAGATACTCCCTCATAGGGTGAACGCATTCCCTCAGCGAGATAGCGCCGGTGCTCGGAGAGGCGCTGCTCAAACAACTCCTCTTCATCTATGCCCATCTCAGAGCATTCATGGGCAAGGGATGAGGTGCCATTTTCCAAACGGGTGCTGGAAGCCTTAGCGCTTTTTGCATCATCTGCCGTTGGTTTGGCTGGTCCTTGCCACTGGGCCCAAGACGCTTCTTCACGCAAAGCCGAATAGGCTTCATACCCGCCCTTGAACGGGATACGCTCTTCACCGATTTCCTCATCAAGCCAGCTTTCGTAAACAGCCTGATAGGTGGGCGCAGCAATGCGCTCTCGCCGCCTGGTCACGACCGGCCAAATGCTTGCATTTTCCATCCGGACACTGGAGTAAGTGGCATTGGAATAATCCATGGTGAGACCTCCGTAGGTAATCCCAATCGCCCGAGCCATTTCCCGACCAAGCGAACCAGAAAACGGTAGGTAATGAGGACCTGGAGTTCCAGCTGTCTTGATTTCGAAATCTTCTCCAGGCGCGATATGTGACACCGTAGGATCACTGCCCAAATGAACGGAGTTTTCTGCTGATTTATCCAAGGTGCTTAGGAGATAATCAGAAAAAGAGTCTTTGAACTCCTTGCCGGCTTCGGTGTCTTGCATCGCGTCGATCGCAGCAAACGCTTCTTCTGATGGCAACTCACTCTTCAAAACAGCAGCAAACAGGGTTTGCAAAATAGCGGTTTGCAGCGTGGCATCTTCAAGCATTTCGTGCTGGATGTGCTTTCTAAAGGCAGACGCTAAAACGGAAATCCCACGTACATCGCTTGCACAGGTGGGATCAAAAATATGCAAAACCTGAGCACGCCCAGCCAGATCGCGAGCGTTATACCTTGTCTTGACGGTTTGACCGTTTCTCGCCTCTTCAATCAAATAGGAAATCGGGCGGCCATTCTCATCATGGTAGACACCTTGAAACAAACGGTCATGTTCCAGCGTGTCCTGAACCAGCTTCTGCGGTGAGAACAGGCAGAGCTTCGTTCCGGCCTTAATGCCGTAACGAGCCCGCTGAGCGCTGCCCATATAGTCCAGCATGCCCGTCACTTCGCCAAAGGTGATGTAGTCTCTCAAAGAGCAATCAACCAACTGTGGCAGGGTGAACTTACCGCGCATGTCGCATTCAGCCTGGTTCCAGGCAAACCGCTTCCAACGTTGCTTAACTAGTCGGCACCAATCAGCAGTTTCCTGCGCATCATAGCCTGCAGCGTGTAAGTCCGGTTTGGGATTAAGCAGCAGCTCGGAGCCAACCGTATCTGCAATCACCTGATCCACAGCGCCTTTAAGCCGCCCTGAGTTTTGAATGATGTCACGCGCCAGCCCCGCACAGCGGCGCCAGGACAAACGAATATCATCCCGGCTGTTTGTGAGCGGAGCTGGACGTGTTGCCAGAACCTTAGAGCGAGTATCGCGCAGATATCGACTGACGCTGCGCACTGCAACCTGCCCTGTTCCCTGCTCAGGTGGTGCTGGTTTCCCACCCCGGTTAAGCAGCCGACCAAGCGCTTTTAACGGTTCCGCCATTTCTCGCGCCTCTTCCTGATACGTTGCTGCCTCTCCGCCCATCCGTTGTCGTGAGCGGGAGCTGCTTTTATCTGTGATGTTTTGGTGGGAGTGCTGGCCTGGTTTGCCTTGACAGCTTCAGGCGAGAGCAAGTCCAGATCCTTTGCAGGCACCAACCGCTTTCGCAGCCGCGCCCAATCATTGTCAGTGTTGGAAGTCAGACCCAAATGCTCGGCAATCGCCATGGCGTAGATCCGGCAATCAAGGAAGTGGTTATCCTTCCGGGATTTCTTCCATTCCTCAAGCAGCCGGCCTTTCACCAGTTTCTGGTCGAAGTACTCAGCGGTGATTTGAAGAAAGTACTCTTCATCCAGCCAAACCCCATAATGACAGTAACCAGGAGGATCACACTCAGCGCCAGCTGCCATGCCAGACTTATGCAAGCTGCCAAAGAACTCGTGCTTAAGGCCCCATGTTCCAACAGGCCAAAGCTGCGAACCGCGCACCTTTACGCGCTTGCCTCGTTTGTTGACTGACTTCTTCTGCGGCAGACCGATCGCAGGAACACCGCGCCCACCCTGCCCTTTAATGGCATAGGTGTCAGGCCTTGCTCTGCACCAACTCAGCACCTGCTCCATGCGACCACTGTCACCAGCATCAACCGCCAAACCGTCCAGCCGGCGCTCCATGCCCCATGCGTCCTTAAAGCCTTGCTTGTAAAACACATCCAGCTTGAGCCATGCCCCCGCCTTGATGTCATCCGTTGAGCCTTCAAGAAAGTGCGCATCCACGCACCAACTTTGCCGGTCATCTCCAAAGGCGACCGCCTCCACATAGATGCCGTAATGCTGAACATCCGCGCCGGCCACAAACAACAGGCCTTCAGCCGGGATTTTCCCACGCTCCAGCTGTTCACGCCGTTCCATAAGCCGTTCATGTTTCGGAGCATTGCCGCGCATGGCATATGCCTTGGCGAGCACCAGATTGGTAAAGTTCTTTTTGGCTGCTTCACTTCGTTTTTCCGCGTTGATGAAGTCCCGCGCGATATCGCCGTAACTCATCATCAGCGAGCAAAATGCATCCACATGGAAACCCGGCTGGCGCCCCTCGCCCGCCTTCAAAGCAATGAACTGCCCTTTGCGAACAGCAACTACGCGCTCAGCCTCTGTAATGGAGTGGCCACATTCCTCACAAAGGTAAGTGCTCTCCTCTGGATTCTCGCGGTTTACCTGAAACCCGCTCCAGTCCTGCCGTTGCTCAAAGTCACAGGACGGGCAGCGAATATGCCAAAACCGTTGGTCTGAGCGCTTGAAATCGCGATCGATACGGCAATGACCCGGACCTTCTCCATCGTCATCACCGCTATCATGTTCCGGGGTAGAAAGAGCAAAGATCTTATAGGACTTCTCACGGCGAAATGCGGTAAAGCGCCCAAAGAAAAGCTCTTCAGGATCGCCGCCATTGTCCGTCTCTTCCCACTTGGAAACTTCGTCTTTTACTCCATACTTGATCGTCTTGGAGGAAAGATCCATTTCCGAATTGGCATTGGCAAGCGACAGTGCGCCACCTGGGAACTTCTTCTCAAAGGTGGTCGAACCTTTACCGCTGCGGCTTGTAATCGGTTCAATCACCTGCTTGGATGTGCGCTTCTCCCATGCCTCAATCAAAGGCATGATCTTCATGGAGTTGGTTTCTTTCAGCGCCTGATCGCCTGGCACAGCGTACAGAATATTGTCGGGTGCGTTTTCCGCCAGGTAGATGCTCCAGGAAAGCCCCAGGATAGAAACACCGGTCTGCTGTGATTTGCGAACACAGACATAGTTGCAAGGGTGATCAGCAGACAGACACGCGGCGATTTCCAGCAAATACGGAGCGTCTTTTGCATTCCAAAGCTCTCCACGTCTTGGGCCGTCCACCAGCTCAATGTTTTTGGGAAGCCATTCGTGAAACGGCAGTGGCTTTTTAGGGCGGATCGTTCTTGCAAGCACTCGCGTAACGAGGCGAGCTGCACCATAAACTCTTGTGTTTGCACCTCGCAAACTTCCCAAAGTTTCCTGCATGGCTCACCTGTTATCGTTAGAGTTCCTCCTGTTGCTCCCCTGCAAGCATGAGTTCTTCTGCACTGGCTTCAGCCCCGACCACACCCTCTGGTAGGTCATCAAACTGTGGTGCTTCCTGAAAAGCAGCTTCCATTGCTTCGGCAATCTCCTCTGCAACTTCAAAGGCAGCATCCTTCAGCGCCAGACGCAGGCCATGGACACCATCCTTGGTGACACGCGCTGCCAGGTCATCCGCTCGATTGGGAAGCCGCGAAACAACGGACTTAATCTCGCCTCCCATTTTGGCGAGCGCATCTTCCATAAGATCGCGGCGCACCAGTGCTCCAAGCTCTTCCTGCATTGCAAGCCGGAGCCGAAGCACCTTAAGCCATGTTTCCTGACGCTTACCTTCGTTCAAGCTTTGCGGATCGGCACCGGGTGCTGCCGGCATACTCCCCTCTGTCGAGGGCTGGCTTGTTGGTGCCGTTGGAACAGCGGGGAGCTTGGTGGTCGTTTTCAGCGGATTAGAAAATCGGGAGCGGATGTGATCATAGTGGGCAAGCGAAAAGCATGTGATCCGCCCGCGCCCATCCCGCTCAACTGGCAAGTTATGATTGTCTGCGTAGTTGCGCACGTTTTTTGAAACAGCTGATTTGGAGACCCCATCCCGATCGGCAACCTGCACAAATGTTGCCATCACCAGTGGTGCATCTTCGTGCATCTGAAAACCTCCACTTCTGGCAACCTTGGCAACCGGTTGCTGGCAACTCTAACAACCCTGACAACTCAATTTTTCAATCTGTAAAACTGACGAAACCCCGGGAGCTGCGCCCCCCGCGGGGAAAGGATGTTTTGTACGGTCCCTTTTTTTCTCAGCCGCCGCCGCGCCCTCAAAGCGAGCGGAGCAGCCGGTCGATTTCGTGTTCCAGACGAGGACGTAGCTTTTCGTCAGCGACGCTTTCGAGCACGTCCATAAATTCTTCTTCATGATTTTGAACATCAGCAGCAGGGTTTGGCCCCCAAAGTTCGCGGACTGGAAGGCGAGCTGCGCTTGATCGTTTGAACACTCCGGCGTGACCAGAGGCCATCGTGGCAAGGAAGGTGCCTTGGTGTGTTCCCCAGTTGCGAACAGATACACCATCCCGTGTCTGGCGGACGCTCCCCAGCTGGTAGAGCGGTATCCAACCAGAGCGCATGATAACACTGGCAGTATCTGCTCCTGTGTTCATCGCAATGGTTACACTGCGAATATCCTTTTGCCGCATTCCTGTGGATGTTGCGGACTTTCGAATTACCCGAGTTTTGGCAATTGCTGTCGTATGTTTGAGGGCGCGAGCAATGGCCTTTCCTTTGATCTCACCAGGCAAGTTGCCAAGCCCACGCATGAGATCCTCAAGGTCTCGTTTGTCGAAGCTAACTGTGAACATGTTGAGGCCTCAGGAAACAGGAGACGTGGAGCTTCTCAATAAAAAACCGCCCTGCAGGTTGTCCCTCAAGGCGGTTTTCTTTCCGCTGTCAGGCTGTCAAACGACGCGGGTCATTTCAAGCCACTGAGCTCATTTCGAGCAATCTCACAGCCTTCCGATCGAACTCAGGTGCTTGAAACTTCATGAGTTTGTGAGTTTTCAACATCGGTAGCGCACCGCTTATGATTTCGAGCGCTGCGCACCAGTAGGTGTAGGTTTCCAGCAAAAACTCTTCCAAATCACTCTCAACGGATACCACCTGCAGCTCACAGGCCTGCCCGACGCGGCAGCCCGGCCCGTCATAGTCGTGAGGCTTTGGCAGTTTTGTACCCGGACGAGCAAAAAGCTCCTCACCATCAGCCCGCCAGTAGCTCATCACTGTGCGCCCGGTCCTATCGCGCTTTTCCTGTAGCTTGCTGCCACTCAGAGCTGGCTTTTCTGGCTGTGTCCGGTTTGCGCCGTAGTAGATCAGCAGGCCAGCGGCATAGGCGCAATCATCGGACTGAGCTGCAAACTCCTTCACCGCACTATGCACGGCCTCGGCATCCGGATGCAGCTCCACACATGAGCGTCCACCACCATCCACGAAGGTGCGCAGATGCAGCAGCTGCTCAAGTGAGTTCAACGCACAGCGGACGTCGAAGTGCCGGGGCTCATCATCGCTTACGATATCCAGATGAGCTTTCTGCTCGCCGTAGGTCCAGTCCAGCAAGCTGACCAGATCAATCCTGCGGACTTCGTTCTGCTGTGCCTGCTCTTGTTTGAGCCGACCAATGTATTCCGGTGATGCGCGCAGCGTTTGAACCATAATTGATCTCCTGCGAGTGTTCCGAGGGTACCGCGAGTGTTAAAATCAGACCCTCGCGGCCATTTTATCTTTTAATATCAATTGTTTTTATAACCCTCCGCGAGGGTTCAAGGGTTAGTTGACTAGTTACGCATATGAGAAGTCTTTTCCTTAAAAGCTATTCCCCATTCCCCTATATATGCGCAGGCGCGCGATATACCCTCGCGCCCTCGCGGCTATCCTCTAACCCATTCACGGCTTTACGAAATCCGGCGCGAGGCACACGGCTCAACCCTCGCGCATACCCTCGCACCCTCGCGGGCTCAGTTACACTCATCCCATAGGCTCCCAACTCATCGTTTCAGAACGCATCTCGGCTGGCAGATTGAAGCGCACATTGGCGTACTTGCGGATGCGGGTCATCACCTTTCGCATGCCCGGCTTCTTCGGCAGCTCGCGCCCTAAAGCTGTTTCCGTAAAAGGCTTTAGGCCGGAGATTTCAGACCACTTCTTATAGGTGTCATACATGGCGCGGCCAGTGATGGAGGGCTCGTTCGGGTCCTCTCCCGGCGGCTCGGCAAACTCCAGACAGGCATCCACAAATTGCTGTATCGGGTCCAGTTCGGTCTTGTAATCCTGCGTCAGGCCTTCCACGGCTGGCGGCACGTCCAGCCCTTCCTCCATGTAGATCTGCAGCCCCTTCAGCATCCAGTTGAGAATGCCCGATCGCTCGGCCTCGAACTCGGCCAGCACCTCGGCCATGGGCCGCTTCTGCTCTTCGCTGATGCGCACAGACCACGGCACGATCAGCAAGCGCCGCCAGATGCCATAGTCATTGCCTTTGATGAAGGGCTTGTCGTTACCACTCATGATCGCCTTGAAGATCGGCGTCATATCAAAGAAGCCCTGATGCAGCCGGCGCACCTGCATGGGCTCACCACCCGTCAGCGCCTTGATCAGCTCCTCCTTCACCGCTTCGCCCTTGGGCAGTTCGGAAACGCGCACCAGCCGTTTGCCCACCAACGTTGCCAGATCCGGCGTTGCCTGGTCACCACGCCGCTGGCCTGTGCCCGTCACACTTTCCGGGTTCAGCTGTCCGGCATAATCGCCCATCAGCCCGCAGATCGCCTCCACGAAGGTGGATTTGCCATTGGCCCCATCACCATAGAAGAACAGCAGCTTTTGCTCTGCCGTCAGCCCGGTCAGGCAATAGCCGGCATACACCTGCAAAAAGCGCTGCACGCCCACATCGGGCTGGAAGAAATCCAGAAACGCCTGCCATTGCTGGCATTCCGCTTTGGGGTCAAAGTTCACCGGTGCGCATTTGGAAAGCCGCATAGCTCTGTCGTGGGCCACGGAATCCGGCACCATCACCTGCCCGCCTTCTCCATCAGGTTCAGGGTGCAGCTGCAGCGTGGCCGTGCGCGTGTTGAACACAAGATCGTCTTCGTCCATTTCCTCTGGCGCATAGGTCACATGCGGCAGGGCCTGTACAATCATGCCTTTGATCTTGTTGGAATTGCCGCTGGAAACCGCAAACTTCTTGCGCGCAGTCCGCCTGCCGGAGCGGGCCTTTTTCACGTCCTCCGCATCCTTCAGCAGGGCTTCCTGCTCTTTGGTCAGCGCCGCTTCTTCTGCCAGACGCGGCACCGCCTTGGCTTTTTCCAGCACCAGCTCCTCCCAGGGCTCATAGCCAAGGTAGTCGAGCTCTTCTTTAATCAGCTCCGCCGTGCGCTGCGCATAGCGGGTCATCACTTCCTCACCGCCGGTCAAATCCCAATGGGTGCCTTTGAAGGTGTAAAATCCCACCTCCCGCACATGCAAAAACTCCTCACCAAAATGCTCCCGCAGCCGCTTGGCATTGCCCGTATCATTCTGGTCATAAAGCGCGCAGCGCGAGAGTTTTTCCGCAAACTCGGTTGAAAGTGGGGTGATGAGGGGATCGTCACTTGGCTGCATCGCGCCCTCAATCGCCTGGCTCATGGTGCTCATGCCGCATCCCTCCCGTTCGCCAGTATCCAGTCATTCATGTCCATCCCCAGTGGTGGCCATAAGATCTGCGCTGACCGCTCCTCAAAGCGCAGGCGCCGCACAGCCCGTTCCAGCTGAGCTTTCAGTGCCTCAAGGTCTTTGGTGTCACTGTCGGCCAAAACAATCATGGACCGCGCCTCAAATGGCAGAAACGCCCGGGCGCTGGCCATGTCCGGTTGCCGTGATGGCAACAGGTGGCCGGTACGCACCGGATGCGGCTCGCAGATCCCGTCGGGTTTGCCAGAGCCCACCAGATTACCAAGCGAGCCCGCACACCAGCACGAAAGGCCAAAGGGCGCACAGGACAAGCAGGTCTCAATGCCCTCACCCACGCCCATCACAGGCGCAGGCGGGCCAAGCCGCAAACTGGCGCCCATATACGGTCCGCGGATTTTTTTGGCCGGCAACCGCAGCCCATCCTCAAGGCTTAGTTTGATTTTGCCGCTGCCATCCGCGTTCAGCCAGGTCTGGTGCACCGCTGCAAACCGACCCTGCTTGTTTTGAAAGGCCGCCAGCAGCGCAGGCCCATGATGGATGATCTCGAAACGACCCTTTGCAGTCTCTGCCCAATACGGCAGATCCGCAGCAAACCGCAGCACCGCGCCGGGCAACGGGATGTCACCCAGCCCCCGCGCCTCGCGCAGATAGGTTTCCGCAACACTGCCGGAAAGCTCTGTCCCCGCTGAAAAGATCTTGTAGGCCGCCTGACGCGCTTTTTCCTGTGTGGAGGCCGTGCGCGCAGCCGCAAGCACCTTGTTGTCCTGCACCAGCTTTTGCTGTTTGTCCTGCCAGCACTGATCACGGGCAATCTGTGCCCCACCCAATGCCTCAACCGCATCAGCAAAACTCGAAAAGCCCTCAAATTCCATCATCCAGTCGATGATGGACCCGGAGCGGCCACAGGCGGTGGAGTAACAGCGAAAACTGTTGCTAACAGGATCAAACACAAAGCTGGCATTGCGATCGTCATGGTCGGGAAACGGACATTTGCCGGAATACAGCCGGCCAGATTTGCGCAATGTGGTGTGGCGGCAAATGCGACCATACAGGTCAGCAGATTGTTTCAACCGCAATAAGTCGAGAGTGGAATACCGCATCACACCAACCTCCCTTGCTTGGGCGGTCGTGGCGGCGGCGGCGTGCGCTTGGCGGCCTCAACATCTTCCTCATACTGTTTGGCATGCTCGGGACAAAACCACAGCTGCTGACGCTTGCCTGCATCATCCACGGTGTAACCACGAGAGCCCCAGTTTGGACAGCCCTCAGCCATGCAAGGATGCTCAGAATGACCTGCGACCGTTGTTCTGGGGGATTTACGGAGATCTATCTTGAGGGTCATGCTGCGCACCTCTCAACTGATGCGTGCATAGTACGAGAGACTCGGTTATGTCCTAGAGGCGTATTGGAGTTGTGTGCATGAACAACCGAAACTGGAACCAACTTGTGGCCGTCGCTGCAGGTACTACTGTTGCGGCCATCTTTCTGGCAACGATAACTCACATACCAATCCACGAATGGGCGTTTTGGGAAAAAGCTGTTTCTACACTCAATCTGAGTATTCTTTTGGGCATCCTGACGCTGATTTTTGTTTTGCGACAAATCTCGATAGCCCAAGAAGATAACGCCCTTTTGAAGTTCTCGCTTGCAGCTGATTTCCTTGACTTTCTTTACAAGCAAGAAGATATCGCTGTGCAATGCATCAGGCTTTCGAGGATGATCGGAGTCCTCAATCATGAGATAACGCGAAATCCCCATAAGATTTTTGCATTTGAGTATGCCGACCATGCCAAACATCAAAAAGTAATCAGCGACAAGTGCACACAACTGTTGCGGAAAATGGATGAGCATCGTCCTGCTGCACGAAAATATTTTAATCCCGATGTACTCAAAAAATTTGATGAGCTTTACGGACAGTGTGACCGTTTTCTTGCCTTTGAGTACGACGCTTGGGTTCAGGAAGACAAACTGCGCGATGAGTATGTTGAACAGTTCAACTATGCAGCACTGACTTATGAAACAACAGTTCGCGAAATGATAGCGCGACTGGAACCAAGAAAGAACTCTGCACTTGGTAAGCTGTTCTCGGAAAACTAAATTTATGCTTCTTGTGATCATGCCACACACCTCGCAACTTCTGCGTGCGCCTGAACATGATTATCGTTATGACTAATCAGTGTGTTTGGGTCTATGAGAACCTCCCCATGCCCAAATTCAACTGGAAGCATTTCCTTGCGTTCGCCGCACTTGGCATCGCCTCGTCTCTTGTTGCAGCCTTTTACACTGCCTCTGTCGTTTCTTACTGGGCAGGAGGTGTACCTGTAGGGGCCGTTGCTATCCAAGCTGAGCAAGAACACTGGCTTCGCGCGTGGGTCGGCGCGACTAGTGGTTGGGCAGCAGCGGTTGCTGCTGTCGTGACTATAATTGTATTGCGCAATCAGTCTAAATTGGCTGAAAAGGCCTATCTGGCCCAATCCAAAAGAGACATTAGGTATCAACTTGCTAAGTTGACAAAACACATCCATACGATTGAAAGCGTAAAAGCAATAGCGCCACAAACATTTTACAGCCTCAAAACTAGCAGCAATAAAGTCGATGATGAGGAGTACGAAACTCGATTGGAGTACGCCATCTGGAACTTTGTTATGATTTTTGATGAAATTGAAAACTGCAAAGACACTCAGTTTGACGTGTTTGATAGCTTGACGGACGAAGTAGTAAAGCCGCACTCTATTGCTATGAGTATTGTTGGTGCTTTGCTCTTTGCATATAAGTTGGAGCATAATGGATCTCCAAAAAACTATTATATAGGTCAAGATAAGACACTGAGAAATAGAGATTTTTTCATTCGAAACATAGAAAACTGTGAGGATATTTTGCAGAGTAAGCTTGATAAAGGAGGAGGACACTCTTTCGAAGAGGTTCTCTCTGCTTATCTTGGGCTTCTTAAAAGTCAAAAGACACAATTGGAAGATATAATTAAATCTCGATCCTAACTTCGCAAATAATGCAAAATTACTATCTATACGCATGTATACTGAGATGATTTTTGTTTGAGCTTTTCCCATCACCCCTCCTCCTTCACCCGCAAGCCACGGTAAGTCACCACGCGGGCTTTGATTTTCAGGAAGTTGTAGTCTTGTGTGAGGTGGAGCATGGCGCGGCCGAAGGCGGTCTCGGTGATGATGGGGTGGCCTTCTGTGTGGGCCCAGTCTTTGTAGGCCAGGAACATGGCTCGGGCGGTGATGGTGTAGTCTGGATCCAGTTGGCATCCCTCCTCGATGAAGGTGCGCAGTTGCTCTGCTGATGATGCGACAATGCCAGTTGGAATTTCGACTTTGCGTGGGGTGAAGGATGAGACCATGGGCAGGTCCAGCTTCTCCCAAAGCTCGCAGGCTGCGCGTGGGCCGGAGATTTTTGCTGCGATCTCTACCAGTCTGGATTTATTGGCAACCTCGGTCAGGCTTCCAAGATCAGCGCGATCAACCAGCCTCTCGCCTTTTGGGGTATACGCTCCAGTTTTGCGGATGCTCGGCAGAACGTCATGAGCAAGCCAGCGCTTGAAACGCTCTGCCTCTGGTTTGCGCGAACGGAAGATCAAGCGATAGAGACCAGGTTCTGAGATGACGATCATTTGCTGATCTCCAGAGGGGGTGCCTACAGTATAGGTACCCCTTTCCTCTTCATCCAAAGCATCCAGAGCCTGATGATGCTTTCCGATGTCCAATGAACGGCAAACATCCTTGCCAACAAACCACGGCTCTCCCTCCAGCTTCACGATACGAACCAGATTGTCTTCAAAATCCATGTTGATCAGATCGGTCATCATTTCGCTCCTTTGGATTGTGCAGATGGGTGGGATGTCATTCCGGCAACGCGTGGCAAATCGAGTTTGAACCAGAGGGCTTTGGCAGCCTCCTCTCCGAAGATCAGTCGGGCCTCCTGAACCATCAGAAGTTTGTCGCTCTCAATGAGCAGAGCGATGTTATCTTTGGTCATGCTGCTGCTCCCCGTTCGGCAGATTCGATCAGCTGCATCAGGCCATTGAAGGTGGAGAAGTAGTAGAGAGGTTGGGTTTCGCGCGGGTTGTTGGCGCTGACTTGGTTTTTGCCGAAGGACAGGCCTTTTTCTGTCAGCAGTTTGAAGCGCTTTTCCTTGCCACTGGTGGAGGTGCGGGTGCGCTCCTCCAAAATGCCGAGGTCCAACAGCACCTTGTTAACGGCGCGGGCTGAGCGGTTTTCTCCGATTTCCTTAAGCAGAGTTGTGAGCGCCAGACAGGCTCTCTCATTGACATAGTCAGGCAACATGTTGGTTGCGCAGCCGTGGTTGTTGGCCACGGTTTCAATCATCTTCAGCTTGGAGCTGTCAGACATGGCGAGCGCCCGTCCTGCGGCTTCTGCAACGGCCATTTCCATTTCAATGGAGATGACCTGCGGAGCCCTGTCATAATTGCTAGAAACAAGCCGATCCCGATACTCCAGAAACGCTTCAACGAGTTTACGTTGACCTTCCTTTGATTTGCGGCCACCAATGAATGGCATTGCAATCAACGCTGCCTTTTCTGACAGCTGATACATCGGCTGCTCTTTGTTCTGGGCGTTGAGGTAGGAGGACGACGCAAATTCCCGGAGTCCTATTGTCCCCTCATTAATCAATCCCCGCACGCTTCTGAGCACTTCGTCATGCCGACGCCCAAACACCTCCGCAATCACCAGTGTGTCCGTAACAGGCTTACCATTCTCAATTTTGATCAGATGCTGCATTCCGAAACTCCTTTGACTGGCAAAAGCACGCGGGTGGAGTGCCACGCGGATTGGGTGTGGGTGAAAATCTCTTTGTGGTGGGTGAAAAGAAGGGTCTGCAGGGTCACGATGGACTGCACCGCCTCGCACTGATGGGGAGGCAGGTTGTTGCCGAGCGCAGACATGGCGTGCAGAAGCGCGCCGAACTGGGCCACAGCTAAATCGATATTTTCAAGGGAATTCCGTAGTTCACGACACGCACGTGTCGCGTTATCTGCCAGCACTACCATGGCAAATCTCCTGTAGATCGGTTGAACCCGACTACCGCAGACGCCAATCTTTGGTGGTCGAGCGAACAGGATTGGCGTTACCGTCCTACAGGATACGGCGAGTCCGCAGACTCTCCCATTCACCCGACCATAAAAAACCACGCTCACGGAGAAACGTGGCGCGGTACGTGCGCCTGTAGAATAGGAAGGGACGCCAATCCCCGCACGCCTTTGTGTGACGCACTCACTGGTAAACCACCAGCTGAGCGGAATCATGACCTGATTTGTACCTGTTGTCAACGCAGATGGAATCGCGGATAGGTTGCATATATTTGTATTGGGAATACTTAAATGGAAAAACTGCGCTGGCTCTTCAGAACAAAAAAAGATTTTCGGAGTTTGCGCACTCGAGCGATAGTGCTCTTTGTTGCCATTTACATTGGCTCTTCCCTGCTTGGGCCGATGATCGCAATGTTGGACGTTATCTTCGAATGGGTAATAGCGTTTTTTGCAGAGCTCGCAGGAACTGGTGAGTTTGATAAAGCAAAGGCCAGTAAACTTGTGGTTCTTCGCAATGTTGCAGTGATCATCGTTTCGGTCATAGCTTTGTGGCTTGCTTACAAGCGAACCAAAACCAGCACCCGACAAGCAGATCTGACAGAAAGAGGTCTGAATAACGAGCGTTATCAAAAAGCTGCTAGCATGCTCGGAGAAGATCAAATGTTTATGCGCCAGGCAGGTGCAAGATCTCTTGCAGAGCTGGTGAGCCAGGCTCCCCAAAACTACTTTCTGAGTTCGCAAAATCTCCTTTGCGATTTCATCCAGCACCGCTCGGCAGAACTGAATGATCTTTCGACGAATAAAGCTAAGAGCAGAAACAAAAAAGCAAACCTTGATCAATCTGATCGCAAGCGAAAAACTGATATAGGTACTGCACTGACTAGCCTCGGCGAAATTCGAAGCCAAGTTATGCAACACCATGCTCTGGAAAACAAACCGCAACTGAATGCTATCAGCCTGAGTGGCTGCCAGTTTCCCAACAGCAAGTTGATCGGCCTTGAGTGTAAAGATAGCGAATTTATCAACGCAGATTTGCACGATAGCGATTTGAGTTATTGTGACTACACCAGAACAAAGTTCATCAATACGAACCTGAGCAATACACAGTTCGTAGGTGCTAGTTTTATAGAAGCCGATTTCAAGAACGCCGATCTCAGAGAGGCAAACACTTATCCTCCGGCAAGAACAGCTCTTGCAATTGCCATAGTACACTCTCTCCCGTTCGCTTTGGTAGTTATTCTTGAGAAGACAGACCAGGTCCACCCCGGTATCGCAATACCACTCGAGATCGGTTACGGCTGGCTGCTCTTGAATTTGAAACTTCAGACCAGACGAAAAATCAACAACAGAATCAAAATGTTTTTCTTTTCGACTTGGCCGTTTAAGCGGTTGATGCCGGCCTCCTCTGACTTCAGTAATGCTGATCTTTCGAATGCAAACCTTGAGGCTGCTAGCTTGGATTACTGCAACTTCAGCGGAGCGCGACTGAACAGAGCTAAACTCAAAAACGCAAACCTTTGGTATGCAGATTTTACAAATGCTGATCTGTGTAACGCTGAACTTTGTAATGCAACACTTACAGGTGCGACTACCCTGGGCACCAAGGTTGAGGACAAATGGAAAGACCTCTTCAGCGATGAACAATGGAATAGAGTTTGCATCGTAAACAAAAACGGTGAGACTATTCGTTCTCCAATCGCAGAATGCGCCGATCATCCCAAACCTAAAGCTGATGTTGAAACTAAGCTGGAAGAACTCGAACGGGAGGATGCCTAAATGACCACCCTGCCCCCTGCTCCACCGAAACCTTTCCGCTCCTACCTGCCAGGACAACTGCGTGGGTTCGGGTTTGTTTTTGCGGGCAATTTGTGGAGCCTGGGCGTCTATCTGATTTATCAGGGCAGCGTGCTGCGGGACTGGTTTCCGGCTGGGTTTCTCTGGGTTGTTGGGGCGGTTCTCGTTTACTGGCTGGCAACACGGATAGAGCCCGTTTTCAGCCCGCTCAAAGCCCTGTTGGTTACCCTGTTCTTTCAGGTGCAGATGTTCGCCGCCATCGCCTTCATCCGCGTTAGCCTGGCGGATTTCAAGATTGAGGCCCTCAACCAGCTGACCATCACTCAAATGGTTCTGGCCGTCTACATCCTCATGATCCCCATAACCCTCCTCACCGCCTTCATAAGCTGGGTGAGGCAGAGCAACCACTGAATTCTTTTCACTGGCGACAGACTGGACACGCATCAGCAAACTGAGCGACAGTTGCGCCATTGAAATCACTAGGAATTTTTGAGCAAATTGATGATTACTACCAGCGCTACGCAAACGAGAGCTGCTACCGATGATCCACGCCAGCCCCTGAGTAAAGCTGAGCTTATAAAGAAGTATGCTGCTGACATCGCGTTCGTCGCAGGAGCACAGGGCATCTGGTTCGTTAGCCGCCATCTCTATGACACGCGACCCATACTTCAGGTGGCTATGGTTGTCGGCAGTCTGATTATAATTAGCTTTGGTGTGTGGCTCAGACCAAGGAAGACCGACATTATCATGCTGCTCTGTCGGATTGTCCTGATAAACGTTGGCGTAGTTGCACTCTTCTTCGGGATTGGCGTTGCAATCGCCTTCCTGCACTATTTCGAAGTCCTTGAGGCGTGGGTAGCCGAACTCAAACCAATTTTTGGTCTGACAATCAGTAGTATTGTGACCTATTGGCTGTTCAATATCATTCGTGCGCCCTAGCGCCACACAGTACAGATACAAACCGGGGCGCTCAATCAGCAGACCATCACCCAAATGGTTCTGGCGGTTTACATCCTCATGATCGCCATACCCCTCCTCACCGCCTTCATAAGTTGGGTGAGGCAGGGCAACGACTGAATTCTTTTCACTAGCGACAGACTGGACACGCATCAGCAAACTGAGCGACAGTTGCGCCATTGAAAACACTAGGATTTTTTGAGCAAATTGATGGCTAAAACCAGCGTGCCCCAAAGCGACCAAACCACCATCGAACTGCCTCAAGTTCTGAGCAAAACTGCCCTTATAAAGAAGTACGTCGCCGTTATCTCCTTCATCATTGGTGGACGGGTTCTCTGGGCACTTTATCCGAAGCTCTCTGGCCCGCTCTCTGCACTTCAGTTGGCTATGATCGTCGGCTGCTTGACTGCGATCGGCCTTGGTGCTTGGCTTTGGCCTAAGAAACTCAACATCATCAATCTGCTTAGCCTGGTTGTTCTGATAAATGTTGGCTTGGTCACCCTCTACATAATCTTTGGCGTTCCACTTGGCCTCCTGGACTATTTCGGTTTCATTGATAGCTGGGTGACCGAACCTGTAACTCTGTATGGTCTGATAATCGGCAGTATTGCCACCTATATGTTGATCAATGTCATTCGTGCGCCCTAGCATCGGCCCGCCTCCTTTAGGAGACCGGGACGAACCATTGGTCCCTGAGACACGAAAATCTGCTTGAGGCGGCTAAACCAGTTGTCAAAGTCAACCAGTCTGCCACTCTGCATCGCTTGGTTGTAAAACGTCTCGTCAGTCGCTCCGAAGTGATCAAACATCATTCGCAATACATGCATTGCGCATGAATTCTTTTCACCCGCTAAGGTGTAGACTCTGAGGGCTGCTTTATTGCAAACTTGCCCTCGCGGTAATGGCGCGTTTTGCGCGCTATTCGCCCTTCCAAATACTCCTCTGGACATGCGCTTTCTCGTGAGTGAGCGCATGTCTCTTTTTCTGAATTCAATTGATACTTCAATGTAACGGACCTGTTCTTCATGAAAGACAAAGCCGATCAGCCTCGCCCCTATATCAAGTCCCAAAATACGTTTGCTGTGATTGGCTTGCTGGGCCTTTGTGGCCGTGTGTGTGTGTCCATCACCTTTTGGGTTAATGCAGCGCTGCAACTGATTGTCTCTGTTTTGATGCTCCTGAGCGATGAAAACAGTGATCCGGTTCCGCAACTGATTGCGGGCTGTGTGATGATGCTGTTGGGGTTTGTGTTCTGGCCTCATTACAAACCAGCTACCCAGCACACAAAACGCAAACGCGTTTATGCGGGCAGTCTTCTCAGAGGCAAACATACGGAAGCCGGATAAGGCTCTTGGTGCCACTGCATCAGCTGCATTCACGCCACTGCCCTCCGTGCATTCAGCAGCTCGCTTGGACGTGGTGCGCCTACCTGAGTGCAGTAGCGGTTGACCGCTCGGCAGACGACGTGGACGCTGACGCCGGAGGCGTGTGCGATGCGCTCATAGTTCCAGTGGAACTGGCAGCTGAGGCCGTAATAGAAACAGCCACGGCAGAAGACATCCTGCTTTCGTTTGCTGTTTGAGGTGAACAGGCGGCCCACGGGCACCTTGCAGGTTTTAGCCACACCGGATGCAAAGGTCCGGACGTCCTCCGGCAACGCCTTGAACAGACGGATTTGCGGGGTGAGGTCAGCATCCCTGCTCTGCACCGGATAGAGCGCCACACCGCCCGACACAGGCACACCAGACAGGATGATCCGTTCGGCTGTTTCTGTCTTGATCACGTTCTCCACGTCACCCTCTGAACAGCCATAGATGCCAGCGATGGCGCGGTGGCTCATGTTGTTGAGGTGGTGCTGCACAATTCTGCGCCGGATTTTGGGGGACTGGATCATCTGGCCGGCTCCCTCTCAATGGCTTCGCAGGTTTTATCCAGCTTGACAGCCACGCTGATCAGCTCGGCAATTTCTCTGCGCAGGTGGTGGCGTTTCACTTCATCGGCTGTGACTTTGCCATCGTCTTTCAGGCATTCAGCGACGCGGGAGAGAACGTCCGAGAATTCCTTTGAGAGCTGGCCCATGTTGCCGACCCAATCCGGCTCTGCTGCTTCCCTTGGGAGTTTGACCAGCGTGTGACCGCTCATGCGTGCCAGGATGCGGGTGAGCACGGGATCAGCGGCCTCGTGTTCCAGATCAGCAATCACGTCCACCGGCATGGCGTCATGGCTCTGCTGGTTGCCATAGCGGGAAAGCTGGCACGGAGCGACGCGGGTGACCATGCTGGCAGCTTCCACACCGCCATTCAGCTTCACCAGAGCTTTGGAGTAAGCAAACAGGCGGGAATAGTCAGATTCCGGCAGGGTGCGACTGGTTTGTGAGCGGGACATGCAAAACTATCCTCAAGTGTTTCGCTGACAGCGCCGGGGCAGTCTTGCAGACTGCCGATCCAAAGCAGCGGAGCTGAGCTGAGCTGATGCAGGCAAAGAAATGGAATTTGGAAAAACTGGAGCGCGATGCTGAACGGCAGCAAAGCCATAGCCGGCGACAGATGCAAAGCGCCCTCGCCGCCTGCCGGTTCGCCCGAGGTATTGCCGGAAGGATCAGAGCTCAATCTCATGAACCCGCTCCTGACGGCAAAACTTGATGAACAGCACCAGGCCTCTGAGTGAGGAAAGCCGGATATCGGCTCCGGTGCGCAATCGCAAATGCAGATGAGGATTGCCGACAGCGCGCTGACCCAGCTGCGCAGGCGTCATGTCAAACTCGTTACAAGCCGTGTCGATGAGCTTGATAATGTCTGCTCTGGTGGGAAGTTTGAAGTCCGCTTCGCTGATCTCGGATCTTTCCGTCTGCATACCAAATCACCTCCAATGAAATCGAGGTCAGTATGGAGTATACTGCGAACAAGTCAACGCAGTATTGTGCGCTAGACGAAACGAAATGCATGGATTATTATCCGCGTATGGAAACTTGGCGTAAAAACCTTAAAGATCAGATGGATAAGAAGGGCGTAACTGCACGCGCCCTCTCCTTGGCCATTGGAAAAAGTCCTGATTACGTCAATAAAATGCTGAAGAACTTCACGCCGACCATCGAAGTTTTCTCCGCAATTTCGCATGAGCTGGGCAGCAATGTCGGTGATTTGTTTTATGGCTCCGATGGGCCGGATCACTCTCAGCTTATCAAGGATTTCAATCAGTTAAGCGACGATGACAAGAAGGTCATTCTCCGCATGATTGACGGCTTCTCCCAAAAGTAAGCACTTTAAGACTGCCCGTCAGCCCTTGATCTTTCCCTCAGGCGCTCAATTTCTATCGCTACCTTCACAAGCTCAATGGATGACAAGGTCCTGATTTTCTCAGCGAACTTAGCGTCCTTGTTTTTGGTGTCTTCCTGTAGTCCAGCCAATGCCTTCACAACCCCAGTGCTAATTCCACTAATCCAATGAATGGATCTCTCATTGCACAGGCTATCTACCGATTTACAGGGAACACAAGTCAAAGGGCGAAAAATTGAAGAGCAGCGAATTTTAATTGATAATCAGTAATTTGAGAGATTTCTGCATTCAGGCTGAATTGATTTCATTTAAGAGCGCCCCACTTAACCTATTCCCTTCCACTGAAAGGCTAACTTCCTATCTAGGCGGATAGTCCACGCACGATTGCGCTCAGCTAAATGATTATTGGTTATGTGCCCCCGGGCGTAGTGCTTGTCCACAAATCATGTGCACAATTTTCCATACCGCGCCGCTCCATCTGAACGATCGAGATACTGATTCACACCCATGAATGCGTATTATAATCCATTTTGATATTGACATAGGGATTATAATACGCATCAATTGGCGTACTTAATTGATCTGATTTGGGTGTAATGAAGCGCCTCTAATATGGATCACAGCATTCATTTTCAAACTGATAGTCACCTGTCCTGCAGAACCCCTCATGTGGCAGGTGACTGGCGCGGGTGCTGCCACCAACACATGCACCCGCGCCATCCTTTTCACGGTGGTTCAGGAGATATCTACATGAGCTCTCATCTGAGGCTGATTACTCAAGATCCCGTTGCGCCGCTTCAACCAGGTCAAGCAACAACAGTCAGCGCTGCAGAGCAACAAGGCCACAAACTGCTCGACCAGATCTCTCCAAGCTTTGGAGAGATCGCCCTGAAGCGCGAGGACCTGAAGCTGGTTTTGAAGGATACGCCGGATGATGGACCAGCGATCGTTGCACAGATCCGCAACCTGCAGGATTTTTACCGCGACGGCTGGCAACTCTGCCAGCAAACGCTGAACAAGATGGGGCGGGGTTAGAAATGACGGACACAACATGCCTCATTCCATTGCCAGAGCGGTGCTACATCAATCTGCAACACCCAGCTTCATCAAGACTGACTTGGCGCTCAGTGGGCATCGTTTTGGGCCGTGTGGCAGCCCTGCCCAATCTTACGGATGTTTTTATCTCTCAGGCGCAGTTCAATCTGTTGACCTCCCGTTTCACACCGCGTCCGTTGCGCCCGCTGATGATGACCTCCGGCCTTCAGGTCATTCTTGCCAACCTTGCCTATGTGGAAACGGACTGCGATAGCGGCCAGACCACACTCCAGAGACCGCAAGGCGGCCTGTGTGAGCTTGCAAAAGCGCTTGGAGCACTCATTCCGCGACCGCGGCAGATCAGCATGGTTGAAACCGCCAAACTGGAGGAGATCCGCCGAGCCGCGGTGACAACCACCCTCAACCAACTCTCTCGCAGATGCGTATCAGGCCCAACCTTGCCGCTCGCCTCCACCATCAAACCCAAGAGCCCCGAAATGGCAGCAATGGACTGGGCAGATGCGATGGAAGAAAGCTGCAGGCATCCCTCATTGAAGCAGCCCTGCGCGGCATGACTGAAGTTGAAATTCGTACTCTGGAAGGCGATCCTATGAACACCCAGTTTCTCTTGCTGGCTCAGTATTCTGGAAAAACAATCATACCCGTACAGGAAGTATGCAAAGACTTCTTCGGACACCTGACGCTGCAAAAATTCCTTCGCAAGCACAACTGCGGCGAGATTGACCTTCCAATTGTCCGGATCGAAGACAGCCAAAAATGCGCCAGAGGTGTCCACCTCGTGGATCTGGCCCATTACCTGGACAAAAAGAGGGAAGAAGCAACGAAAGAAAACAATGCGATGTTTGGCAGATAAGGCCATCCCGGCAATGTAGACTACCGGGATGGCTAGAGGAGTTATTACCTTTTATCAGACGAACTGGAAGTCATCAATCAGGAGATCTTCTTTCAGCACACCGAGTAAGGTGATGCTGCTATTTTCGTCCAGCATGATGACTGTGCCAGTGCCTTCATTACTGGCAGCTTCAATCACACTTTCAAAATCTGCAAAGACATCGCTATCTAGGCGAACGACGTCATCCGACCCACCTCCAACTACAAAGTCAGTAATCACATCATTGCCAAAATCATCGCCTGAGAAAACGAAGGTGTCAGAGCCTGAGCCGCCGGTTAAGACGTCGTTTCCGCGTCCACCATTTAGCTGATCATCCCCTCCATAAGCCCAAATACTGTTGTCGCCAGCATCACCTGTGAGGACATCCCCGTGAGCATCCGTGCCCATGATATTTTCGATGGAGATATATTCATCTCCGGCCGCATCACCTGCATTTTGAGACTGATCGGCGAGGTTGACCGTGACAGCAGTCTTCGACCAGTAGTATCTGACCGTGTCGGTTCCTTCACCACCATCAAGATAGTCCGCTCCTAAACCATAGGCATTGAGCGTATCATTTCCTTTACCACCATAAAGGCGGTCAATACCACTTCGGGCATAAAGGGAGTTATGGTTGCTGTCGCCTATCAGCAGATCATCGTGATGAGAGCCCCCAATAGTTTCAATACTGACAAGGATATCTCCGGTCGCATAGCCACCACTAGCAGTATCTTCAGCAAGATTGATCGTTACTCCTGCATCCGATTCACTATAATCGACAAGGTCAGAACCATTGCCACCATCAAGGTGATCGGCACCGGCCCCGCCATACAGACTATCATTTCCCTCTCCACCAAAGAGAGCATCATCACCTCCAAGACCCCAGAGCTTGTTATCACCAGCATTACCGATGAGAGTATCGCTATAACTATCTGTGCCTATGACATTTTCTATGGAGATGTATTCATCGCCAGCCGCATCACCAGCATTCTGAGACTGATCAGAGAGATTAACGGTGACGGCAGCATGCGACCAGCGATACCTTACCGCATCTTCCCCTTCTCCCCCATCAAGATAGTCTGCTCCTGAACCATAGGCATTGAGCGTATCATCTCCTTCGCCACCATAAAGGCGGTCAAGGCCATTTTGAGCATAAAGGGCGTTATTGTTGCTATCACCGATCAGAACGTCATCGTAATGAGAGCCCTCAATACTTTCAATGTTGACAAGAACATCTCCGGTAGCATAGCCGCCAATGGCCGTACCTTCTGCGAGATTGATCGTTACTCCTGCATCCGATGCATGATAATAGGCTATGTCAGAACCAGTACCACCATCAAGGTGATCTGCACCGGCCCCGCCAAACAGATAATCACGTCCTTCGCCACCATAAAGAGCATCGTCACCGCCATAGCCCCAGAGTATGTTGTCACCAACATCCCCTGTGAGGGTATCACCGTAAGTATCTGTGCCTATGATGTTTTCTATGGAGATGTATTCATCGCCAGCTGCATCACCACTATTCTGGGATTGATCTGAGAGATTGACAGTGACAGATGCACTCGAAAGCAGATAGCGAACAGTATCCTCTCCTTCACCACCATTAATACGTTCCGCCAGATCTCCGGCAGAAATCTTGTCGTCGCCATCAGTGCCAGTTAACTCAACACGGCCATCATTCAGCACCTCAATCTTGCTGAGTGTCGTCCCGTCAGCAAACTCAAATCGCTCAATATGCTTACCCATGTTGGCGATCTGGAGTTGGCCTGCAGGCATACCCTCATCTGCATCCCAAGAGAGTTTCAGAGCGGTACCGTTGTCGCCATCGTGATCAACTGTCGTAATTGTTAGGTCAAGAAGAGAAAGATCCTCAAAGACAACTGTGTCATACCCGCCATCATCAACCTCAGTGGAATAGTCAATCATCGTTGATCCACTACTTGCCTGGATCAAATAAGTATCATCTCCCAGACTCCCGGTCAGTCCTTCGCTGTCTCCTGTAACGGTCACGATGGCTGTTGCAGCTGAGCTTTCTCCGGCGCTGTCTGTAACCGTATAAGTGAAGGTATCAGTGATAGATTCACCAAGACCTAGAGAGCCAACCAGATTTGTCGGATCATAAGAGAATGTATCATCATCATTCACGGTCACTGAACCGAGAGTGTTGGTGGTATCCACACTGAAGCTGTGTGTATCTGAGGTATCTGCATCAGAGTAAGACGGCGTAATGACAACAGAACTGTCTTCGTTAGTCTCGCTAAAAACTTCAGCTGCTACAGGAGCGTCATTAGTTCCGGTGATCGTCATAGTCACTGTCTTTGTGACGACACCGCCATTGCCATCATTCACTGTATAGGTGAAAGTATCAGTCGCACTCTCTCCTACAACAAGATGCTCAAATTGGCCATTTGGATTGTATTGGAAGCTTCCATCAACCAGAGTGACCTGCCCAGTGGCTTCACTGGCATCTACGGTGACGGTATGAGTGTCTGAGACCTCAGCATCTGAGAAAGTTGGTTCTATAAAGACGCTTTCACCCTCAGAAGTTGTTGCTGCGATATCATCAACAACGGGTGCATCGTTCACACCGCTGATTTTAATCGTAACAGTTTCCGTGGAGGTCGCACCGGAACTGTCGGTAACGGTATAAGTGAACGTATCGGTGGCAGTTTCATCAGCTGTAAGGCCATCAAACTGGCCCTGCGGATGATAGGAGAATGTACCGTCATCATTCACGGTAACCGAGCCACGTGTATTGGTGGTATCCACACTGAAGCTGTGAGTGTCTGAAGTATCTGCATCAGAATAAGACGGTGTAATGACAACAGAACTGTCTTCGTTAGTCTCAGCAGAAACTTCAGCTGTTACAGGAGCATCATTAGTTCCGTTGATTGTCACAGTCACAGTCTTTGTGACCACGCCACCATGGCCATCATCAACGGTATAAGTGAAAGTATCGATCTTGCTTTCACCTATGCTCAGATATTCAAACTGTCCATTCGGGTTATATTGTAAGCTACCATCAACCAGAGTGACCTGCCCAGTGGTTTCACTGGCATCTACGGTGACGGTATGAGTATCTGAGGTATCAGCGTCTGAGAAAACCGGTTCGATCAGAACGCTTTCTTCCTCAGAAGTTTCCGCTGCAAGCTCAGAAACAACAGGCACATCATTCAAGCCGCTGATTGTAATCCGAACAGTTTCCACTGAGGTAGCACCAGAACTGTCCGTGACGGTATAGGTGAAACTATCAGTTGCAGTCTCACCAGCTGTAAGGCCGTCAAACTGGCCTTGCGGATGATACGAGAATGTACCATCATCATTAACGGTAACCGAGCCAAGAGTGCTGGTGGTGTCCACACTGAAGCTATGAGTATCTGAGGCGTCTGCATCAGAGTAGGAAGGCGTGATGATAACGGAACTGTCTTCGTTAGTCTCACCAGAAACTTCTGCAGCTATAGGGGCATCATTTTCACCAGTAATGGTGATGGTAACCTGCGCTCCTGCACTGGCCCAGGAGCCATCAGTAACAACATAAAAAAAGCTGTCTGTCGCCGTTTCGCCAGCACCTAAATGATCGAACTTCCCATCAGTGTCATAGCTGAATGTGCCGTCAGCGTTTGTTATGACTGCACCTGCAGTGTTTGTATTAATGATACTAACGATATGCGTATCCGATGCGTCTACATCAGAATAGGAAGGAGTTATAGTAACTGCACTGCCTTCACCTGTGGTTTCGCTCGAAGCAAAAGCTACAGGACCATCGTTAGAACCAAAGAGCTCTATAGTGACTGTCGCTGATGAACTGCCCCCGGAACTATCGATCACTGTATATGTAAACGTATCTGTCGTTTTCTCGCCCAAAGCCAGATACTCAAACCGCCCTGCTGGATTGTAAGAGAACGTACCATCATCATTGATTGTGACCGAGCCAAGCGTGTTGGTGGTATCTACGGTGAAAGTGTGTGTATCGGCAGAATCGCTATCGTAAAAAGCAGGTGTGATTTTATGAGAAGAGCTTTCGCCCCCTCCTATTGCGACAGGAAAGGCAGAGGGTACAAAATTTGTCATTTGAGATACCATAGATTCATCATGCATAATTGCATCATGCATCTATGCATGCATATTTGGGATTGTAAACATTAATTAAAAAAACCCAGAGTTGTAAAAACAAACTTCTGGTTAGGACAAACTTAAGGCGCAAGGGATGAGCGTGAATTAGTTGGATTTCCTAGAGACTATCCGAATGGCTGTATTCTCATGGAGGAGCCGAACTTGGACCACTTCCCTGTTCCACGTCCTACATCAAGATTTGATAGGGAACCAGAAGAGAAACAACTACAGCCTCCAAGAGGACGTTGATCCAACTACTGATGAGTTGATTGATCGACAACTAACGGCTGTGGTTGTTAGACTTAGATCTGAAACGCCCGCTGTCTATAACGTAATTTTATTTTCAGGCCTCACTAATATCTATCTCAAATTCAGATATTAGTACGAATATCAGTACGACTGACAACGCCTTCAGCTGACAACACATTGTAGTATATAAACAAACTTTAAGTATCGATCCCATCAAGCATCGGCGCGACTGCAAAGACGGGTTGGTTGATATTATAGAGTTTTTTTGTTGCTTCAGTCATTCATGACGGTCTCAAACTGCCTCAAGTCGCAGCCTTTTGCCCTTTCTGCACCAAATTGGCAAGTCAGCCCCACCAGAAACGTAGGAATGGACTGCTATGACGGAATGAATGGGGCATCACTTTTGGGCTGCCGTCCTTATCAAACATCACCGGGTCATACCCTCTCCACACACAACATTGTGGGGTGTGAGTGATTGTGGGATCTGGTAGGGTTTTGGGTGTGTTTGGAATGGAGAGAGCTGAGATATGGGTGGTGGTGTGACGCAACCGGAGGCTTCGCGGTCTTTTCAGGAGTTGGTGATCCTGGGCGTGCAGATGCTGCTTGGGGTTGGGTTTATGGTGTTTAGTGCCTACGTGTTTTATGAGGCGGCACTGGCGCTTTATAAACTGGATCTGGTGCGCATGGTTGGTGCTTACTTCCTGTTTTTCTGCACGGTTGGGCTTGGGCCGTTTTTCTGGCCATTTTCATGGCCGTTTGGTGAGGGCCATTAAAGAAGCCAGATTACCCCTACGCCATATTATGTCTTATGTTTTGAGCGTATCCCGGCTTGAACGCCATGTTCATTCTGGTTGATATGCTCTTTCTTCGTCGTTCAGGCCTCTTCCTTTTCCCGTACAGCATGATCGATGCCCCAATCGCGCAGTGCGATGATAATGGGGCGTAGAGTTTCGCCCTTTGGTGTGAGTGAGTATTCTACGTGAGGCGGAACCACAGCGAAGACTTTGCGGGAGACCAGACCGTCGGTTTCCAGCTCTCTCAATTGTTTGGTCAACATACGCTGAGTGACTGTTCCGACTTGTTTTTTCAACTCGCCAAAGCGCTGTGTCCCTTCCATCAGATGGTAGAGAATAACGCCCTTCCATTTGCCGCCAATCAGCTCCAGTGCAGCTTCTACCGGACATCCCTGACTGCAATTGTATTGCTCGAAGCGTTGGTTTTTATCACTCATATTATCTCCTGAGAGCAGGTTGCTTTCATATGCATTCAAGCAACAGGCTCTAAGCCTTTTTTGCACGTACTCTTATCCGAAAACCGGAACCACTTTTCGGGAGCACGCCTTAGTATACTTCTTGTACCTATAGACCAAAATTGTGCGTACTTGTTATTAATATAGCGACTATATAGGTTCTCTGCCAGCAAAACAAAGAGAGGATTGCTCCTATGACCTTGACCATCGTCGCCAATATCCATGCCGCTAAGGGCAAAGAAGATCTTGTGAAGGCAGAGCTTAAGAAGCTGATTGCGGTAACGCGCGCTGAAGCTGGTTGCCTGCAATATGACCTGCACGTGGATAATGAAAATTCTAGTCACTTCATGTTCTATGAGAACTGGGAGACCCGTGAGCTGTGGCAGGAGCACATGAATGCCCCGCATCTGGCTGCTTACATGGTGGCAACAGAGGGCGCCGTTGACGCGTTTACTGTGAACGAGATGACACGCATCTAACAGCTGCTACGAGTATTTTGCAGAGTCTTTCCAATGTTGTGAGGGCTCTGCATAATTTTATCGCACATTGTAAAAACCGAAACCTTCTCAGACGAATCCCAGCAAATCCCGCTGGTTACGTCCTTCCCTATGCGTTCTACATTTTTGATTTCATCCTCCAAAATCGATAGTTTGTAGAGCCCCACAACATTTTAAGCTTGAACTATCTCCCTTCGCAGATATCATTGTTTTAAGTTTAAAAAAGAATCTATCCAGACCAGGTAACTATTTATCTCGCAGATGCGAGATAAACCTGACCAACGCCGCCTGATTACATAGTATTTCTATGTATTCATGACGGAGGTATTGCGGAGATAGATTGATAATTTTTCAAAATAAATAATCAGAGCTAAGCAGCCACTTTATTCTATTGATGAGGAGGGAAATTATGTCTGATCAAATCTTGATGCCGGAAGGTGCTTTGCAAGGTGTAACGCTTGTGGGGGAAGGCCTTAATGACAACACCAGCTGGAATGTTGTTGGCCATACATACACACCTAAAGTGCTGACCGAGAACGTGTTTATCTGGCATGCAACTATTCCGGACGGGACCTTTGTGCCACCGCACATTCATCCAACACAGGATGAGTGGATCACAGTTTTGACTGGTGCCCTTGAGGTGGAGTTTGGGGAAGCTTGCCACAAAGCGGGACCGGGAGACACAATCAGAATGCCTCGCGGAATTGCGCATGGGATCTTCAACCGCTCCGGCGATGAAGCAACCTGTGTGTTTGGCGTGGCCCCTTCCCGTAAGCTCTATGATCTATTTGAGGCCCTAGACTGCGTGACAGATCCAGAAGAGCTTGTGCGCATCTCTGCCTTGCATGAAGTCGACTTCTTACCACCACCAGCGGAATAAAGGTGGCTGACATGGTGAAGAAGAAGAAAGTTGCTGTCATTGGCGGCGGCGTGAGCGGACTTGCGGCTGCCAAAGCCTTTGACGAACGTGGGCACCGGGTGTTCGGCTATGAGCGCACCCACGATTTTGGCGGGGTCTGGGAGCTTTCCAGATCCTATCCAGGGGTGCAAACCCAGTCTCCAAAAGATTTGTATTGTTATACGGATCATCCTATGCCCAAGGAGTATCCGGAATGGCCCAAGGGGTCGCAAGTGCATGCTTATCTGCATTCCTATGCTCACAAGCACAAGCTGCATCGGTTGTTTCAGCTGAATACGTCGGTCCTTTCCATGGACCGCCGGGAGGACGGCCAGCCAGGATGGACACTGACGCTGGATGCTGCGGGGCAGGTTCGCAAAGAAAACTTCGATTTTGTCGTCATCTCAACGGGACAGTTTTCTGAAAAGAACATTATCAGCCATCCGGGACAGGACCGTTTTGAGGCGCAGGGCGGGCATGTCATGCACTCATCCGACTATACCGACCCTTCCCTTGCTAAAGGCAAACGGGTGGTGGTGCTGGGCGGGTCCAAGTCAGCAACAGATGTGGCGGTGAACGCGGCGAAGAACGGGGCCTCTCAGGTAACATTGGTGTATCGTGAGCCAGTGTGGCGGGTGCCGTATTTTGTGGGTGGCATCAATTTCAAACGGCTGCTTTACATGCGGGCACAGGAGTTGCAGTTCAACAGCTGGGGCAGAAATCCGCTGCAAAAGGCAATGGCTGCGATTGCGAAACCGTTGATCTGGGCGAATTTCCGCGGTCTTGAGATGTTGCTGAAGTTTCAGTTGGGGCTGAAGAAGTGGGATATGGTGCCGAAGGTGCCGATTGAGAAGGACATTTCCTGCTCAATTCCCATTGTCACCCCAGGACTGTTTGAGGGGTTCAAGAGCGGCGTTATCAAGCCGGTTCAAGGCACGATTGATCATTATGAAGATGGTCAGGCAGTGCTAACGAACGGCGATAAAGTGGGCTGTGATGTTTCCGTGCTTGCGGTGGGGTGGAAGCTGGGCATTCCGTATCTGGCAAAAGAGTATCGTGACAAGCTGATTGAAGAGGACGGGCAGTATCGGACCTACCGTCTTTCTGTAAACCCTGACCTGCCAGAAATGGGGTTTGTGGGCTTCAATTCCAGCTTCTGCACGGTGCTTTCTGCAGAGATGATTGCAAACTGGCTGGTGCGCTATGCGGATGGGCAGCTGGAGAAGCAACCAACGGATGGACAGATGCGCCAGAACATTGATGAGATGCTGGACTGGCGGCGCGATGACCGACCTGCAGCTCAGGTTTATGGCGGATTGTGCTCAGCTCCATTCCACTTCAAGCATTTTGATGAACTGCTGGAAGATATTGGAGCGGCCAAACGCAAGCGCAGTAATCCTGTTGCAGAGCAGTTCTCTTATCCCAATGCGCAAGCCTATGGGAGTTACCTTAAGTCAGCTCCGCAGTATCTTGCACAATAACAACATCGTGAGACGCCGTCATCTGTTAAGCCTGTAGCGCTAAATGGTTGTTTCTCGCGTTTAATCTCTAAATGTCTCTCCAGTGCCTTCGGTTTTGCTGAAGGTGCTGGAGAACCACCTTTAAACGGTGATCAGCGGTGTTTTAATCAAACCACTTGCAACATAACAATGCCGATATAACCATTGTGATCTTTGTGAACGCTCCTCTCAATATTTTATCGATTATTTTAAACCCCATGCAACACGGCCCAGACATTGTCGTGAGATGAGAATAAATGGTCATCTGTCTGAGGAGTGTGTCGATGCTGGGTGGTGCACAACAACAACCTGAGAGTTCAGGAAATCAAGACGAGCTGAGCTGGGCGAAACGCGTATGTCAGCATCTTGGTATCGATTTTCCTGATAGTGTGCAGCAGGCTGAGCAAATAGAAGCCAGCATGCCCAAGGCTGATGTGCTGAGCGTTGCTGACAACAAAGCCGTTGAAGCATCGATGGCGCAGATTGCTTCTGATAGTCCGGCCGCACACAAGACAGCTGACAGTCTGATTAAGAGCATTGTGACCGTGTTTACGCGGCTTGAAGGTGACGACGAGCTCAAAGGCATGATGGATGCCATGCAGGCTTATACGGGCGACAATCCGAAATACGGTGTTGTCGGTCAGCTGGGTGCTGGTGGTTTTACCAAGATTGTCGACGGTGCCAAGAAGGGCAAAGAAGATAGCGACGTGACAATCCGCGAAAAAGGCACGGCCTATTTCGATTTGTCCAACTCCCCTGCTTTCCGAAAGGCCATGGAGAAGATCTATCACTCCCCCGAACTTCAGGAGAAGATGAAAGACATCATCGACATCGATTACTTGCACAGCTTCAAGTTTGGCCGCCCTCGTGGCGCTGGACCGGACAGCACTGCTCCAGATGAGTTGAAGCTTTACACTTATCGGAACGAGAACAAGCAAAACGCCTCGGAGAACCCAGAGCTCTACGGCGAAGTGCCGGGCAGTGACCAAGTTGACGGACCCGTTCCGCAGAATGATGCACTGGCAGGTCAGAGCCTGACAGCGAACCAGCGGAAGTATCGTGAGCGCGGCAAGAAAGGCGGCGATGGTGCGTGGGCAACGGCTGCTGATCTGGAAGCGAACAAACGCCTGACAGAACGCGAGATTAATTTTGCGAAGACCAACCCGCGTAATCGGCACGACAGAGAAGACTACCAGTTCAAAGAAAACAAACCTGTCAAAGCCGGTGAGATGCCGAAGGACAAGGTTATTGTTGAACACCAGCCCGGTTTTTCTGTTTGGGATGTTAAAGACGGCACAGGCTTTGCCAAGGATGCGGACCTGCACAACAAACCAACCGTTGCTGGTCCGTCCGGTACCACAGACCGCTTCCTCACCGGCATTCGCCTGCTGGGTAAAGGGGTGATGAAGGAACTGGGGCTGGAAGGTGACAATGCCGAGAACCAGGTGAAGGAACTGGGCAGATGGCTGGCGACCGGATATCTGGTTGGCGATGAGCACCACTCTGCTGTTGAGGTAAACCTGGGTGCTGCCAACCACGGTTTGAAGCCTCAATGGGGGTCTGATCTTTATACCGAACCGTTCTCCGAGCCGATCAAGGGCAAGGGCTTTGAGATCTCCAGTGAGGCAGTTGTTGATCAGCTTGAGACTAAGCTGGAAACAGCCGAAGAGGATGCCGTGAACAGAGACGCCTACCGCTTCGATCTGGAAGGCGGTTCCAAAGGTACGGTCTCCCCAGACGGTAAGGTCAAGGCACCACCAAAACCGAGCAGATAATCTGGTTTTCCATGCAAGACATCGCTTAAGACGTGGTGTTTGGGAACAGAAAATTTCATCAAAAAATGAGCAGCCCAACCCCGTGTTTGGGCTGTTTTCATGCCCTCTCAGATTTAATCCTTAACATCCGTTAGGAGAATTTTAATGGAATCATTTCACAATGAGAACATAGGAAGAACATCGGGTGTTAGATAACTATGTCCAAGAAGTTTCAGTGGCGACAGCTTTGGAGAAATGTTCCGGATCACACTGTAGGGACAGGCGTTCTCAATACCGAGATGAGCATGCGGGTTCATCGCGAAGGTGATGATGAAGCCCGTAAGCCATGGCGGTGGGAGCTGCATCACAATGGTGTTGTGTGCAAAGGAGACGTCAACGACAAGGTTGAGGCCATGCAAAAAGCGCAGGATGCTTATATCGCTTACCTGCGCTAATCCTTAGTTTTTCAATTTGGAGCGCTTATTCTTATCTGAAAATCAGAGTCCCCTTTCGGGAATGCGCTCTAACTGGTTGCAGCCGCATCTTTGGTTTGTGCCGCGGCCTTTGCAGCGCTGGGTGTCTTCAGCGCAAACACGATACTTCCCAATACGATGAGAATGCCGACCCACTGGCGTAAGCCAAACTGCTCCCCAACCAACAGTTGACCGCACAAAACCGCGGATACCGGATTGACCAGAGACAGGAAGCCAATGGTTGTTGGGTTGAGCTGTACGATCCCCTTCAGCCAGTTGACCGAAGCCAGACCCATTCCCAAAATGCCGATCCAGAAGAATGCCAGTGCCATGTTCAGGTCCGGCACAGGAGCTGCGCCTTCCAAAACAAGTGCGATTGGTACGGCGTAGAGGCCGCCTAATGTGACGTGCCAGCCTGTGTACGTTACCATGCTTGCATCTGGTCTGCCCCATTTGCCGCTGAGATAAACGCCCGTGAAGGTGCTCAGGCAAGCGGCCATTGCAGCACCGATACCAATCCAGTCCAGTTCAACAGCGCCGAGCAGCAGCATGCCGACACCGAACAGACCGATGAGAGATGCAATGAGCTGGCGGGCAACCGGTGTCTTGCCGTCCAGAATCCAGATGTAAAAGATGATCTGCAAGGGCAGTGTTGCCATAAGAGTTCCGGCCATTCCGCTTGGAAGGCGGAAAGCGGCGATGAACACAAAGAAGATCATGGAGAGATTGGTCAGGCCGATGGTCATCGCTCTCTTGACCCAAGGACCTTTAAGCAAGCCCGGAGCAAACGCCAATAACAACAAGCCTGCGGGCAACAGGCGGTAGACCACCATCCAGACAGGGTCTTCTGCTGGCAAGAGCAACGTTGTAACGGCGTAGGTGGTGCCCCAAATTGCGGGCGTAAGCGCCGTGCGCAGTTGAACAAGCATGTACTTCGACCTCAATTATCTTGATCTCAAATTAATTCGATCTGATGCTTAGGATATATACGCAGATCCGTCAAGTATCTTGATCTCAAGTAATTCCTCTGCAATATACCTCTGTATTGCTGCAAGCCAGATTATTGAGAGTGACCATGAGTGATCACGTTGCGCGCGTCGTGCGCCAGTGGAAGAGCGAATATCCTGAGGTGGATGCCAGCCCGATGTATGTGCTGGCCCGGATGATGCGCCTCAACATGCAGATCAACAAAGATCTTTCTGCAAACTTTTCAAAGTTTGGTCTGGCAACGGGTGATTTTGATGTTCTGGCAACGCTGCGGCGAAGCGGTGAACCTTACGCACTGCGCCCGACCGAGTTGACCAAATCCAGCATGTTGACTTCTGGCACCATGACCAGTCGCCTCGATAAGCTGGAAAAGCTGGGGTTGGTGTGCCGTAATCCCAATCCGGAAGATCGCCGGGCTCTGATGATCCATTTAACGGACAAAGGCCGCGCACTGGTGGAGGAAGCAGCCGCCGCGCACTTTGAGATGGAAGCTGAGATGCTCAAGATTCTGGATCCAGAAGATCGGGACGCGCTTGAGGGTATATTGGAAAGATGGAGCCACAGGCTGGAAGAAAACGGCACGATGTAATCTGCCTTAAGCTTGGGGCAGGCAAACTGCCTGCGCACGTTTCCTTCTTGCACATTCACTTGCGAAAACTGGCACTTGCTAAAACTGGTGAGGTCTTTGCAGTTGAGCTGGCCGCCTGTGGCTGAGTTGGGAGTATACAAAACAGACAGTGCTCGTTCACATTGCACTGCCTGTTCTGACCTATTGTTCTTGTTATCTCTTAGAATTATGAGTTGCCGGAGAGGCAGGTGTTGAAGGCACCACCCATTTGCTTAAGCAGCTCGGTGTAAAGCTGAGGGCCTGAATCCAGCGTTGATCCAAGAGGGTCGAGTTCTGCAGAGTTGACGCCTGTTCCCTCTTTCAGCACTGCAACCATGCGCGGATTGAACTGAACTTCAGAGAAGACACAGCTGACGCCCAAACCTTCCAGTTTCTGGCGAACTTCAGACAAACGCTTTGCTCCCGGCAGCACTTCCGGGCTGACAGTGACTGAGCCGACCGCGTTGAGGTTATAGGCCTCTTCAAAATAACGGTAAGCATCGTGGAACACCACGAAAGGCTTGGTCCGATTGTTTTTCAGATCAGCTTTCAGCGTCTTGGAGACTTTGGTGATCTCCTCTGCTTCCGCCTTTGCATTGGCTGCATACTTGGCAGCGTTTGCAGGGTCGGCTTTGGAGAGGGCTTCCTCAATCTCATGCAGCATGGCGATCGCATTTTGCGGATCCAGCCAGATGTGCATGTCTACGGCTTCATCACCATGCTCATCGTGCGTCTCATGATCAGCATGTTCCTCATGCTTTTCATGATCAGCGTGTTCTTCGTGCTTCTCATTGTCATGATCGGCATGCTCTTCATGCCCTTCGTCGGCGTGTTCTGCATGTTCTTCTGCAGTTTCACCAGCGTGCTTGGCATGCTCTTCAGCGGTTTCGCCAGCATGATCACCGTGGTCGTGACCTTCAAAGTTGCCACCTTCACGGAAGTTCAGGAGCGTGAGACCATGGGCATCTTTCAGTGTCACGATGGTTGCGCCGTCGGCAAGGTTCTCAAGCGGGGTTTCAAGGAAACTTTCCAACTGAGGGCCAACCCAGAACACCACATCTGCGTTGGCGATCTTGCGAGCTGTTGACGGACGCAGGCTGTAAGTGTGTGGAGAGCCTGCCCCTTCCACCACCAGATCAGGCGTGCCTACGCCTTCCATCACGCTTGCCACAAGAGAGTGAATTGGCTTGATGGATGCTACCACATTGACCTCGGCCTGAGCCAGAGCAGGAAAGGATACGCTTCCGGCAAGAAGACCGAGAATGCTTAGTGAACCTAAGAGATGCTTCATACGTCCCACAACCACTTTGTTATAATATTACATTCGATTTGTTACTTTATAACGTCACATATTTTGGAGTGCAACGGCCTTTTTGCGATTTATGCAAGGCTGGGCAAAACTCAAAATGACGGGATAAATACCCTATTGATCTCAGCAGGTTCGCTCAGCCCTCAGCCAGTAAACTGTTAGTTTTGCCTGATCCTACTGCCAAATTAACGAGATGCCTGTTATATTGCCGCAAAATTCAAAGGACTTTCTATGGCCGAGATTAAGGATGAGCTGGACCGCAAGCTAATTGCCATCTTGCAGGGAAACGCTCGGGAACCGGTGTCTTCTATTGCACGCCGGCTGGACGTTGCCCGTTCAACAGTTCAGGAGCGCATTGCCCGGCTTGAGCGCAAAGGCATCATTATCGGCTATACGGCGATTTTGGGAGACCAAGAGGACCAGAAGCGGGTTCAGGCTCTTGTGATGCTTTCCGTTGCACAGCAACGCTCACGCGAACTGATTGCGCAGTTGGAGTCCTACCCTGAAATCCGCAGCTGTCTGACGATTTCCGGTGAATTTGACCTCTGCCTGATTGTGGAGCCTGACCGTCTGGAAGAGCTGGATGCCGTGCTCGACGAAATTGCCGCCATTCCAGGTGTTGAGCGCACGCGGTCCTCTATCGTGCTGACGAAGAAGTTTGAGAGGCAACGGCCTTTCATGCCTCAAAATACTTATAGCATTGAGAAATAACAGCTCCTGCGCATTCGTACACTTCACCTATTCGATTTAATTGGCACTCCTCGTGTGTTTTCTCAAACACGAATCGTGTGAGCGCTGCACGTAAAAGTCGTCATATTTACAATTTTAATGTCAATATGACATAGTTACCGTCATTTACACGAAATAAAGCGTCATTTCGGCAAGTTGCCCCATAAACTCCGGCAGTGTTTTCACGTAGACTTCTCGTCAATCGAAACAAGCTTGGAGGGGCTTATGAGCCGACATCATGTTGCTGTTGTGGGTGCAGGTAAGATCGGTGGGATGATCGCTGCATTGTTACAAGGTTCAGGTGATTATCAGATCAAGGTACTGGACCAGAGTGTGGAAGCGCTGAGTGCGCTGGACGTGCCGCATGTGACAACAGAAGCACTGGATGTGAGTGATCTGGGGAAACTCACAGAAGCTCTTAAAGGATGCGACGCAGTTATTTCAGCTGCACCGTTTTTCCTGACGCCGGTGATTGCGCAGGCCGCGAAAGATGCAGACTGTCATTATCTTGACCTGACCGAAGATGTGGCCAGCACTGCTGAAGTGGAGAAGATTGCAGCAGGCGCCAACAAGGCGTTTGCTCCGCAATGCGGCCTCGCACCCGGTTTTGTATCCATTGCCGGATATGATCTTGCAAAGCAGTTTGACAGTCTTGAAGACCTGCATCTGCGTGTAGGCGCCCTGCCCCGTTATCCGACCAACAAGCTCAAATACAATCTGACATGGTCCACCGATGGCCTGATCAACGAGTACTGCAATCCATGCCTTGCCATCGAGAACGGCGAGTTGACCAAGGTGCCAGCTTTGGCCGGTCTGCAGCATTTCTCTCTGGATGGCGTTGATTATGAAGCTTTCAACACCTCTGGTGGCTTAGGCTCTCTTTCTGAGACGCTAAAGGACAAGGTGCAGAGCCTTCGTTATCTCTCCATCCGTTATCCGGGGCACCGGGACATCATGGAGCTGCTGCTGAAGGATTTGGGCTTCATCAACAAGCGTGATTTGCTGAAAGAGGTGATGGAAGATTCCATTCCGGTCACCATGCAGGACCGCGTGCTCATCTTCATCACCGCCACAGGCATGAAAGATGGTCGGTTCCAGCAGAAGTCCTACTCTCACGTGGTCAATGACCGTGAGATCATGGGCAAACATTGGAGCGGTATTCAGATCACAACGGCAGCCAGCATCTGTGCCACGCTGGATCTGCTCATGGATGGTAGTTTGAACGCCAAAGGCTTTGTGAAGCAGGAAAGCATCAACCTGGATGACTTCCTCTCCAATCGCTTCGGCGGCCTTTACAACAACGGTGGTTCTGATCACGAAACACCGGGGTGTCAGATCGCAGCTTGATGCTGTTTATCTGATCCGTTTTGTGATCATTGAGAGAACAAAAAAGCGCAGCTTCGTTTCTGAGGCTGCGCTTTTCTTTTAAACTCGGTTTCCCGGATCAATCGTCGCGAAGGCGACCTTTGATCTCCTCAGACAATGGCAGGGTGACTTCCCCCAGCTTGCCGTCTTCAAGCACCAGAACCCGGTCAGCACCTTCCAGCTCGCTGGCGCGGTGGGAGACCATGAGGACTGTTTTACCTTTGGTCATGGCGCGGAAGGATGCGAGTACTTTGTCTGCAGTTGCGTGGTCCAGTCCTTCCGTCAGCTCATCCGCAATCCAGATTTCCGGATTACGCAAGTAGGCACGGGCCAATGCCAGACGACGACCTTCACCACCAGACAGACCCAGACCACCTTCGCCCAGACGGGTTTCCAGTTTTTCCTGTCTGCCTTCGACAAGCTCCTTCAAACCAGCGTGGGCCAGTGCTTCCCAAAGCTCTGCGTCGGTTGCATCTTCACGGGCAACGCGCAGGTTCTCTGCGATGGTGCTGTGGAAGATCTGCGTGCGTTGACCGACAACTGTCAGAGCAGCACGCAATTTATCTTCTGCCATACCGTTCAGCTCGACGCCGCCAATCTGGATTGCACCAGATTGCGGAGTTTGCAGGCGTGCAACAATAGCTGCGAGCGTAGACTTACCAGCACCACTTGGACCGATCACGACTGTACGGCTGCCAGTTGGCAGAGCGAGGTCTACACCGTCCAAAATAGCAGCTGCCTTTGGTGTGTAGGCGAAGTGGATGTCTTTCAGGTTCAACGCATCTTTGCCAACCTCAAAAGAGGGCATTTCAGAATTGCTGCGGGCGTTCTGAAGTGCTTCGCTGTCCTGCCCTACTGTGAGCAGGGAGCGGACGCGATCAGCTGCACCAGACATCTTGCTCCAGCTGCCTGCGCTGTTGGCGAGGGAGATGAGCAGTTCTGGTAGAGCAAGAGCTACAAACGCGAACAGAGCTATATGCTTCAGTTCCATCTGGCCTTGCTGATAGGAATAAGCGGCGAACAGGAACGTGACAGCGACCATCACCTGGCTCATGGTGCTCACCACAGCCTGATTTCGCATGTCTGTCAGTTCGTTCTGCTCTTGCACATCATCCAGCTGGTTCACTGCTTTGAGTGCAGCAACACGTTGTTGTTCAAGACCGCCGAAGACGGAAAGGTCACGACGTCCCCGTACCAGATCCGACACACGAACGCGCAGAGCGTCACGGGCTGCATTGAGCTTGCGTGCCTGTGCCTTTTGGCGATGACCACCAGATTTTGCCAGAACAGTGAGGCCTGCTGCCTGAACAGCGCCCAGAGCAATGGATGCCATTGGGGAGTACTGCCAGAGGATAACCAGTGTCAGGCCAGTGATGATGGTTGCTGAGGCAAGAGGCACAACGAGACGCAGGAACAAGCCATCAAGCTGGTCCACATCACTCACCACGCGAGAGAGCGCTGTTGCGGAGCGTTGGCTCAGTGTGCCGTTGCTTTCGCGGGCGACAAGACCACGGAACACGCCGGAACGCAGGTTGGCCAGAAAGCGGAAGGTCGCATCGTGTGTGATCACGCGCTCGATGTATCTACCGAAGATACGCATGGAGGCATAAAGACGAATGCTGCTTGCCGCTGAAGATGTGTTGAATGCAATCGCGCCTGCAGACAGGCCAGCGATTGCTGTTGCGGTGATGAAGTAACCAGAGACGGCGAGCAAGGCAATGCCAGCAGCGGCTGGTAGGAATGCCAAAAATAAGCCGCCCCAGAATGCGAGCGGCTCTTCTTTTTGCAAAAGCCAGATGATGCGAAGGGACGATCTCATTGTTCTTCTCCTTCACGTTCATTCAGCTCAACCAGCACACCTTCTTTCAGGGTCAACACGCGGTCGGCTGAGCCGACAACGCGCGGATCGTGAGTTGCGACCAGAACTGGCTTGTTGTGTGCCAGCTTTTTAAGAGCCGCAACAACCTTTTGTGCGGTTGCACCATCGAGATCTGCAGTTGGTTCATCTGCAATGATCAGTCTTGCGTCCTCACGCAGGGCAGCACGCGCCAATGCAAAGCGGCGACGCTCCCCTAATGACAAGCCCTTGCCGTCTTCACCAATCTGGCCTGAGAGACCTCCCGGGATTTTGGCGAGCAACTCATCAACGGCAGCAAGCTTCAAAGCTTGTGTGAGTGTCGCATCGTCTGCTGACTGATCAGCGCGGCGCAGGTTTGCCCGTAACGTGCCGTGGAACAGTTCAGGATTTTGCGAAAGGACGGAGATAGACTGCTGCCAGTTGGTCAAGCCGTATGAGGTGAGTGGCAGTCCGCCATAAGCAATCTGGCCCTGATCAGCTGGCAAGAAGCCGAGAATGCAATCCATCAGGGTTGATTTACCGGTCCCACTCGGGCCTTTGACAACGACCAGTTCCGGTTCACCCAGAGACAAGTTGACGTCAGCGAGGATCTTGCGGTGACCGCGGGAAACACTCAGGTTTCGGATCGTCAGTGCACCGGTTGCAGGCAGTGGCACAACATCAAGCCCGGTCCCGATGATATCTGCCTGGCCGTCGTCCTCCAGCTGTTTTTGCAACTCAACGATATGATCTGCTGCCGCAATGCCTGCGGCGCGATCATGATAAGCTGCCGCAAAAGCGCGAAGTGGTGCAAAATATTCAGGAACGATCATCAGAACGAACAGGCCACCGGCCAGTGTGAGCGGTGAGCCATATGTGCCGAAGCTCCAGTCTCCAAGGAGAGAGAAGCCGACATAGATTGCGGTGATGGCGATTGCGGCGGCACTGAACAGTTCCAGCGCAGTGCTGGAGAGGAATGCAATACGCAATACACGCATAGTGGATGTGCGGAAGTCACCGCCCAGTTTGCGGATATCGTCCTCAGAGCGTTTCACCGCACCAAACAGACGCAGGGTTTCCATGCCTCTGAGGCGGTCCAGCAGCAGCCCGCCCATATCGGCAAGAACACCGAGCTGACGGTCGCTGGCTTTCTTGGCGCGGATACCAACGATTGCCATGAAGACCGGCACCAGCGGGCCAAAGATCAGCAGACACAGCGCTGCGAACCAACTGACATAGGCGACAGACGCAATCAAGACGAGAGGGACGAGTGAAAGGCGCGCTTGAATTGGGAGAAAACGGCCAAGATAAGGGCCGATTGCCTGAATGTGCTCCACTGCGATGGACGCGATTTTACCACTTGCAGGCAGTTCGGTTGCCGGTGACAGGTTGGTCAGATTGCTCAGCAGACTGGTTTCCAGTCTGTGGCGCGCCTTTGAGGCTGCGCGAACTGCGATCTCACCGCCCCTGATGCGCAGAAAATGGCGGATCACGGCTAAGATAAGTATAGAGGCTGTTGCATAGAATGGATCAAGGCCCGGTCCGTGTGGATCGATCAGGCCAGCGATTGCCAATGCCAATAATGCTGCCTGCGGAATCCAAAGGAGTTCCGAGAGGCCTTGTAACATTGCACCGCGTTTCACCAGTTTCATTTCCGGGCGAACCGCATCCTGCAGCCAAACCTGACCCGCGGATTTTTTGCGTCCACGTTTCTTGGCGGAGGCATTTGCCTCCGCAACGTCTGCATCAGATAGCTCTGTTACGTTTGCTAGGTTTTCAGTCATTCCGCTTGTCCGGTTCCCTCTTCGCCGGGGCATCTGCCTGTAATTCATAAAGACAATTTCCGAAAAAACTCTTCAATTGCCTAGACTTGCTTGCGCAATGGAATCGACCCGTCCGGTCTGTGATTGCAACACGCTCGTTAGAATTACTCCAGTTTTTTAATAAATCGCAACAAACTCAGAGGCGAAGACCCCCCAATTTGTATGGGACATAAGCGCACAGGTGCGCATATTGAGAGATCATAGGTGCCCCGCAGAGCGTTGCTTCGCCGAGGTTTACGGGGTTTTACCGAAGAGCTGCCACGATAAAAATCAAAATGGCTCATGGATCCCCGAGTTTTCGGGAATATTAACTGCTTTCCGCTAGGGTCCCCGAGTTCTCTTATAGCTCTCAGCCTACATCGAACTAACGAGTTGATATTGCTGAATAACAACAAAAAGGAGAGAACCTGCCATGTTTTGCTCTTTTCGCCGCCTGTGTCTGGCGGCAATTTGGGGCCTGGGCCTTGCCTCCTCATCCTTTGCCTCTGAAAAAGCCGGATTTACTGCAGAACGGGATGATGTGATTCCGCCATTGGACATTTTCAAGACGATGGCAAGTGATCTGGAGCCTGAGGGCTGGATCACCTTCCAGACTCTGGACAACAAGCAGATCATCAACTTTGCCCCCATCATGTCACTGCGCTGCAGGCTGAAAGAAATTAAGTATTCGATTGACTCCAAGGATCTGGATAAGAGCTTTCCTATTCCTGATTGCGATCCTGAATACCCCTTCCGCGTAGAAGCACAGAGCATTCATAAGCCGTACGTCATGGAGTTCCCTGGTGGGACAGTGCAAGCCCTTGCAGTGCAACTGACGTGGGATGACGGAAGCACCAGCAACACTGTCTATTATGAACCCTGCCGCGCGGTTGGTGCCGCACCTTGCGCCTATCCTCTTGGTAGCAACGAATAAAAAAGGCGCTCCAAAGAGCGCCTTTCAAACTGTCAATCCGAAGGTTTAGCCCATTGTTGGGATAGAGAATTCTGCACCTTCCTTCACACCTGAAGGCCAGCGGGATGTCACTGTCTTGGTGCGGGTGTAGAACTTGAAGCCATCTGGGCCGTGCTGGTTCAGATCGCCAAAGCCAGAACGCTTCCAGCCACCAAAGGTGTGGTATGCGAGCGGCACAGGAATTGGAACGTTGATGCCGACCATGCCGATGTTGATGCGGCTTGCAAAGTCACGTGCAGTGTCACCATCACGGGTGTAGATTGCAGTGCCGTTGCCGTACTCATGATCCATTGGTAGGCTCAGAGCTTCTTCATAGGTTTCTGCACGTACAACAGTCAGAACCGGACCAAAGATTTCTTCTTTGTAGATGTCCATGTCTTTGGTTGCGTTGTCGAACAGGCAAGGGCCAACGAAGTTACCGTTTTCATAGCCCTGCAGTTTGAAGTCACGTCCGTCAACAACAAGCTTTGCACCCTGCTCAACACCGGAGTTCACCAGACCGAGGATACGCTCACGTGCCTGTGGGGTGATGACCGGACCGAAGTCAACGTCGTCGCCTGCAGTGTAAGGGCCAACTTTGAGAGCTTCAACGCGTGGGATGAGTTTCTCGATGAGGCGGTCTGCAGTTTCCTGACCAACAGGAACAGCAACGGAGATCGCCATGCAGCGTTCGCCAGCAGCACCGAAGCCTGCGCCAACCAGAGCGTCAGCAGCCTGATCCAGATCAGCATCCGGCATGATGAGCATGTGGTTTTTCGCGCCGCCGAAGCACTGAACGCGCTTACCGGAAGCTGTACCACGGGTGTAAACGTACTCAGCAATCGCGGTGGAACCAACGAAGCCAACAGCCTGAATGATTGGATCATCAAGGATTGCGTCTACGGATTCTTTGTCACCGTTCACGACGTTCAAAACGCCGTCTGGCAGGCCAGCTTCCTGCATCAGCTCAGCCAGCATCATTGGCACTGACGGGTTGCGCTCGGATGGCTTGAGGATGAAGGAGTTACCAGCTGCGATCGCAACACAGAACTTCCACATCGGGATCATTGCCGGGAAGTTGAATGGCGTGATGCCAGCAACAACGCCCAGTGGCTGACGCATGGAGTACATGTCGATGCCAGGACCTGCGCCCTCGGTGAACTCACCCTTCATCATGTGTGGTGCGCCGATGCAGAATTCTGCAACTTCCAGACCACGGATCACGTCGCCTTTAGCGTCCGGGTGTGTTTTACCGTGCTCAGCAGACAGCTTGGATGCCAGCTTGTCCATGTCGCGGTGAAGCAAAGTCACGAACTTCATCATTACGCGAGCGCGGCGCTGTGGGTTGGTTGCAGCCCATGCTGGCTGCGCTTTTTCAGCGACGGCGACAGCTTCCTGCATTTCTGCTGCAGTTGCCAAAGCAACCTTTGCAGTTACTTCACCGGTTGCAGGGTTGAAAACGTCTGCAGTGCGGCCGGACTTGCCAGCAACGCGCTTACCATTGATAAAATGACCGATCTCTTCCATGAGGTCCTCCCTCTCCAGGTCTATTCTTGCGGCCCGCAAACACATGCGTTTTACAGGTCTGCGAGCGAATTTCTTTATGCCCCTAGCATGAACTATATTTTTCGCATATCAATGAGATAATATCCGAAACCGTTGTGCAAAAATTAAAGTACGATCCGTGCAGCATGTGGACTGGGAGCTATCAAAAATCATGAACTGGGATGATGCAAGAGTGTTTCTTGCTGTGGCGCGCTCCGGACAGATTTTGGGCGCTGCACAGCGGCTTGGCCTCAACCATGCAACGGTTGCCCGCCGCCTTTCCGCGCTTGAAACTGCTCTGCAGGCCAAGCTCATTGATCGGCGCACCACGGGGTGTGCGCTGACCAGCGAAGGTGAGCGGTTCTTTGAGTTTGCTGAATCGATGGAAACGGAGATGCTTTCCGCCCGCGCCGAGATCGGTGGGACGGATGTGGAGCTTTCCGGTGCTGTGCGCATTGGTGCACCCGATGGCTTCGGGGTGGCTTTTCTGGCGCCGCGTCTGGGTGCACTGAATGAGCGCTATCCTGACCTTACGCTCCAGTTGGTGCCGCTGCACCGGGCTTTCTCTCTTTCCAAGCGCGAAGCTGATCTGGCAGTTACGGTTGGCCAACCTGAACACGGACGTCTGGTGAGCCGCAAGTTGACTGACTACTCATTGGGTCTTTATGCATCTCGCGCTTATGCCGAACGCTACGGGCTGCCGGAGAACGAGGAAGAGCTGAAAGAACATCGCCTGATTGGCTATGTGGACGATTTGATCTTTGCCTCTTCGCTCAACTACTCCGCAGAATTTTCCAAGGACTGGCAGTCTCGCCTGGAATGTGCCAGTGCACTTGGCCAGACTGAAGCAGTACGAGCTGGTAGCGGGATCGGAATCCTTCACGGATTCATTGCAGATGGCAATGATGATTTCGTTCCAGTGCTTCCCAAACGTCGTATTTCGCGCAGCTATTACCTTGTCACCCATGAAAGCGCACGGCACCTGCGCCGTATTAAAGCGGTTTCTGATTTCATTGGTGACTTGGTAAAGCAGGAGAAAGATCTCTTTAGAAATCATCTGTAACGCTTTGATTTGGAATCCGAATTAAGCCTTTAAAATTATAAATTGTCATTTTTGATAATTTATAATATACAGTGCGGATCACTTCCCGACTGTAACTTGAAGGCAAAATGAGATGATTGGTAAGCTTGCGGAGTTCGTTGGCGTTCCTATGATTGTTGTCGCGATTGTCGCGACCCTGCTTTACTTTGATTTTGGCGGATCCCTCACACAGGAAAGCCATGCAGCTGATGGCAAAGGTCAGCAGGTTCTCCTAGATACTCTTGCACCGGATATCCCTTCCCTGCCTGTGATCAAGATTGAATTTCCGAATCTTTACAAGGACCTGCAGAGCCAGATTGAGAAAGAGATTCAATCAGGGGCAGATGAGCGCGGGCTGGCTAAGCGTCTGCATGACTTGCTTTACCGCGCACTTCAGGTTTATCGCCCACTGCTAAAATATGCTGATGACGATAAGATCATCACCGTCCTCAAGGCCAAACGTGCTCTCACCTTAAAACTGAAGAAAAGCAAAGGTGAGCTGGTTTGTGCTCAGTTTTTTTCCGGTTCCACTGGTGCGTTTCTGGACAGCTACGCCGTGGTGGAGAGCGAAAGTACGCAGGAAGGGCTCGCGCTGTTCCAGTTGCTCGCGGATGCTCAGGTTAAAGCCAAGGACGATGGGCTCGTGATCCATTACACCGCTGAGCCTGCGCAGAAGAAAGTGCGTGTGATTGGCAAGCCTGCGGATAAGCCGACTGATGCAGATTTGTATCTGCCTGCGAACCCGGCATTTGATACGCTGATGAAGGTGTATCCAATGGATTCCCTAAGCCGCATTTTCGCTGCTGATCCAACCGATAAACAGCTGTGTGATAGTGAGGTCCGCCTTTACGATGCTCTTGTTGGCCTACCCGCACCACATGGCCCTGCAATGCGCAAATACATCGTGGACCTGCTCCACTTCGCTGGTTACTAACCTGCCCAAGGTAAGCAGAGCGCCTAAAGCAAAAAACGCCGCCCCATACAGGTCGGCGTTTTTTAGTCTGTTTTTTAAGGTGGTATCTTAAGCGAGTTCTGCCAGTGTCTGGTTGTAGTCACCAACCTCTGGGTTCTCGCGAAGAACTGCATCCATTGCTTTGAACATCTCGTGCAGGCGCACTTCTGAGACCGGGCTTTCAACAACAACAACCAGTTCTGGTTTGTTGGAGGATGCACGGACAAGGCCCCATGTTCCATCTTCACACACAACACGGACACCATTCACGGTGATCAGATCAGCTATATCCTGACCAGATACCTTCGCGCCGTCAGCATGCATGGATTTGAAGCGCGCAACCACACGATCAACTACATCGTACTTGATCTCGTCCGCGCATTTGGCGGCCATGGTTGGGGAGCCCCAGGTCTTTGGCAGATCACGGCGCAGGTCAGCCATGCTCTTATCCGGATTGCGGTCCATCATATCCAGAATGGCAATCGCAGAGACAACACCGTCATCATATCCACGACCGATTGGCGGATTGAAGAAGTAGTGGCCGGACTTTTCAAAACCAGCAACAGCACCAAGCTCAGTTACACGGCGTTTGATGTAGGAGTGGCCTGTTTTGAAGTAATCAGTCTTTGCACCATTGGCCTTGAGGACCGGATCGGTGTGGTACAGGCCGGTTGATTTTACATCAACCACAAATTGGCTTTCCGGATGAAGAGCGGAGATATCGCGAGCCAGCATGACGCCGACTTTATCAGCGAAGATCTCTTCGCCTTCGTTGTCGACCACACCACAGCGGTCACCATCACCATCAAAACCCAGACCGACTTCAGCACCGGTTTCCAGCACTTTGTCACGGATCGCATGAAGCATCTTCATGTCTTCCGGGTTCGGGTTGTAGTTCGGGAAGGTATGATCCAACTCGCAATCCAGCGGAATAACATCTACGCCCAGCGCTTCGAGAATACGCGGAGCAAACGCACCTGCGGTGCCGTTGCCACATGCGACGACAGCTTTGATTGGACGCTTGAACTTTTCGCGTTCTGTGAGGTCTGCGATGTAGCGATCGGTCAAATCAGGATGGTATTCGTAAGCTCCGCCACCGCGTAGGTCACTGGCCCCTTCCAACACAATCTCTTTCAGGCGGCCCATTTCTTCCGGACCAAACGTCAGTGGACGGTTTGCACCCATCTTCACACCAGTCCAGCCGTTGTCGTTGTGAGACGCGGTGACCATGGCAACGCATGGGACATCCAGATCGAACTGCGCGTAATAGGCCATTGGAGACATGGCGAGGCCGATGTCGTGCACTTTGATGCCTGCAGACATCAGGCCGGTGATCAGTGCCATCTTGATGGATGCGGAGTAGCCGCGGAAGTCGTGACCAGTAACGATCTCAGGACGTACGCCAAGTTCATGAATGAGGGTTCCAAGTCCCTCGCCCAGCGCCTGAATGCCCTTCAGGTTGATCTCTTTTTCAAAGAGCCAGCGTGCATCGTACTCGCGAAAACCGGTCGGCTTGACCAACGGTGTCGTTTCATAGGCCAAGGTGTTTGGCGTTAGCTGTGAAACCGGCTTAACTGACATAATTTCTCCTAGACAAGCTTCAGGTCACTGGTAATGCAGAGACGTGACGCTTTTATCAAACTCCGTTTGGTTGTGAGACGTTTCTCACCCAACGGTTTTCAAATTCACGTTATACTCGCAGGATATCATCCTCGGCGATGTATGCGCCGGACTGGACTTCGATCATGCGAACCGGGATTTTTCCCGGGTTTTGTAGCTTGTGCCTTGCGCCAAGCGGGACAAACACGGACTGATTTTCTGAAATCAGCTCATCTTTTCCATCAATGGTCACTTCCAGCGTGCCACTTACAACAACCCAGTGCTCTGCACGGTGGATGTGGCGCTGCAAGGTCAGGCCTTTGCCGGGCTCAATCATCATGGACTGGACGCGGAAGCGCTCACCTTCAGAGATGCGCTCGCTCCAGCCCCATGGACGGTACACGCGGCGGTGCTGTACGGTTTCCGGCCTATTGGCCTTGTCCAGCTGTTCCACCACCTTCTTCACGTCCTGCGCCTTATCTTTTGCGGCAACCAGAAGCGCATCCTTGGTGTTGACGACCACTACGTCTTCAAGCCCGACAACACTGACGAGGGCATCTTCAGAATAAACGAGGCAATTTTTGGACTGTTCGAAGATCGCTTCGCCCAAAGCGGAGTTACCCTCATCATTCTTCGCCATAGACTCCCAAATAGCAGGCCATGATCCAAGATCGCTCCACCCCGGATCAGTTGGAACGCAGGCGACGTTCTCTTCATTTTCCATAATCGCATAGTCGAAGGAGATGTTGCGCACCTGAGCGAAGGCTTCTTCTTCAAGCCGCAGGAAATCCAGATCGCGTCGTGCGTTATTGGAGGCCTTAGCAACTTGCTCCCAGATGTCAGGCGCGTGTTTTAAGAAGGCGTCGCGCATGGCAGCTGCGGAGTACATGAAGATGCCAGCATTCCAAAGGTAGTTGCCGTCCTTGAGGAACTCTTCAGCCGTTGCCAGATCAGGTTTCTCGACAAAGGCATCAACTTTGCGGACGGAAGCGCCGCCTTCACAGAGTTTTATATAGCCGTATCCGGTGTTGGGTTCACTTGGCTCAATACCAAATGTGACGATCTGACCAGCTTCAGCAGCTGCATGAGCGGCATCGACAGCACACAAGAACTCCTTATCATCAGCGACCAGATGGTCTGATGGTAACAGGAGGACAATTGCGTTTTTATCTGTTTCAAGCGCCATGAGTGCAGCAAGAGCAGCGGGAGCAGCGGTGTTTCGTCCGCATGGCTCCAATACTATAGCTTGTGGCTCTATCCCAAGTTCGGCCATTTGCTCACCGATCAGGAAGCGATGGTCTTGATTTGAGATAACCAGCGGTGCACGGAACTGCTGAGAGCTGACACGCTCACATGTCTTTTGAAAGAGACTTTGACCTGAAAAGATTGGCAAGAATTGTTTTGGCCTTTCTCTACGGGACAGAGGCCAGAGGCGAGATCCAAACCCACCCGACAGAATCACAGGTGTGATTTTGCTTATGCTATTGCCAGTCATATTTTCAGGATCACTTTCAAACAAACGAATAGACTATTCGTAAACTTAGATGCTGTAGCCCAAAACCCTCAAAACACGTGGAGTTTCAGTGTTCCACACATTCTCTCGAAAATAATTAAGGCTTTTTACCAGTCTGCGTGCTCCGAGATACTCCATTATTTTTCAGGGGTATTCAGTCGATTTGGGAACGGTCACGATATCACTTAATTCATTTAAGCATTTGTTCTGGGGGGAAGATGCGGGAGGAATTAAGCCAATCCGTTGAGCGGAAAGTGGATGAGCTTGTTGCGCTCACTCGTGACCTGATAGCTTTTCCGACAATCAACCCTCCCGGAGAAGCTTATCGTCCCTGTGCAGAGTTCATCGGCGAGCGCTTGAAGCGTAAAGGCTTTGCCGTCGAGTATGTCAGAGGAGAGAGCACCCCCGGAGACTCTGACCGTTACCCGCGTATCAATGTCATTTGTCGCTATGAAGGTCGCGGTCCCGGTCCTTGTGTCCACTTCAACTCCCATATTGATGTTGTCGAGGTGGGATATGGCTGGACGGTTGATCCCTTTGCTGGCGTGGTAAAGGACGGAAAGGTCTTTGGGCGCGGTGCCTGTGATATGAAAGGTGGGATGGCTTCTTCCATAATCGCGGCAGAGAGTCTGATTGAATGTTTCCCAGAGTTTTGTGGTGCCATCGAGATATCAGGAACGGTTGATGAGGAATCCGGCGGCCTTGGCGGTGTGGCTTATCTTGCCAGACATGGCTACTTTTCCAAACCACGTGTCGACCATGTGATCATCCCCGAACCTTTGCACAAGGATCAGGTTTGTCTTGGGCACCGAGGGGTGTGGTGGAGTGAAATTGAGACGCGTGGTTCGATTGCTCACGGCTCAATGCCGTTTTTGGGTGACAGCGCAATTCGTCACATGAGTGCTTTCCTGAATGTGCTGGAAAACGAGCTTTACCCTGCGCTCAGCAAAAAACAAACACAAATGCCGGTTATTCCTAGAGGCGCCCGATCATCCACGTTAAATATCAATTCCTTACATGGCGGGCAGGATGAAGGATACGATGGTCTTCCCTCCCCTTGCGTTGCAGATAGTTGCCGCATCATACTGGATCGTCGATTCCTGATTGAGGAGCCTCTGGAGGATGTAAAACAAGAGATAGTTGAAATATTAGAAAATCTGCGTAAAACACGTAGAAATTTCGAATATGAACTTAAGGATCTCCTTGAAGTTCTCCCCGTGATGGCAGAGAAGGACTCCCCAGTCGCTCGCGCTGTTGCAGGCGGAATTAAAGACGTGCTTCAAAAGGATGCATCATATGTTGTCTCTCCGGGGACTTATGATCAGAAGCACATAACACGATTGGGCCACTTGCACGATTGTATTGCGTATGGTCCAGGCAAACTTGAGATGGCGCATAGGCCGGACGAATTTGTTGGAATTGAGGATCTCGTTGACAGCGCCAAAGTGATGGCGCTGGCCGCGTACTCTCTTTTGACGGAGCCTGATGCAAGACCAATAACAAGAACACTGTCTGATCACGTGCACTCTTAAAGTATAAGGGACGGAATGGAATGCATGCAAAGTCATTAAAAAGCCGGCTGCTTTGCCTTGCCGGAGGCGCGGCCCTCGTCCTTGCTGCACTAACAGGTGCGCACGGTTCTGCTGAAGCCAAATCTTCCCTGTCTTTGGGAATGGTACTCGAACCACCGCATCTTGATGCAACTGCAGGGGCTGCAGCTGCTATCGATGAAGTGGTCTATCAAAACGTTTTTCAAGGCCTGACACGTATCGGGCCAGACGGAAGTGTTCTGCCCTCTCTCGCCAAATCGTGGGATGTGAGCGAAGACGGCATGACCTATCGCTTCCATTTGCAGACGGGTGTCCTCTTTCATGATGGAACGCCGTTTTCTGCTGATGACGTAAAGTTTTCCTTGGATCGTGCACGCGCTGAAGGCAGCGTAAATGCACAGAAGCCGCTCTTTGCAGCGATCTCTGATGTGGTTGTCGTAGATCCGCAAACCGTTGACATCAAGCTCACTACGCCAAGCGGCAATCTTGCTTACAATCTGGCTTGGGCCGATGCGGTAATTGTATCTCCTAAAACGGCTGAGACGAACAAGACGCAGCCTGTGGGCACCGGACCGTTCAAGTTTGACCGTTGGATGAAGGGGCAGGAAATTCGGATTTCCCGTTTCGACCAGTATTGGGGTGAACAACCGAAGCTGGAAAAAGCCTCTTTCCGTTTCATCTCTGATCCTAATGCCGCCTTTGCTGCAATGATCTCTGGCGATCTGGATGCGTTCCCGACATTTTCCGCTCCAGAAACCATTATTCAGTTTCAAGCGGACCCACGCTTTGAAGTTGCTATTGGCACGACTGAGGGTGAAACCATCCTTGCGATGAACAACACTCACGGCCCGCTCATGAACAAGCTCGTGCGTCAGGCAATATCGCATGCGGTCAATAAGCAAGCCCTGATTGACGGTGCTATGTTTGGACTTGGTACGCCAATTGGAACGCACTTTGCTCCGCATCATCCCGCTTATAATGATCTGACGGGGCTTTACCCTTACGATCCGGCAAAAGCGAAAGAACTTCTTGCCAAAGCTGGGTATCCAGATGGCTTCAGCGCAACGCTGAAACTGCCACCACCGACCTATGCCCGTCGTGGTGGTGAGCTGATTGCCTCCGATCTGAAGAAGATCGGCATTGATTTGAAGATCGTACCTGTTGAATGGGCGCAGTGGCTTTCCGAGGTCTTCAAGGAAACCAATTACGATTTCACGATCGTTTCTCATGTTGAGCCGATGGATATTGGTATCTATGCGCGCGATAAGTACTACTTCAACTACAACAGTGATGCTTTCAAACAACTGATTGAAGAGCTGAATGTGACTGTTGACGAAGAGAAGCGGTATGAGCTTTTGAAGCAGGCACAGCAAGTCATCTCCGAGGATGCAGTGAACGTCTACCTGTTCCAGTTGGCGAAATCTGCTGTGTGGAATGCCAATGTGAAGGGGCTTTGGCGAAACTCCCCGACACCGGCTAACGACCTATCACAAGTCTATTGGGCGAATAACTAAAAACACCTAGCAAATACACGTAGATATTTGCACAGGACTGCGGTTGCAACCGCAATCGCAGTCCTTCTCAATTGCTATTCCAAATTATATGGTTTAAGCGGTTGCCAAACTGACAGTTACTTTAGGGGTAACCCTTTTCTCTCATTGTGCAATTTGCTTGTGCAACGCAAGTTTGATTGGTTTAGCGGATTTGTCCGATGCTCTGGTTTGCGTTCCTTCGTCTCATAGGCTTACTGACAACTCTCCTAGCCGCAAGCCTCGTCATCTTCGTTGTCCTTGAGGTTATTCCCGGTGATCCGGCTGAAGTGATGCTTGGGTTGAATGCGCAGCCTGACACACTCGCAGCTCTGCGCGCTGAGCTTGGCCTCAACGCTCCTTTATCCACCCGCTATGTGAACTGGTTGCTGGGCATGTTGCAGGGTGAATTTGGTGTAAGCTACACGTATTCAGTTCCGGTTTCTGAACTGATCGGCGAACGCATTCAGGTCAGCCTTCCACTTGCAACTGGCGCACTGATCCTCTCGACAGTCATTGCTATACCGATCGGCGTTTACTCTGCCCGCTATCATGGCAAGGTCATCGACACAGGTATTATGTCCATTGCTCAGATCGGCATTGCTATCCCAAACTTCTGGATTGCCATTTTGCTGGTTTACGTGTTTGCGATCGTGCTGCGGGTTTTACCATCTGGTGGTTTCCCGGGCTGGGATGTGAGTTTTTTTGGCTCATTGCAGGCGCTCTTATTGCCTGTTATCGCGCTGGCTCTCCCCCAAGCGAGTATTCTGGCCCGCGTGATGCGCTCAGCCTTGCTGGATGTTTTACATGAAGACTATATCCGTACAGCGCGCGCCAAAGGGCTCTCCAACAAAGCCACGCTTTGGAGACACGGCGTACGCAATGCTCTTATTCCGGTCCTGACTATTCTGGGTCTTCAGTTCTCTTTCCTGATCGCAGGTACGGTGATTATTGAAAACCTCTTTTACCTACCAGGCCTAGGGCGTCTGATTTTCCAAGGCATTACTCAGCGCGACCTGATCGTAGTGAAGAGCAGTGTCATGTTGCTCGTTGCTCTTACAATCTTTGTGACATTCCTTGTCGACATCGCCTACGCAGCCATTGATCCGAGACTGAGGCGACGTGCATGAATCAGGAACTCCCAAGTTATCCGCCGCTTGCCAGTTTTGACGAAATCTCCATCTGGAAGAAAGCCTTTCACAGTCGTTCGTTCGTGATCGGGGCAGTACTTGCTCTCGTTATTCTCATTGCCGGGGTTACTTCCGTCTTCTGGACACCCTATGCCATCGATGTTCTGGATGTTTCCAAGCGCCTTAAGCCGATGAGTTCTGAATTCTGGTTTGGGACGGATCAGTATGGTCGCGATATCTTCTCCATGCTGATGGTTGGCGCCCGCACCTCCATTATTGTAGCGCTGATTGCTGTTGGCATCGGCATGCTGATTGGCGTGCCATTGGGACTTCTGGCAGCGGCCCAAAAGGGTTTTCTTGAAGAACTGGTGATGCGCACCAATGATCTGATTTTCGCATTTCCCTCTCTACTCTCTGCTGTGCTCATCACGTCCATCTTTGGGCCTGGAACAATCAACGCTGTAATTGCGATTGGCATCTTCAATATTCCAGTTTTTGCCCGCGTTGCTCGCGGTGGCGCCTTGTCTCTTTCAGGACGCGAGTTTTTGCTTGCCGCCCGTCTTTCCGGCAAGAGCTCGTTCTTGATCACTCTGGAACACGTTATTCCGAACATTGCCAACCTGCTGATTGTACAGGCGACCATTCAGCTTTCTCTTGCAATCCTTTCAGAGGCAGGTCTCTCCTATCTTGGTTTGGGGACGCAACCACCCATGGCGAGTTGGGGCCGCATGTTGTATGAGGCCCAGACCATGGTTGCTTTTGCACCGCAGCTGGCGCTTTATCCGGGATTTGCGATTATCTTTTCTGTTCTCGGCTTTAACCTTCTTGGCGACGGACTACGGGATTTACTGGATCCGAAGATGCGGAGGAGAGTTGCGTGACCTCTGTTTTTTCCGCCACTGACCTTTGCGTTTCCATTTCTGGCAAGCCGATCCTGCGCAATGTGAGTTTTGACCTTGAGCAGGGCAAAATCCTCGGTCTCGTTGGCGAAAGTGGCTCTGGTAAATCCATGAGTGCGCTCTCAGCCATGCAGCTTTTGCCGGAGGGTGCTCATCAGATTGGTGATCTGATGTTTGAGGGCAAGAACCTCACGCGCGCTACAGATACAGAGATGACCCATGTTCGTGGCAAAGACATCTCTATGGTCTTTCAGGAACCGCTGACCGCTCTCAATCCGACCCGCACCATTGGCGAGCAAGTTGCTGAAGGCCTTCGCTGGCATCAGGGTCTTACACGCAAGGAAGCGATGGACCAAACCATCGATGTTCTGGAACGGGTTGGTCTTGGTCTTGAATATGGTTTGATTGATCGTTTCCCCCACCAGCTTTCCGGCGGACAGAGGCAGCGCGTTGTCATCGCCATTGCTATCGCCTGTAAGCCCAAGGTATTGATTGCTGATGAGCCGACCACTGCGCTTGATGTGACGGTTCAGGCGCAAATCCTGACATTGCTGAAAGACATCGTGCGCAAAGAACAGATGGCCATGCTGCTCATTTCGCATGATCTGGCAGTTGTTGCTGACATGGCGGACACTGTTGCGATTATGAAAGACGGGGTGATTGTTGAGCGCGGCCCGACTTGCGAGCTGTTCGACAACCTTTCTCACCCCTATTCCAAGAAGCTGTTTGAAGCCTCCAACCACGTACCTGTTCCACGGCAAGAGCCAGTTGACGAGGTCACACAGCCACTCTTGCAGGTGAGCAATGTGCTGCGGGAATATCCTCTCCCTCGCGCCAGCATCTTCACACGCAGACAGTGGCACCGAGCCGTGCAACATGTCTCCTTCCACGTCGCCCCGCGTCAGAGCATGGGTCTGGTGGGTGAAAGTGGATGCGGTAAATCCACCCTTGCACGCACTATTTTGGGACTGACGCCTCCGAACGCCGGCCATATCCAGTTTCTTGGCAAAGATCCTTACTCGGTTTCACGAAAAGACCGTCAGGATCTTCAGCTGGGCATTCAAGCCGTGTTCCAAGATCCTTATGGAAGCTTTGATCCGCGGCATACGGTTGAACGTACCGTGGGTGAGCCTTTGCACCTCATGCGCAACGAACTGTCTCGTTCTCAACGTAAAAAACGCGTTCATGAGGTTTTGGAAAGCGTGGGGCTTTCTTCTGCAGATGCCAACAAATATCCGCACGAATTTTCTGGCGGACAACGGCAGCGTATCGCGATTGCGCGTGCGCTGGTCACCAATCCAAGCCTGATCGTCGCGGATGAACCCGTTTCTGCCCTTGATGTTTCCATCAGAGCACAAATTCTGGATCTCTTTGCAGATTTGCGTGATCGGCTGGGTATGGCTTATCTGTTCATTTCGCACGATCTTTCTGTTGTGCAGGCTATCACTGACCGGGTGATTGTGATGAACGCAGGCCGTATTGTTGAAGAAGGTCCAACCGAAGAAGTCTTTTCCAATCCCAAACATCCTTACACACGTATCCTTGTTTCTGCGGCACCAGACCTCAACGAAGCCTTGCGCAGGCGCAGAGAAAAAGAGAACAAGGATACGCATTGAGCGCTATTGCCTGAAGTAAGCCAGTGCAGCTAGCCTTGCATTTGCTCAGGCTACAGCTATCGGAGACATGTTATGACAACAGCTGAGAACCAGCTTCGCCGGGAAGTTATAAGAACGGCGCGTGCTTTACAAAGCACTGGTTTGACACATGGAACCTCCGGCAACGTGAGCGCCCGATATGAAAACGGTATGCTCATCACCCCTTCTGGCATTCCTTACGAAGACCTGGAGATCAAGAAGATTGTCTTCATGGATCTTGAAGGCGGATACTTTGGGGATTACTTGCCTTCGTCCGAGTGGCGCATGCATATGGACATCTACCGGCACTACAAAGAAGCAGAGGCGGTTGTTCACTGTCATTCAGCCAGAGCGACTGCGCTTTCAACCCATAACAAAGGCATTCCGGCCTTTCATTATATGGTGGCTGTTGCTGGCGGTGATCAGATCAAATGCGCAGACTACGCAACATTCGGAACCAAAGCCCTTTCTCAAGCAATGATCAATGCGCTAGAAGACCGGAAGGCTTGCCTTTTGGCGCATCATGGACAAATTACTTTTGGCCCTTCACTGCACAAGGCGTTTGGGCTTGCCGGTGAAGTGGAAGCATTGGCTGATCAGTACTTGTCTGCGCTGGTTCTGGGAGAACCTGCACCTCTTTCTCCAACTGAGATGAAAGAGATTTTGAGAAAATTTAAAAGCTACGGCAAACAGCTGGATGCATTGGATGGGAACGACGCAGGCGCTTTTGAAATGCCCCAGCGACGTGACTAATCCAGAAAAGAACAAAGAATACAGAGGCCAATGCCTTTTATGATTGTAATGGGGGAATGACTGGAACATGCGAATTGGACTTGACTGGGGTGGTACTAAAATTGAAGCGCTGGCACTTTCTAACGAAGGTGAAGAACTGTTTCGCAAACGCGTTCCAACTCCCAAGAACGATTATCAGGGTTGCGTAGAAGCTGTTATCGGACTGGTTGCTGCAACGGAGGCGGCGACTGGCGAAGTCGGCACAGTGGGCATTGGCATTCCGGGCTCTATCTCACCAAGCACAGGGCTGGTTAAGAACGCAAACTCCACTTGGATGAACGGGAAACCTCTCGATAAAGATCTTACAGATGCGCTTGGCCGTGAAGTGCGCATTCAAAACGATGCCAATTGCATGGCGGTTTCTGAAGCCATTGATGGAGCGGGTGCAGGATGCGGAGTTGTTCACGGCATCATCATTGGCACTGGCTGTGGCTCAGGCATTGCGATTAATGGACGTCCCCATAAAGGCGCTAATGGCATTGGCGGCGAATGGGGCAACGTTACTGTGCCGTGGATGCAGGAAGGCGAGTTCCCAGGGCCGCTCAACTGGACCGGACACCACGGTACGATTGACCTTTTGTGCTCTGGCACAGGTTTCCAGTGGGATTACGAGAATGCCACCGGCAAGGCTCTAAAGGGCAGCGAAATCATTGAGCTGATGCGCTCTGGCGACGAAGCTGCCATGGGCACCTATCAGCGTTATGTAAGCCGCTTGGGCCGTGCTTTAGCGATGGCAGCCAACATTTTAGATCCGGACTGTTTTGTACTGGCTGGTGGCATGTCCAACGTGGAGGAGATTTACAAGGATCTTCCTGCTGCGATGCGTCCTTACATTTTCTCTGATGGTTATGATTTTGATATCCGCAAGGCCAAACACGGCGACAGCTCTGGTGTGCGCGGAGCGGCATGGCTGTGGGGTAAAGGCGAAACAACGCTGCGGCATGTCAACGAAAGCTCGTAAACGTACTTTTCCTTATGGATTTCTCTTTCTATAGTCAGAACTCACGATTCCGATTTCCTGAAAGAAATTTCCATGACAATGACAAGCCAAGAAGTCCTTGCAAAGCTGGTTAGCTTTGACACGGTCAGCGCAAAAACCAATCTCCCCCTGATCAAGTGGATCGAAGAATATCTTAATGATCTGGGGGTCTCCTCTTCCATTCTACCAGACGAAACGGGGGAGAAGGCGAGCCTGTTTGCGACGATCGGCGGAGATGGCACCGATGGTTACATTCTTTCAGGTCACACAGATGTGGTGCCGGTTGAAGGGCAAGACTGGAGCAGTAACCCGTTCTCCCTTCGCGAAGAAGACGGTCTGCTATACGGTCGCGGTTCCTGTGACATGAAAGGCTTCGTGGCGTGCTCTCTTGCCAAAGTGCCAGAGATGCTCAAGGCGCCGCTGAACAAGCCGTTCCATCTGATGTTCTCATATGATGAAGAAACAGGTTGTACTGGCGTTCAGCCTGTGCTGTACAAACTTGCTGGTGAAGGGTTCCAGGCGGAAGCATGTTTCGTTGGTGAGCCGACTGAAATGCAGGTTGTGGTGGCACATAAATCCAAAGCCTCCTACCGCGCTGTGTTTACCGGCCTTTCCTGCCACTCCTCCCTTGCTCCACAGGGCGTAAACGCCGTGCATTATGGCGCTCGTCTTGTTGCAAAACTGGAAGAGATGGCACGGGAACTGGCAGCGGGCCCGAGTGATGATCTGTTTGATTTGCCATATTCCACGGCTCACACAGGTGTCATGAAGGGCGGCACTGCGCTCAACATTGTGCCTGAACACTGCGAAGTCATATTTGAGTTCCGCGTGCTGCCAACTGAAAGCCTTCAGGCTTGCATGGATGAGATCAGGCGTTTTGCCACGGAGGAGCTTCTTCCTGAAATGCGCAAAGTTTCTGAAAAGGCAGATATCGAGCTCATTCCTTACTCTGAGATCCCAGGACTGGATACGGAAGTTGAAGCGGATGTGACTGTTCTGGCAAAGAAACTGGCTGGTCGCAACGACCACGCAAAAGTTGCTTATGGCACGGAAGCTGGCCTGATCCAGACCATTTTGAAAGTCCCAACCGTGGTGTGTGGCCCAGGTAGCATCGAGCAAGCTCATAAACCGGACGAGTACATCAAGCAGTCCGAACTCGACAAGTGCGACGGTTTCCTAGACCGCCTTATCCAGCACGCATGTGCTTAAGTTGATGATGGGGAGCTCTTCACGATGGGTTGAAGGGCTCTTCTTTTCATTGCTGGGTGCAATTTTGTTTCAGGAGTTGCACCTATGAGCTCCTTAGGTTATGAAAATCGCATGATGACTATGCAAGCACAAAACATGCTGTGGTGGTGGCGCCGATGACGGTGGCTGAACACGCATGTCTTGTTGACCTGTAATTTCCAAGCCGCCGCATTTTCTGCAGGCGGCTTTGTTGTATCTACCGCCTCGCAAACATCGGAAACAGGTGTGCACGACCCGGAGGATTGACCATGCCGATTACGGCAGAACGGACTTATAAGAGCAAAGGCGGCGTTATCATCCGCCGTAAAAGCCGAAATGCTGATTATGCCACTGGTACAAGCGAATGGATGGACAGGCTGGACCGTCAACGCGGTGCTGTGCTTTCCTCTTCCTACGAATATCCGGGCCGCTACACGCGCTGGGATATGGCACTGGCCAACCCACCGCTGCTGATTGAATCCAACGATCGCAAGATTACCATTCAGGCGCTGAACGAGCGCGGGCGCGTGCTGATGCCTGCCGTTCATGGCGCATTGGACGGTCACGAGGATATTGCAGATTTCAATGCAGACGAGTACCGCATTGATCTGACTATCAAGACGCCGGACAGAGCTTTTTCAGAGGAGGAGCGCTCCCGCCAGCCCTCAACCTTCTCCGTGGTGCGTACACTTGTTGATCTGTTTTCCTGCGACGACGATCAGCTCGGGCTGTATGGCGCATTCGGATATGATCTGACGTTTCAGTTTGAGCCGATTAATCAGAAGCTGCAACGTCCTGACGATCAGCGGGACATGGTGTTGTTTCTGCCCGATGAAATCCTGATTGTTGACCACTATGGGCGTAAAGCCCATGTGCTGGAATACGATTTTGAGTTCAATGCCAAAACGACAGACGGTTTGCCGCGTGATGGTGAAGAAACGCCTTACAAGGCTGCGACTGAAACTCCAGCGCGTGGTGACCATGAGCCGGGTGAATACGCTGACCTGGTGCGCTCTGCAGTCGATTATTTCAAGCGCGGTGATCTGTTTGAGACCGTACCTGGTCAAGTGTTCTATGAGCCTTGCAAAAACCCACCATCCGCTGTTTCCCGCCGTTTGCAGCAGATCAACCCATCGCCTTATTCCTTTTTCATCAACCTAGGCAACGCCGAATATCTGGTTGGTGCTTCTCCTGAGATGTATGTGCGGGTGACTGGTGGTCGCCGTGTGGAGACATGCCCGATTTCCGGCACGATCCGCCGTGGCAAGAACGCGATTGAAGATGAAGCACAAATCCGCAAATTGCTGAACTCCGCCAAAGACGAAGCAGAGCTAACCATGTGTTCTGACGTGGACCGGAACGATAAGAGCCGCATCTGTGTTCCAGAGTCTGTCCGTGTGATTGGTCGTCGTCAGATCGAGATGTACTCTCGTCTGATTCATACCGTGGATCACATCGAAGGCACTCTGCTTGATGGCAAGGATGCGCTGGATGCGTTCCTTTCTCATACATGGGCTGTAACTGTTACTGGTGCGCCGAAGCGTTGGGCCATGCAGTTTATCGAGGATCACGAAAGGAGTTCTCGTGCATGGTATGGCGGTGCGATCGGTGCTGTGCTGTTTAATGGCGATATGAACACAGGTCTGACCCTGCGCACAGTTCGCATCAAAGATGGTGTGGCTCAGATCCGCGCAGGTGCGACCCTGCTTTATGACAGCATCCCAGAGGATGAAGAAGCTGAGACTGAGCTGAAAGCATCTGCGATGATTGCTGCTGTTCGCGAAGCTGGACTTGCGCTTACCTCTGAAGAGGAAGTGGTTAAGGCTAAACCGGGCAAAGGCAAAAAGATTCTACTCGTCGACCACGAAGACAGTTTCGTGCACACACTGGCAAATTACTTCCGTCAGACAGGCGCTGAGGTTGTGACCTACCGTAGCCCGGTGCTGGATGATGTCTTTGATCAGGTTCGTCCGGATCTGGTCGTGTTGTCCCCTGGCCCCGGCTCTCCGAAGGACTTTGACTGCCGGGCTACCATCGAACGGGCCCGTGCACGCAAGCTGCCAATTTTTGGTGTGTGTCTTGGTCTGCAGGCGCTGACCGAAGCGTTTGGCGGTGAACTTGACCAGCTTGATGTGCCTGTGCATGGCAAGCCATCTCTTGTTTCCTTCAGTCACGGTTCCAAGCTGTTTGATGGGCTGAGTTCACCTGTCAGTGTTGGCCGTTATCACTCCTTGTTTGCTAAACGGGATGTGTTGCCAGATTGCTTTGAAGTGACTTCAGAAACCAAAGACGGCGTGATCATGGCAATTGAACATAAGAGCGAGCCTATTGGCGCCGTTCAGTTTCATCCGGAGTCCATCATGTCCCTAGATCAAGACGGTGGTCACAAGATAATTGAAAATGTGATGACCAAACTTCTTACCGGTGGCTAGATCGACTCTCTGACCAAATTGAATTCATCAATTGGACTAAATTAAAGGCCGGGATTGAGCGATCACTTCCGGCCTTTCTCCTAGAATTTTGTATAGATGGTTTATCTGCACGAAACCTAGAAGCATCTTTGGTCGCATTGTTGTGGAATTGCAGCATATAAATGCGCTGGATAGTGAAAGTGAACCTATTCAGATTGAGAATATTGCAAGTCTCATGTGCGCCGGGTTGCGTTATATGACTAATCTATGCACGATTGAAGTGATTGACGCAGTCATTTTCCATAGGGATTTATAGACTGCAAAAGATTTTTACTGCGTATCCTACCGGAAAACAGTTGCCACTTTTCGGGATTACGCTTTGATTGACGAGAGTTTGCTCTCAAGGTTCACTTAAGAGGATAAAGATGAAGGTACGCGGTATTTTAAGCGGCGTTTTGATGGGCGCAGCGGTTCTAACAGGAACGTTTGCGACTACAGCAACTGCAGCAGAGAAGATCACTGTCGGCGCCTTGCGCTTCACTTCTCATGCGGCAAATTTTGTTGCGTTTGAAAAGGGTTATTTCAACGAAGCTGGTCTGGAAGTTGAGTTCAAGTTCTTTCAGGCTGCACAACCAATGGCGCTTGCTATCGCCTCCGGCGATGTGGACTTCGGCCTTACCGCAATTTCCGGTGGCTTGATCAGTCTTGCCGATAAGGGCGCTGTGAAAGTGATTGGTGGCGCGCTACAGGAAGAAACTGGCATTGACGGCCAGATGATCCTTGCCTCTAAAGCTGCGTTTGATGCAGGCCTGAAAACTCCTGCTGATCTGAAAGGCAAGAGCTTTGGTGTGACGACAGCAGGTTCGTCCTTCCATTACATGGCGCATAAAATTGCAGATAAAGAAGGTTTTGACCGCAAAGACATCAAGATCCGTCCGCTCCAAAAAGTTGGCGCGGTGATTGGTGCGCTGAAGAGTGGTCAGATTGATGCGTGGTCTATTGTTCCCCACATCGCAAAAGGCCTTGCCAAGTCCCCACAAGTGGAAATGATCGGCAAAGTTTCTGACTATGTACCAAATTATCAGGTGACCACTGTCTTTACCTCCGCGAAGAACATTAATAGTAATCCAGAGCTGGTAAAGACCTTCCTTGGTGCCTACTCCAAAGGCGCAGCTGACTTTAACGCGGCTCTGGTGGACAAATCCGCCGGAGATGCGGCAGCTGAAGACATGGTGAAGCTCATTCATAAGTACGTCTATGCTGATCGTCCACATGAGAAAGCTGCTCCATCCATTCGCAATGGAGCGATGCGTCTTAACGAAGGTGCTGCGCTAAACATGGCGAGTGTTGAAGACCAGCTCAACTGGTTCAAGAGCGAGAAGTTGGTGCCAGCAGGTGTAACACTCGACAAGCTGGTTGATGTGAAGTTCGTCGAAACCTTCTAATCCAACACACGCATTGCCCGCTGCGGGTGGGCAATGCCTTTTCCCTTAATCCGGTTGGATTACATGCAAATTTCCATTGAAAATCTCTCGCATGCCTACGGCTCTGTCGAGGTTCTGAATGATATCAATCTGACCTTTGAGCCCGGCGAGATTGCCGTGATCATCGGTCCGTCCGGTTGCGGAAAATCTACGCTGCTGCGTCTGATGGGCGGACTTGAAGAGCCGAGCAAGGGCGCCGCTTATATCGCAGGTCAAGCACCAGAAGGGTCTCTCAATCCCCTCACCTACATCTTTCAGGATTTTGCGTTGCTGCCATGGCGCTCTGTAGCCGGGAATATCTCTTTGGTGCTTGAAGACCACAAGCTTTCCAAACAGCAGAGCAAGGCGATCATTGATGATGTGCTTGCACGCACCAACCTCTCAGAGTTTCATGATGCACTTCCACGCCAGTTATCCGGTGGGATGAAGCAGCGTGTGGCAATTGCGCGAGCGTTGGCTGTGCGTCCAGCCTTTCTGCTCATGGATGAGCCTCTGTCAGCTTTAGACAGCCAGACACGAGAACTTCTGATGGATGATCTGGTGGCTCTTTGGGCCCGTGAGGCATTCTCTGCTTGCTATGTGACGCATAATCTTGCTGAAGCTGTTCGCCTTGGCCACAAGGTCATTGTGTTGTCTCGTCGCCCGGGCAAGGTTCGCGATGTTGTTGAGATCTCCATCCCTCTTGAAGAACGCCGGGAGCGTGCTGTGGAGCTTGAGGAGGTGCAGCAGCAGTTATGGCATATGATGCGCGAAGAAGCTCTTGCTGCAGACAGGGAGCTTGCCGATGTCTGATCAGATAAACCGCAAGAAAGTTCCTTTTCGTGGAGGCGGGTTCAAACCACGCCCAATCCGTTTTGTTGCTCCATTTGTATTTCTGGCATTGGTGCTATTCTGGGAATTTGGCTCTCGCACAGGCATCATCAGCAATCTGGTTTTGCCAGCACCATCAGAAGCGTTTCAGGCCTTCTTAGATCTCTATAATTCAGGTCTATTCTGGAAGCACGTGAGCACAAGTCTTTATCGGCTTGTCTTTGGCTGGAGCATTGGAACAGCACTCGGCATTTTGGTGGGATTGCTGATTGGGCTGTTCTCACTGGCACGATCCAGCCTTCTTCCACTCACCTCGGCGTTTTTTCCAGTTCCAAAGATTGCCTTGCTGCCGCTCTTCATCATCTGGTTCGGAATCGGGGAAGGCTCTAAAGTTGCGACAATTCTGTTTGGTACGTTTTTTCCTACAGTCATCGCCACTTATGGCGGCGTTGATAATGTGGAGCGTGGATTGGTCCGCATGGGACAATCCTTCGGTATGAGCTGGCTTTCCATCGTACGGAAGATCATTTTGCCCGGAGCCTTACCTGCGATCCTGTCCGGAGCTCGGATCTCCGCAAGTATCGCGATTATTCTACTGGTCGCTGCAGAAATGATCGGCGCAGAATATGGCATTGGCGCTTATGTGTTGATGGCTGGTTCCTTGTTCGCAACAGATCAGCTGATCGTCGGCGTTGCGATGCTTTCCATTTTGGGACTGTGCGTCAGTTGGTTGATCGGGAAAGCGGAAAAGGCCCTGCTGAACTGGCGCGGATAACAAACAGGCCTCGCTGGAGAAAAAACAGCGAGGCTTTGCTTCCTAAGCAGGACTGGAATTACACGCGTTTTTGAAATGCACCTCAAAAACGCTGACCCAGCCGTTGTTGTAGCTTTCGCGCATTGTGGAGCCGATTTCGCCCATCTTCTCCCAATCATGATGGCTTAGAACCACTTTGGTACCCTCGCCGTCCTTCTCAAACGTCACATCCACACAGGTTGCCATGCTCTCCGGGTTATTAATGTGCCAGAGAAACGAGAGGGCTTTTGAGGGCTGATAGATTTTGAGCGTTCCCCAGTCATGCCGCGTGCCATCCTTTGCGACTTCATATAGCTTGCCGCCTTCCTGCCGCTCACAAAAGACCTCAGGTAGTTCGCTGCCATTCATTGCTGTTACAGAATGGGTTTGAATTGGCCACCATTTACTGAAATCCCCTGTAAAAACCTCGAAGGCTCTTTCCGGACTACAGTCCACCCTAATCGTTTTCACCACTGGTGTGATCATGCCCCATCTCCTGTTGTTCGGTGACTTCAGTTGCAAAAGCGTTCAGGACGTCCTCCCAGAACTGATCAAGGTAGTCACGCAAAGGTGAGATGCCCTCACGCCTTACTGCGTAGAATCTCGACGTTCCGCGTTGATCGGCCTCCACCAGCCCAGCCCGTTCCAGCACTTTCAGATGCTGAGAGACAGCTGGCCGAGTGACCCCTTTTGCCTGTGAGAGTGCTTTGACATTCTTAGGACCTGCCCGAAGATCTTCAAATATCTTGCGACGAGTATCATCTGCCAGCGCATGAAGGATATCTTGGTAAGTCATAACTTACGGTAAGCTTTGACTAACGCAAAGTCAATTGATTAATATGTTTGATTGCATTAACAAATTCTATTGAGAGATCAGGTTGAAACTCTCCACGCTAATACTTCACAAAATTGTATCAAGAACTGAAAGCCGCTCCCATTGAATGCAGAAATTCGGTACTTAAATGTTATTGGTGCTGTGGGAGGTCCAAGGCCTTTTGAGCGATGCGCAGTACTGGATAAGAAGAGGATTACTCATGGTTTTACGCATTAACGATACTATCCCTAACCTTTCCGTAGAAACTGATCAGGGCGAAATCACCCTGCATGATTGGATTGGCGGTAACTGGGCAATTATCTTCTCGCATCCGAAAGACTTTACTCCGGTTTGCACTACCGAATTTGGAGCTGTGGCAAAGCTCAGTGAAGAATGGGCAAAGCGTAACACCAAAGTCCTAGGCGTTTCAGTTGATGATGTAGAAGACCACAAGAAGTGGAAAGTCGACATTGAATCTGTTGGCGGTGCAAAGCCAGATTTTGCGATTGTAGCCGATGCTGGTCTTGAAATGGCCAAAGCCTTCGACATGCTGCCTGCTGAATATGTGCTTCCTGATGGCCGCACACCTGCAGACTCTGCCACTGTGCGCTCAGTCTTCATCATCGGGCCGGACAAGCAAGTGAAGCTGATGATGACTTATCCAATGACCGTTGGACGAAATTTCGCAGAAATCCTGCGCGCGCTAGACGGGCTTCAGATGTCTGCCAAGGGCGTTGCAACGCCTGCGGACTGGACTGTTGGTCAGGATGTAATCGTGCCCCCAGCTGTCAGTACCGAAGACGCAGAAGTCAAATTTGGCTCTGTGAAAACAGTCCTGCCCTATCTGCGATATGTGAGCGCGCCGAGCTAACCACTCAGAACACGCTCCTGCAATAGAAAGCCCCGCAGAGATGATCTCTACGGGGCTTTTGAATGTCTTATTGAACCTGAGGCTTAGTCAACTTTACGAACTGCGCCTTTGGATGCGCTGGTGGTCATGGCAGCATAGGCTTTCAGTGCGGTGGTCACCTTGCGCTTACGCGTCTCAACAGGTTTCCATGCAGCATTCCCTTTTGCTTCCATCGCAGCGCGACGGGAGGCAAGCTCTTCATCAGAAACACGCATCTCGATTTTACGGTTTGGAATGTCGATATCAATCACATCGCCTTCTTCCAACAGGCCGATATTGCCACCTTCAGCTGCTTCCGGGGAGACATGGCCAATGGACAAGCCGGAAGAGCCACCAGAGAAGCGGCCATCTGTGATGAGTGCGCAGGCTTTGCCGAGGCCTTTGGACTTGAGGTAGCTGGTTGGATACAGCATTTCCTGCATGCCCGGACCGCCACGAGGGCCTTCGTAACGAATGAGAACGATGTCGCCCTCTTTCACTTTACCTGTCAGGATCGCGCTGACAGCTGTGTCCTGAGATTCAAAGATGCGTGCTGGGCCGGAGAATGTGAGAATGCTCTCATCTACACCAGCTGTCTTAACGATACAGCCGTCTTCTGCCAGATTGCCGTAGAGAACTGCCAGTCCGCCATCCTGTGAGAAGGCATGTTCTTTGGAACGGATAACGCCGTTTTCACGATCCTCATCAACACCTTCGGCATAGCGGGAGCTCTGAGAGAACGCGACCTGTGTCGGCACACCACCAGGTGCTGCTGAGAAGAACTCGCGCACGCTTGTACTGTCTGTGCGTTTGATGTCCCAGCGCTCAAGAGCATCGGCTAAGTCTTTGGCATGGACTGATTTTACTGAGGTATCGATGAGACCTGCACGGTCCAGCTCGCCTAGAATACCGAGGATGCCACCTGCGCGGTGAATGTCTTCCATGTGGACGTTGGCGATCGATGGAGCCACCTTACACAACACTGGTACAATGCGAGATAGACGGTCAATGTCTTCCATGGTGAAGTCCACTTCACCTTCCTGCGCTGCGGCAAGCAAATGCAGAACGGTGTTGGTGGAACCGCCCATCGCGATGTCCATAATCATTGCATTTTCAAAAGCTTTGAAGTTTGCAATGTTACGCGGTAGTGCGCTCTCATCTTCCTGTTCGTAATAGCGTTTTGCCAAATCTACGATCAGGTGACCAGCTTCGATGAACAGGCGTTTACGGTCTGAATGCGTTGCCAGAGTTGAGCCATTGCCCGGAAGGGACAGGCCCAGAGCTTCTGTCAGACAGTTCATGGAGTTTGCGGTGAACATGCCAGAACAGGAGCCACACGTCGGGCATGCGCTGCGCTCGATGCTTTCAACGTCGCTGTCAGAAACGTTGTCATCAGCTGCGGCGATCATTGCGTCGACAAGGTCAACTTTGCGTTTTTCACCGTTTGCGAGCGTTACTTTGCCAGCTTCCATCGGTCCACCGGACACAAACACGGTTGGAATGTTCAGGCGCAAAGACGCCATCAGCATGCCTGGAGTGATCTTATCACAGTTGGAAATACAGACCATGGCATCTGCGCAGTGGGCGTTGACCATGTACTCCACGGAATCGGCGATCAACTCACGAGAGGGCAAGGAGTAGAGCATGCCGTCGTGACCCATTGCGATGCCGTCATCGACTGCGATGGTGTTGAACTCTTTTGCGATGCCACCGGCCTGCTCAATTTCGCGAGCGACGAGCTGGCCGAGGTCTTTCAAATGCACGTGGCCTGGAACGAACTGAGTGAAGGAGTTGACGACAGCAATAATTGGCTTGCCGAAGTCATTTTCTTTAACACCGGTTGCCCGCCACAGGCCTCTGGCGCCTGCCATGTTGCGGCCGTGTGTGGAAGTGCGCGAACGATAGTTTGGCATCGAAAACCCCAATCTGGCGAATATGTTATTTACGCGTTGCGGTATAGTTAGTTTTATCGGACTAATTTGGCAACTTTTCTTCAGCTTACACCACTAATGAGAAAAAGAGTACCCGCGGGTACGCCTCTCCCCTTCTGATCGCTTGAGCATTTCTCGGGTGTCGCCTGCTCGTGCCTCAAGTCTTGCAGCTTTTAGAAGCGGTTAAAGGCAAAACTGGAGAGATCGTGACCAGCTGGTTTCCCTGTGAGCACATCTGCCATAAGACGTCCAATAGATGGGCCTATTCCAAACCCATGGCCTGAGAAACCCGTCACGATATGCAGGTTATCCAGATCTGGAGCTCTATCGATCACCGGCAGAAAGTCTGGCATGGCATCAATGAGGCCGCCCCAGGCGGATTGCAGTTTTGTTCCTTTGAGCTGCGGGAAACGATCAGCGAGTGCTTGTGTAAGAGCACCCAGCTCTTTCTGATCAGGTTTAGAGTTGAGGACGCGCATGACTTCAAATGGTGTTATGTCCGCTCCGGTCCAGCGTCTTTTTTGCATCCAGTGATCAGGGTAGTTTTTTGGAGACCATGGTTTGATGCTGGTGCCCTTGAGGTTTTCGGCCATATTGGGCAGCCATTCTTTCAGGAACCGGAATGAATCCAGACCGATATGATGGGTCTGATTGTTCTTCAGTGCCAGCGTGTAGCCACCACCCTGACGGCGGCGCATAGCAAAGGTGTTGTCTGAGGCATTTGCCGGGAAGACATCCGGTACGGCTTGCGTTGCTGCAACGGTCAACTCTACAGAAAGTTGAGGCAGTTTAATGCCTGCATTGGCGGCGAACAGAGAAGACCATGCCCCACCTGCCAGCATTACTTGCCCCGCTTTGATCTCGCCTTGTTCTGTGACAGCGCCCACAACCTCGCCACCGGATTTTACCAATGTACGAACAGCGTTGTTTTCGCAGATAACAGCTCCAAGACGCTCTGCAGCTTTTGCGATGCCGAGCGTCGCCTGCCCGGGTTCAGCACGACCATCACTGGCAGTATGCATTCCGCCGATCCAGCGTCCTTCTTTGCCTTTTATGTCTTCATGAACCTGCGCTCTTGAGATCATGCAGGTATCAAGATCATATTTCCGGCCAAGCTCGACGAACTTTTCGAAATTTTCCAAGTCCTCATGCTTTTCAGCAAGGTAGTAGACGCCGCTCGCGCTGTAGCCGAGGTCTTCCCCTGTCTCTTCGCTGAGCTCCGCCCACAAACGACGAGCTTCGATAGAGAGCGGGATTTCCGGCTCATCACGTCCTTGCTGGCGAATCCAACCCCAATTGCGACTGGACTGCTCTCCTGCAACTCTCCCCTTTTCGCAAAGAGTGACGCTCACACCCTTCTTGGCGAGGTAATAGGCGGTACACACGCCAATGATGCCCCCGCCGATTATGAGCACATCTGTTTTCTGCGGCTGTTCTCCATGGAACTGCTGCGGTGTATTTTCTGAATAAATCACGTCACTTACTCAAGGAGGTTAGATAAAGGGTCCGAGCTTGATTTTGGAGCCATCGGAAAAACGCGAATAACGGAAGCGCGTCAGGTCGTAGCCAGCTGGTTTGTCCATGAGCAAATCTGCCATTATGCGTCCTGCGGCAGGACCAATGCCAAACCCATGCCCGGAAAAACCCGTTGCGATAAACACGCCTTTTTGCGTCGGGACTTCATCCATGATCGGGACAAAGTCCGGCATTGCATCAATCATTCCAGCCCAACTTTCTTCCATTTGCAGCCCTTTGAGCTGAGGGAAGCGGTCAACCAGACGATCCTGAATGCGTTTGAGAGCTTTCGGGCTTGGATCAGGGTTTAGCACACGACATGTTTCAAACGGTGTGACTTCATCTCCAGACCAATGCCGCTTATGCGCCCATGAACCTGGATAGTTCTTTGGTGGGTTCATGCCAAAGGAAATGCCTTTGAAGGACGCTTTCACAGCAGGAAGCCACTTGAAGATGTGACGAAACGAGTCCTTACCGATGTAGTGATCATGAATATCACTGACCGCAAGCGTGTAGCCACCATCTACTCTTTTGCGGAACGCGAATGTGCCGTCTGCAGCGTTGCCGTTGAAAAGATCAGGCACAGCCTTGGTTGCAGCCACAGTTGCCCGCACACATAACTGAGGCATGGACACGCCGAGGTTTTGTGCAAAGAGTGAGGACCATGCACCAGCAGCGATCAGGACGCGGTTTGCTTTGATCGTCCCCTTTTCGGTCACAGCACCTGTGAGTTTACCACCTTCAATCTCGAGCGTACGCACTGCACAGTCTTCAACGATCACAGCGCCGTTGCGTTCCGCTGCCCTGCCAATCGCGGGCACAGCTATCCATGGCTCAGCACGGCCATCGCTTGGTGTGACCATGCCACCAACCCATTTGCCATCACGCCCCGGAATTTTGGTATAGACCTCGTCTTTGCTGAGGAGCTTGGTATCGAGTTGATGCTGTTTGGCGAGCTCAAGAAAGTCCTCATAGTTTTTGAGGTCCTCTTGTTTTTCTGCCAGATAATAAACACCCTCCTGGCGAAACCCGAGATCCTCTCCGGTTTCTTTCATCAGCTGCTGCCAGAGCCGGCTGCTTTCCATGGATATGGGGAGTTCTGCGGCATCCCTGCCTTGCTGGCGGACCCAGCCCCAGTTGCGGCTCGACTGTTCTCCGGCAACGCGGCCCTTTTCGCAGAGTGTCACGTTCACACCCTTTTGTGCCAGCCAGTAGGCTGTGCAGGTGCCAATCACGCCACCGCCAATTATCAGAACATCAGTCTGTTCTGGAAGGTCGCCGAAGAACTGTTGGGGAGTGGAACTGGTATAGGTCGCCATGAAGGCCTCTAGGAATCGGAACTATAATTTGCAATCCGATGAACTTAGCAGGACTAAGATACCACTGCACGAAGGTGTGCCTAAGCACTTAGTCGACCTTTGGATTAGACCATATTGGTAGGTCTGGTTGTTTCGCAACCAGAAGCTGGCCTGAGAACTCAGCGCTCTCAGACCAGAGAATTGCTTAGCGCGGTGCCATGCGGATTGCTCCATCCAGGCGGATGGTCTCACCGTTCAGCATTGGGTTGGTGCAGATTGCTTCCACCAGCTGAGCGTATTCGTCGCCGCGGCCCAAACGGGACGGGAACGGCACCTGCTGACCAAGTGAGTCCTGCACTTCCTGAGAGAGACCACGAAGCATTGGGGTTTCGAAGATACCCGGTGCAACAGTCATCACGCGGATGCCGGACTTGGACAGGTCTCGTGCAACAGGCAATGTCAGAGCGGCAATGCCACCTTTAGACGCTGCATAAGCTGCCTGGCCGATCTGACCGTCAAATGCTGCCACAGATGCAGTGGAGATGATCACGCCGCGCTCACCATCTTCTGTCAGTGGCTCAAGATTTGCCATGCGTGTTCCAGCAAACGACGTACAACGGAATGTGCCAACAAGGTTTACGTTGATCACCGTCTGGAACATATCCATTGGGTGCGGCTCACCACGAGAGGTGGTTTTTGCAACAGGCGCGATACCTGCACAGTTGACGAGAATACGTGTTGGGCCGTGCGCTGCTTCAGCTGCATCCAGACCTGCTTTCACGCTGTCATCGCTGGTGACGTCAACTTTTACGAACTGACCACCAATCTCTTGTGCCAGTGCTTTACCAGCTTCTTCATTCACGTCAAAAAGAGTTACTTTAACACCATGGCCAGCCAATTTCCGTGCGGTTGCCGCGCCAAGACCTGATGAGCCGCCGGTTACAACGGCTGCAATTTCTTTATTAAGTTGCATGGAATCCCATCCCGATTCATTTTGTTTGCCCCGCTGTCTTTCAAAGCTCCCGCCAAAATTCTTTGAAAGCAGCAAAATGCTGGATTGCGGGTCGGCATGAGAAAATCATTCTCACGCCAAAGCCACAAGGTCTACTTTTCCATTGATTCCCGCAACACACTCAGACTTTAAATCTATCATGTTTCCCTTATACCCTTGTCGTAGAGCCATGGAATAACTTGCGCCATCTGTCAGGAACCGCGTGCCCTGGACCTTGTTGGCGGCTTCCAGCTTTGCAGCGCGATTGACAGCATCACCGATCACGGTGAACTCCAACCGGTCCCGCACACCAACAACTCCGACGCTGACCGGACCTGCTGCGACCCCTACACCAACTTCAAATTTCATGGGCCAGCCTGCAGCTTCCAGATCGGCGCACTCTTCCTCCAGAATGTGAGTCAGTTCGACACCTGCTCGCAACGCATCAGCTGCATACGTTTCGCTGTCTGATACAGCGCCGAAGGTTGCAAGGATTCCATCACCAAGGAACTTATCAATTTTGCCCCCTTCTCCCAAAATCACCTTTGCAGCTTTCTTTTGGTAGAGGCTCAAAACACGCATGGTGGTTTCTGGCGGCAGTTTGGCGGCAGTTTTTGTAAAGGACCGGATGTCGACAAGAAGGATGGCAACATCCCGGATTTCACCGGTTCCAGCCATGAGCCTGCTTTCAGATTCCACAATGGAATTTGCAACTTCTGGCGTGAAAAAGCGGCTCAAGTCTTTTACTGCATTCTTTTGGCGAATGGCTGAGAAGAAGGTCCGTCGGGCTCTGAAGATAGAAAGGGCAAGAAGCGCTGTCACTGACAGGATGATTATCAACTTATCCAGCTCTGCCCCTATGAGAACCGCTTCGCCCGTCAGATACTCGATGTAGTTGCGGGTGATGAGCGTCGAACCACCTTGATACGTCAAAGCGTAGAACACCAGTCCCAGCCAGCCCAGGGCTCCGAAGACACCAGTGAGGATCACGTATCTTGGATCAAAGCGGAGGGCTCTCAAGGCGATGAACAGGAACAGGTACATCAAGGTCGGGGCCTTGAGGTAAAAAGTGGGATGCTGGGCATACTGGATGTGGAAGGAGAAAATCAATCCGACCAGAAGCGCCACGTCTGCCATGATAGACAGGACCAGATACCAGACCGGCAGAGTGGTTCTGAAAGAGACGTAAATTCGAATAAGCGTAAAGACAAGATAACAGGAAAAGGCGATGGGAACGAAGTTGAATCCCATTGTGCCTTCGGCCCTCGGAGCAAGGGCATATAGAACAGCGAAGAAGATGATAACGCCGAGCTGGACAATGCCGATCAGACGTTCGGAGGCCGCTTCCTGACGCGCTACTTCACTACGCACACGTAAAGGTAAGTCTCCTTCCGGAGCTTTTGGACCTAAAACACCGCGCTTCAGCTGTTGGTAGAAGTTAGGTTCAGCTTTCTTCTGATAAGAGATGCCATGGAACTTTTCGCTCAAGTCCACATCCGGCTTTTTCTCAGATCCACGTTTTTTTGAAGGATCGGAATTTTCTGGACCACTTCCAACTGCCACACTTGTCTCCCGTCACACCATTCAACAGGTGTTGCTGGTTTGCTCGCAGTTTCATCCGATCGGTTGCGAGCGACGGGTGAATGAACTCAAGGTTTGAAGACCATCCCTTCAGAGGCCACGATTGCTCGTGGATGCATCTGCTGGGCAGCCAAACCTATCTCGTCCAATTCATCATCCGTGCGACGCGGATCGTGATGAAAGATCACGGGCGTTTTCACGTTGGCGCGCTGGCATATTCCGACCACATGCTCCCATGTGGAATGTCCCCAACCCTTATACTTAGGGTATTCGGCACAGGTGTACATCCCATCCTGGATCACAACATCTGCATCACGGATAAACTCTAGGACAGCTGCATCGTGAGATTCGCTCCCCATTTCGTGATCTGTGATGATGCACATGGACTTACCATTGTACTCCATCCGGTAGCCACAGGCGCCGCCAGGATGGTTTAGCGCAACAGTTTTGATTATCAGCCCATTGTCTTTCTTCAGGGTGTCCCCTGCCTTGAAACTTTTAAAGGAAACAGCACTTAGCGTGTTCGCTCCTACCGGGAAAATAGGGGGCGACATGATCCGACAGATGATATCCTTCAAATCACACGGGTCATTAAAATGGCCTGCAGTTAGACGAATATTGAAATTGGGATCGTACGCAGGCTCAAAGAAGGGCAAACCACAAATGTGGTCGAGATGTGTATGCGTGAAGAGAAGATCGATGTCGCGGTGCGGGCCTTTCATCAACTCTTTGCCCAGATTGCGTGCACCAGACCCACAGTCGACCATCAACAGAACGTCCCCCGCCCGGATTTCAAAGCAGGTTGTTTCTCCGCCGTATCTAAGTGTTTCGGGACCAGCAGCAGCTGTTGAACCGCGAACACCCCAAATTTTAAGAGAAAACTCGTTCAAGTAATCTGGCCTTTCAAGTGGACGCAGGGCGTGCCTGCGCAAGTTCTCTGGTCGTTTTTTCCAATCGCAACGCCAATACACGCATAATCTCGAGCGAAACTTTCGGAAACTCCGCGATGAGCTTCAAAAAATCGTCTTTGGATATTGCCAGAATGTGAGTTGTACCCACTGACTGTAAGGTCGCTGTTCTTGGCACATCACACAGGATCGCAATCTCACCAATGATGGCATATTGTCCAACCTTCGCAACCTCATTTTCATCAACAAACACAGCAACTTCACCGGAGAGGACAACAAATGCACTGTCACCATCATCTCCCTGATGGCACAAATGCTCCCCATCCTGAAACTCCATGCGGTCACTGATGAACGCAAGAAGACGCAGTTTGCTTGGTTCCAATCCCTGAAAGAGAGGGACACGGCTTAAAGCTTGGACTTCTGCATCAATAGTCACATTTCACTCCCAATAACTTGATGAGCATAGCTGAAGTTCTCCCAGCAAACTGTGTTCCAGCTCACATCATCTCGCCTTTGTTTCACCATAGTTCCCAAGACTATCTTTCGATAACCCTCCCATTTTCTAGGTGAAGCGTCGTAGAAAACTCCTCAGCAACACTTTCATTACTTACTCCGAACATGAGAATTTTATCACTCATGAGCTTCCTGAGGTCTTCGCGCAGGGTCATATCTGTTGCACTTACACTGTTTGCTGTTTCATCCAGAACGTAGATGTGGGCATTCTTCAACAGAGCACGAACCAGACAAATCAACCTACGTTGATGGGAGGATAACTTCGCGCCAGCAATGCCCACCTGATAATCGAAGGCAGCGCGGCGAATTGGGGCGATCAGATCTCTTTCACGCACGAGCTCTTGCAGAACTTGTTGTATTTTCTGGCGGGCATCGCGGCGGTCCAACCTTGCGTGTCCGAAGACCAGATTGTCCTCAATGCTCAAAGTGGTGAGATAAGTGTCTGGATCAAAGAACTCGAAACGCTCATTGTCTTTGCCCACTGTTTCCATAAACTGTTTCCGAGCTGCAAGGATCTTCTCCCGCATATCATCATCCAAGACACCAAGGCGGTGCTTTGCTGGAATGAGCTTGAGCGCCAGCGCAATCAAACGGGCCCGATCTACATCTTTGAGCCGTTTGCGCCGCTGTTCACCCTTTTGCTCATTCACAATACGGGCAAACTCCGGAAGATCCTCACGACTGATGAAAGAGTACCTGTTCAGCAAATCACTGTCTGCACTCACATCAGCAAACAGTTCGACCATAGTCTTTGCAATTTTCAGTCCGATATCCGCCAGAAGCACATCAAACCCGGTCTCTTTGAGGAAAGCTGAAATCTGCGGGTCTGTCGGAACATGTTCAATGGTCATGAAGTGTTCTTTGGGACTTGCAAAAAACAGGTTCTGCGCAAGATTGGCAGACATATTGAATTTTTCAGGGTCCCAGAACTCGACGAGATTTTGAAGTTTCGTGTCATTTTGGATTTTCTCGCGCAAGGCTTTCCGCGCCTCAACCAATTTGGGCATGAGGCCGCCATTGAGCTCTTCAGTCTCGTTTGGATTGATGACTGTCTCAACGCCCAGCAAGTACAGATCACGTGAGAAGCCTGCTACTTTACACAGCTCGAGGGCTTTGTCTTCCAGCTCCTGCATGGAACCTGCATCGGCCAGCTCGTAATCTTCCCAGCGCGCTTTCAAATCAAAGTAAGGATTGAGTGTCATGGCAGCTTCCTTCAACTGACGCTGCCTTTTCCTCAGATCACTGCCTTCGTACTCTACTTTTTCCTGAGGCCGATGACGCAGCCCGTAAAAGAGATTATCGCGAATTGTCCCCGTCCAGACATGCAAATGACCACCCACGTAGGCAATCTGCCGACCCAAGGTCGCTTCTGGCATGCTTTCGAAATTGGTGTTGTTGATGGTGACTGATCCTGACGTGGGGCTCAGCAATCCAGCTGCCATCTGCAACAATTCAGCGCGTCCAGAACCATCCACACCAGAAACAGCCAGTGGTTTACCCGGCTCGACATTAAGTGAAACATTATGCACTTCCTGCCCGGTCCCTACTCCTGATAGCCCTAGTTTATCTAGGGTGAGTGGGCCTGTGAGCACCAGAGATTCATCATCCAGCAGGCGTTGCTTGTCGTAGAGATCAGGTGGGTCGAAGTTTTCAACCACTGTCTGGTATTTGACTGAGACGTCTGCGGTCATTTGGTAGTAGGCCAGCAGCTCTTTCCATGGACCAGCCAGATCCTTGTAGGCTGCAATCACCGCAATCAACGCACCGATGCTGAGCTGCCCTTTGATGACCAGATAGCCGCCGATAAAGTAGAAGAAAAACGGCGTCAGCTGATTCATGAAATTATTGACGAATTTGATGAAGTACTTGCGATTATAGATATCGAAACGAATACGGAAGTTTCGATAGAGTCTGTCTGAGAGGTCTGCTGAATGCCACGCTGAGGTGTCGTTGCTATGAATCTCGGAGATACCTGAGATGCTCTCCCCCACCTTATCGGCGATCACGCGCACATTCTTCACACGTTGGCGAGACAGGCGAACGACCTTCTGTTGAAGCTTGGGGATGATATATCCCTGCACCGGATAAAGTGAGATAGCGGCCAGCCCGAGCAGTGGGTCCTGCATGAAAATAAAGCCGACCTGAACGACCAGCATTCCGCCTTGATAGGCTGGCAAAGCGAAGGCCTCGCCAACAAAACCACCAACATCCTCGACCTCGGCGGTAATCATTGGTATGATCTCGCCGGAGCTGACCTTCTTAAAGTGAGGCAGGCGGAAGCGGAGTACGCGCTGAAACAGCTCAAACCGCAACTGGCGTAGCATCCTCTCACCCAGTCTACCCTTGTAGACATTGAGGTAGAGCTTGATGCAGTTGCTAACAACAACAAGAACCAAAAACAAAATACATAGCACCGCCAGATACTGAATCTGACCGAGCTGCATTCCGAAAAGTTCTACTGGAAAATTGCTACCCTGAATTGCTTCATTGGTAATTGTCTTAGGTAGATCCAGCAGGATGTAACTCACCGGATAGGACAATATGGTGACTAGAAGAATCGCCACTTGATAGCGGGCTGAGTTCTTCCAGATGAATTGGAAAAGCGATTTTTCCATGTCCACTCCGATTAAGCTCAGATCAGGCTAACCCAAACTGAGGCGATGCGATTTACGCTCTAACTGACGCAAGGGAACTTTACGCTTTAAGATCTTAAAAAACGGCATAAACCCGCAAGATCCCTTGGATTTATGGGGGTACTTCTTTGGTGTTTAAACGCTTCAAAGCAGGTTTGACCGTTCCTTGGTGGCCCTCCCCCGCCAAACTGATCTGATGCTGAGGTTTATGCGCAGCAGATGGAATAAGAAGCGCATGACGGTAATGACGCCAAAAATTCTGATTTATAGCCACGACACCTTTGGATTGGGCCATCTGCGGCGGTGCCGCACAATCGCACAATCTTTGGTTGGCTCCTTCCAGGAAATGTCCGTTCTCATCCTTTCAGGATCTCCCATCATTGGTAGTTTCGAGTTTCGTTCCCGGGTCGATTTTGTCCGCATTCCGGGCGTGATCAAACTGCGCAGTGGTGAGTACACTTCGCTCTCCCTACAGCTTGATATCAATGAGACGATCGCCATCCGATCATCCATCATCGAACACACGGCCAAGGTGTTTAAACCTGATATCTTCATCGTCGATAAGGAGCCGCTTGGGCTGCGCGGTGAGGTTCTCCCCTCGCTTCAATACCTTAAGGGGCAAAAAACACGGCTGGTTTTGGGTCTTCGCGATGTGATGGATGACCCGCATGTTCTGAAGGAGGAGTGGCTTCGCAAACGCGCCTACCCTGCTCTCAATGATCTTTATGATGAGATCTGGGTTTACGGCCCTTCAGTGATGAACAATCCATTGGATGGGCTTGGCTTTGACCAGTCGGTGATGGAAAAGACGCTCTTTACCGGCTACCTGCGCCGGTCAATGCCAAGTTCAGCTCAGGATTTCACAGCGCCCTTTGATGGTGCCCCCTATGTGTTGGTGACCCCGGGCGGGGGCGGTGACGGTGTTGAGCTCGTCGATTGGGTCATACGGGCCTATGAAGCACGTTTGCGTCCCTTGTTCCCTGCTCTCATTGTCCTTGGACCTTTCATGAGCAAGGCAGATGTGGAAGCGTTTACAACGCGTGCATCTCATTTGCGCGATGTTGAGATCCTTCGATTTACCCCTGAAATTGAGCCCTACATGGCCAATGCGACTGCTGTGATTGGCATGGGAGGGTACAACACATTCTGCGAGATCCTCTCCTTTGACAATCCAGCCCTTCTGGTTCCACGTGTTGTGCCACGCAGAGAGCAGGCTATTCGAGCTGAGCAAGCCCAGCGGCTGGGTCTTGCGCAAATGCTTCCGATTGACTCATACCCGAGTGTTGAGCTGATGGTGAAAGCATTGGCAAACCTACCATTTATCGCACCGCCGTCTCATGCTCATTCCGAAAACTATCTGGGCGGTTTGGATATTATCAATCTGCGAACTGCCGAAATTCTTGGCATGCGTGAACAGCATTTATCACAACGTCTTGGTCCTCGAGGCGATGTCAAACTGACATATAATGCGGGGTAGTGATGGAAGTTGGTCGCATTGCTGTGGTTGTTAAAGGGTATCCTCGTCTTTCCGAGACCTTTATTGCCCAGGAAATCTACGGTCTGCAGGAACGCGGTGTAGGCCAGCTTATTGTTGCGCTGCGCCACCCCTATGATCCTTATGTGCATGACGTCCACGAGAAGATCACTTCCGACGTGCTTTACCTCACTGAGTATCTCAAGGATGATCTTCCTCGTGTCCAAAAAGCTATGGCATGGGCAAAGAAACAACCGGCATATGCAGCAGCCAGAGCATGTTTTGAAAAAGACCTAGAGAACAAGAAAAATGCAGAGCGCTTCCGCCGATGGGGGCAAGCTTGTGTGATGGCTCATGAACTGCCAGAGGATGTTATCTGGATACACACGCATTACCTTCACAGCCCTTGTAGTGTTGCACGTTATGCGGCTCTGCTCTCGGGGCGTCGCTGGTCATTCTCAGCTCATGCCAAAGACATATGGACCACAGAACGGTGGGAGCTTGAGACAAAACTTGCTGATGCTGTCTGGGGAGTAACCTGTACCAAAGCAAACCTTGCTTACCTGCGTTCCCTTTGCAAGGAACCTGACAAAATCAGTCTTGTTTATCATGGTCTCGATTTTTGCGGATTTCCTGAGGCTCCCCGTCCTGCCACGTTACGGGATGGAACAGGAGCTGACGGCGTTCGGATTATCTCCGTCGGGCGACTGGTAGACAAGAAGGGTTATGACAACTTGCTGCGCGCTTTCAGCAAACTCCCAAAGGACCTGAACTGGCACTTCACTCACATCGGTGGAGGTGAGCTGTCATGTTCACTCAAGGACCTTGGTGTGCAACTTGGTCTGGATGACCGTATATCGTGGCTGGGAGCCCAACCGAGGAAGCTTGTGTTGGAAGAGATGGAAAACGCCGATATATTCGCTCTTGCCTGTCGTGTCTCAAAGTCAGGTGACCGGGACGGTCTGCCGAACGTGGTGATGGAAGCACAAGCTATGGCGTTGCCGTGTGTTTCAACAGAGGTATCTGCTCTTCCTGAAATCATTGAAAGTAATGAGACTGGCCTGCTTTGCCCTGCTGAAGACATCTCAGCCTTATCAGAGGCACTGCAGCTTCTGATCACCCGCCCTTCTGAGCGAGAGCGCATTGGAACCAATGCGTTTGAAAGCGTTCATCGCCGGTTCAGCGCCTCGCCCGGTTTGGATTTTCTGGAGGAGAAGTTCTCGAGAAGTTTGGAGCCCTGCTGATGAAAGTCGCCTTTACAGCGCCCATGAAGCCTATTGACCACCCTGTGCCTTCGGGAGACCGAACCATGGGGCGATTGATCGTGCGAGCATTACATTTGGCGGGGCATGAAGTTGAAATTGCCTCCACTTTTCGCAGCTGGCGCGCTGAGGGTGGTGAGGACGTGACACGCGACGTGAAAGAGCTGGCGCTTACAGAGGCAAAGGCTATCGCAGAGCGCTGGATTGAACACAGTGAAGTGCCTGATGTGTTTCTCACGTATCACCTCTACCACAAAGCACCTGACTGGATCGGCCCGTACCTGTGCGCGAAATTCAACATTCCTTATGTGGTCGTGGAAGCCAGTCGTGCCCCAAAACGACAGGCAGGCAACTGGGCTCTCGGGTTTAATGCAGCTGATGCAGCTCTTGCTCAGGCCAGTCAGGTGGTCGCTCTGACTAAATCTGATGCACAATGCCTGAAAGAGGTCCTGAATGAAGATGTTCTGACGGTTCTGCCACCATTTTTGGAAACTGCAAAGTTTGAGGTCAGTCACAGTGTCACCAAAGGCTCGGCTGATGGAAAGATACGGCTGCTATGTGCAGGTATGATGCGTGAAGGCGACAAGCAATTTTCATACATGGTGCTTGCTGCTGCCCTGAAACAGATTGCCGATTTGCCATGGCGCCTGACCATTGCCGGAGACGGACCAGCCCGAGGTGAGATTGAACCGCTGTTTGATCCGGCACGCACCGAGTTTGTCGGGCTCATCCCTTGGCAAGAGATGCCGCGTCTTTACCGGTCTCACGACATTTTTGTCTGGCCTGCCATTCGTGAAGCCTTTGGCTTTGTGTTTCTGGAGGCTCAATCCTGTGGCTTGCCCGTAGTTGGTGGGCGGGTGTTTGGTGTACCTGACATCGTGGAGGAAGGTACCAGTGGTTTGCTTTCAGATGAAGGCGACGCCTCTGCTTTGGCTCAGAACCTGATGTCTCTCATAAAAAACACACACAAGCGGGAGAATATGGGTCTCGCAGCTATAGAAAACATTCACAAAAACCATAGTCTTGAAGCTGGGGCGCGAGGGCTGGACAAGGTGCTCAACGCAGCTCTTGAACATCACAGATTTAAACGGAGAGTTCACGGAGGCCGATGATGAAAGCCTTCATCCATGTTCAGCACTTACTTGGCTCTGGCCATATCGTCCGGGCAGTGGCGCTTGCCAAGGCACTGGTTCGTCAAGGCATTGCAGTGACCCTTGCAACTGGGAACCGTATTCCTGACACGTTGAATTGTGATGGGCTATCTGTTGTCCGGTTGCCTGCTGTGCGTGCTGCCAATGCAAAATTTGATGTTCTGCTGGACGAACATGATGCCCCGATTGATGAGGCTTGGTGGGAGAAACGCATCACGGCAACCCTTTCTGCCTTCTCCTCTGAGCATTTTGACTTGCTGATCACAGAAACCTACCCCTTTGGGCGCAGGATGTTTGCAGCTGAGATGACGCGTCTTCTTGAATGTGCTGGCAGCAAACTCTCCCCACCCTGGGTCGTTTGCTCCGTGCGTGACATTCTGGTGCGCAAGGACGAGCTATGGAAGGAAGAATGGATGGCATCACAAGCCTCTGCCTTTTATGATCGGATCCTTGTCCATTCAGACCCACAACTCATTACGTTTGATGAGAGTTTTCCGTTCTCAAACAGGGTGAGTTCGCATATCCGCTACACGGGCTATATCAGTGATGACCGTACAACATCCGCACCTTCAATTGACGGTGCGAGTGAGATTATTGTTTCGTGTGGAGGTGGAGCTGTCGGCTCTGCTTTGTTGCGGGCCGCGCTTTCTGCTCCCAACCATATGTCACCTAATATCAGCCATCGGTGGCGTGTGCTCGTTGGACAGGACGTTCCTGACGCTGAGTTCCAACAGCTTTTCAGGCACTCCACATCAGAGCTCATTATTGAGCGGGCTCGAAAAGACTTCCCTGCGCTTTTGAAGAATGCCAAACTTTCTATTTCTCAAGCTGGTTACAACACGGTTGTCGATATCCTGCGTGCAGGTATTCCATCCGTTCTGGTTCCTTTCGCGCAAGAAGCTGAGACAGAGCAAACTCAACGCGCGCTCAGCCTCATGAAGCATCACAGAGCTGTGGCTGTGCCCGAAAAAGTGCTCAGCCCTAATACGCTTGCACAAGCAGCACAAAAAGCACTCTCCCTTCCAGCACCAGACTTACACGTGGCGCTCAATGGAGCGGAGATTTCAGCTCAAGTGCTTGCCGCAGATCTTGGCATGGAAACACCCATGGACCATGCGCTCGGGATTATCTGGGAAAGGAACGTTTCTCGTGATCTCTAGTATTGCTCCTGTCTTTGAGCCTGTTCCGGAAAGCAGACAATTCGCAGGTGACGGCCAAGGGGTGTTTGAACATCATCTCACCCAGCACCTCAATTGGTTTGAAGAGCGCGGCCTTACTGTCAAGTTCTGGTGGCGGGACGATGATGCTGTTTCGCCAACTCCTGCGCTTGAAGAATTGCTTGTGTTTTCTGACCGGTTCCGCATTCCGCTTTCGCTTGCCGTAATTCCAAAATTCGCAACAGATGCGCTCGCCCAGCGCCTTGCGAACACGCAGGATGTTCATGCCGTTCATCATGGTTGGCAGCATAAGAATTATCAGAAGAAAATATACGGCGAGAAAGCCAGTGAGTTTGGGTGGCGGCGAACGTCTAAGGAAATGGCAAAAGAACTGGCAGAAGGCCGAGAGATCCTGCAAAACTTGTTCGGTGAACGCTTTGTGCCGTTGTTTGTGCCTCCCTGGAACCGGATTGCGCCGCGTGCTGTGCATCTGCTTAAGCAGCAAGG
>NZ_LMCI01000028.1:0-95211 GCF_001623145.1 Pseudovibrio sp. W64 | reverse complement strand
GGCTTGTCTGCATTCACCTGGATCAATCATTTCCGCCTGCCACGCCTCCAAAGCCACGTCGACATCATCAAATGGAAAAAAAACAAGCGTTTTATTGGTTGGGAGGCCGCTCGCAAACGGCTAGATCTGCAGCTTTGTCGACGTCGAACCAATGTCGCTGAGCCGATCGGACTGCTGACACATCATCTTGACCACGGTGAAGGCTGCTCAGAATTTCTGGAGGTATTTTTCGAGCTCACGTCTGCTCATCCTGCAATTAAATGGCTTAGTTCTCGAGACCTTCTGGATCAAGCAAAACACGATTTTACTTTGGCTGCCGGGCAGGTCTGACCAACCGTAGTTTCCACCCTACATTCTTTGAATATGACTTCAGCTCCAGATCATCGAGTACCTTCCAGTGGCCAGATTTGTCTGTTTCACTCCAAACCTTCTGGATAGATCTGTTTGCTCCCGATTGTTCTCGAGCAGGTGTGTACATGGAAATTGCGATAACGCCATTGTCATCAAGAAATTTTGCGTAACGTTTGAGCTGTAACTCTGGTTCCTCGCAGAAATAGAGCACTTCATTGAAGACAATTGCTGAAAACTTATCCGCCGTTTTAACTTGGAAACTCTCAAGATCAGATTGCACCAGTTGCACATGCTCCTCCCCAACCTTGGCATTGCTTAGTGCAATTTCTGAGAGATCGACACCACAATACTGCTGCAAGCCTGATGACTTGAGATAGTGATACAGAATTGCTTCACCGCAGCCGACGTCAAGGACCGCATGTGTTGTTGCTGTTTGCCCAAGCCATGCTGAGAGAATTCCGTAGCGCGCAGCCTCTTTGATATCATTAAGAAAATGCCAGCGACCTGCTTCGTACTGGCGATCCCAATCACCTGAGAGTTCTTCCATTATATTGAGGCTCCAGCTACTTATACGGATCAGCTGCATCACGCAGCCCGTCGCCCATGAAGTTGAAGGCAAGCACGACGATGATGATCGGAATAACCGGCGCCATCAACCACGGATAAATGGTAACGACGGAGATATTCTGAGCTTCATTGAGAAGAACACCCCAGGATACAGCGGGCCTCCTCAGTCCGAGATTCAAGAAGGACAGAGCCGTTTCACCAAGTATCATCGCCGGTACAGAAAGCGTTGCTGATGCAACAAGGTGACTCGTGAAACCGGGAAGTAAGTGCTTGACGATAATACGACTTGGGCTAGCGCCCATCAGAGCTGCGGCCTTGGCATATTCTTCTTCTCGCAATGAGAGCAATTTAGATCTGACGGCACGCGCCAAACCCGGCCAGTCCAACAGGCCCAGAATGACCGTCAGGCCGAAGTAAATCCAGACTGGCGACCATGTTATCGGCAAGGCGGCAGATAAAGCCATCCAGAGTGGGAGTTCGGGCAATGAGCGCATAATTTCGATAACGCGTTGAATTGAGCTATCGATCCATCCACCGAAGAAACCAGCAAGTCCGCCGAGCAAGACGCCTAGCACCATGGATATGCTTACACCGACAAGACCAATGGTGAGAGACAGTCGTGCTCCATAAACGAGACCTGAGTATTGATCTCGCCCCAATCTGTCCGTACCTGCAATAAACAGTGTCCCGTCTTTCGCGGGGCAAATGACGTGAAGGCTTGCGGGAAACAGGCCCCAGAACTTGTAGGGGTCTCCTTTGCAAAAGAACCGGAGTTTTTGAACTTTTGTGGTGTCTGTTTCATAAACCCACTTCAGATTTTCAAGGTCAACTGAAGGGTTCAGACCATACACAAAGGGTCCAACCAGCTTGCCTTCATGGAACAAGTGGATGGCTTGTGGCGGAGCAAAGAGGAAATCTACGTTTCGCTTTGCCACCGGATAAGGTGCAATAATTTCTGCAAAAGGGACACATAGATAGAAGAAGAAGAGGATGATCACTGAGATCACGGCCAGCTTGTGCTTGCGGAACTTCCACCAGATGATTTTCCATTGTGGCGCTTGATAATATCTCTCCTGCTCTCGGGTCAGGATCTCTACATCCTTGGGGTCAAAGCCCTTTGGGTTGACGTAGTGCTCTGCTTTGTCCTCTCCACGTTCGCCCGGGCTCATTGTCTTGACCCTTCTTTTCCAAGGCGAATTCGTGGATCCAGATAACCAAGCAAGACATCAGAGACCAACATGCCAATCAGTGTGAGGATGGAAACGAAGAGGAGGATAAACCCTGCAAGGAACTGATCCTGCGATTGAAGCGCACCAAGAAGGACAGGACCGACAGTGGGAAGGTTGAGGACAACAGAAACAATAACCGAGCCTGACACAAGCGAGGGAATTAGATTACCTATATCCGCTATGAATGGGTTGAGAGCGACACGAAGGGGATATTTGACGAGGAGTTTGCTTTCTCGCATTCCCTTTGAACGAGCAGTGGTGACGTATTGCTTATAGATTTCATCCAGCAAGTTAGCGCGTAATCGGCGGATCATGGCAGCTGTGCCGGATGTTCCGATGACGATCACCGGAACAATAAGATGTGCCACAATAGACAGGGCTTTACCGCCGCTCAAGGGTTCGCCAATGTAGTGCTCCTCCATAATGCCCCCTACAGTCAGTCCAAACCAGCTGTTGGCCAAATACATTAAAACCAATGCCAATAAGAAGTTAGGGGTCGCTAGACCGAGATACCCAATAAGTGTGAAGGTGTAATCCCCCACCGAATACTGATGTGTCGCGGAGTAAATGCCGATGGGAAAGGCAACGCAGTAAATGAAGAGGATCGTAGCAAGGTTGAGCGCAACTGTAAGCGGCAATGTTGGGCCAACCACTTCACCGACTGGCTGGTCATACTCAAAGGACCAGCCCCAATTGCCCTGAATTAATCCATCAAACCCATTGGGTCCGGGCCAGAGCCCCACCCAAATTCCGTAACGCTCCACAAACGGCCTATCAAGAGCGAACTCTTTGCGCAGAAACTCCAGTCTGCCAATGGAAGCACTTTCTCCGGTTGAGCGGAGCATGGAGATCTGGTTGGAGATGTAGTCCCCTTCCGGCAATTCAATGATGAAGAAAACCAGGAAACTGATGGCAGCAAGCGTTGGTATCATCACCAACAGCCGCCGCAGGATGTAATTGAGCACCCGCTTCCCTTTCTTTTCTCACACCACTCGTGGGAGAAGTCTAAAGGAGCTCTCTTGGCTTTCTCTGAGAAAATCTAATCAGGTTTGAGAAGCCCTATTAGCCCGCGCTTAAGGCAAGTGAAAAAATCAATGAGGGAGATCGTCTTCATCCGGTAAGAGGTCTTCAAAAAAGAAGAGATCCATGCGGTGGATGCCGAACTGAGCACCGGGATCCCATCCATAAATGCCCATTTCAGGTACATTCAAAAGCCCCTTAACAACCACTGGCTGCCGGACAGCATTGACCAGACCGATATGAATTGTTTCATCTGCGTGAATCTGCAGGATTTGCTCCCAAATCATGTCCCGCTCTTCAAAACTACTGCTCACCAGCCATTGATCAAAGAGCTCAATCAAGCGAATTGCCGGAGGCCAGTCAGGTTTAACACCTGCGTGTCCATCACTCTCATAGTAGTTGCCCCATGGAGCCCATGAGAGAAAATCTTCGCGCGTGGGAGCATAATCTATCGGCGGCATATCTGCTGTTGGTACACCGTTTTCAAAACCGGACCAGACAGACATCATCAAAGTGCCAGAGAGCGCGCGAGCCCGGATCGTGTCGCGCTGGCTTGGGCGGATAAAAGCAGAAACACCAATTTCCTTCCACGTTTCTGCAACAAGCTCCAGCGCATCATCCTGTTCAGCACTCTCGCCTGTGGTCTCAATAATGAGTTGCAGCGGGCGTCCGTCTTCTAGCAAGCGTACGCCGTCTCCTCGCCTATCTGTCAGTCCAATATCATCCAGCAACTGGTTGGCAAGGTCTGGATTAAATTCCGCCCAAGCCGTTTGAAAGTCTGGCTGATACAACGGAGAAATGTTGAGAACCGTATCGTTGCCGGCTCTCCCCAAACCAAAATAAAGTACTTTGTTTATGAGCTCACGATCGATGCCCAACGAGAGCGCATGGCGAAATCTGCGGTCCTGCATGAGTTTGCGCCATGTTGGATCTTTGACGCTGAGGTTGGGCAGGATTGAAATTTCAGATCCCTTGGAGTTGAGCCAGAGACGGGTGTCATAATCCTGTGTCTGTTCACCACGTTTAAGAACGGAAATATCAGAGAACCCAAGTCCACGTGCCTGCAAATCACTTTCACCAGCCAGCGCCTTTGCCGGAATAAGTTTACCATCCACCACATCCATAATTATGCGGTCGATATAGGGAAGTTGCTGGCCTGCACTGTCCACGCGATGGAAAAACGGATTGCGCTCCATAACTGCCCTGCGATCTCCCGAAGTGTTTCGTGGCACCCATGGCTGCAATGTGGGGATATGCGGATTGGATGCGCCGTACATGTCGTCCATGCGGTTGAACAAAGGTGCCCACCCACGCACTTTCTCAATACGAGCGATCTGCCTGATAAATTCCGGATTTCCATATTCTTCATGGAACTGCTTCATGTAAGCAGCGGGCCGGTAAATGAACGGTGGGCGTGCTTTTGCAAGTTCCTGCAGGAACAGAGGATTTGGCTCATGCCACTCAAAACGAACCGTCGTCTCATCAATAACTGAGAACTCAGGACCTTCACCATCCACCAGCATGAACCCTGGCAGGCCGATGGGGTTCAGCTCCTCGTTTAGGGCGACATCTTCAAACCAAAACCGAAAGTCTTCTGCATTAAAGGAACTTCCATCAGACCATTTATGGCCTTCACGCAGATTTAGAGTGAAGACCTTGTCATAGTGATTGTCTACGCTCTCCAAAATGTCTGGATTTAACTCGAGGTTTTCATTGTATCCAACCAGCCTTGCATAGCCCCACACATTGATCAGGCGCACGTCTTTAGGCCGCGAAATGAGCGTATGCAGCGCACCACCCTGCACTCCGATTACGCGGCCAATATCATCGGGGTAGGTCACAAGTGGTTCTTTGGGAACACGATCTACGATAGATGGCAGGCCCGGCGGAATTCCCGGAGTTTCCTTCAGGACCAGAGCTGCCGAGACCGTGGGCACTGCGAGACTGATAAGCATAACAACCGTTGTGAGGAGGCCAAGTTTTCTCATATATGGCTCCCCCCTAAACCGACGATATCGCGCATACTTTCCATTCCCGGAGCACATACCCAATGATCTGTCTCAATCTCAACCAAATACGGTACGGTTGAGTAGCGCATCCGGTAGGGCGAAGGCCATTGTGTCGGGTCTGAGCTTGCGGTTCCTGCCAGAGATGAAAAATCCAGTTTGTGGTCCAAAGAGGGTTCTGGCACTGCTTTGAGAAGTGTACGCGTATAGGGATGGATCGGATTATCTATGATCTGCCGCGTTGGTCCGACTTCGACAACCTTGCCCTTGCACATAACTGCTATGCGATCAGAAATGTAGTCAACCACAGCAAGGTTGTGGCTGACGAAAACATAGGTCAGGCCCAACTCATCTTTAAGGTCTTTGAGAAGGTTCAAGATCTGTGCCTGAACGGAAACATCAAGCGCTGATGTTGGCTCATCGCAAATCAAGAACTCCGGATTTAGCGCCAAAGCTCTTGCGATCCCGATACGTTGTCTTTGGCCTCCGGAGAAGGAATGCGGGTAACGACGCAGATATCTTGGCGACAAGCCGACAAGATCAATCAGTTCCCGGATGCGCGCTCCTTGACTGAGGCTGTCGCCCATACGGTGTATGACGAGCGGCTCCTGCAAAATCTCGTTGAGTGTTCGGCGTGGGTTTAACGAAGAAAACGGGTCCTGAAAGATAATCTGAGCCCGTTTACGGTATTGGAAGAGCTCTTTTTCAGAGAAGCCCTGAATATCGCGTGGGCCGTCCTCAGTGGTGTAGGAAATTTTGCCACGCGTCAAAGGAAAAGCTCGCAACATAGCAAGGGCGGCTGTGGTTTTTCCGGAACCTGACTCTCCAACAATACCAAGGCATTCGCCCCTACGGACCGTCAAAGATACATTGTCGAGTGCGGTTGTCATACCTCTGCGTTTTTTACCGCGCAGGTTCTTGAATGTGAAGTTCTTACAAACGCCTTCCAGCTCGATGAGCGGCGTTCCACGGAATGCGTGAGCTTTGCCAACCGGACTTGGTTGAAAGTCGGAATGATGCGTGCGGGGTTTGATTGGGCGGATTGGAACAAGGCGCTCATCCGGCTCCATAGAAAGCGATGGAACCGCGTTGAGTAGCGCTTTCAGATAAGGGTGTTGCGGGGTCAGGAACAGGTCTTCAACGCTGCCTTTTTCCATGACTTCACCGTTGTAGACCACGACAACCTCATCGGCCATGTTTGTGACTACACCAAAATCATGCGTAATCATGAGCAGTGTCATGTTCAGTTCAGCTTGTACTTCCTTAATCAGCTTCAGAATTTCGGCCTGAATGGTAACATCCAGCGCAGTTGTCGGCTCATCTGCAATAAGAAGCGTGGGGCGGCAGATCATCGCCATGGCGATGAGTGCGCGTTGCCGTAAGCCGCCAGAGAGCTCAAATGGATAGGCACGGATTGCACGCTCAGGCTCAGGGAAATGAACCAGACGCAGCATATCCTTGGTCAGTTCCTGGGCTTCTTTAGTGCCAACAAAGCGGTGCAATTTTGCTGCTTCGCTGATCTGATCTCCAATGGTGTGCAGTGGTGAGAGCGAGACCATGGGCTCTTGAAAGATCATTGCAATCTGATCGCCGCGAATGGCGCGCATGGCAGGACCAGCCGGAGGCAGTTTTGCAATGTCTACTTTCTCACCGTTTTTGCGATTGTCCCGAAATAAAATTTGACCTGATGTGATGCGAGATTTTGCAGGAAGGATCCCCATAACCGCCCTCGAGATCACGGTCTTGCCAGACCCTGACTCACCAACCAAAGCGACGCATTTGTTTTCCGGGACACTAAAAGACACATCGCGGACAACTTGGTGATGCCCTTCGTCTCCATGAAACTCTACCGACAACCCTTTGACGTCAAGCAGGTTCACGTGCGTCCCTTCCTCACTGGTCTGTTGCTAGCGCACGCGAGAAAACCTTTCGCGGCTTTCACACTAGAACAGGGCTTTCTTTCAATGAGGTTGGGTTACGTGGCACACTTAAATTAAACTAGAAGACAATGCCGGGATTATCAGTCGTCGCATATGGTCGAGTTGAGCTGCCAAACCTCGACTTTGCCCTTCCGGCCACGAATGTCATGGCTACCGCGATGGGTTACGTTATCGGGTCGCCCTGCTCTCTCAACAGTTTCACCGCTCAACACCACACATGCTCCTTTAACGGAGGAGATGGTGCCACCCAGGCTTTGCAGGCGGCTGCACACATTCACGGCATCGCCAACAATGGTGTAGTTCCAACGTTCGACGGCCCCTACATTACCAACAATTACTGGGCCTGTGTGAATTGCAATCCGTACATTCAAAGCATTTTCGGGTGTAACTGCATTGGCTTGCTGGATGGCGCTGACCATATCTTCTGCAGCCAATATTGCGCGGCGGGCATGATCTTCCATCTCGTTTGGTGCACCCCAGAATGCGAGCATGCCGTCGCCGACGAACTTATCGACAGTCCCTTGATGAGCCTCCACAGCAGACACAAGCAGTTTGAAGTGATCATTGAGCAGGCCAGCCACTTCGCCAGCGCTTCTGTGTTCGGAGATCGACGTGAAACCTTCAATGTCCGTAAACAGGATCGTCAGTTCAGCTTCTTTTGCTTTGGCCGCGCGGTCGATCCCCATTGCCATCAACTTGGAATAGAGTGACTTTGGAATATACCGGCTCATGGCTTGTAAGCCGCTGGTGCTGGCATTCATTGCGGAGGTAATCTGATCTACTTCACGAATATGACTGCGTGGCAATGGTTCAAGGTGCTCAAACTCCAGAGCACCGAACTTTTGAGCGCGTGCAGCAATGCCTTTCAGCGGCGATGACAGACGACGCGCGAAGAAGATTGCCACAAGTGCGGACAGGAACACAACAGCCACGCCAGCAAAGACCGAGTTAATCAGACGGGTGAACTCATCATAACGCGAGTTTGCCAACTGATATTCACCGACGTAGTAGACCTCGCCATCTGGTGAAACAAGCTTTTGTAAAACAAGAACATACATGTCCTCGCCATCGTAAATCAAATGCAGTTCAACGCCTCGTTTGCGCGCACGCTGACTAAAGGGCTGAGCTTTACTGCCCTCGAACTTCGCAAGAACGGGATCTCCAAACTCTGTGACATGCGCCAGCAGATTGTGCTGTTGCAGCTCATTGGTTGGAGAGGAATACGCGAGCACCCGATTTTTGTCAGTCAGGATAAAGCGAGTGACATCCTCTTCGTCTACTTCGTTTCCAATACCATCTTCTTTTGAAGAGGCGAGGACCGAGCCAACTCCCTTCATCGTGATGATTGCGGAAACGTAGCCGATCGTCTCTCCATCAAACTTGATAGCGCTTGTCGCCGTTGCAAATGGGTCTTCACCAGATGCGTAGAAATCTCCCCAGAATGGGTCTTCAGCAGTTTGCGCATCGATGCTTTGCATTCTGGAGAAATCAAACAGATCTTGTTCAGGCTGGAATGAGATCAGATCTTGCCGGTTTTCAGCGTGACGCAAGCCCCAGACCGTTCCGTTGGGCAGTGACAACACCAAGCCTTCGACACTTTTCACCCCGAACAGTACGCCACGAAACGTCTGGCGTGCGCGAAAGATCGCATTTTGCGCCGTTGGCTGTTCTTCCGCATAAACTTTGATTGCATGTACCGAGGAAAATGCCGGGGTCATGTAGGCACTCAAGGCATTGTTGATTGCCTCGGTGGACATGATCGACGCTTTTTCGATCAAGCTTCGGGTATTCTTCAAATTGGTATGAACAGACATGTAAAGCACAATACCGCCGCACAAGGTCACCACAGTCACGAAGGTAAGGCTCACCAACCACGTCAATGACAACTTGTAATAGCACCGCCGTATGCCGATTGCTTTACGCCTGATCCTATTCCAAAGCTTCAAACCGTGACCCACCTGTGTGAGGAATGCCAGCCCGTTAAACCACTCCCCGGACCGAGGGTCAAACTGCCTTCCTGCACATGGTGTCGCTAGTCTTTATTCTACTGCTTCTTTGCCTAATTCTCTCAATATCTCATTTCTATGCTCATCGAGAGCTGGTGCACCCTTCTCCAGTTTCAGCTTAGAATTAGTAAACCGAATTGGCGTACGGACATAGGTTTGCTCACCTTGATGCTTAGATGTTGTTGGCAAGTTGACTTTCATTTGCCGGTGTTCAATTTGCGAATCCTGCAAAACATCAGCAACTGTATTGATCGGACCTGCCGGAACGCCGCGTTCTTCCATTTTTGACAGGAGTTCATCCCGATTGAAGTTCAGCACGAGAGCCTGAAGCTTTTCTGTTAATTCCTCGCGGTGCTTCACACGAGACGGGTTGGTGGCATAGCGCTCGTCCTCAGACAGTTCTTCCTGCCCGAGAATCTTGCAGAAGTTCGCAAACTGAGTGTCGTTGCCAACCGCCACAATGAGATGACCATCTTTCACTTCGAATACCTGATATGGAACGATGTTTGGATGAGCATTGCCCATACGGCTAGGGACATTGCCGCTGCTTAGATAATTCATCGCCTGATTGGCCAAAACACCGACCTGAGCATCCAGCAAAGCCATATCGATCCATTCGCCTTCACCGGTCAGGTCACGGCGGCGCAGAGCTGCCTGAATACCTATGACCCCGTATAGGCCCGTGAAGATATCAGCAAAAGCAACGCCTACCTTTTGTGGCTCGCCGCCTTGCGAACCAGTCAGATCCATAATACCGCCCATGCCCTGGATCATAAAATCATATCCAGCGCGATGGGCATAAGGGCCATCCTGACCAAAACCAGTCACGGAACAATAGATCAGCTTCGGATTGATCTTCTTGAGGCTATCATAGTCGAGGCCAAACTTGGCTAACCCGCCGACTTTGAAGTTTTCGATCAGCACATCACTTTGACGTACCAGATCATAAATCAACTCAAGATCTTCCTGATTTGAGAAGTCAGCAGTTATGGAGCGTTTGCCGCGATTGCAGGCATGGAAGTAGGCTGCGCTTTTGCTTCCGCCCTCTTCTTCGACAAACGGAGGTCCCCAGGTCCGGGTATCATCACCGCTCGGGCTTTCCACCTTGATGACATCGGCACCCAAATCAGAAAGGGTTTGTCCAATCCATGGGCCTGCCAGAATGCGCGCCAGTTCCAATACTTTTATGTTTTCCAGGGGAGCTGTCACGGAAGCAACCTCAGCCTTTTTGTATAGATCTGTTTCAGGAGCTCAGTGCTACCTGTTTTTTCGGGATAGTGCTTACGAGGATCTGTCATGATCTCCTTCCAGTCCTTCCCTTGCTTGATAATTTGATTTTTGGGTGCAAAAGTGATGAGGTTTTCATTCCCTGCATTTGACCGGAACCGTTTTCAACGGTACCGCCGATCTACATAAAAATTTGGAAGCGCTGCGCCAAGGGGTGATCAAGCCGCTTTAACACTTCTTGGGAGAACAAGTATGCGATCTGAAACTGCTCAACTCATTAGACTGCAAGACTACACAGAGGCACCCTATGTCATAGAGAGTGTTTCTCTTGTCTTCAAACTTCAACCAGAAGCAACCGAAGTTATCTCCACCCTTACCATTTCCAAGCGTGATGGCACCGAAGACGGCGCTCCACTTGAGCTGGATGGTGACGAGCTTACACTAATTTCAGCCGCTATTGATGACGTACCATTAGCAGAAGACGCTTTCGAAAACTCTGCAGACAAGCTGACAGTTCATGCACCACCTGCTGAGCGTTTCCAGTTGGAAGTTATCACCAAGGTGAACCCAACCACGAACACCAAGCTGGAAGGGCTTTACCTTTCTCAGGGCATTTACTGCACTCAGTGTGAGGCAGAGGGCTTCCGCCGGATCACTTATTACTATGACCGCCCGGATGTGCTTTCAGTATTCACGACACGCATTGAAGCTGACAAAGCGACCAATCCGATTTTGCTTGGTAACGGTAATCCGCAGGACGCAGGTGACATTGAAGGCACTGACCGTCACTTTGCAGTGTGGCATGATCCGCACCCGAAGCCAGCTTATCTGTTTGCGCTTGTTGCTGGCGATCTTGCCTGCATTTCAGAGAAGTATACGACAGCTTCCGGCGCACCAGTCGATCTGAACATCTTTGTCGAGAAAGGCAATGAGGACCGCGCAGACTGGTCCATGGACGGCCTGATCCGGTCCATGCGATGGGACGAGAAAGTATTTGGCCGCGAGTACGACCTCGAAGTGTTCAACATTGTTGCTGTTTCTGCGTTCAACATGGGTGCGATGGAGAACAAGGGCCTCAACATTTTCAATGACAAGTTCATTCTGGCGGATAGTGACACAGCAACCGACACAGACTACGAGGGTATTGAGACCGTTGTTGCCCATGAATACTTCCACAACTGGACTGGCAACCGCATTACTTGCCGCGAGTGGTTCCAACTTTGCCTGAAGGAAGGCCTCACTGTATTCCGTGATCAGGAATTTTCTTCTGATGAACGTTCCCGCCCTGTGAAGCGTATTGCTGATGTAATCCGCCTGAAATCCCGTCAGTTCCCTGAGGATCAGGGGCCTCTTTCGCATCCAGTTCGCCCGACAGAATACAAAGAGATCAACAACTTCTATACGGCAACGGTCTATGACAAAGGCGCTGAGTTGGTTCGTATGATCAAGACTATTCTTGGTGCAGACAACTTCAGAAAAGGGATGGATCTTTACTTCGAGCGACACGATGGTGATGCCTCAACCATTGAGGACTTCCTCAAATGCTTTGAAGATGCGACTAAGATCGATTTGTCTCATTTCAGCCTGTGGTACCACCAGTCCGGTACACCAGTTGTGAAAGCAGAAGGTTCTTACGACGAAGCTGCAAAGACTTTCACTCTGGAGCTGGAACAGATTAATGCTCCAACACCTGGACAAGACCAAAAGAAGCCATTCTTCATTCCAATTCGCTTTGGCCTGGTGGGCCCGAATGGAGATGATCTCGCCTATTCCAGTGCCGAAGGTGCTCAAGTCGATGGCGATTTGCTGTGTCTGAGCGACAACAAACAAACCGTTGTCTTTCATGGTATCGGCAGTAGACCAGTTCCTTCCCTTCTGCGAGAATTCTCGGCTCCAGTTAAGTTGGAAACAGGTCTGTCCCGTGAAGATCAAATCTTCCTGATGCGCCACGACATTGACCCGTTCAATCGCTGGCAGGCTGCGCAGACGTTGATGACTGAGCTGCTTATTGAGCTGACCAATGGTACAGAACCGACAGGCAAGGACGCCTTCATTGAGGCGCTCGGTCACATGGCAGAGGATGAGAACCTTGACCATGCGTTCCGTGGTTTTGGCCTGATGCTGCCTAGCGAGCAGGCAATCGCACTTGAAATCGGCAAAGACGTCGATACTGATGCGATCGGTGATGCCCGTGATGTGTTCTCCAAAGAGATCGGCGTTGCACTCTATGACACCTTCAAGCGTATCTATGATGCTTTGGAGATGCCAGCAACGTTTAGCCCGGATGCTCTTTCAGCTGGCAAGCGTGCGCTGAAGCTGCGTTGTTTGTCTTACTTAGCGGCAAGTAATAGTGAAGGCAGCGCTACTCTGGCTAAGGCACATTTTGATGCTGCCGATAACATGACGGACCGGATCAGCGCCTTGAACTGCCTGGTCAAGTTCAAGTTGGCAGGGGCGCAAGAAGCAATGGCTTCCTTTGAGGAACGCCACAAGGACACGGCTCTTGCCATGGATAAATGGCTGGGTGTCGCGGCCAGCGCGCCGAGCAAAGACACGATTGGCGCCCTACGTACTCTTACAGAACACCCGGCATTTTCTTGGGATAATCCAAATCGTATCTACGCGCTCATTGGTGGCTTCCTCGGTGGCAATACAAGAGGTTTCCATGCGGCTGATGGTTCAGGATATGATTATCTTGCTGAAATCACGTTGCAATTGGACAAGATTAACCCTCAGGTTGCTTCCAGAATGGTCAAAAGCTTTGGCTCCTGGAAGAATATGAATGCGGAACGCAGAGTAAAGGCAGAGGCCGCTTTGAAGCGAATTCTTGCAGCTGACCAGCAACTCTCTACTGATGTCAAAGAAATAGTTGAGCTGTGTCTAGACTAAGACAGTCTACTTTGCACCCAGCGAAGTCTCTGAGAGTCCTATGAAAATTAACGGCAGCAAAAAGCGCTGCCGTTAACCATTTTTTTGTGTCGAGACTCTGGACAAGTTGATTCGGATAGATTCAAATGAATGTGATTCGGGTGAATTGCAACCCGAGTTATTTGCGGCGGAATCTGACACATGGGGGCATTCATGGCACGAGCCTTTGCAGGGGGCGCGACCGCTCGACGACTCTTGAACTCGACCAAACGGACAGGCAAAAAAGACGCTCTGACCGGACATATCAAGTTGCTCGCTCAACCAGCCTACCAACGCCTCTTAACAACGGAACCAATGATGCGCAGAATTATTCCTGCTCTTTGCATCGTGTTCATTGCGTGTACCGCTATCTTCCGCGGACTTGAGATTGCTTACAATTATGAGAATGTCAGCCAGAAGGCTCAGGACGATCTCACACTTATTGCAACTGCCCTGACCGCCAGCATTGAAATTTCCGAGCAAGAAAAAGGCTCCGCCGGCCTGACTTCTGCTTTGCAGCGTGCACTTTCTGAGGCCCTGCCCCCCCGGGCCACCAGCCAAAGCCGCCAAATTCTGTTGACTGACCCGAACGGTACCATTGTTGCCAGTGCTCCGACCCGCCCTGATATGGAAGGGTTGAAAATTACCAGCTTCCTTGGTGACACTCAGCCAATGACGTTCTTTGGAAAGCGCGCAGGTGTGCTGACGCTCAATGAGGGCACCAATGACGCGACCCGGGCAACAGTTCATCATTTACCAAACAAAATCGGCATGGTTGCTATCATGCAGCCAGAAGACGCGATTTTCTCTTCCTGGCGTGCTGAACTTTCCGCCAATGTCACGATCTTTGTTGCAACCTCCATGGTGCTGCTGGTCATCATCTATGCCTATTTTGCGCAGGCAACCCGAGCGCAGCAGGCGGATGGCATTTACTCGGCGACGCGCTCTCGCATAGACGCTGCCCTCAATCGCGGTCGTTGTGGCCTGTTTGACTGGGATCTTTCCCGTGGCCGCGTGTTCTGGTCCGCCTCGCTTTATGAGATGCTGGGCATGGATCCACGTAATGACATTATGGGCTTTGCTGAGATCCAATCCCTGACCCATGCTGATGACGTTGATCTTTACGATCTTGCAAAGAGCCTGCTGGATACCGGCAAGAGCAACGTGGATCGTCAATGGCGCATGCGTCACAGTGATGGTTCCTGGGTCTGGCTCCGGGTTCGTGCTGAAGTTCAAACCGATGCAGGCACCAATGAGCCTCACCTGATCGGCATCTGTATGGATGTGACTGAGCAGAAGCGCTTGGCAGAGCAGAGCCGTACTGCTGATCTACGCCTGCGTGATGCGATTGAGAACATCTCCGAGGCCTTTGTCTTGTGGGATGCTGACAACCATCTGGTGATGTGTAACTCCAACTACCGCAAGCTGCATCAGCTGCCAGACCATGTTGTGCAGTCGGGCACGCCTTATGCGACTGTCATGTCCTCGGCAAGCCAACCGATTATTTCTGAGCCTGAGGAAGGCGACCACATCGACAGCGATATGGGCAGTTCCTACAAGGTTGAGATGGAAGGTGGTCGCTGGTTACAGGTCTCAGAGCGCCGGACCAAAGATGGTGGCTTCGTTTCCGTTGGCACCGACATTACAGAGCTGAAGCGTAAAGAAGAGAAATTGCTTGAGTCTGAGCGCGGTCATATGGCGACCATTGCCGACTTGCGCCAGTCCCGCCAGAAACTTGAACTACAGGCTCAACAGCTGGTGGAACTGACCGAGAAATATGCGGATGAGAAGACCCGCGCGGAAGATGCAAACCAGGCGAAATCCGAATTCCTTGCAAACATCTCCCACGAGTTGAGAACACCACTGAACGCGATCATCGGCTTCTCTGAGATTATGGATCAAGGCATGTTTGGTGATCTTGGTTCCGACAAGTACAAAGAATACTGCAAGGACATTCATTCCTCCGGTAACTACCTGCTGAATGTGATCAACGACATTCTGGATATGTCTAAGATTGAAGCGGGGCGGATTGAGTTATCTGTTGAAGATGTTCAAATCCAGCAGATCGTACAGGATGCAGCCCGGATTATCTCTGCAACAGCAGCTGAGAAGAACATCAAGGTTGTCAGCGAAAATCTGCCTCACATGCATCTGCAGGCTGACCGCCGCGCTGTTAAGCAGATCCTACTCAACCTGCTTGCAAACTCTATCAAGTTCACACCAGACAATGGTGAGGTTCGGGTCTCTGCCCGCAAGGTGGGTGCCTTTGCTGAACTCAAGATCTCTGACAATGGTATCGGAATCTCCAAGAAGGATATCGACCGTCTTGCCAAGCCGTTTGTGCAGGTGGAGAATCAATTCACCAAGACGCACAAAGGGTCTGGCCTTGGTCTGGCAATTGCACGGTCTCTCAGCGAGCTGCACGGCGGTTACATGGAAATCGCTTCTGAAGTTGGTACAGGCACCGAGGTTACGATCAAGCTGCCCTTGAAAGCCAAGGGACGCGACAAAGGCCGCCTGACAGGCATCAGCAACCTGAACGCTGCTTAAGAGCAAGAAGACAATCTTCAAAGAAAAGGCCGCTTCATCAGCGGCCTTTTCTGTTATCTCAGACGAAGTCAGCTCAACTAGTCTTTTCAGCTTCTTCCACTTTGCCAATGAGGTGTTCAAAGGTTCTGCGGACCATGATCTGTTGTTCCTGCATGTAGATGGTTAGACGTTCAAAGTCTGGCTCACCTCCTGCATTTACAAGAAGATCGAGCAAGCCGCCCGGAGCTGTTTTTGGATCAAAGTGTCCGGTTTGAGCGAGCTTCAGGATCTGTGTCAGGTCCTCATAGTTTCGAAGGGCTGGAATAAGCGTGTCAGCATCCTCTTCACGCAATACTCCAAAATCACGCGCCTTAAGTAATGCATCTTCGGTGCGCGCTTGCAGGACTTCAGGATGCTCGATACCGTGAGCCAACTGCAAGAACTGGGCGATGAACTCAATATCGATCAAGCCACCCGGAATACCCTTGATCTGCCATGGGCTCTTTGCTGGCTTCTCCTTCTGGATGCGCGCACGCATATCGCAGACATCATGGGCCAGTTTTTCAATATCGCGCTTGTCCTGCAACAACTGAGAGACTGCACAGTCGATCTGCTGAGCAAACTCAGGGCTTGAGCTGGTGATGACACGAGCACGTGTCAGGGCCATATGCTCCCACGTCCAGGCATCGTTGGACTGATAGTCTTTGAAGGACGCAAAACGCGTTGCAAGCGGTCCAGAGTTGCCTGAGGGCCGCAAACGGAAGTCGACCTCATAGAGGACGCCTTCTGCCGTCGGCGCAGTCAGGGCGGATACAAGGCGCTGAGTGAGGCGACTGTAGTACTGACTTGGGGCCAACGGGCGTTTGCCGTTACTTTGAACGACATCCTCGGGGAAATCGTAGAGCAGGATCAGGTCAAGGTCCGATGCACAAGTGATTTCCTGTCCACCCAGTTTGCCCATGGCAACAAGAGCAAGTTCAGCTCCTGGAATTTTGCCGTGAGCATCTTCCAGTTCCTGCTGAACACGTGGCAGCAGTTGACAGAGCACTGCGTCTGCAAGTGTTGAAAGCCCCTGTCCTAACTCTGCTGCTGTGATCGTTCCTGTGATCAAGCGCAGGCCGAGCAAGAATTGTTGCTCCTGTACAAAGATACGCGCCCGGTCGAGCGCTTCTTCATAGTACCCAGCCTGATCGAGCGTCACAGCAAGCGCTGTTTCAATCTGCTCTGCAGACGGCGCCCCACCAAAGAATGCCGGGTCAAGAAGCGCATCCAGAACGTGGACGCGTTTGGAGACGATCTCGGCCATACGTGGTGCGTTGCCCATCACCATCGTCAGCAAGTTGAACAGGTGTGGGTTAGACTTGAGCAACCCGAAGAGTTGCACACCCATTGGCAGTTTGGAGAGGAAGGAGTCAAATGTCAGCAGTGCTTTATCTGCATTTTCAGTACGCGCCAATGCATCCAGCAGAATTGGGGTGAACTCGGTCAACCGTTCACGAGATTTTGGCGCACGGACCGCCGGATATCTGCCGTAGTGCCACTGACGGATGGTGCGGATTGCATCAACAGGCCTTTGGAAGCCAAGCTGGCTGAGAGTTTCCAGCGTATTGGGGTCCTCATCATCTCCTGTGAAGACCAAATTGCCAAGGTTGGTTGCCAGATCTGGCTCATGCTCAAACAAGCCTGAGTAGTGCTTTTGCACCAACTCAAACTTAGAGCGGATCGTGTCAGCAAACTCAGAACGGCCTTGAATGCCCATAAGGTGATAGACACGTGCTAATGCCTCTTCATCCTTAGGCAGGATGTGGGTCTGCTCATCGTTGATCATCTGAATGCGATGCTCAACCTCGCGCAGGTAGCGATAGGCTTCTTCCATATCTTCTGCCGCGGATTGATCGATCCAGCCACAATCAGCCAGTCTTGCCAGTGTGATCAGTGTTCGCCGGTCGCGTAGTTGCGGGTTGCGGCCACCTGCGATCAGCTGCTGGGTCTGCGCGAAAAACTCAACTTCACGAATGCCACCTCGTCCCAGCTTTACGTTATGACCAGCAACTGTGATTTTGCTGAAGCCTTTGTGAGCATGGATTTGGCGTTTGATGGAGTGCACATCTGAAATGGCGGCATAGTCCAAATATTTGCGCCAGACGAATGGGCGTATTTCTTCAAGGAAGATCTCACCGGCTTCAATATCGCCTGCACATGGGCGTGCTTTGATGAGCGCTGCACGTTCCCAGTTCTGGCCCAGGCTTTCATAATAGACCAGCGCTGCAGGAACAGAGATTGCCAGCGGCGTTGCTCCTGGATCTGGTCGTAAGCGCAAGTCGGTTCTGAAAACATATCCATCCCCGGTACGCTCGTTCATGAGCTTCACCAGACGGCGGGTGATACGGACGAATTCAACAGGCGCTTCTGCACCACCAATCAGGCGGCTACGCTCAGGATCATAAAGAACGATCAGATCGATGTCAGAGGAGTAATTAAGTTCACCCGCGCCGTGCTTGCCCATGGCCAGAATGAAGAAGCCTGCCTCTTTTTCCGGTTCATCATGATCAACCGGAATAAATTTGCCTCTGACTTCAAGCTCACGAAGGCAGAAGCGTAGGCAGGCGGTCAATGATGCATCTGCAAACTTGGTGAGAGCACCCGTTACATTTTCCAGCGGCCATGCACCTGCAATATCCGCCAGCGCAACCGTGAGAGCCATTTCCTGTTTTGCCAGACGCAGCGACTGCATAAGTGCAGCTTCGCTTTCAGGGCGGGCATTCAGGCAGTCCTGTAAGAGGATCGCAATGGTCTCTTCCGGCGGTGTATTCAAAATACGCAGGAAGCGTTGAACATCGCGCAACATGGTCTCACGCAGGAATGGCGCACTGACCATGAAGCCTTTAACAAAGCTGCGCAGATGGGGAGCACCCTGACAGAGCTGTTCAAACTCAGAAATGAGATCTTTTCGTTCCAGCTTCTCAATAAGATCTTTCAGGTGCCGATCACCCAGATCATCATCTGCACAGATGGGCTGGCGTTCCAAGCGCTCAAATAAAGGAGCAAGAGCTCCTTCACGATGTTCGCGCTTCAGAATGCTGCTTTTTAGCTGGTGGCGTTCTTCTTCCGAGCCTTGTCCCATGCTTCGTTGCCCTCTCCCTCACCTCTTTGCCCTTTGTTTAAGGGCAGAACAATCCGGGCACGCAGGCCAGATTGCTTATCACTTTCAGAATCATCTGCTGTCCCAGCCGATGTTAGCTGCAATTCTCCATGATGGAGAGTTACCACCGCCTTGATAAGTGACAATCCAAGCCCAGAACCCGGTGCATGGCGAGAGCTATCAAGCCGAACGAAGCGATTACACACCCGCTCACGATCAGCAGCAGCAATACCAGCACCATTATCTTCTATGCTGAGTATAGCCTGCTCATCATTTCCAGACAGTACGACTTTGATTGTGGGTTTGACATTCTCTTCGGTTGGGCGACCGTATTTGAGAGCATTTTCTATCAAGTTTGCGAGAGCTTGCGCCAATAACTCCCGATCACCTTCGATGACAGGCTCATCTTCCAGTGAGACAGAGAACTCAACACCATCATCTTCGGCAACGGGCTCATAAAGTTCGCACACGTCCTTGACGATGTTGCCCAGCTTGATTGATTGCAGCTCAGCTCCAGTGGAACCAGCTTCTACACGTGCGATGCGCAGCAGTGCGTTGAAAGTGTTGATCAGCTCATCGGTCTCAACCAGTGTCTCTTCCAGACATTCGCGGCCTTCATTTTCACTCAAATCTTGCCGCAGCGCAGCTTCCACGCGCCCACGCATACGTGTGAGCGGTGTTTTGAGATCATGGGCAATATTGTCGGAGACTTCCTTAAGGCCCTTCATCAGCTCTTCAATACGATCCAGCATAACATTGAGGTTGCTGGCCAGACGGTCGAACTCATCTCCGTTACCAGTCACATCGAGGCGACCGGCAAGATCACCTTCCATAATCAGGCGTGAGCTCATGGAAAGGTTATCGATGCGTTTCAGGATACGGCGATTGAGGAAGAACCACGTGATACCAGCCAGAACAACCATCCCGACCAGCCAGAGGGTCAAAGCGTCACCGAGCAAGCTTTTAAGATGGACCTGATCTTCAAGATCACGTCCGACCAGCAGCTTGAAGTTGCCGGGCAATTCGAAGATGCGGACGATCGCTTTGGCTTTGTTCTGGTCCGTCTCAGCAAACCCTAGTGGTGTGTAGGAGACAAACTGAATTCGGCCATCGGACACTGAGAGAACTTTCTCAGGCAGATAGGCGATGTTGCCCGTAATGACGTTTCCAGAGTAGTCCAGAATGAGATAGAGGTTTGAGTTGGGGCTTCGGACACGGCGCTCCACACCAACGACGAGCCCGTTGATACCGTTTTGTGCATATTGTTCGGCAAGGCCCTGAATTTCTGCATCAACCGTCTGCACCACCTGTTTATTCATCAGGTCATCGGTGTTCTGCGAGATGAAGATGAACAGAAACACAGAGAGCGCCGTAAACGACGTCAGATAGATTGCGGCCAGCTTGAAGGCTGTGGTTGAGAGGATTCTAGTTAGAGCTGTCACGGATGGAATACCCAGCACCACGAACAGTATGAAGCAACGGGAAATCGAACCCTTTGTCGATTTTTGACCGAAGCCTTGAGATGTGAACGTCGATCACGTTGGTCTGCGGATCGAAATGATAGTCCCAGACGTTTTCCAGCAACATGGTGCGGGTCACCACCTGTCCAGCATGCTTCATGAGGTATTCAAGAAGGCGGAACTCGCGGGGCTGCAGCACAATCTCCTGTCCAGCACGGCTAACAGAGTGCGCGAGGCGATCCAGAACAAGATCAGCAACTTGCAACTTGGTTTCAACTTGTGGGCCAGCTTTACGGCGGCTCAGCACTTCAACGCGGGCGAGCAGTTCAGAAAAGGCGTAGGGTTTTGAGAGGTAGTCATCTCCACCTGCGCGCAGACCGGTCACACGATCATCTACTTGCGAGAGCGCTGAGAGGATCAATACAGGCGTTTCATCACCAGAGGCGCGCAGTGTTTCGATGATGGAGAGGCCATCGCGTTTGGGCAGCATGCGATCAACGACGAGCACATCCCACGTGTTGGAGATTGCCAGCTCAAGTCCGTCTTCGCCATTGTCTGCGTGATCAGGTGAGTGCCCTGCTTCCTTCAGTGCTTTGAGCAGATAGTCTGCCGCTTCCCGATCATCTTCAATAATCAAGATTCTCATTTTTTCATTTCCCAGAGCAAGGCATTGTTCGTTTCCTCACATTGACGGGAAACGATAAAAAAAAGCAAATGCTGTTGGGGGTAACCGTCAGCATTTGCATAAGTTTTATAGGTGAAGTTGGCAGATGATAAGGTCCCTGCCTTTTCTTCCAGCATTGGTTTTTAGGACTGACATCAAGTAGAGGGCTACCCTTGCTATCAGCCCCTCAAACAACCGAAACACCTGTGAGGGTATCCTTGGTGTTTCGACGAGGGATCACGAGAGGGGCGTTTCTCGTGATCCGCATTCTTGTAAGTGGCTTATTCTTCACCCTTTTCCAGCGGGATCGCTACAAAGAGTGTGTTCTCACCACGGGTGACACGCAGCAGAACTGCCTTACGTCCCTGTTCACGTGCTGTTTCAACCTGTTCTGCAACATCGGTTGGGGTTTCAACTTTAACACCAGCAACTTCGGTGATGATCGCACCAGGTGCGAGGCCTTTGTCAGCAGCAGGTCCATCTGGATCTACTTTGGTGACAACAACGCCTTCTTCATCAACACCTGCCTGTTCAGCAGTTGCCAGTTCCAGACCTAGGCTGTCTACCAATGCGGTATTCGCATCCTTGCTTTTGCTCACTGAGGCTTGTTTTTTCTCTTCAGGAATAGTGCCGAGCTTCACAGTCGCGGTGTCGATTTCACCATTGCGCCAGTATTCGATCTTGACTTCGGTGTTTGGTGAGTATCCGGCGATGACCTTTGCCAGTTCACGTGGGCCGTTCACTTCTTCACCATCTACCTTGAGGATGATGTCACCAGCCTGGAAACCTGCAGCTTTTGCAGGGGTATCGCCCTGAACTTCGGCAACCAGCGTGCCGTTTTCGTTTTCAAGACCGAGGGATTCAGCAATGTCCTTGGTAACAGGCTGGATCTGAACGCCAAGCCAGCCGCGAGTAACTGCGCCGTCTTCTTTCAGGTCAGAGATGATCTTTTTTGCAGTCTGTGCCGGGATCGCAAATGCGATGCCCACGTTGCCACCGCTTGGAGACACAATCGCAGAGTTTACGCCGACCACTTCACCCTTCACGTTGAATGCAGGACCACCGGAGTTACCACGGTTCACAGAAGCATCAATCTGGAGGAAATCATCATAGATGCCAGCGCCGATGTCACGACCACGAGCGGAGACGATGCCAGCCGTTACAGTGCCACCCAGACCGAACGGGTTGCCAACTGCGACGACCCATTCTCCAACCAGTGGTGCATCATCTGTAAAGGCGACGTATTCAAACTTTTCTTCGCTTTCCACTTTCAGGAGAGCCAGATCAGAACGCTTGTCGGAACCAACCAATGAGGCTTCCAGTTCCTCGCCTTCACTGGTTACGATTGTGAACTCAGTTCCACCTTCAACCACGTGTTCGTTGGTCACTACATAGCCATCATCAGAGATGAAGAAGCCGGACCCTTGAGATTGATCGAAGCGCTTGCGTGGTGGGGCTTTCTTTTTTTGCTCACCACCTGGACCACCAAACTCGCGGAAGAATTTCTGCAGTGGATGATCATCCGGCATATCGCGGAACATTGGAGGGATGCCCGCCAGACGATCATTCTCTTTAACCTCAGAGCGCACACGAACGGAAACAACTGTTGGCTGAACGGCTTCGACCAAACCAACAAAGCTCGGCATTGCTGGCGCGTTTACGCGGACAGGCTCGGCTTGAGCGGTTGCCGGAACAAGTGTCAGCGGAGCAACCATTGCACCTGCAATTGCCAGTGCCATGGCGCCATTGAGAAGACGGGAACGACGTTTAGAAGTGGTTTTTGCAGCAGACAGGGAAACAACGTTGGAACTTGCGTTCTTGGTCAACTTCATTTGGCTCAACTCCATTTAGTCAATCTCAGCCCAACTGGGGAAAACGGGCTTTTGCATTTCGTTGAGAATGACTATGCCAGAGCGAACCTTACAAACACCTATCTGCCACATTAATCTTCTGTAATGATGGGAAAACTTCGTAGTTGCTCCCACCAGTCTTTTGTTAGCCCTGCATGTAGCGGCTTGCCCATGCTGCAATCACGCGTGCTGCATAATCTGCATCTTTGTATTTAAACAGCAGGTGATCGGCATCATCCAAAGACACAAATGATTTCGGATGCTTCGCTGCCTCAAAGATCTGAGCAGCATTTTCAATGCCAACCGTGGCATCAATTGGCGAGTGAAGAACCAACACTGCCTTTTTCAGCACAGCAACGCGCGTCCGAACGTCCTGCGCTTCAAGATCTTCGATAAACTGGCGTTTAATCTTAAACGGTCGTTCACCGAGCTGGACGGTGGCTTCGCCCTCCTCTTTTATCTCATCAAGGGAAGCTCCGAAGTTATGAATCACATGATCTGCTGAGGCTGGTGCACCGATTGTGGCAACCGCTTTTACCTCTGGCACCTCAGAGGCTGCTGCTAGCACAGCTGCGCCGCCCAGAGAATGCCCTACAAGCAGCTTTGGTGCCTCATAATGCTCCCGCAGGTAATCAGCGGCGCGAACAAGATCCTGAAGGTTTGATGAGAAATTGGTGGAGGCAAAGTCGCCGCCGCTGTTGCCAAGACCAGTGAAGTCAAAGCGCAGAACAGCAATCCCGTCTTTGGTCAAAGCAGATGCAATGCGTCGTGCTGCGGAAAGATCCTTGGAACAAGTGAAGCAATGGGCGAACAGGGCATAGGCCTTTGGTTCACCATCTGGTGTGTCCAGACGCGCTGCAAGATGCGCTCCCTGAGAGCCTTCAAATTCCAATTTAATGGGATCGTTTGCCATTTGAACTGTTCCTGTCATTTCCTGCGCAGCTGGCACATTCGGAATATATATTAAGAGACAGGTATCTAGTGCGCGCTTACAGGCGTCTTTACAATTCAACTGGTTGCAAGAAGATGTGATTAAACGTGAGCCCCGCAAACCATGTCTGCGGGGCTCTGTTATTGGTCTTATTTAGAAGACATGAGCTTGTCGAGTTCGGCCTGCTCTTCATCCGAGAGCGGCTTGACACCCGCTGTACTGCTCTTCAGCGGTGCATGCTTTTTCTTTCGCGATGTACGCCACAGGAAAAAGCCTCCAAGCAGCAATGCGAGAGGTCCGCCGCCCCACAAAAACAGGGTGTGGAACGCAAAGCGCGGTTTGAGAAGGACAAACTCACCATAGCGGTCAACAAGATAGTCCATGACTTCCTTGTCACTGTCCCCTTCCACCAGTCGCTCACGCACCAGCAGGCGTAGATCCTTCGCCAGTTTAGCGTTGGAGTCGTCGATAGACTGGTTCTGGCAGACCACGCAGCGCACTTCCTTGGAAATTTCGCGTGCACGTTCTTCCAGAACAGGATCTTTCAAGACTTCATCCGGGTTGACTGCATAAGCAGCTGGAGCTCCCAGAAGAACAGAAGAGATCAATACCAGTACGAACTTCATCTTCATGGTCATTACTCCGCCGGAGTTGGGGTTGCTGTTGCAACACCGCCTGCTACGCCTTTGCGCTTGCGGGCTGAAACAGGAGCACCAACACGCAGGCGACGATCAAAGAGGGCAATACAACCACCCAGAGACATAAGCAGAGTACCAATCCAGATCAGCGTGATCAGCGGTTTGAAGTAGATGCGCGTAACAATACCACCATTTGCGTCAGAGTCACCCGTTGCAAAGTACACCTGCGAGAAGCCGAAGGTCGCAATGGATGTTTCACTCATTGGCATTCCGCTGGCATTATAAGCACGCTTGGATGGCTCCATGATACCGACGACATTGCCACCTTTGCGAAGAGTATACTGGGAGACCATCTCCTGATAGTTCGGACCATTTTGGGTCCAGCTCTTCTCATAGGTCACATTGTAACCGTTCTGTTCCAGCGTATCGCCTGGGCGCATCACTTCAACGCGTTCAGATTCGAACGCCATTGTTGTCACAATACCCAGAACGGTAATCCCAAGACCAGCATGGCCCAGCACAGTAGACCAGACAGTTGGTGCAAAGCCTTTGATACGGGCCATGGAACGACCAAAGCCAATTTTGAACAGCTGAGAACGTTCAACGATTTCCCAAAGGGAACCAAAGATCGCCCAGAATGCCAAACCGAAGCCAAGCGCTGTCATAATGCTTGTTGTGCTGACGCCCATGAACCAGATCAGGCCGAAAGTCGCTAGCATTGCGATCACAAAAGCGGAGGTCAATCGTTGGGCCACACCCCACGCATCACCACGCTTCCATGCCAAAAGCTGACCAAATGGCATCAGGATCAGTACTGGCACCATGATTGGGCCGAATGTCAGGTTGAAGAATGGCGCACCCACGGAGATCTTGTCGCCAGAGAAGGCTTCCAGAACAAGTGGGTAAAGCGTACCAACAAAGACCGCGGCACAGGCTGTTGTCAGGAACAGGTTGTTCAGCACCAGCGAACCTTCGCGGCTGATTGGTGCAAACAGGCCACCTTGACGAAGCAATGGTGCGCGCCATGCAAACAGTGTGAGTGATCCACCGACAAAGATCAGCAGGATCGCAAGGATAAAGAGACCACGTGCCGGATCAACTGCGAATGCGTGTACGGAGGTGAGAACACCTGAACGGACGAGGAAGGTACCCAGCAGCGACAAAGAAAATGTCAGCAGTGCGAGGAAAACAGTCCAAACCTTCAGAGCATCCCGACGTTCCATTACGATTGCGGAGTGAAGTAGCGCTGTACCGGTGAGCCATGGCATGAAAGATGCGTTTTCGACCGGATCCCAGAACCACCAGCCACCCCAGCCGAGTTCGTAGTAAGCCCAGTAAGAACCCATTGCGATGCCGAGGGTCAGGAAGATCCAGCTTACGAGGATCCAAGGACGTACCCAACGTGCCCAGGCGGCATCAAGTTTGCCAAGAATGAGCGCAGCTGCAGCAAACGCGAACACGATGGAGAAGCCAACGTAGCCAATGTAAAGAATTGGCGGATGGATCGCCAAGCCGACATCCTGCAGCATTGGGTTGAGGCCCGAGCCTTGCAACGGTGCAGGGCTGATACGGGTGAACGGGTTTGATGCAACAATGACGAAGAGCAGGAATGCAAAGGAAACCCAGCCCTGAGCGCCAAGAGTAGCAGCCCGGAGGCGCTGTGGAATGTTGCGTGAAAACACTGCAACCAGTGCACCGAACAACACCAGAATAAGCACCCAGAGAAGGATAGAGCCTTCGTGGTTGCCCCACACACCGGAGATCTTATAGACCAGCGGCTTGTCGCTGTGAGAGTTCTGATAGGTATTCAGAAGCGAGAAGTCTGAGTTCAGGTATGCCCAGGTCAATGCGGCAAAGGCGACGCAAGTCAAAAGGAACATGAGTACGGCAAGGCCAGGTGCCATCCCCATCAGACGGTGGTCTGAATTCACTGCACCCCACACTGGAAAGACCGACTGAACAGCCGCGACTACCAATGCCAGAATGAGTGCATAGTGGCCAAGTTCAATTATCATTACGATATCCTAGTATCCATTTGGCGCTGGATAACCGGCCCTTTTGGGCAGAGCCGGTTGATTTTACTTTTTAGTTTACTTTGGTGCTTTGCTCTGCGGAGGCGGCCTGTTCCTCTTCCATCCAGTGGCCATCTTCCTTCAAGGTCTCGTAGACCTCTTTTGGCATATAGCTTTCATCATGCTTGGCCAGAACTGTGTCTGCAATGAAAACACCCTTCTCGTCCATGTGGCCTTCAGCGATGATGCCCTGCCCTTCACGGAACAGATCTGGCAAAATGCCCTTGTAAGAAACCGGAATAGCTTCTGCCTGATCGGTTACACGGAAGAGGATCACTGAGCCCCGGCTCTTATCAAGAGAGTCATCTTCAACCAAACCGCCAAGACGGATGCGTTGCCCAACTTCAACTTGCTGCTCAGCGATGTCGCTTGGGCTCTGGAAATAAGTCACGCTGCTGGAGAGTCCATAAAGAACCAAGCCGACAGCTGACCCCAGCACCAATCCCGCAAGACCAATAAGCCCGAGTCTTTTTTGTTTACGTGTCATACTCGCAGTTCCGTAGATACGTTGCCAACTAATGCCTTACGGCGTTTGTATTCTGCAGCTCAATAGAACATCAAAAGAAGCTCTATCTCTTTGTCCTAGGCATATCTTATTTCCGAAAACCGCTTGGCATTCATCAAAGATACGCAACCCCTGCCTTATTTGGCAGGGCTCAAATTCAGGCTCGCGGCCAGTTGGTTGATCTGTTCCAGTGCTACCGCATCGTCCTTCAGGTTTTGCTTTGCGCGGGCGACTGCTTTTGCGGCCTCCACTTGCTCCCCGAGAATAATGCGGGCCTGTATCAGGCGTCCCCACTCGGAAACAGAACCACCTTGTTCATTAAGGCGTTCATCCAACTGCACAACCATCTGGTTGATCATTTCATTGCGATCTTCTGCACTCATCTCAGCTGCTGCTTCAACTTCTTCAGCAGAAGGTCCAGCTGGCTGTCCAAGCGCCGGGATTGCCTCAGCCTCACCAGATACAACAGCGCCTCGTGCGATCAGTTCATCACGCTGTGCTTTTGCTGCGTCCACCCAAGGAGCATTTTGATCTGCAGTCTTCAACAGAGCATTCCAGGCAGCCAGCGCTTCGTTTATCTGACCCTTCTGGCCCATAGCCATTGCCAGATAGTAGTAGGGTTGCAGCATTTCAGGCTTAGCAAGGTTGATCCGGCGCAAAACCTTTTCAACTTCATCGGACACTTGTCCTTCATTTGCGAAAATGCTTGCTTCTGCCCAACCAACCATAAAATCGAGATTTTCAGGGAACTGACTCAACGCCTGCGCATAGGCACGGCGAGCCTTATCAAATTGGCTGGTACGCATGTAAACAGGTGCGATTACAGCCCAACCCTGTCCGTCGTTGGGGTTTTCTTTGAGGTGATCCTCAGTCCTGGCAATCAGAACTTCAAGATCAGCCTGCCCTGCGGTTTCAGCCAGACGCTCAGCGCGTGGCTGGTCAGGGATTTCCGGAGAACCGTATTGTAAATACATACCTAGCGCTGCCAGAGGTACCAAAAGAACCGCTGTCAGCTGCACAATGCGCATGCGCATTTTAGAGGGAGCTGACTGATGGTCTCCCTGGTTTTGCTTGTGCGCGGCTAACAAGCGACGCGAAACTTCAATTTTGGCGGCTTCTGCCATGTCCGGCGCGATTACACCGCGCTCAAGATCTTTTTGTATTTCTTCGAGCTGGGCACGAAACACAGCTTCATCATTGCGCTCATCAGGACTAACCTTGGGAGAGCGAGCCAATGGAACGAGTACGGCCAATGCGACCGCCGCCGTCAAAATTGCGAGAACTAACCAGAATGTCATAGTGGCTTAAATAGACAGGTTCTAAATGTGAAAGGCAACAGTTCCCCCCCTGCGACGGGCAGTCGCACAAGCCATATACCCACAAAATACCTATGAAGTTGCACTTATTTTCTAAAAGATGCAGGCACTACTAGGGGGTTAGGCGGCATCTTTCAGGTAAGTCTTCTGTCTGCGAATGAGGTTCGCGGTGTCTTCCGGCTCCAGAGAGATCTCACTCATCGAGATTAAACGGCTCAATTTTCTCGAAATTTCGCCATAATTCGGAAGGTTTTCAGTCTCGTTTTGCTCGTCTTTGGGAGCTGTCAAAAGTTTCTCGGAGTTGCGATCGATGAAACGTTCGACATGATCTCTGGTTGAGATTTGCAGCTCGTTCAAGCCAAGCACGCCTGCATATTGCGACGCTAACTTGGCGAGTTTTAATCCCCTCAAACATTTGTGATAGGCGCGCTGAATCTGCTCCAGCCGATAACCACCCTGCAAATCTGCAAGGTCAGGTTTTGCTTCTGAAGCAATTGCCTCCTCCAGTTGTGCTGGGAGGTTACGCAGTTCATCGCGTAGCAGAATACACAAACGGTTTTTGAGCTGAACAGCGCGCTGGTTCCATTGACCGCAAGCGCTGAAGCCTTTGAGTTCTTCCAGTTCCTCAAAATGCAGCAGGCAGGCGTTGGCTGCTTCCGGAAGCCCAACAATGGCCTCCTCTTCCATGCGCCAGCCTTCAACGACGGACACACTTTGCTCCAAAGAGGACAAAGCAAACTCTATAAAGGCTGCATAAGGGGTGCCCGTAACATCTTTCAGAGCAGGAACAGCTGCGAGGGTTTGAGCCAGTTTAATGAGGTCAACAGGCGCTTCGTCCAGACGAAGGAATGACAGCGCTGCAAGATAATTGGCCTCAGCTCTGTGCTGCTCCATATGGGTGCGCATGTTTTGCAAACTGTTACCGGAGGACATGGACAGAATGTCTTCTGCAAAAGGTGGAGTGTCTGCCATCACCTTTTCCCATGCAGGCGCTCTTTCCAAGATCACCAGAACATCACAGAGGAAATCAAAATTAACATGACCTCCAACCTTGCGGCGAAGCTTTGTCTTTATCTGAATGTCTTGATCTGCTGCTTCCAGCTCTTTTTTTGCAGCAGCAACCAAACGCAGACGGAGACCTTCAGCGCATGTATAGAGTGCTTTCTGGATGGTTTCGTGGGTCGTGGGCAAATCTTGTTGCTGACACAGCTCTTCCAAGGCCTCTACCGCTTCGGTAAACTCATTAGAAAGAAGCACCTGGCGCATGTAGGTCCAGAGCGGCTCCATTACTGTGGCATCGATCCGACCTTGTTGTGGCGTGCTCAGCGGTATTTGAATGAGGAATGGTTGAAGGGGGCTTAGAATTGCGCGCTTGAGTGGCGTATCCAGAGACAGCTTATTCTCAGGAATGTAGGAGGCTTCACCAAGGAGCCTGCGAATAGTGAGCAGCATGAGTTCGGCATTTGGCACAGATGTTCCGCTTTGCACGGTATCATCGACAGACCGTTCCAACATCTGCAAAGCAGATTGAGACAAGGCTCCTAACACCTTCTCCATTTGCAATGCTTTATGGTTGACCTCGTGCATCCAAATCTCTCTGGTACTCAGCTTTACACTGATTGAGCTTATACACGCTCAACCCTCACAACATGCAGCAGACGACAACTGCTAAAATTGTATTTGTTGATCAAAACTATCGGCGGAATTGCTTAATCAAATCTTGATAAGCAGCCTTTTCCGCATGCGAAAGGTGTGTTTCCTTCTGCAAAAACTGCTTATAGCGAGGGATTTTGGGCTAGTTCAGCGCTGCCCAGCGCTCACCGTCCTTACAGGCCGCACCTTTGATCAGCTGCGTTTTCTCATCATACGCAATGGTATGTTGGAAATCGCGGCAGCGGCGGTCATTCACGTAATAGACAGGACCAGACTTAACTGTGCCTTGCGCACCAGAGAATCGGTTACGCCAGACAACTTTGTTGCCTGCATCAGATGCATTCAACGCTTTGCTCTGTGCTTTATAGACGGTGTCGAGGTCACCGCTTCTGAGCAGTTGCTTCAACTCGCCTTCTGTGGCGCTGTCGATTGCAGCCTGAGCTGCTGCGTTTTGCTCACTGTCAGAAGACCAGAAACCAAAAATAGATGAGGATTCGGCATCAGTTTGAGCACTGGTGGCATGATCAGATGTCGCACAGCTGGCTAAACCGCCAACAACGACAGGTAAGACCATCAGTTTTTTCCAGTTTCGCACCAACATGCATCCTCTTTGTCGCTTTTGCGACTTATCCGTTTTCAGGAAAGGCTCTTTGTCCCTTCCAAGGTCTTCCAGTAAGGCCTCAAACCAAAGCAGCGTCATTAGCTTGAAAACGCTTTCGTGGAGCAACCCCTTAAAACACAGTTACACTTACTATCAGGACTGTTTGAAACAGATGCAACCCCTGCCCCAAAACAGATCAGATTGTCAGAGACGGCAAGATCACCGTTGCCTTCAATCCACCTAACTCGCTATCGCCAAGTTCAAATGAACCACCGTAAATACCTGCAATGTCAACAATTATGGATAAACCCAAACCCGTTCCAGGGACGGTTTCATCCAATCTTTGCCCTCTGCGCAGCGCACGTTTTTTCTCTTCAGCCCCCAATCCAGGGCCATCATCTTCTACGATCAGAGCGATGAGTGACGCAGAGGAATTGTTGCTTTTCAGCGCCACTGACACTTTTTTATCACACCATTTGCAGGCGTTATCCAACAAGTTCCCAAGGATTTCCTCCAGATCTTGCTGCTCACCACGGAACAACAGAGTCTCATCCATATCAACCGTGATCTCAGGCTCTTTGTCACGATGGATTTTTTCCATCGCACGTGCCATGCGCGACACCACAGGTGCAGCTTCACACGACACACCGATCACCCGGCGCTGAGCCGCCATCCGTGCCTTTTCCAGATAGTGCTGAACTTGCCCTCTCATAAGATCCGCTTGCTCTGAAACCTTCAAAGCGAGCGGCTCATCTGAACTTCTGGCCTCGTTGGTAATGACAGAGAGAGGCGTTTTCAGGGCATGAGCAAGATTTCCCACCTGAGTTCTGGAGTGTTCCACTACTTCTCTGTTTGAGTGGATGAGAGCATTGAGTTCAACAGCAAGCGGTTTCAGCTCTTTGGGCAGATCTTCCTGAACTGCTTCCTCTTTTCCCTGACGAACCCGACCAAGGCTCTCCTGAAGTTCTGTTAGCGGCCGCAAGCCAAAGCGCACCTGCAGGAAGATGGCGGCGACAAGACCAAGACCGAGAACGCCCAGCGTGATCGCCGCTTGCCATGCAAAGGATGCGGTACTTTCACCAAGTTCTCGAGTGCTTCCGGCAACTGCAATTGTTACAGGTTGGAGACCACCAAACTGGATACGTTTTTGCAAGAGGCGCAGATCGCGACCAGCTGGGCCAGTGATATTTTGCTTGAGTTCCAGTTCGCCCTTCATGTTTTGCAGGCGCAGCGTGTCACCAAAAAGAGATTCGCTTTCAAACAGAACTTTGCCACCGCGTTGCACGGTCCAGTACCACCCTGACAGTGGCATGTTAAACCGTGGATCACCGATACGGCTTAATGCAGGGTTCTTCTGCTCCCCTTCCGCAGCAAGGGCGCTGACAATTGCTGTCATGTGGACTTCAAGGCGCTCATCCAGTGCTTTCTCACCTGCCTCACGAAACAGAGCGACAAGAATAGCACCCGCAACCACAAGGCTGACAACAGCCCACAGGCCCGCAACAAAAATCAGACGCCATGCCAATGACGCCTGTTGCTTCTTGCGAATGAACCTGATGGGGTTCCAGTTGACCGGCCCCTGCAAGTTGTTGGTGTCTGCGCTATTCTTATCAGGCATTTTCTTCCTGTAGCCTGTAGCCCAATCCACGCACGGTCTCGATCAGTGAACTACCAAACTTCTTGCGCAATCGGCCTACGAACACCTCAATGGTGTTGGAGTCGCGGTCAAAGTCCTGATCGTACAGATGTTCAACCAATTCGGTTCTGGAAATCACACGGCCTTTGTGGTGCATGAGGTAAGACAACAGGCGGAACTCGTGAGAGGTGAGTTTTATGGACATGCCGTTTTTCGTCACTTTGCCTGCCTTGGTGTCCAGAACAATGTCGCCTATAGAAATCTCGTTGGAAGCCAGACCGGCTGCGCGGCGCACCAGTGCCCGCACCCGTGCCAGCACTTCTTCCATGTGGAAGGGCTTTGCAACATAATCATCTGCGCCAGCATCAATGCCAGCAACCTTATCGCTCCAACGATCACGAGCCGTCAGGATAAGGACTGGCATGGAATGACCATCTCTGCGCCAACGTTCCAGCACACTGAGACCATCCATCTGCGGCAAACCAAGATCAAGGATGACAGCATCATAGGGTTCGGTGTCACCGAGGAAATGGCCTTCCTCGCCATCATATGCTTTGTCGACAACGTAACCGGCGTCTTCCAACGCTTCAGACAGCTGTCTGTTCAAATCTCGATCATCTTCAACGATCAACATTCGCATAAGATCTACCCCACACAAGCACTCAGGCTCATAAAGCAGTTCAGACTGCTCTAATTTTTCAGTTGCGCATTCCTATCTGAAAACCGTTTTCCACTTTTCAGATAGGAATGCGCAGTATAGCCTAATATCGCTTTCAAAATTCGTTCAAATTCAGGCAGAAAAATCTCTATCCAGAGTTCTTCTCAGCTCGATTTCAACCGGCGCCCAGTTCGTGCATCCAGCGTCACTTGTGAGACGTTGCCGTTGTTGAGTACGGAAAGCACATAGACCAATCCCCCTCCTCGCTCACAGAGTTTGGCTGAAAGTATCTGCCCATTGACCCGCAGCGAACCCAAAGGCCGCGCCTGACCGCTGGCAACAGCTTGTCTGGTCTGGCTGGAGGACAAACACGCGGCCTGCGCGGGTGCAGACCATGTAAAAACTGTTGCCGCCAAAGCCAGTGCCATCAATGAGCGAAAAAAGAGGTTGTGGAATTGGTGTCTCATAGGGCGTCTTCTAACCGGCGCTGGCTGAACCTCACATGAACGAGGTGTTATATATTTCAAAACAAAGACCTAGCAGATTCTCTGGGGTCTGTGATGTTTCTTGGCTTGGTTTGCAAATAATCCGGTAAAAGCAATTGTTAAAGTGTTACGCTCGACAAGCAATCTGAAGTTGTCCCCAAACCGAATTTCGTTGAGTTTTGAGCAACTTCACAGGCTACCAGATGCTGACCTGCTCCAAATAGCGATTGCAGCTCGTTTTGTGGGATTATCAGGCTTTCCTGTGTGGCCTCGTATTCACGCAAGGCTGTTCGTTCATTTTCGCCCCCATCCTGACGATAAAGCGTGACCGAAAACTGAAGTTTATCCTCTTGGAGGGGAATATCTGGCGTTGCCCAGCTGTCCGCCTCCCATCTGGCTCTGCGAATCCATTTAAGTTCCAAATCCCCATTATCTGTTTGGCTTGCTCTCAGATGAACGGGCGCGAATGGTTTAAGTGAGCTTTGTTTTCCAGCATGGCTTGTGTTCACTGCCCATTTAAAGCCCAGGGGTTTGCTAGCTGGAACGACACGATATGAGAGCGCAACATCAGCTTTGTCGCTGGTCCATGGCAGTTTCAGCAGGGATTGGTCCAAAAGGACAAATTCGGCGTTCTCCTCACTCGACGAAGCAACCAGATGCTCCGTACCCAATTGCCCTCTGAGTAACTGCGTGAGTTTGTAAGTCATGGGGGCAATCAGTTCAGCCTTGCAGAACTGTATCACTTCCCACTCATCATTTTTGCGAATGGCACAGGCATTTGCACCTGACATCACGTCGAGCTGCTTTCGGCTTTGTAACTGGCCTCCGTAGAGTTTTACGGTGATATGAGAGACCAAATCCCATCGCCAAAGTGGGCCGGGGCTGAGAGGTTCTTGCAATATGCCCATGGTGGCTGGTTCTGTCACCTGCACTAGCGGTGTGAATTCTTCACCTGAGCTGGAGCTGTACAGCTGATAGGCACTCGGCCAATTCGCATTGTAGATAGCGACCACCGGGCTTCCATCATCCGCTCCCTCACTGTGGAACCTTGGCAAATCCAAGACGCTGACAATTGGCGGACCTGAGGTGGTGTCGTTGAAAGATCGTTGTGATGATCCCTCCGTGACTGCTGCAGCGATATTAGGATATCCGTTGAGCCGTATGGCCTGAACGTCCAGATGAGCACCAGATGAGATCTGATCAATCCGGCACTGAACGGAAGTGGTGCCATCACCCAGAAGCTCGCCGGGAAGTTCAAGCACATCCCCCGGTCTCAGAGCAATTTTACTCAGAGCAAGTTTAAACTGAAGGGCCTCCCGATCCAGCCACACGCTCTGGTGCATTTTTTGAACCAGCTTTTTGGCTGAGGAGAGCGAAGCTGTGATGGGGAGCTGGATATTGGAGGTGCGCCTGTCCATGCCTTCCAGACGGCGGGAGGAGACGACGAGAGGCTCATAATTGTTATTGAGGTCCATTCCCCGCAGTCGGAGTTCAGCTGGCAGGTCGCTACCATCATTGCGGCTGATGGAGATGTAGCCCTCCTCCTCTTCAGCTTCCAGCAGGTCAGCAAGGCTCAGTTTTCCATAATCTGTGGCCTTGGCGTATTTGGGGAGGATGGCCAGATGGGTTCCGCGATCAACGGCGATGCCTCCGGCGAGTTGCAGGACGGGAGAAAGCGCAGAGCGTAAGGACGTTGGGCCTGTCACGATCAGACCTTCGAGGGTTTCGCCCAGTTCAGCGATCTCTGTCAGCTCTTGTGTGTGTCCAAAATCATCACGCATGGCACGGATGAGGCCTGAGAGAGAGGTTGCGCCGAGACGACCTGTCAGCCAATGGCCGAGCTGCCAATTCTGGCCATCTGCCCAGACATCAGAATATGTCGGGAACTCGGGGAACGGGCGGGCATCCCATGTCCAGAGGAAGGAGTTGTCCGCATCGACCATCGTACCTGCGTAAGCGCTTGAGGCTGGATTGTCGCCCTGCGCCCAGTCCGGATGGTCTGTTCCCCAATAACTGAGGCTTGCTTCCAGCGCGCGACGCTGGACAAGGTCATCCTGCTGCCCATTAGAGAAATGCGGTAATGCGCTTTCAGCAGACTTGGGGTCCACGAAGACATTGGGCTGGTTCGTTCCTTTGTCTACAGCAGGAAAGCCGAGTTCGGTGAACCAGATGGGTTTGGATTGCGGTACCCAGGGGGTTGGCGTGTTTTGTTCAGCACTTGCAACACGTTCGAAGTGCTGGTTTTGCCACCAGTTCTTAAGGTCTTTTTGCCGGAACACCCATGGCTTGTTGTAGGCTCCGTCTGTAATCGGGCTGCGGTTTTTTTCAGCTCGGTCTGTGTCATTGGCATAATACCAGTCGTAATATTCGCCGGAGGCTACTCCCTCCCGAAGGTTCTTGAGGTTGTAAGCTGTTTGCGGGTCATCGTTCTGACGCAAGTCCGATAGTGGCAGGTAGTTATCGATGCCGACAAAATTGATGTCAGCATGCGCCCAGAGCGGGTCCAGAGGAAATCGCAGGTCACCGGATTGAGGGGTGTGGCCCGCGTATTCACTCCAGTCGGCTGCGTAGGAAAGTTTAGTCTGGTCGCCGACAATCTGGCGGACCTCAGTGACCAGTGTTTTCAGGTGATCAACGAAAGGAAACGTGCCGCTGCCTGCCCAACATTGGGTGAGACCGCGCATTTCTGAGCCGATGAGAAACGCTTCCACACCACCGGCCTCTTTTACCAAATTGGCATAGTGCAGGATGAAACGGCGGAACCGCCAGTCACTGCCTAAGCCGACAAAAGCGTCTATCTGAGGCGTAACTGCGCTGGTTCCCTGCTGCGTTCCGGGTTGTCCTGCTGCGATGTCAGAAGTGATGCGTCCGCGCCAGGGGAAGCTGGATTGATTGGTTGCGCCATATGGGTCGGGCAGCTGATTGCCATCGCGGATGTCCATCATCACGAACGGGTAGAACATGACGGCAAGGCCGCGACGCTTTAGTTCCTTGATGGCTTCTGTAACGGAAACATCGGAGGGCGTGCCACCATAGGCAGGTCTGTCATTGATGCGGGAGACCTCTTGTGCTTCAGCGCGGGTCAGGCCTGCAACGCTCCAGTCCTCAGGTAAGTGCTTTGTGGTCTGGTAGGTTACTTTGGGCTGAATGGTGCACTGGGAAGCGCGTAGGTCATCGCCAAACCAGGCGACAACGAGCGCAACGCTTTTCAGGTTGGGGCAGAGGGCCTGAAGCTCATCCAAAGAGCGGACCAGATCGGTTTCCTCTCCCTTGCCATGGCGGTTGACGCTCCGGGTGTTGCCGGGAGTTAACTCCTCGATGACTTCCTGCGGGTGGTAAGCAAACTCACCTGCTCCGGGGATGAGTGTGACCGCCTTGATCTGCTGTTCCAGTGGTTCAATGGAGCGGAGTGCTTCAAAGGCGAGTTGAGGGATGCGGTTACCGAACTCAGCCAGCGGGAGACGTTCGAACACCACGTAAGCGGTGCCTTTATAGGCTGGTGCAGTGCCTTGCTTGGCTTCTATCAGTGGGTCAGGTGGTTGATCTTCTGCCCCCAGATACACCCTCATGTTAATTGCGCTGGTGTCCAGCTCCTTACCGTTGGCCCAGACACGGCGCACTGCGGTGATAGGACCTTCACAAAGGGCCACGGCGAAGTTGGCGAAGTAGCTGTGGCTGGTGATACTGGTCGATGAGCCAGTGGATTTTCCGCCCTGCTTTCCTTCGGAGACCACCTCTTCCAGCCGCGTTGCCCAGATGATGTTGCCAGTCACGCGGACACGGCCATAGACAAAGGGAAGAGATGCGCCTTCAGCTGCGGTTTGTAATTGCAGGTCGCCTAGCTTGCCGACAGAAAGCTCTCTGTTTTCACCCAAGATCTGCTGATCGATCCACGCTCCACCAAGAGCCCCCAGTGTTTGTCCGATTATGGCACCGAAAGGGCCACCGACTGCGCCGCCAACGGCTGCACCAACACTTGATAGCACCATTGTTGCCATGGTCCTGTCCTTTCCGGATCACTGACTTGAGAAGAATGAAAAACGCGCTGCAATCTTGTTGCGCCACATGGGTACCAGTGGGCTTTCAACCACTCCCACCGCCTCGTAGGCATGGATGAAGCGGTCTTTGCTGGTCATGAAACCGAGATGTTTGCAGGGAGACTGCGGTGCCCAGCGAAACAGAATGATTTCCGCTGGCTTTGGCTGTTGCAAAGACCCTTGCACCTCGTTCAGATACTGGTGCGCAGCATTGAGCAACTGGTCCTCGCCTTTCAGCTCTGCCCATTCTGGTGCGTAACTGGCAGGAACGGGAGGCTCAGAATGATGCAAAAAGCGATAGAGGCCTCGGATAAAGCCAAGACAATCGCAGCCGGCACCTTTGGTTGTGGCCTGATGCTGGTAAGGCGTTCCAACCCAGCTCCGCGCTTCTCTCAGGAGGGTGTGGGAAGACTGCTGCATGATCACCCCACCAGCTTTTCGCCGTTGTTGGCGGCAGATTGGCTTTCAGGTCCGGCAAGGATGAAGTCATTGCCCGGCATATGAGGAAAGCCTCGGAAGTTCTCGGTGTTTTGGAACTTCGTCTGGCAGCTGCCCCAGCCTTTATCGCAGCCTGCGGAAACGGACGCGGATACCGGATAAGTTTGCTCCAATAACAAGGGTGCCCAGAGCGTGAGCTTGTGCTTGCCTTGTTCTATGAGGTGACTGGCTATGCGCAGGGGTTGATTGGCGTAGGGGCCGGACAGAAAGGTGAGCTTGCCGAAGGACCACCAGTCTGTGCCGATATCGGTGTTGCCTTCGATGACCAACCGATTGCCGTCTTCTTTGCCTGTGATACTCACCTGTCTTGAGTAGGCAGCGACGTCCAGATTGATCCCGCAGTTGGTATCTCCCAGATCTGCATGACATTGGTGGGAGAGTTGCCGGCCTTTGGGCTCGGAAAGTTTGGCGGCCAATGAGCGGAACTCAGCACGGAAAACATCGGCATCTCTTGTGATTTCGCCAAGAGAGCCGCGCCGGAGCAACTGGTGTTGTTCTGGATTTTGCCAGTTGACCAGATAGACCTCAACTTCGGCATTGTCCCAGAGGCCCGCACTCAACTCCTTTTCGCTCAAGCTGTCGGACGAAAGGAAGCCCAGCGCTTCTTCCTGCCCGGCCTGAAAGTCAGATTGAGCCATGGCCTGCGTGCCATCCAGCCCTATGCCGGTCTCATAGGATTTGCCAAGCAATGTAATGGGGTGGTCGTGGGTGGTGAAACCTAGGCTGAGGCCAGATGGGGCGGTTAAGCGCCAGCAGTAGGCCACGCTTGTGCCCTCACCGGTCAGGTGTTCTTTCAAAGCAGCATTGAACATGGATTTGCTCGCGGAGTTGGTTTCAGATGAGAAGTTCGACGAGTGGGATGGACGGCACCTGCCCCGCTTCGAAGTGCAGGAGGTTGATTTCCAGTTGGTCGCTTTCAAAGCGCGTGGGTGTGTCGAACAGGAAGCCCGCCGTGATCGCCTGATCGTTTGAGGGAATGTGGCCTGCTTGAAATTCCAGGATGCCTGTTAACGGATCGAGCAGCACATCGCTGCCGACGGTTTTCAGTTGACCAGCGACTGCAACAGACACGGTTCCGGCCACTGGTTTCGTGATCCTACGCTGCCAGGTGACGCTTGCAGCACCCACTTGCTTGATGAGCTGGAACGTCGTTGTTGTCCCGTCGCCTGTTCCGATTGCGACATCGGTTGCAGATGGAGTTGCGTCAAAGCTGCAGGATTTATGGTCCATGGGGTCACGAAACCGGAATCCGCAGAGGCGACCACCCACTTTTTCGAAGAAGGAGAGTACTCGTTGCAGGTCTGCTGAGCTGCGCAATCCGGTCCCCACATCAAAATGCCGTCGCGTTCCCTTCCAGATGGCGTTGCGGGTTTCGGCGCCATTGAGTAACCTTGTGACCTGACTGCGTTTTTCTACTCTGACAGAAGCCCCTAGGGAAATTCCAAGTGGGAATGATTCATCAACAAAACATGGTTGCATTTCACCCTCCTGTTTGACTTGGCTCAAGGCTGGGCGCCCGCGAAGCATCTAATAGATTTGATATGGGAAAGTTATCTGCGTGATTTGCGTAGACCCGTTGTCGATGCTCCTCCCTCTTTGCAAAGCAACGGTCTTTTCCAAAAAGTTTGCTACCACCGTCCGGTAGCAAAGCCACGTCGGTCCTTGAGTCCCTCCTCTTCAATGCCGACGTCATAGCCCGCGTCGCCCCCGTCCGGTGGCGCGGGCCATTATCATCGCAATCTGCCCCTGAGATCTTTCAAAGCTGCGCACATCCTGTGTCGCCACATTTATTGTGACGCTGGGCTGCGTGTTGCTCGCATTCATGGCAACACCCAGACGACCATCGTTGCCGCGCTGCAAAGGCAGGATAGCCTCTGCCCCCGCCTCTCCCATCACCCCCAAGCCTGTATTGCCCGCCGCAAACATGGTTGGACTGGAAACCACACCACCTTTTGCAAAGGGCGTTACGCCAGCCACATTGCCAATGGCTGATGAGATTCCAGCAGAAAGCAGGTTTTCAAGCGGCTTTAAAGCACTGTTGAGAGCAGAGCTGGACATGTTGAGCCCGACTTGTGAGAGGATCGATTGCAGGTCTTTGCCAGAGGTGACTGCACTTTGCAGACCTTTGCCAAGCTCTGAAGAGAATTCTTTGGCAAGGGTGTTGACCTCCTGCATGGTTGTTTCCAGCTCACGCGCGTCTTCTACGTTCAGCGGTTCATTAAAACTATCGGTCATGGTGTTTGTTGATCCTCTTTGTCTGGGAACTGGGCCAGCAGCCCTTCCAGTACACCTCGTGTGATCGTGCGGGCATTACGGTTTCCCGGTGGGGTGAAAGCCATTTCCAGCTCAACCAGTGTTGATTGCCAGAAGGTGCGCGGTGACCAGCCAAGCTCCCGGCAGGCTTTGTGCATCAGGTCATGCCAAGGCACAGGCTGGTTTTCAGATTGCCCGGGCTTCACGATTGAGACTGCTGAGGTGGAGAGAACGTGGCGACCAGCAGTTCCCCTGCCAGCTTGGCAAGGGCTGCAACGCCGCCTTCATGGGAGAGCTCTGCAACCTCTTCGTTCTCAATGATAAGTCCACCCCCGCGAAGGCCTGCACCGAGCACTTTGATGATGTCGGCAGCACTCAGCTTCCCAGAGGAAAACCGCTCGGTCAGCTGCTGTAATGTGCTGCAGCTGAGCGCGTCTTCCAGCTCTGCCAGAGCCCCGAGTGTGAGCACAAGAATGTGCTTTTGACCGCCAAGGTCTGCGAGGACTTCACCGCGCCTGCGATTAACACCTCTGCCATAGGTTTTAGGTGGCATCCTGTACTCCTCAGGTTAGCGGGGTGAACGTGAGAGCACCGGCGGATTCCAGCGAGATCTCAAAGGTAACTTCAGATCGGTAGTCGCCGGAGTATTCCAATGCAGACAGGTGAAACGGGCCTTCCAGTGTTCCAAAGCCGGGCAGGATGACCTGCCATGTACGCAGCTCTCCAGCAAAGAAGGCGGTGCGGACTTTTTCTGCGGAGGCTTTGTCGCGAAACAGGCCACTGCCAGAGAGCGAGGCGTGGCGTGTGGAGGCTCCTGCCAGCAGCTCTCGCCAGCGGCCAGTGCTTTCGGCATCGGTGATATCAATGGGTGTGGCGTTGAGGGCGAGGCGTCTTGAGCGCAGGCCTGCCACGCTTTCAAAGGTGCCATCTCCCACTGTATCCAGTTTCAACAGCAGGTCTTTTCCGGCCTGAGCGACCATCTGTTTTCCTCTCAAAGGTTGGTGTTAAGCAGTCTTTTGCAGCAGGACGGAGAATTTGATGCGTCCGTACCATGTGCGACCATCGCCCAGACGGCGGCAGCTTGTTTCAGTCATGGTCAGGCCTGAGGTTTCAAGTCCGGCAGGTGGCGTGACACCCATCTCCAGCAGTTCGTTGAAGATCTGCAGGATTTCCTGGGTTTGAGCCCGGTCCGCATGGCGGGAGTAGATGCCGATTGAGCCTGTGAGCCTGCCGCCGTCATCCAGATGACCTGTCAGCAACTGTGTGGTGACAGCCTCCAGTGTTGCATAGGGCAAGGGTGCTCCCCTTGGCACGCCGTCAAACACCCGTATTGGATCTCCCAGATAGGGTTTTAGCGATGCCTTGGCGTGGATTGCCTGAAACAGGGCTTTGCGGAATTCAAGCTCCCCCATCATCGCCCTCCTCCTGTTCACAAAGGATTTGCATGAAGGGCGCCTGCTCTGAGTGCGGGAGAACTGCTTTTACCCTGAGGCTCTGTCCATCCCGCTCCACCCGCCAACCCTCCGCCACATCTGTGCGGCGGCGGAGGGTGAGCGTGAGCGGGTAAGCGCTGGCAATGCGGCCTGCCGCAGTGCTCTGTGAGCCAGTGGATACCTCTACCAGCCCCCAGACCATGGCGACTTGCTGATAGCTTTTGGTGATAGAGCCATCCGTGCCGTTGGTGATCTCAGGTCTAAGCAGCAGCAGTGGCTCGTTGAGAGTGCCCGCCGCCCTCATATTCTGAGCACCTTGTAAGGGGAGAGTGCTGCCTCAAAGCCGTGGGGCATGAGGCCTGTGAGGCGGTCTTCTTCCAGCATGGTGCGGCGCTCGTACCAAAAGCCGACCAGCATCAGGATGGCGGTTTGCAGACCAGCGGGAACCGAGGTTGCCGCTGAGCCATAGCCAGCTTTGAAGTCAACCTCGATGCCGTTGAGGTCTCGCAATGGCCCAACCGCACCTGCCTTGAAGCGCAGGCGGGCGGGATTTCCGGCCAAATCCACCTGATAGTTCGACGCTGGTACCAGATGCTGGTTGCCTTCCCTGTCATAGGTGTAGACCTGCAGGACTTGTGCGACCGGTGCGACAGGCAGGCGGATCAGGCGGTCTGGTGACAGATCATCCAGAAGAAGTCGCCATTCCTGTTCTATGAGAGCCCGCCGTGTGAGGGTCTCCACCTGTTCCCGCGCAGCTTTGATCAGACGCTCGATCAGATCATCCTCGTGGGTGTGGGAGACCCTGAGCTGCGCATGCGCCTGGGCGAGCGAAACCGGCTCCAGAGCCGGTGGCACTGTGAGTATAGCCGTCACGGCGGCTCCTCCTCGATTGTTGATGAAGATGATTAGGCGCTGAAGTTCAGCAGTTTGTAGGCGTCGAAATCCATGATGCCGCCGCCGACGCGCTTGGTGATGTAAAACAGCACGTTTGGTTTGCTGGTGTACGGATCACGCAGAACAGAGATGCCGACGCGGTCCACCACCATGTAACCACGGTGGAAGTCACCAAACGCGATGGCGTATGGATCAGAACCTGCGGTCATGTCCGGCATGTGTTCAGCTTCAGTGACCGGGAAGCCCATGAGGCTTGGGTCTGCGCCTGCAGCTGCAGGTGGTTGCCAGATGTAGTTGCCCTGCCCGTCCTTCAGCTTGCGGATGGCAGCTTGCGTTCTGCGATTGAAGAGGAAGCGGGCGTTGCGGCGGATGGCGGTTTTGACCCCGTAAATCAGCGAGATCAGCAGATCGCTTCCGTTGGAAGAGGGAAACGCCCCTGCCTGTCCTGTCTTGATGGACCCGATGGAAAGGCCCGTATCATCCAGCGAGCCGTGAATTGTGCCTTTGAGCAGTCCTTGCGGCTGACTGGTGCCGTTGCCATTGAGGAAGGCGGCGGATTCCTTTTCTGCAAAGACCGTTTCCACCTCTTCCGCCAAAATTTCCCCGATGTTGACCGCTGCGTCGTCCAACAAGGTTTGGGTGACGGCTGGCAGAGCAGAAAGCTCGAAGATCTTTACCTCCCGCATCTCAAATTTCATTGCGTTTGTGGGCGTGCTGCGGACATCGGTTTCGCCTTCCCAGTCCGCATCCGGGTTCACCGTCACAACGGGACGGCGGTAGGATGCGCCTGAGATTTTGCGGTTGGACGCGATAGAGCGGATGGGGGACAGGGCCGTGATGCGGCGCAGGATGTCCGTTTCCAGCTGCTCCGGCACCAGATATCCGCCATCGCCAGCAGTGCCGGAGGACATGGCCTTTTGCTCCAGCGTTTTAAGGCGGGTCTCCTGCCCGTCACGCATGTAGGTCTCAAACGCAGATTTGTGCTCCACCTCAGCTGATGGGCCGCCGGTGGTTTCTGGCGTTGAGCGCGGCAAGCGCTGGGATTTGAGTTGAAGCTCATTCAGGTGGCGCAGCTGACCGTCGATAATCTCGTCCAGACGGGCCAGTTTTTCGTCCAGGAGCACATCCGAGCCGGATTTTTGCTCCAGCTCAGCCAAACGCATTTCGTTGGTCTGGGTGTACTCAGAATAAGCGTGGTTCAGCTGGTTAAAGCTGCCAGAGGCCTCCATTCCGGACACAAACTGCCCTGTTGCCGGGCCAGAAAGTGCGGGATGAGCTGATTTTCCTGCAGCTTCCCTCGCGAAGTCTTTGGTCTCTAATGCTGGATTACATGTATTTTTCATAGGATTGTTTTCCTCGTAAAACATATAAAAAAACTGCGGCGCCGATTGGAACCACAGATCGTAGTTTCAAATAATCAGGAGCTTCAGGAGACCACAGTCAGCCGTGCTGATGGCAGCAACGGGAACGTGACCAGCGAGATCTCCCAGAGATCTACCGCCAGCACATCCCGTCTGCCCGTTTTGTTGTTGCGCTGGGCGCGGCGGGTTTTGAAGCCGATGGACAGTCCGTCCAGAATACCCGTTTGCACCATGGCGATGGCTTGCCGGCCCTGTGTGATACCTGGATAAAGCAAGCCCTTTACAAAGAGGCCGATGCTGTCTTCCTGAATGTGCAGCCACTTGCCGATGGGGTGAGATGGATCGTGCTGCCAGAGCATTTTTACATCCGTGAGTTTTTGCTTTTGCAGCGTGTTTTGAAATGCACCTTTGCGCATCACGTCGCCGCCCTGATCGCTTAGTTCAAACCGGCTGGCGTAGCCCTCAATGGCGATGGGGTGATCTGTGTTCAAATTGATTGCCTCCCTTAGCGAGCTTTCAATTGTTTTTTCTGCCGGAGTTTGCTCCCTCCGACTTTGCCGCGCGTCGTTCCACCAATGCTCCGGCGAGTGCCTTGGTGAAGTTGGCGAAGGTCTGTACGGGGGCTTCATTGCCGCGCTGAGTTGGCTGTTGTTTTTGCTCAACGGGCACGGCTTGTGCTTTGTGTTTTTGGATCAAGGTTTCACCTTCAACCTTTCAAATTATCTCAATAGTCTGAGTGCGCAATTTTCAAAGATCCATGCGGAGCAGCTGGTTGAGTTTTTCCAGTTCACTCATGAACTCCTCGAACCTGCGATTGAACCGGATGACTTGCTTTAATGCCCACAAGAGCAGTGATGTGGAGGTGCCTGCCCATGCGCTAAGCGCCACATGGGCGAGGTCCCCTTTTGCAGCGAGCGCTGCCAGCAGCTCATTCATCTTTGCCCTCCGCCCCATATCCAACGGCGATGCGTTTTTCATCGCGGGAGAGGAAGTCCGCTGCGGTGATGCGATCCCACAGTGCTTTGCGTTCCAGCGCCAGCGCTTCGACAGCATCGAGATCCAGCTCCAGCGTAACCTGCTCATCGTAAGCAGCTGAGAGCCAATTGGAGAGCTCGGAGAGAACCCGCGCGGCGAGCGGCACAACCGTCAGGCGCCAGAAGGCGCGGTTGGCTTCCTGATAGTTGGCGTAGGTGTTGTCTCCCGGAATACCGAGCAGCATGGGCGGCACGCCGAAGGCCAATGCGATTTCGCGGGCAGCGACATTCTTCAGCTCAATAAAGTCCATATCCTTGGGCGACATACCCATCTGCTTCCAGTCGAGCCCACCTTCCAGCAACATGGGGCGGCCTGCATTTTTCGCACCCTGATAGGAGCTTTCCAGCTCTTCTTTGAGGCGGTGGAACTGGTCGTCCGTCATGTTCATCGCATCGCCTGCACCATAGACCAGCGCACCGGTTGGACAGGCGGCATTATCGAGCAGAGACTTGTTCCACTCTCCGGCTGCGTTATGAATGTCGAGGGCAATTTGTGCGGCTTCAATGGGGGCGAAGCCGTAATGGTCGTTGAGCGGGTTGAAGAGCTTGATGTGCAGGACGGGTTGGACCTTGTCACCGGGGGCTTTGCGCAGTTCTACTTTGCGGCCTGCCACCTGATACTCGTAGGCCTCCACCCAGCCTACCTCATCCACCAGCACCTTCATGCGGTCGGGCCTGAGAGCGTGGAGCTCACGCGGTGCGCCTTCCAGCGAGACGGCCTCTATATACGCGTTACCGGAGACCAGCAGGAAGCCGTAGACTTCTTCCAGAAACGAGCGCCGTGTTTGCATGGGGGTGGGCTTGTTCAGAAGTTCCATCAGGGGATGGGCTTCCAGCTCTTCATCGCCCACTTTCACAGTGAGGGACACGTTTGCGGCGGCTTCGGAGATGAGGCGTACGCATCTGTAGGCGATAGGATTTCGTAAATACCCTTGGTTTATAAGTGATTCATAGTTGCGCGGGGTCCAGACGGCCCCTTCACCAAACCGCATGAAGGCGACTGATTTTGCCCGTGATGCCTTTTGCTCAGTTACTGGTGAAAAAACTGAATCAAGAAGTCTGCGTAACCCCATGAGATCAGAGTCCTTTTCGCTCTAACTTAATGTTTTGATTCATGTATTTGAGTGCACAAAGCTGTTTGCTTTTGGTCTGCCTTGATAAACAGCTTTAACTCATTTTCTCGCGTATCCTTATCCGAAAACCGGTTCCCACTTTTCGGCGATACACGGAGGGCTAATCCTCACAAACAGATTCAAGTTTGCGAGCTAACCCTTCAAATTATTGGTGTTTTTACAGTTTGCGCAGGCGTGGTTTGCCTGCCGGGCGTCGGTTGAGTTCTGTTATGGCCCAGACCAGTGCATCCAGCCGATCTGGTGATCTTCCGTTGCTCAGGCCACCAACCCCAAAGTCGGAGAGTTCATCTTCCAGCTCAGGAAAGACACCGCAATGATGAACTCGCCCCTGCTCATACAACAGGGCGACAGGCTCTGCTCTGCGGCGTTTGCTTTTGGTTGCGTGGACGGACTTTACCGGCACGCTGGCATCGACACTTTCAATGACCTCACGCACCATCTCGCCACCCTGATTGACCTCTGCCAATAAGCAGTCCGCCTCCAGCTCATGATAGAGTTTGATGGCTTGCTCAGCCCATGCAGCGGGGCGCAGGCCCTGGGCGGTTCTGTCTCGCAAGACATGCAGGTCACCTGCCTCTGTGATACCTGCAGCGACGATGCCACAGGAATCTGCAGTCCTGCCTGATGTGGCTGGCGGGTCCACGGCAACAACAATGCGCTTCAGTTCGGGAGCATCCCGCACCCGGCCCATCTCGAACCATTTGCGGGCGAACAAAGCGTCTTCCCGGTCTTCAATCAGTTCGCCGTCCAGCTCCTGCCTACCTAATCGCGTGCCACCATACCGCTCTGCCATTTGCAGCAGAAACACCTCTGCCAGAAAGGCGGCATTCGCTTTCGTTCCGGCCTTGGTCATCACGGTGCCTTTGTCTTGCAGCAGCAGTTTTAACAGCGGCGTGGACTTGGGTGTTGTGGTCACCAGTTGTTGTGGTTGCACCCCAAGACGCAGACCAAACTGGAGCATGTCGAAGGTTTCTGTCGCGTTGCTCCACTTGCCTGCTTCATCACACCAGGCGGCGTCAAATTGAGGACCGCGCAGAGCCTCAGGATCTTCTGATGAAAAGGCCCGCGCGACCGCGCCGTTCGCCCATTCCAAACGGCGCCGTGATGGGTTCCACTGAGGCTTGTGGCCTGCTGGGTGGACGGTGAGCAGACCGGAAATGCCCTCGATCATCACCTCCCGCACATCTGCATAGGTTTGCCCGACGAGCGCAATATTGCCAGCCGCCGGACCAGCCCATGCTTCTCCTGCAACCTTGCCTCTGACCCATTCTGCCCCTGCTCTGGTTTTGCCTGCACCGCGTCCGCCCATGAGCAACCATGTGGTCCAACGGCCCTCAGGCGGGCGTTGATGGGCGTGTGCGAACACCTGCCAGCTATATTGAATATAACTCAGTTCATGCGCATTCAAAGAGGCGACAAAATCATGAAGTTTGCCCTGCGCCACACAAGCTTTCAATGCGCTGCGAAAGCTGTTGCCGCATCTGGTCATCACTCACCTCTTCTGTGTTGTCCTCACCGTGTGCTTGCTGCAGGTCGATCAACATATCCAGCGTCTTGGCGAGGCTGGTGATGGCTTTTGCTGTGGCATCCATCTCTCCCGCTGCTGATTGCGGATCGCCGCTTAGCTTTTTCAGTTTGGCTTCCAGTGCGCTGACCTGCTTTTCAAAGGCAGCATAGAGACGGGCGATCAGGCGCCTGCGTTCTTCTGGCTGAGAGCTTGCAAGCTCCTGCGCCAGCTCCCACTTGCGTAGCCATCCTTCCCGTTTGATCTTGGTGGTGATGGTGCTGCTTGGCAGGCCAGTCTTGCGAGCGATATCAGCAATTGAGATGGCCTCTTCTTCCACCATGCGGCGGACGACCTGCCAGACCTCTAATGGCACACGCAGTCGTGCTGCCTGCTCATCCTCCTGTTGGGGCTCTTGCTCCTCCGCCATCGTTCCTCCTGTCGCTAAAGCTGTTTGTGCATCTTGATCCGAAAACCGGGTCCCACTTTTCCGCGATACGCTGTAGGCACAAAAAAAGCCGCCCATTGAAACAAGGAGCAGCTGGTCAATTCTCTAAAATGTAGTGCAGATAGAAAGAGTAAGACTGCCTCTGCAGGCACCGTCACACTTTCTCTAGCATGCCACAACCCTATCAAAACAGCGGTGCGCTGTCAAGATTATATTCCTAAGGAAAGTCGTCCAAAGAGGCATGGACACTTATCCCCGTTTCACGTTAGGATTGAAACTCGTTCAACTTTAAATAAAGAAAGCTGTAAGGCTTTGATGCGACATTCAAAAAAGCGCAGGCCCTGAGGCACTGCGCTGGCTTTACAATTGCTTTGAATTTTGACTTATACCCGCTTCTCACCTGTGGAGAAGTAATTGAAAATAAACATATTTTGCAGGATCAGTCTTTGGTGTATTCCTCATCCGGCCAGTCGACGAGATAGTTTTCGAACTCTTCTGGCTCCATTCCATCTTCGCTGATGGTTTTGTCTTGGACTGAGATTCCGGCGTCATGCACGCTTTGCGGATCTTTGGACACAAGCGGATGCCACCAGTACAGATCCCTGCCCTCACGGATTAGACGATACGCACATGTTGGCGGTAACCATTTCAAAGTTCTTACAGTTTCCGGCGAAAGCTGTACGCAATCGGGCACTGTGTCGAAGCGCTGTTCATAGTTTTTGCACCTACATGTGGTTCCATCCAGCAGAGTGCACGCGACGTTTGTCCAGTAGATTGCGCCTGTGTCCCAATCTTCAAGTTTGTTCAGGCAGCAGCGTCCACATCCATCACAGAGTGACTCCCATTCTTCATGGGTCATCTCATCAAGGGTTTTGGTCTGCCAGAAAGGGCGGTGACTCTCAGAGTTTACGGATACCATTTTTGTCGTTCTCATTGCAAAATTCCGATGGGAATATCGCGAGGATGTCGCTTAGCTAGTTCTTCGGTTTGGTTCATTGTCCCCCTTTGCGCATTCAGGGGTGTGACCGGTACTACGGGTAATCAGTTTGGAAGAGAACTCTGATAACAGCGAAAAGCAGAATGTCACGGAAAATTCTGCTGAAAATGTGAAAAAAAAGGGCAAGGAGCGATCTTTTACCCTTCAGGATCTATCTCAGCGGATGCTTGCAACCGATGCATGGCTGGATTCTGCGCTTTGGCACACCTCACAGTTTTTGGGGGTGTTCTTTCGTGAGTACTCGGCCTTCATGCGCCGGTTCTCCCTGCGCGGCCCCTCCAAGTTTATTGCTGGGCTTGCTTCCGAAGGGTTGACCTATTGCGCGTTCGGCTTTCTGATCGTGCTGACCTTTGCGCAGCCGGCCTTTAAAGCAACGGAACGTTCTGACTGGAAGACCACCTCCGACTTTTCCGTGAGCTTTTTTGATCGGTTCGGAAACCCGATCGGCAAACGCGGCATTTTGCTGAACGACAAAATTCCACTGGATGAAATTCCTGATCACGTGATCCAGGCCACCCTTGCTACCGAGGACAGACGGTTTTTTGATCACTTGGGAATCGACTTTGTTGGTACCTTCCGCGCCATGGTTGCCAACGTGAAAGCCCGCTCTGTTGTGCAGGGTGGCTCGTCGATTACACAGCAGCTGGCAAAAAACCTGTTCCTTTCAAACGAACGCACATTACAACGCAAAATCAAAGAGGCTTATCTCGCTTTATGGCTTGAGATGAACCTGACGAAGCAAGAAATCCTCAAATTGTACCTCGATCGCGCTTATATGGGCGCGGGGACATTTGGTGTTGCCGCTGCTTCTGAATTTTACTTCGGCAAAGACGTGCGCGAAATTTCGCTGGCAGAAGCTGCAATGTTAGCAGGGCTTTACAAGGCTCCTTCCAAATATGCGCCGCATAAAAACCTGCCTTCTGCCCGTGCTCGTGCCAACGAGGTGCTGACGAATATCGTGCAAGCGGGCTTCATGACTGAGGGACAAGTTATCGGCGCGCGGCGTAACCCGGCAGAAGCGATTGACCGGACCAAGAGCCGGGCACCAGATCATTTTCTCGACTGGGCGTTTGAACAGGTAAAAGACCTTGCCGAACAGTACCCAGAGCTCAGTAATGACAGGGTTATTTCTGTTCGCACCACGCTAGATCCGGGCATGCAACAGGAAGCCACCAACCAAATCGAGAGCACCTTGCGTCAATACGGTGACCGTTACGGCGTTGAAGAAGCGGCCATGACAGTTATCACCACCGAGGGCGCTGTGCGCTCCATGGTTGGTGGACGCGATTATGATGAAAGCCAATTCAACAGAGCCACTGATGCGCTTCGCCAACCAGGTTCCTCGTTCAAACCGTTTGTGTACATGACAGCCTTCCTGAATGGATATGAGAGCGAGAGTGTTGTCCCCGATCGTCCAATCAGTATTGGCGGCTGGAGTCCACGCAATTATACCCGCAGCTATGCAGGTGCTGTGACGCTCAAGACGGCGTTGACCAAGTCAATCAATACCATTCCCGTTCGTCTGGCACAGGCCATCGGGCGCGATAAGATTGCAACCACCGCCTACATGATGGGGATCAACAGCGAACTGCGTATTACCCGTGCTATGCCGCTTGGAGTCTCTGAAGTTACGGTTCTTGATATGACAAGTTCCTATGCGGCCTTCGCAGCTGGCGGGAAGAAAATTGACCCCTACGCCATATTAGAGTTGCGCAATTCAAAAGGTGAGTTGCTTTACAACCATGATCGTGACGCTGGCCCTTCTCTGCGGATTCTGCCGTTTGACAAGGTCTCGATGATGAATGATATCCTGGTGAATGTGGTGGAACGTGGCACTGGCCGACGTGCCCGGCTGGATGGGATTACTGCAGCCGGTAAGACTGGTACGACACAGGCTTATCGCGATGCCTGGTTCATTGGCTACACGGGCAACCTTGCGGCTGCGGTCTGGTACGGAAACGACAACTTCTCCTCCTCACGCCGCATGACCGGGGGTAGCTTGCCTGCGATGACCTGGGGCAACTTTATGAAGTATGCGCACCAGGGGTTGGAGCTGAAAGCTATGCCCGGTGTGGAGCCGCCTGAAGGAAAGGATGTTATTGCCGCGAATGGTCTCAGTGATGTTGAGGTGACTGGCCCGCCAGAACTGCTCAACAGAACATCACAGCAAGTTCTGGAAGCGCTTGGGAAGCGGCTGCGTGCGCTTCCATTCAACAGTATTTCTCAGTCAAACGTGCAGGCCCAACTGGGCTCTGGCGCAAAGGCGGATGTGACTTATACCCGATGACCCACACCCCTCACATGCCTTTGGTGGCGGTTCGCGAACCAGAAACCACCCAGATTTTTGATGGAGAAACCTCCTGGCAAAAGCCTTGGCCTCATATTTCGCCATTGCTTTTCAAAGCCCCGTTTTTCTCGTTCGGACCGTTTTTATTCTCCATCATGATTGCTTTGATTGTGGGGATAGGCAGTGCTTATCTGTCGCTCAACAGAGGCTCTCCGTTCAGCGCATTGGAAAGCGGCGTGTGGGTTGCGCACCCGCATGCAGGGACGATTGACAGTGATCCTTACAGTACAGCCATTTTTGCACGAACCGGGCGCGTGCCGCTTGGAAGCGGTGAAGGCATTGCATTTTACGCTGCCTTTGATGACAGCGGACGGGCGCTAGACCCTCAGTGCAATTACCGAATTGCCGGTAAAGTACCAACTACACGGCTTTGGACCATTACTGCTTTGAACAACGCCCTGGAGCTGCTTGCGACTGATGCTGGTCGCGCCTCCTTGCATAGCCATGGCATTTTAACGGATCACACAGGCGCGTTTGCAATACAGGTTGCTCCTGAAGCCCGGCCGGCGAACTGGTTGCCAACCGGGGGGAGTAACGGGTTGGTGTTTGCCATGCGTCTTTACGATATCCCCTACACCACAGGTGCCGGATTGAGTGCCCCAGTGATGCCTGCTGTTGAATTGGTGAGCTGCAAATGAATGATCTCCTCAAAAAACTGCAGGACCTTTACATTTCCCCCCGCTGGATCTTATGGGGTGTCGGCGGATTGCTCGTCGCGGGGATAATTCATGTGGCCATTGTTTTGAGCGTTCCTGCTTATGTTCCGCATTCCCCCTATGAACGCGTTGGCGGCTTTGGTGCGGATCGCAGTTTTCAGATGCTGCCACCGATCCTGCCACGCAGTGAGCCTTTGCCGGATCTTGATCCATCTATGCGCCATGCGATCTGTCGTTATTCCCTTGAGAACGGCCCATTGATAGTGAGCGCGGTTGCTCCCTCTCCGTTCTGGTCTCTTGGCCTGTTCAACGAAAAGGGACAGGTGACTTACAGTCTCAATGACAAGACATCTGAGGGTGAAGCTGTGCGCATGTTGGTGCTGACACCACAGCAGCTTTCGATCCTGCGTGAGAACCCGCCTGAAGACCTGGAAGAGATGATTGTGGTTGAGACGAATGAGCTGAGGGGGTTTGCGCTGTTCCGTGCCTTTGCACCGTCCAACGCGTATCTGCCACAGATCTCCGCCGCACTGCGATCTGCAACTTGCTCTGATCTGCCAAAGATTTAGAGCACCACTCGGCTATTTTTGCGGGACAGCGCTCTCCAAGCCCCATCCGGTAAAGATGCGGGACGGTTTCTCGACCTGTTCTGCCGGACGTTTGACCTCAGCATAACATTTGGAGGGCAGTTCTTCGTAGGTGCGACGCAGCTGCTCATAGCCTTTGCTCGCGTCCCAGATTTGCTGGGCAGACGGGGTTTCCACTTCCAGCGCGTTGATGGCGATCTGATAGGCCTGCAGGCGGCGGCCTGTGGCGCGGAGTACCCAATCCACAAAGGACTTATTCTCGCGGACCCTCGCCTTTACCCCCGTTGCAAACTGCGGGTTCACCTGAGTTTGGCGGCTCAGTGCGTCCAGACGCTCATGATCACTCACCAGAACCTGACGGGCAATTTTGCAAAACGGCAGGAGGAGCTTTTGATCAGACCTCATGTCGTCAATCAGACGGGTATAACGGGTTTCGCTGGAGCGGTACTTATCCGAGCGCAGATAAACGTAATAGTTTGACGGATTGATCGCAGCATATGGATCTTTCAAAAAACCCTGACGTTCCAACTGAGCCTTGTTAGCTCCAATCCAATCCTCAGAGGCCGGAGGAACAACCAGTGTCCATCCGCGATCGCGCAGTTCATTTTCCTGATCTGTCAAATTGAGGTTGGAAACGTCTTGCTTCTGGGAATAACGATAGAGCATGCCCAGATCTTCCGCGACGCGGTCATGGAGGAAATTTGGCTTTACTCGGCCAAAATCTCCAGTGGGTTTGGCGCAGGCAGACAACAGCAGGCTGGTTGAAGACACAAGTAGGAGACAAGTCGCAAAGGCCCGACCTTTGCTGATCAATTCTGTTTTCCCGAACTCGCCCATGACTCACAATCCCACTGCTTGCAGCAATGGAGATACAGGCAAAGAACGTAGGAAGCTAGTCCCTCTCGTATTCCGAGTGCTCTTCTACAACGCGAATAACGCCAACTCTGCTGCGGCAGCCTAATCCTGACGGCATTTTGTAGACACCCGGGAATATATGGATCTGGGCTGATGAAAGCTGACGATCAAAGCCTCTGCGTATCTCTAATGGTTGCCTGCGCGAGCGCTCAGTCACGAGATCATGAAGTGTACCCATCGTTTGTCCTCTGGCACATTTACCGGTCAATTCCGTGGTTCTTCCAAGCCTCAGTTAAGCGGAGTTTCAGTTAATGAGCTGTAAAGCATTTGCTTCTAAATTTAGCTAGTAATTATATTCGATGTCATATGTATCGCTGCGTATTTCTGGCGACTGCGAAAAGCATCGATAAATCATTGTTTTGCGTATACAGGTTCCTTCACTCATGGAAGACAGGTCTCAACTCCTAATTGCAGCAACAGAGGCTTTTGCTCAAACCGGCCATTCTCATGCAAGCTCTCATATGTATGAGGAGTTAGCGCTGCAGCACCTGTCATCAGCCACTGCGGCAAGTCGATTGAAGGTAGCGCACCTGTTGTGCCCGATCTCTCATGCTCCGGAGGCCGTGATGAAAGCTCTTGCAAATGACCATGACCAGATGATTGGAGAATACGTTGCTCTCAATTCCAGGAGTGCCGTTGCCCCTTCACATCCAGCCAGTTCCTCTGATGAGCTTGCAGAAGATCTGCTTGGTCTCTTCCTGCAGAGCGCGCCGATCTCATCATACAAAGACCTCTCAGCAAGCCTGTCAGATGCCTCTGCTTCAGATGACACGGTTGACGCTTTGACGGAAAATGAGGCGCAGGAACTAACACTTAGAGGGCTAAAATTTGGCCACACGAGCATGGTAGGCCAGCTGGCGCATGCCTGCCGCATGACTCCAGATCAGATCCATCAATGCTGTACGCATTCTTCTCCGGACGGATTCATTGTCATGCTCGTTGGTCTTGGGTTCTCTTCCCGTCTTGTCGACCAGCTGCTCGTCCGGTTTTGGGGCACACTCATTGAGACGGATCGCATGAGAGACCTGCAAAAGTCTGCTGCTGGTGTTAGCAAGAAGATTGCGCGACAGTTGCTCTGCAGCTGGAGTGGAGAGATTTCTCCTCCTCGCTATAACACGATTTTTGAGGCAACCGAGACAGTTGTGCGGGAACTCAAAGCCCAGGGCACATCTTTAACGCGGCCCTCACATTACCATTCAGAACTTGCGACCCTTAAAGCCTGAAAATAAATCTTCAGGCCCCGGCTCTTTTGGTAGTGACAGGAAGCTTCTGGCTTCCTTATCTTCAACTTCGACAACCCAGAAGTCAGGGTCCATGCGCTCTTCGCGTGTGAGTTTGGCTTCAATTTCCTCTCGTGAAGTCTTTTCCATCAAACATTCAAACTCGCGATCGAGTGTTTTTTCCTCTTCAAAGAAAGACTGCGGGACAGGACCGTAAAAGTCGTAGGTCGTGTCCAACCGATCAACAATAATGAAGATGGCCCCTGCTTCCAGCGCGCCTTTGCGGCGTATGCCTGCGAAAGCACCTTCCCCGAAGCACCGGCGTGTGTAAGCAGCGACCCAAAATTCAGAGGTTACTCGCATCAAGTTGTCTTTCTTATTGAAGAAGTCGCGCTATCAGATCCGCGTGCCACTGACGGTAGCAAGCTTAGAGAAGAGAGCTTCGCTCATTTGCCCGTCTATCTGCAAAGCATTATCGCGTTGGAATGCGGCAATTGCAGAAGCGGTCTGGCCACCCGGAATACCATCAATTGTAAGCGGGCCGTACCCTAGATCTGCCAATGTTTTTTGCAGGCGCTTGATACGCTCAGTCATTGCATCCGTTTGACCCGAGACTTGTGTCAGATTGGAGCCACTTTGCGTCAATGCTTCAATTTCCTCAGGACTTGCCCGAGGAATAGGAATCTCAGCCCCTTCAGCAGACGCGGTGTTTGGAGACGGCGCAAACGCGGCAAAGTCCATTGTCAGCCGTGCGAGCAGCGCTTCGGTCACCTGCCCGTTTTCACTCATTGCGCGTTGTCTTTGATAAGCACGGACTGCCCGTTCTGTCGCGGGACCGAACTGGCCATCCAAACTGCCCGGATACACCCCTAAACGGCGCAGTTCTTTTTGCACTTCAGCAACCAGCTCTTGTTGTCTCAATCTCTGAGTTGCTCTTACAAGTTCTGAGCTATCTAACTGGCTTTGAGAAACCCGAGTGGCGACTATTGGAGAGGGATGCTTGGCATCTTGCAAAAAGGCAGCGTTCACCGCGATCAGCGATGCCATGCCAACGAAGCCTAACAGCACCAATGTAGAGAGCTTGTTCATGCCTGGAGACTTTTTGGAGGCAGCGTTAGCAACGGCAGCATGATCGACTTCGCCATTTTCATAGAAAACACCGTCTTCGTCATAGTCCACATGCATTTGGTAATCACCATCAGGCTGCGTATGTGCAGAACCCCTACGGGCTCCACCTTTGCTCGCTTTTTTGCCGTTTGGCTTTCGCCCCACCATCAAGCACTACCTCTTTCAACGCAATTTGTGTGTTACCCGAGTACTCGGTCACTGCTAATTTAAACTGGTGTCTTCCTGAGAGGTTAGAGATATCGCCCTCACCTCAGCAAGTCCACTTTGAATAGCTCTCTGCCCACCGAGAACCACCATAAAACCTTGGGTTAAATTGGGCTGTATTCTGGTTTTCCAGTCCTACTGTTTCTATCAAGTTTTGCTTAAAAAAACTCTTATGTGCACTTTTGAGTTTTAATTGTGAGCCTCTTCTGGTGGCATTTCAGTTCAATAAGATACCGCTAGGATACTTTTTCTACACCTTTTATTAATCATAGATACGCTTCGCCAACTTTTCGAAAGACGAAAAATAGCCATAAATTTCAGTAGTTTTCAAATTTACATAAAATTTGATTCAATTTTATTGAGAACAATATATGTTATATTTGAGAGTAAACCCTATAGTTTCAACAAGTTAAACGACTATCTAAAAATTGTCAGCCTATTCGGCGCACTTGAAACCCACGGGCGAAGCCAATGTTCTTTTTGCTTAGAACTACATTTTGGATCGGACTTGTACTGCTTCTGCTTCCAATTGGAACTGGCAGTGATGAGGACGCACCATCTATTGGGATCGTTCAGGTTTACCTTGCTGCTCAATCCACCGTGAAGGACCTTGGCGGTTTTTGTGATCGTAATCCCAATGCTTGCGAGATGGGCGGCTCTGTCATCACACTCGTCGGTTTAAAGGCAAAAGAAGCTGCTCGCTTGACCTACAATTACCTCAGCGACAGTGAGGCAGAAGATCTGCAACCCACCAAGTTTGCTGCTCTGCCTTCAGCCCAGGATGCTATCGAGGCAATACCATTTGATGAAGTTGCAGCTGGCCAGTTGCTGCCGAGCCTTACAAGCCCATCAGACGAGCCTGCACATTCCGGTACACTTAGTTCAGCTGATCGGGACATTCCATGGCAACTCGATCAAGACCAGCAACAGAACAGCTCTGCGCAAGCAGATCCATCTGAACAAGGTCTGTTTGCTGAAGTTCAGCCAATCTATGCAACTCCAGTTGCTGCTGTTCCGTTACCGCGTCCTAATCCGCTGTATTACGGTCGGAATTAAGGTCAATTTCCATAAATCTGAGCTATTTATGGCCTATACTCTCATCTGGAGTGTGGGCCGTTATACATTTTGAATCCAATCGTATTGCCCCTAACCGGTTGGCGCGGTAGAAACGCCCTCAAAACCCTGAGTGAGAGAATAGTATTATGACCACTGCGATCGCTGATATTCTGGAAGGCTTTGAGTTCCTCGAAGACTGGGAAGACCGCTATCGCTATGTCATCGAGCTGGGTCGAGAACTTGAGCCCCTGACAGATGATGAACGCAGTGAGGAAAACCGCGTTCATGGCTGTGTTTCTCAGGTCTGGCTTTCGAAGAACATTCAGGAAGATACCGATAAAGGCCCGATCCTGTTCTATAAGGGCGACAGCGATGCACACATTGTTCGCGGTCTTGTTGCTATCGTTCTTGCGCAATATTCCGGTGTTTCAGCAAAGGAAATCCTTGCAACGGACATCGAGAGTATATTTGGCAAGATTGGCCTCAAAGAACACCTGACGCCTCAGCGTTCCAATGGCTTGAGTTCCATGGTTCAGCGTATCAAGGATGATGCGTCCGCTGCTCTAACTCCGAATTAGACGCTGCCCAACTCGCCATCCGAGCGTTTTCGGGACCGATCGCACGACTGCGAGACGCACCGTAATGTGTAGCAAGTCGGTCTAGCGCCAACCCCAGAACAATCTTGGCTGTTCGTTGTGGCCATTGACGCTCGCTCTCAACCTGTTTCAAAGGCTTCAAGAAACAACACACATCCATGAGAACGCCGGAGAGCTCTGGTCCGACAGTTGAGAGAGCTCTTTGAAGGCGATCTCTGGCATCGTAAACGCTGTCGGATACATCATCTACCTTAGTACTCGATCTTAATGATTGCTCACTGCGCCAGTTCGATCTAACGGTTCCCCAAAGTTGCGCGTAGGTGAAATCTTCTCTTAATCGCTCACCTGCTTCAAACTGGAGCTCCGAGAGGTATCCTCTCCCCGTTTTGTCTTTTCTACTCCTTAGCCAGGCCAGTGGGCTTTCTGAGTTGATGGTATTGATTTGAGATTGCTCCGTATTAGATTGAGTTTCCAACCCTCCATAGCTCAATTTTCGCCGCAACCAGCTTTTGCCCTTTTTGGTCAGCTGGTAGCCCTGCGCACAGGAAGCAACCAGCGACAGGGCTATTGCACGCGATAAGACAGCTTTAGCTTCCCCCTCAGGTTCCGCATGCTGCTTTGCAACTGCGAGCCCTTTGCATAATTTGATGAGCTGCATTTCAGATACTGCTTCCTCAGGCTGGGTAGGCATCAGACTGACCTCCGGAGCTTAGGGAAGAATGCATGCGCGCACTGGCAATAGACGCAGACAGCTGCCCCTCAATCTCGGAGAGGACAGCATCAAATTTCGGATCTTCTCTTAAATCTTCAACCACCTTGCAGGCATGGGCTGCTGTTGTTCTGTCACGTCCAAAGACTGCACCTGCTTGGGACAGGGTCATGCCCATTGAGACGTGAAGAATATACATAGAGACTTGGCGGGCCTGTGCAGCTTTTGCATAACCGCGGGAGGCAGAATGAAGCTCCTCTGGCTTCAATCCAAATGCAAGCGCGACACGGCCTGTCGCCATCCAGTCCACCGCTGACAGAGGCTTTTGGGACAGTCCAGAATGAACCGAAGACTCCGAACACGGACTCTTGGACATTTCATTTTTCTCCCCCTCAGAAAATCTTGGCATTTAATTACTCCAATGAACTGATTGGTTATCGTCAAAGAACAATTGATTGTTGCCCTAGCGATACTCGGGGGGGATAAGATTGGTACCTCGCGGTCTCAAAGCATAAATTTTTCTAAACGACTGGCAGACTTAAGCGATTTTTGAGTCCAGCTTCGAAGTTTCGAAAGCTGCCCTTAAAACCTTATCGAATTATTTTTTTGAATTAACTCTTGAGACTTGCAGGTGTTTTGAGATCACAACTTAGTAAAGCACAAGAAAATTAGAACTTAAGCTCTAGTGTCAGATGAACTAATTTTACCTTTACGGAAGGTCGAAGAAGGCGTGCCAGGGCACTATGCACAACACGTGCACCCTTAAGGGAAATTCATCAATAATGGGGGGATAAGAAACAGCAGAAGGGGAATAAAAAAAACCAGCCCCGATTGAGGCTGGTTTTCTGTCAGGATATGTCCTGAAATTACTTAGCGCGTTTACGCTGCTGGCCGAGACCCATTTTCTTAGCAAGCTCAGAACGAGCTGCCGCGTAATGAGGAGCAACCATTGGGTAGTCTGAAGGCAGACCCCATTTTTCACGATATTCTTCAGGTGTCATATCGTAATGCGTGCGTAGGTGACGCTTCAGGGACTTAAACTTCTTACCATCTTCAAGACAGATGATGTAATCGTTCGTAACAGACTTCTTCACCGGCACAGCTGGCTTGAGTGGCTCAGGCTCTGGCTCGGAAAGATCACCACTGGTTTTCTGCAAAGCGACGTAAACGTCGTTGATCAGCACAGGCAAATCGGCAGAGGCCACAGTGTTATTACCAACATAGGCTGACACGATATCAGCAGTCAGTTCCATCAAATTATTATCTGCAGGGATCTCGCTCATCTCTAACCTGTCATCTTGTGGATCTAAATTTCGTAGGTGTGCTTACTTACTACAGAACTAATACTTCAATCCGAAGATTAAACGTTAGATCCGTACTTATCTCAGCTAAGCTTCGACTCTAAACAAGCAAAAACCATAGGAGGCTTTTATAGAGACAGGAAATAAGGATAACAAGTTAAATTCGGTATGAAAAAGCAGATTTACTATGGTTTTTTGTGCATTGTGATTTAGAAGGACCTTACAGACTTCCAACAAACTTGAGAAATCATAGAAGTAAACTAGATAAACTGCTTGCCCTAATGTACAGGTAAAAGAATGAGACTTTGCTGTGTAATTGGCTGTTGGCAAGGCGATGCCGGTGAAACTCACGTTTCTAGTCAACCGCCTTCCCAAAGGGCATTGTCGATTATTTCTGGTGATTTGGCTGCACTAAACCCCAGAAACTGTGATCGAAGCTGACATATTATTGCGGTGTTTCAGGCTCCGCAGACTTCTTCGTCACACTCAGCTCGTCCAATTTGGTTTCCTTACAAGGTTTGTAGCCCACGACATAGGCTGCGCGCGCGATGAGGTGTGCAGAAACCGGAGCCGTCAACAGAAAGAAGCAGACGGTCGCGACAGCGCGCATGAAATCATCCCACTGCTGCGAATAGAGGCCAAGCGCCAGCACCATCAAGCCAGACCCCAAAGTTCCCGCCTTGGACGCTGCGTGCATGCGTGTATAGACGTCTGGCAGACGATTGATGCCAAGCGCTGCGCCAGCTGCAAAGATTGCTCCTATAATGAGCATAATCCCAGTCAGGATGGAGATAACTGCTGACATCATTTCTGCTCCTCCTGCTTTTCGGAATCTTTGATTTCCTGCATGATAATAAAGTCTTTGGCCTGCCCTCGATTTAAGATGAAGCGGGCGAAGGCAACGGTTGCCAGAAAGCCGACAAGACCGAGTGCAAGCGAGATATCGATATAGAGCGTGTATGATGACCCAACACCCACAGTCGCTATCAGGCCGATGGCGACAACCACCAATAGATCCAGTCCAACAATGCGATCAGGCAAGGTTGGGCCTTTGATGATGCGATAGACAATCAGCAAGAATGTCAGGCCGAGAATAAAGAGCGCGATGCTCACACAGGCATACAGAAAATCTGATGCGAAAGCCTCAAATCCGTTCATCGAAACGCCTCCAAGATCTGACGTTCAAAACCATTCTTGATGCCATCAATTGTTTCTTCCGGATCTGGCACGTTGAGGCAATGCACAAACAAGACCTTTCGATCTTCCGAAACATCGACGGAGAGCGTTCCCGGTGTCAACGTGACCATGTTTGCCAGCAATGTGATCTCAAAGTCTTCGCTGACTGAGAGCGGCACTGCGATGATGCCTGGGTGGAGATTGATCTTCGGTTTGATAACAATCATCAGCACCCGCCAAGAGGACAGCACCAACTCTTTGAAGAAGCTGCCAGCAAGAATGAGAATCTTCCCACCACGCTGAAAGTAGTCTCGAAATGCGATCTGTTCCCGGATCAGGAACAACGCAATACTGGACAAGATAAAACCGAAAATCAGATTCAGCGGTGTGAATGAGCCGGTAACAGCGCCCCATGCTGCTGCAAGCAGCAGGTTCATGAGAAAGACCGTGTTGTTCATCGGATGCCTCCAAATACGGAACCGATATAGGCTGTCGGATCAATCAGCGTTTTTGCTCCATTCTCAGTTATGGACATCATGGTTTCCGGCAAGATTCCAATTATGAAGATCAGCGCGGTCAACACGACGAGTGGCAACCAGATGCTCCACGATATCTCAGAGGCATCAGAGCTACCGGCAATGGGGAGAGCTTGAATGCCATCCACCGTGTGCTCGTTCCCGCCTCGCCAGAATGCGAAGATCCAAAGACGTCCTACAGCAATGGTCGTAAACAGCCCAGAGACCAGAATACCAGCTGCGACCCAGCCACGACCAGCTTCTAGCGCACCAGCTACGAGCAACAGTTTTGCCCAGAAACCAGAGAAAGGTGGCAAGCCTGCGACTGCGAGCAAGAGGATCAAGCCTATTCCAGCGCCCAGAGGCGTGCGGATGTAGAGACCTCCGATTTCCCGCAGGGAAAATGTACCGCTCATCTGGAACATAAAGGCGACCAAGAGATAAAGCGCAGTCATGATGAGAACGGAATGCATGGAGTAGAAGATCGCACCAGATACAGCAACTTCATTGCCGACTGCGATACCAGCCATCATGGCACCGATACCAGCGATGACGAGATAGGCCATCAGGCGTCGGATATCTGTTTGAGCCAGCGCACCAAGTGAGCCGGTCAGCATCGTTGCGATGGCGACTATTCCAATTAGAGAGGCGAGCCAGTCACGACCTTCCGGCATCAGCAGAAGCATCACTCTGAGCAGCGCATAGACACCGACTTTGGTGAGCAAGCCTGCAAAGATTGCGGCCACTACCAAACGTGGTGTGTGATAAGAGGCCGGAAGCCAGAAATTGACTGGGAACGCTGCTGCCTTCATTGCAAACGCAAGGAAGTACAGGGTTGCCAAACCAAGCATTGGACCAGAGCTATCAAAGGCTTTTAGCTTGCCAGCAATATCCGCCATGTTCAACGTACCAACCAGACCGTAAAGCAGGCCAGTCGCGGCAAGGAATAGCGTTGTCGCAATCAGGTTCAGCACTGCATATTTTACAGCACCGTCGATCTGCACCTTTTCATTTCCAAGGATCTGCATACCGAAGGACGAGATCAACAGGACTTCGAACCAAACATAAAGGTTGAAGATGTCTCCTGTCAGAAATGATCCAGTGACACCGCAGAGCAGCATCAGGAGGAACGGATAGAAACCGTAGCGTCTTTCGTTTTCAGCAATTGAGTTCATTGCGAAGACGGCGACACACATGGTTGCTACAGAGGCTGTCAGCGCCAGCAATGCGCCGAGCGGATCAGCTGTAAAAGCGATACCGAAAGGCGGGAGCCAACTGCCCATCACCATTGTCACAACACCATTGGTGAGAACGTGGTTGAGCAAGCCGATGTTTGAAAGGATCACCAGTGCGATTGTTGTGATCGCGATCCAAGGTTGAGTAGCCGATTTCTTTCGAAAAATAATTGAAATTGCACCGCCTGCCATGGTGAGCAGGACAGGAGCAACCAATAGCCAGTCGGCAAGAGGCACCGCCTCCGTCACCATTGCCGCTGTAATATCAACCGTCGTTTTCGTTGCAGCCATCTACTTAGTACCCCAGCGGCGGTTCAGAATGTTCTTTGGGTTCTGCGACGCGCATATCAAGCAAGTCATCTGTTCCCAGCTCCTGATAGGCCCGGTACCCGAGGACCAGGAAGAATGCCAGGAAGGAGAACGAGATCACAATTGCGGTCAGCACCAATGCCTGAGGCAGAGGGTTCGCTGTTGCTTCTACGGGGAGATAGCTTTGAAGCGGAATAATTGGCGGTACATCCCGTGTCAGGCGTCCTGCCGTGAAGATCAAGAGGTTCACGGCATTTCCAAGAATGGCAATGCCCAGCAGGATCCGCACGAGTTTTCGAGACAGAAGCAGATAAATGGAACCTGCAAAAAGGATCCCGACCAGAACAGAGAAAAGCGTTTCCATTAGTCTGCCCTTTCTTCCAGAGAAAGAGCGATCGAAGAAATCGCTCCTACCACCACCAGATACACTCCAATATCAAAGAACAGCGGTGTTGATAGATCAATCACCGTGCCCAAAAACGGGAGTGCAAGCCACTGACTTGTCATTGCTGGCTGACTGAAGAACAGGCTCGGCAACACAGAGACAACCGCGAGGAGCAGGCCTGACGCAGCAATGGACATAGGATGAAACTTCATTGCCCGGCGAACTGCAGAGACACCGCAGGCAATGCCATAAATTGCGAAGGCGGAAACGGCAATCAGCCCGCCGATGAAACCTCCACCGGGCTCGTTGTGCCCACGGAGCAATACGAAGACGGAAAAAAGCATCATCAGGGCAGAGAGATACGGAGCGACCGTTCTGAATATAAGCGTATTCATTAGCGATTTTTCTCCGAGTTCGAGTTTCCGTTTGATTTAGGTCGCACTCGGATAAGTGCAAGGACCGCCAGACCCGTTACCATCACAACGGAGATCTCTCCGATCGTATCGAAGCCGCGGAAATCAACGAGAATAACGTTCACGATGTTCCGACCGTGCGCAATCGTCCGACTGTACTGTGTGAAGAACTCAGAGAGTGTTGGGTCAAACGGCAGTTGAATAATGGACATCAGCAACATGCTGATACCCGCACCGCAAAGCACTGACAGGCTGATATCAAAGGCTTTGCCACGCGATGACCGGGCATCGGTTGGCTTCAGATTCAGACGTGTCATTACCAATGCAAGGATCACAACCGAGAGTGTCTCGACCATAAACTGCGTGAAGGCCAGATCCGGCGCTCCAAAGAGCAGGTAGATCAGTGCCACTGCAAAGCCTTGAATACCAAGCAGGACAATCGCCGTTACTCGGTAGCGTGCTGTCAGCACAGCATAAACGCCAATCACCGCAATCGCGGCAATAAACCACTCATAAGCGTAGAAGCTGCCTATACCTTGCAGTTTTGGCCAATTGCCTGTGAGGATCATTGGTACAAACAGCACCAGCGCGATTACGGTAAACGTTGCGCGCATATAGGTGACCATACTGCCAGTTTGAACTGTTTGTGTCAGCGTGGTTGCAAAACGAATGATGATTTCCAGGGCCTGGTCGAAGCCTTTATCCGGTCCCCACCCAATGGTTCGCAGAGCATCTGCAACAATCACACGGAGCTTATCCATGTACATGAAGATGATAATACCAAGGGCAATTGTCGCTAAAGACAGGTAGAGCGCTGGTGACAGGTATGTGGGGAATAGATGCAACTCTTCATCAATTGGTGTTCCCAGAATTGCAGAGGTCATTGGTGACAAGAGCTGATGACCAACTGATGCGATGAATGCACCGGCTGCCAAGCCCAGAACCGCAAGAGTGATTGATCCTGCAACAAGTAGGACAGTTCCTTCATGAGCAACTTTTGGTGTTTTCACCTTGGCGCCGAAGAACGGTTTAATGGCAACGGTCGCGGCCAGAGCAAACATCATCGCGTTGCCCAGTACGGCAAAGCCAGTCCAAAGCCCACCGTTCACAGCGTGCCATGTTCCGTCATAAAGAACTTCTTTCGCAACAAAGCCGACCAGAGGTGGCAAACCTGCCATTGACAACGCAGAGAGGACCGCAGCTGTACCGGTGATCGGCATCAGTGAGAACAAGCCCCCTACTCTGTTCAGATCGCGTGTACCTGATTCATGGTCGACTGTTCCGACCACCATAAACAAAGAGCCCTTAAAGAGTGAGTGCGCGAAAAGGTATATAACGGCGCCTTGGATCGCCACCGGGTCAGATGTGCCTGTTAGCATCACCAGCAACCCGAGAGACGCAACTGTTGTGTAGGCCAGAACAAGTTTGAGGTCTGTCTGCCGAATGCCGAGAATGGTGCCAACGAGCAGTGTGATGCCACCAAAGATCGGAAGTACGGTCATCCAGAGTTCTGTATCTCCCAGAACCGGATGCATGCGCATGAGCAGGTAAACACCGGCTTTCACCATGGTGGCAGAGTGCAAGTATGCAGAAACAGGTGTCGGAGCTTCCATTGCGTTTGGAAGCCAGAAATGGAACGGAAATTGAGCTGACTTTGTGAAAGCGCCCAGCACCACCAAAATGAAGATCGCGGTGTAATATGGGCTTTCGCGTAAAGCGTCACCAGAATTGAGCAACTCACTTAACTCAAAACTGCCAGCCTGGTAGCCAGCCAGGATCAAACCAGCCATCAGAGCCAGACCACCGCCGCCAGTTACAACAAGCGCTTGCACAGCAGAGCGGCGAGAGGCGCGGCGCAGGTGGTCAAACCCGATCAACAGGAAGGACGTGATAGACGTCAACTCCCAGTAGACGAAGAGTGTGATGACGTTGTCAGCAACAACAACACCCAGCATGGCTCCCATGAAGAGGAACAGGTAGGACAGAAACTGCCCAAGGTTCTCATGGCCTTTCAGGTATCCACCTGCATAAAGCGTAATGAGCGTTCCTATTCCCGAAATCAGAAGCGCAAATAAGACAGACAGGCCATCCAGATAAATCGAGAAATTTACGTTGAAGGTGGGAACCCACTCCAAGCTCGCCTTGAATGTTTGCCCCTCGGCAATGCCTGGCACAAATGAAAGAAACTGTAGGAACGCCAATGCAGGAATAACAGCGAGAAGCCACGCAGCATTGTGTTTCAGAGTCTTTGCCAGAAAGGGACTAAGCGCAGCGGCAACAAACGGGCCTAATAACGCCCAGAACGTTGCCTCGACACCGAATAAAGGCATGTAGCACTCCGTAAATTTATTAGTGTGGTTAACCTATAAGACCGAGTCGAATTTGCCAAACACGCTCCCCCGACCACTCCAAAGACATAATCTGCCCACCCATGCAGGGCAAGTTCATCACATTCTAGTTTTGTCAGGATCCAATAAACTTTAACCTCACCTAATTGTAACTTGCCTTATAGGCATTGGCTGTTTGTTTATGTCTTGGTAAACTTAACATGGCCCTACCATTGAGCCCGGTGAATAAGGATTTCTATCATGTTTAACAAAAAATCACCTAAGGACATGACCGAGTCGGAATGGCGGGAACAACTGACCCCTGAGCAATATCGTATCCTTAGAGAAAAAGGTACCGAACGAGCCTTTACAAGCCCTTATTGGAATACCTTTGAAACAGGCACCTACAGCTGCACAGCATGTGGCTCTAAGCTATTCAAATCAGACACAAAATTTGATGCAGGTTGCGGCTGGCCAAGTTTCTTTGAGGCGGTCTCTCCCAATGCTGTGACAGAACATAAAGACGCTACGCTTGGCATGGTGCGCACAGAGATTTGCTGTGCAAGTTGTGGAGGACATCTCGGACACGTTTTCCCTGACGGTCCACCACCAACAGGACTTCGCTACTGCATGAATGGTACTTCGATGACATTCACACCTGACACGTAGTTTTGATCAAATCCAAGATAGGTGTTATCGCGAGGCAAAAGAGCGACGTTTTGAAGCTGTGGAAGAACAACTCTAATTACATTGAAATAATATTATCTGCTCTCTTCGAAAGACATATGAGCATGAAAATTATCGGTGTAAAAAGCTTCAGGTTCAAATTTATACCTTCGATTCAGCGCATATCTTCTCAGGGATAAGTTTTAATCGGGAACTGGCTTTATGCCCGTTCCCGATTAAAATGCTGAAGAATAGAATTCAGATTTCAAAATCATAAGCGTAAACTCAGTCAGGTATAATGAAAAAGTCAGCTCCACCACGCGCGCAGATGCGCACTCATGAAACCAGCCATCATGGTTTTACTCGCAACGAGCCTTATGCCTGGCTGCGCGCAGACAATTGGCAGGAGGTAATGCGAGACCCCACTCTGCTTGATCCTGAAATCCGTGCCTATCTTGAAGCAGAAAATGCTTATACCGAAAACGAGATGGAAGACACTGAAGAGCTGCAAAAAGCACTTTTTGCAGAGCTTAAGGGTCGTATCAAAGAAGACGACAGTTCAGTTCCTTCTCCTGATGGTGAGTACGCCTATGCGATGAAGTTTGTTGAAGGTGGCCAACATCCCAAATTTGTGCGCAGCAAGCGTGATGGAAGCGACCCCATAGTTCTTGTCGATGGAGACCTTGAAGCTGATGGCAAAGCATACTTCAAATTTGGCGGTGCATCTCACAGCGATGATCATAGGTATCTGGCCTGGGCCTACGACGACAAAGGCTCCGAGTACTACACACTGAAAGTGCGCGACACGACGACAGGACAGGATCTGGAAGACACCATACCAGACACTGGTGCAGGCGGTGTTTGGTCTACGGACGGTCAGTATCTGTTTTATGTTCAGGTAGACGCAAACCATCGCCCTTCCAAGCTCTTCCGCCACAAGCTCGGTACAGCACCGTCTGAAGATGTTCTTGTTTATGAAGAGCAAGATACAAGCTTCTTTGTTGGGCTTGGCAGAACACAATCCGGACGCTTCATTTGTATTGGTTCAGGCGACCATGAAACCACCGAGGTTTGGCTTATTCCTGCAGATGAACCTTTGGCAGCCCCTACGTTGGTTGCCAAGCGTGAGACTGGCGTGGAGTATTCCGTTGAAGACAATGGTGACCGCCTACTGATCTTAACCAACGCTGGTGAGGCTGAAGATTTCAAGATTGTCAGCGTACCGCTCGTCGCTCAGCTTGCTCTTCCGGGTAAGTCACACTGGGTTGATCTGATTGCTCATAAGCCTGGCCGTCTGATCCTATCGCACGATGTTTACAAGGATTATATGGTGTGGCTTGAGCGCGTTGATGGCTTGCCGCGCATTGTCGTCCATCGTTTCATCGATGGTATTTCACACAGCATTGAATTTGATGAAGAAGCCTATAGCCTCGGTATAGCCGCAGGGTTTGAATATAACACCACAACCATCCGGTTCACGTATTCTTCCATGACAACACCAAGCGAGGTATATGACTATGACCTTGCTACGCGCGATAGAGTGCTGCGCAAGCGGCAGGAAGTGCCATCTGGTCACGATGCTTCTGAGTACATTACGCGCCGCCTGATGGCTCCTTCACATGATGGCACACTGGTTCCGGTTTCTCTGCTCTATAAACGCTCGACAGTTCTGGATGGAAGTGCTCCTTGCCTGCTTTACGGTTATGGGTCCTATGGCCTTTCAATTCCTGCCAGCTTCTCCACCAATGCCCTGTCGCTTGTTGATCGCGGATTTGTTTATGCGATTGCGCACATTCGTGGTGGCAAAGACAAAGGCTATGCCTGGTACAAGAACGGGCGTCGTGAATTCAAGAAGAACACCTTTTATGACTTCATCGCAGCCTCGAAGTTTCTGGCTAGCGAAGGCTTCACCGCTCACGACAGGATCGTTGCGCACGGTGGCTCTGCCGGTGGCATGCTGATGGGTGCATGTGCAAACATGGCACCTGAGGCTTTTGCTGCAATGATTGCTGAAGTGCCATTTGTGGACGTGCTAACCACCATGCTCGACGACACGTTGCCGCTGACACCGATTGAATGGCCGGAATGGGGTGATCCGATCCGCGATAAGAGCGCATATGGATATATCGCCTCCTATTCTCCCATCGACAATGTGGAAGCGAAAGACTATCCAGCGATCTTCGCACTTGGCGGCCTGACTGATCCGCGCGTTACCTATTGGGAGCCTGCCAAATGGGTTGCAACACTGCGTGAGAAGAAGGCCAATGATAGTCTGGTGATGCTACGCACCAACATGGATGCCGGCCACGGTGGCGCATCTGGTCGTTTCGATCGCCTGAAAGAGGTCGCCTTGGTCTATGCCTTTGCCTTAAAGCAGACCGGCAAGGCCTAATCTAACTTCACTAAGTAATGTAAAAAGGCGCCTCAAACGGGCGCCTTTTTTAATTAATATAGCTGCAAGTTTGCCTTAACCTTATTCTCAGTTCAAAAACTCCGTTAAGAATACTGGAACCAACATAGGACTAAGATTATTTGGTCGAATGAGGAGCTTTAACTCCTCTTGGCGCTCAATGTTAAAGACATAAACAACAAAAAAGTCTGGAACATCCTGTGCGTGCCATTCTGGTTATCTTGCTTCTTATCCTTATGCTTCCTGCGTCTACAGTCGCTCAGGTCAACAATAAGCTTTATCCGTTCAATCATCTGATCCCGAATGACTTGCGGTCGGCGCCGCGGATTTATGGGTCGCAGTATGATTGTCGGATCAGGGTGAAAGAGGATGGGGCGGAGAATGTTTATCAGGCGTTTGTAACTGGGTATTTCAGCGATCCCAGCCGCAATATCTCCAGCGTTGCCTGTTTTCGGACAATGAAGAAGTGTCAGGCTTATCTGAACTTCATGCGTGGGTACTTAGAGCTTACCCGTAGTGCCAGTTGCCAGCACGGGTATTACAAAGGACTTTTTGGCTGGTTTTAAAATACACTTTTGACAGAAGAGGCCGATAAGGCCCGAAAGCGTTGATTAAATGAAGACAATTGCCCCACTCGCCTGCTTTGCAGCGGCGTCTCTGTTTCTAGTCAGCTGCAGTCAACCACCAAGCACCAATTACCTGGAACGGCAACTGATACCTCGTACAGGGCCAATCATGCCGCGTGTGAAAGGCACTCAGTATGATTGTTCCATTGCGACTGCTGAACATGGCGCGTCCAATATCTGGCAAGCAAATGTTGGCGGGCGCGTCTTGAGCGATAATCAGCCCTATAACGTCTCAACCGAGGCTTGCTTCACAACTCAGAGCGAGTGCGAAGCATTCCTCTATCTGATGAACGGGGTCTTAGACCAGATCATCACATCCCGTTGCCAGCTTGGATATGAAAAAGGCTTCTTCGCCAAACTGTTCGGATCTTGAACTACTTAAAGCTGATCGATAGTTCTGCGGTTTTTGCATAGGATTGGCAGGTCAGAATTGCCCCTTTGGCGACTTCAGAGTCTTCCAAAGCCATTCTGGCCTTCATGTTCACCGCACCGCTCTTGATCTGCGCCCGGCATGCTCCGCAGATTCCTGACTGGCAGGAATAAGGTGGCTCCAAGCCCGCTGCCCGGACAGCATTCATAATCGACTGCCCTTTTGCAACTTCCAGCTCAATGGCCTCGCCGTAGTAGTCGAGCTTCAGCAGAGCTGACACGCTGGCCACGTCTTTGGGCGTATCAAGGTTCCCGCCAAAACTCTCCGCATGGATACGATCTGTTGGAACATCGCAGTTTCGAAGAGCCTCGCGCACATCTGCGTTCATGGTACCGGGACCGCAAATAAAGTATTGCGTATTCTGAGCAACCGGGCGGCATTCAGACAAATACTCCAAGGCCACATCTTTGGTTATCCGGCCAGATTTCCATGGTGAGAACATAGACCACAAGGATGGTTTGGATAGAATATGCCTGATTTCCAGTTGAGACGGGAAGCGCTCTGCCAACAGCTCCAATTGTTCCTTAAAGATGATGTCATCAGCTGTCCGGTTCGCATAGAGCAAGAACAGTTTTGAACGTGGTTCTCTTTGCAATGCAGCTTCAATCATTGCGACAGCCGGCGTAATTCCGCTGCCACCGGCAAAGAAGTAGAGCGTTCTTTGCCGGTCTTTTAAAGGCTCAAGCGTGAAACCTCCGAAGGGTGGCATCACATTTAGCTGCTGACCTGCCTTCACCTTTGTACAGAGGAACTTGGAGACGATGCCATCTGGATTGGATTTGACCGTGATCTGTAGTGCGTTGCCGTGACTGGGGGTCGCTGAAATCGTGAAGGGACGACGCACTCTCTCGCCGTTTACATCCAGCTCAATCGTGATGTGTTGTCCTGGCTTCCAGAAAAACTCCTCCTTCAGCTCTGCAGGGACGTCAAATCGGATGGTTTTCACGTGCTTTGTTTCAGTGATAACCTCTGAAACCCTTAGCGAATAAACAATATTTCTCACGGTTTGCGCTCCACCCATTCAGCCACGACACGCTGATGATCGCGAACGGGCTTTTCACCGTGTTTGGAGGATGGGCCGTGTTCAAAGAAGGGACTCTGCAGGGACTTCTGCTGCTGTTCGCAGGCGTAAATATCTTCCTGCATAAAGTCACCAGACGACATCGGATCTACTTTGGGGTCTTCGTTGTATTTGGCACCTAAATGTTTATCCCAGAAGGAGGCTGATGCCATGGCCGCTTTTGTGAAGGCCCAAGTGGATTCATTCGCCACACGGGTCCGTATCTCAACTACGGATCTGTCCGGGGCGATTGGCGTTATATGGAAGGTGGACCATGAATTCTCAGATTCACCCAATCCAATCCCCGGAAACAACATTGGCACCCAGGCTCCCATCTTGTCTTTCGGGATGCCCGGAATGAGTGGCATTGGTGTGACCTTTTCCACTTCAGCTGCATAGAAGTCTGCAAGAGGCTCCCAGAAGGCGAAGTGCGGGCCGATGAACTCGCACTCAATCTTTGAGTGGTCATACATGTTGAGCGTATGAGAATGCAGGTGTGACAGATGATACCCGTCGATGTAGTTCTCGACGATAATCTTCCAATTGGCCTTGATTTCGTGCTTTGAGTAGCCCTCTTCCGTCTCAATTAGTCCAGCTGGATCATATGGCGCAAGATATGGCTCTACCTCTCCAAACCAATTGATGATGGATGGAGCGTTTTCATTAGGGTGCACCCAGAGCATTCCGCGCCAGATATCGACAGATGCCTTTTTCAAACCATTGCAGGACAAATCTATCCCGGGAAACTCTTTTTCTTGTTCCGGGACAGAAATCAGGTTGCCTTCAAGATCATATGTCCAATCATGATAAGGGCATGTGATCGCCTTTTGCGTCTTGCCTTCAGCTCGCAAAAGCTGGGTGCCTCTGTGGCGGCAGATGTTGTGAAACGCACGCAAGCGATGATCACGACCCACTACGATAAAGATATTGTTCAAACCAGCCTGAACGGAAATGTACTGGCCAGGTTCAGTGATATCTTCCTGAAAGCCTGCGAGTGACCAGGTTTTGGAGAAGATTTCGGCCTGCTCTCGATCAAACCATTCTTGTGAGGTGTAGGCCTCTTTGGGGAGAACGGGCATACCGTTGCTATGAGTAGACATAGGGAACGCCTCCTAGCTTCATTATTAGATCTGCGAGGATGAGATAGAGCGAAAGCGTCGCCCACAGGATGATTGTGATCCAGAACAGGAAGGGGTTATCACCGCGAGTGAGAGTTTCGACAACATAGACGGATTGACTCCGCCACGCTCTAACTGTCCAGAGGAGGAAAAGCGCACCCCAGACCCACTGCCAGCCGTAGTAAAGCGAGGCAGCAATCAGGATCAGAGCAAAAATGGTTCGCCACTTGCCGTAGCTGATTATCTTTCTAAGGAGCTCTTTGAGTACCTGCATTATCTTCCAAGGACCTCAGCAGCAGCAATGCTGCATTTTTTGCATAACGCCTCCACGCGTGTGGCGGCTTGAGGGGAGCCAAGGAATCAACGTTGAAGTAGAGTGCCACGATGCCATGGGCAACGGTTTCGGCGGCTTCACTCTCCACTTCAGGAAAGTCTCGTTTAATTGCCTCGACGACAACTGCTGTAAAATCACCAACCCATTTCAGAAGAGCTTCTGCCTCAGCAGGAAACCTGTCTGCTGCTGCAACAATGGATTGGAACACCATCATCTCAGCTGGATCAGAGTGGCCGTGATCATCAAACAGATGATCAACGGCAGTGTAGGAACCACGTTTTGCTGGCAATGCGTTTGCGAACATTGTCGTCAACTCACCAAAGCCTGACAGAACATGGGTTACAACAGCGTTTATTATCTCTTCCCGATTACCGGCATGGTGCCTGATAAGCGGTCGTTTCAGTCCGGTTTCTTCAGCAATGCGTTCCAGCGTCACGCCTTCCAAACCATATTGAGCAACGCATTTCGCAGCAGCTTCAACAATTTCATTTAGTCTGGCGGATTGAACACTAGGACGCGGCATGGGTATGTGCTTTCACTCATCGGACACGAGTAGAGATAGGCTTCAAATAATTAACTGTCAATAGTGACAATTTAAAAAATCAAAGCCATCGAGACAAAAAAGGCGGCACGAGGCCGCCTTGATTATAATCTGTCTTTGGGATTAAACAGCTGCAGAGTACAGCTCTTCCACGTATTCCCAGTTGATCAGGTTATCAACGAACGCTTCCAGGTACTTAGGACGCGCGTTGCGGTAGTCGATGTAGTAGGAATGTTCCCATACGTCGCAGCCAAGAATTGGGGTTGCGCCGTGTACGATTGGGTTTTCACCGTTAGGTGTTTTCATCACTACGAGCTTGCCGTCTTTAACAGCCAGCCATGCCCAACCGGAACCAAACTGGGTTACACCAGCGTTGATGAAGTCAGCGCGGAACTTGTCGAAACCACCGAGGTCTTCGTCAAACTTCTTAGCCAGAACGCCCGGCAGAGAAGAACCGCCGCCATTTGGTTTCATCCATTTCCAGAAGTGCAGGTGGTTAAGGTGCTGACCAGCGTTGTTGAACAGGCCTGCATTTGTGCCGTAGCTTTCCTTGACGATCTCTTCAAGGCTTTTGCCTTCAAGACCAGAACCTTCGAGCAGCTTGTTGCCATTGGTTACATAAGCCATATGGTGCTTGTCATGGTGGAACTCGAGAGTTTCAGCAGACATATAAGGGGCCAGAGCGTCGTATGCGTATGGCAGGTCTTCAAGAGCAAAAGACATGGTATACCTCCATGGGAAAGGAAATTTTGGGCGCAGTACTTTTCAGTTTTACAACCGAGCAGCGCTGCAACTCATGGTGCAAAATAGTGATGTTTTTCCGTATGAGCAACGGGTGAAGAGCATAATTTGCAAATATTTTTCTTGTTTTTTTGTAAGTAGAACTTCTAAGTTGGAAATTACAGGAGCTGTGAGGTCACATTATTGGCTGTATTCTGCGGCTTGTAAGGAATCAATTTGTGTCAGATGCCTCCGAAAAACTCATGAAAACATCCACTACGACCGAAAAAGACCAGTTTGCAGTCCTTTCTGCGGTGGGTGGCTGCCTTGCTATGGCTGCAGTCATGGGTATCGGAAGATTTGTCTATACTCCGGTTCTGCCGTTCATGTTGCAGGACGGAACTTTGAATGAAGTCAACGCAGGATTTGTCGCCTCCTCTAATTATCTTGGTTATCTGCTCGGAGCACTGCTGGCAGCTCGCGCTCCCCTGCCCGGCGGTCCCTATCGTATCTTCATGATCGCGTTGATCACGAGCACTGTAGTCACTTTTTTCATGGCGTTTAGTCTTGGCGTCTACTGGTTTGTTGTCATTCGCTTTCTAGCTGGGCTGGCAAGCGCTTATGCATTTGTTTTGGTCGCAAATATAGTCATGCAGCGGCTGGCAGAGACCCGTAGCCTTCATCTCTTTCCGATCCATTTCACTGGTGTTGGCATCGGCATTGCAGGTTCGTCCCTTATGATTGAATGGCTCGGCACAAGCTTAGAAAGTTCATCACAACTTTGGATCGCAAGCGGTGCGCTCAGCCTGTTGCTTTCGTTGTGCGTGCCGTTTCTTCTACCCCCAAGAAAAGAGCTTGCTCCTCAAGCAGCTTCTCACGCCACCCAAACGAAGACCACGACCAAGCCACTGAACCTGAGCGCGTGGCGGTTGATCTTTGCTTACGGTTGCTTCGGTTTTGGCTATGTCATCACCGCCACATTCCTCGGCGCATTGGCTAGTTCGACGCCTGAACTGGCTCCAATGAAATCCCTTGGCTGGCTGCTGGTTGGACTTGCGATCATCCCTTCCGTTTTCTTTTGGGAGAAGCTGGCAGTTCGTATCGGGTATGGCCGTGCAATTGCAGTCGCATGCACACTTGAAGCCATTGGCGTGGCTTTGAGTGTTCTGACACCGACTATCGCCGGGCTTTCCGCGGCTGCGATCCTATTGGGTGGCACATTTGTTGGTATTACATCGATCGGACTTGTTGAGGCGCGTCGTCTTGCAAGTTCTAACCCTCGCCAAATTGTCGGCCTGATGACCGCTGCCTTCGGTTTAGGCCAGATGTTTGGCCCGAGCTTTGCCGGTTATCTCTATGAGCTGAACGGCGACTTTTTGCTTGCCTCGCTTGTGGCTGCAGGTGCTCTCATTCTTGCTGCTTTGCTCACGATCAAGCGTTTCACACCGGCATAAAAAAGGGAGGCGACAGCCTCCCTTTAAAACAAACAATCCCTATGGGGTTATGCAGGCACTTTAGCGTGTGCAAACTCCCAATAGAGTTCTCTTGCTTTTGCAGCAACAGGACCATGGTCCATTGTACGATCTTCCAGTTTGTGGACTGGAACCACCTTGCCATAGTTGCCGGTTGAGAAGATCTCATCTGCCTCAAGGAAGTCCTTAAAGGTCAGCGTTGTTTCATGCACATTATAGCCAGCGCTGCTGAGCAGTTTGATAATGCGCTGGCGGGTGATGCCATTCAGGAAGGTGCCGTTCCAGTAAGGGGTGAGCACCTCACCATCCTTGACCATGAAGATGTTGGCTGAGGTCAGCTCTGCAACATTGCCCAGAGCATCCAGCATGATCGCATTGTCAAAGCCACGGGACTTTGCTTCACGCGATGCCCGCGCATTGTTTGGGTACAAGCAGCCAGCTTTCGCATTCACTGGCATGGATTCCATTGTTGGTCGGCGGAATGGAGACAATGTCAGGCTGTTGGAAGCACCTTTGGGCGGCATTGGAGCTTCAAACAGGCACATGCAGAAACGAGTAGATTCCGGATCACCGTCAATGATGCCAGGACCATCGTGTTCAGCCCAGTACATCGGACGGATGTAAACTGCTTCGTCCGCTTCAAACTTGGTCATACCTTCTGTCGCGAGTTCAACCATCTCTTCAAAGCGCATGGTTGGTTTCATACCAAGGTTTACGGCAGACCGGTTTAGACGTTCACAATGCAAGTCAAGGTCAGGCATAACGCCTTCAAATCCACGGGCACCATCAAATACGTTCGAACCCAACCAAAAAGAATGCGTACGCGGACCGATCAGTGGCGGATTGCCCTCGTACCATTTGCCTTCAACCCATGTCCGAGTCTTCGACATTTCGGCCATAATTAATCTCTCCTCAAAAGTCGGCTTATGAGCCTGAAAGGCCCCGCCCAATTATCTATTGTCAGTCGACCTGAGAATTCAAATGGGGTCAACCATACTCTCGACAAAGAAGACAAAGCACCAAGGTGCGGTCATCACGCCCAACACAAACGTGCTCAAAGTTATATCCCGCAGCTATTTTAGCTCTGAAGCGCAACTAAATGTCACTGCACGCGAATAAATAGTGAGAAAACGCAATTAGATTGCGGCTTGTGACTTGCGTGTAGTTTTCAGGCTTGACGCCTCTTCTTTGTTCTTTTGCACAGTTTTAACGCAATCATGTTTTGAGGACTTTTGAGATTGCCGCAACCTTCGTGAGAGCTGGCTAAAGATTCTGGCCGTGTTTTGTGCGTGTACGAGCAATTTTGGAGTGAAATGTTGTTTTCATGGAACAATTGTTAAATTTTTGCGTCCAAAGCATAGGGGGCACGTATTTACCATGCCTTGACGAACACGCATGACATCGCTTTCTTAGAGGTATTGGAATTTGCCAATCTTGACGCTTGGTGCAAAGCCGGAGAGCAGAGATGAGCCACTCAGTTTATGTTTTTGATGCCTATGGAACTCTTTTTGACGTGCATGCTGCCGCCAGAAAACACATGGGTGCTGTGGGTCCTGAAGGCAAAAAGCTCTCATCCATCTGGCGTGAGAAGCAGCTGGAATACTCCTGGGTTCGTTCTCTTATGGGGCAGTATGTAGATTTCTGGGAGCTGACAGTTCAGGCTCTGGACACTGCATTTGCGCTTGTACCAGAAGCAAACAAGAGCGCACGCGATGAGCTGTTGGCCGCCTATTGGGAATTAGATTGCTATCCGGAAGTTCCTCAGCTGCTGAAAGATCTGCGCGAACGCGGTTCCAAGCTTGCGATCCTGTCAAACGCTCCTATGAAAATGATGGATGGCGCTCTTAAAAACGCTGGTATCACGGATTCCTTTGACGAGGTCTTCTCGGTTGATCCGGTGCAAACCTACAAGCCGCATCCAGATGTTTATGATCTTGTGACTACTCATTTCCGTATGTATCCGGAAGCGATTTCATTCCAGTCCAGCAACCGCTGGGATATCGCAGGTGCAACAAAGTACGGTATGCGGACGGTCTGGATCAATCGCTCTCAGATGCCAGATGAATATACAGACCTGGCGCCATCTGCTGTTTTGAAAGACCTGAGCGGGCTTCCTGCACTGGGTTGAACCTTGAGTGCACCTGACCCGAATTGGCATAAACCTCATTACAGGCCTATTTTCTGTGGCCATCTGAGCTCAAACTCAGCTGGCTCAGCGAATAAACTTGCTCTTAGTCCGTGCAGGTTTCATATTTGTGGCGGCTTTGAGGCCAGAACCTATTTCAGAGTAGAAGCAATCGGCGTTACTTAGACTTCATGTTTCATGGATTTAAAAGTGGAGGCAAAGGCCACAAGCTTGTGAGCCTGATTGCATTGGGTTTGGGCGCCGTCTGCTTCGGAAGCATCCCGTATTTTGCAAAGATTGGTTTTGAGGCCGGCATTTCACCTGGTGCCGCAGTTCTCTTGCGTTACATTCTGCCAGCCGTGTTGCTTGCTCCGTACCTGCCACAAGCGCTTAAATCCGGCCCAAGCAGCCGACATTATGTGCTGTTCGGAATGATTATGGGTCTTGGGGCATGGAGCTATTTTTATGCTCTGAGCATGCTACCGATCTATCTGGCAGCTAGTCTGTTCTTCTCCTATCCTGCGCTTCTGGTGACCCTGAGAGCTCTTGGCGGCGAAAAATTGAGAAGCAGTGACAAGCTCACGCTTGGACTGGTGTTTGGCGCACTGCTGATCATCATTGCCTCAACACCTTTGCCTGATGTGGATTTTGTCGCCGTTGCAATCGGGTTGATTGGGCCATTGTGCTATGGCGGTTTGCAGATGGTTAGCCGTAAAACGCCGAGTTACCTGCCTTCTTTATCCATTGCTGCCTGTATTTTTGCCGGGGCAATTTTGACAGCAATTCCCTTTGCTCTTGTCGAACTCAAGGTGTGGCACGGTGAAGGTTCCATGCCGAGTACCCTGCCAATTCTAGGGCTGGCACTGATTGCAGGATTGTTACCGCAGCTTTTGCTTGCCTATGGAAGTTCTGACAAGTCTGGCAGGAAGACAGCCTATACCACCGGTTTCATTGAGTTCGGACTGGCAATCATGACAGGGTATTGGGTTTTTGCTGAATCTTTAGGTATTGGGCAGGCCGTTGGCTTCGTCTTTTTGCTGGCTGCGCTTTACCTGACAAACGAACCTTCACGCCTTCCACGGTATCTGCAGGACTAGAGCACGTTGCGCTTATTTTCATTCGCACATCATGCTTTAATCAAGTGATATTCAGTCCTGCAGAGTGTCAAACCGTCAAGTTTCAGCGCGCGTGATCCACTTATGGCCGATCGGGGCCTGATAGTTTTCAATCTGATCCAGCAGCTGGGTCGGATTGTCACCAACCAACAGCATCTCACGGTGTGTTTTCTTCATGAACGCTTCTTCTTCCATGAAGTCCAGAAATGCCAGCATGCGCCCGTAAAAACCGTTTGCGTTGTATAGACCACATGGCTTGTTGTGGTAGCCGAGCTGCCCCCATGTCCAAACCTCAAAGAGCTCTTCCATGGTGCCGATGCCGCCTGGTAGTGCCACAAACGCATCAGACAGATCAGCCATCATCGCTTTACGCTCGTGCATAGAGCCGACAATGTGGAGATCCGTCAGGGATCTGTGTGCCAGTTCTTTTGCTGCAAGTGCTTCTGGCAAAACGCCAACGACTTCACCGCCAGCTTCCAGCGCTGCATTTGCAACGACACCCATCAATCCAACTTCAGCACCGCCATAAACGAGACGATTGCCACGCTTTGCAATTTCGGTGCCCAAAACGCGGGCAGCAGCTTCATATTCCGGACGTTTCCCGATTGATGATCCGCAAAACACGCAGATAGATGCCATTTCAATTCTCCAGTCGGCTGAGCCCAAAATACAACTTCAATTCAAACATGCTGGCTCTGAACTAGACAGTCCAGAGCCAGAAATTTTCAATGGCTGATTACTTCGCCAGCTCTTCCAGAACACGCGCCCAGGAACGGATGCCTTTGTGGAAGCTCTTCAGCTCGTACTTTTCGTTTGGTGAGTGAATCTGGTCTTCATCCAGACCGAAGCCGATCAGCAGGCTGTCCATGTCGAGCGTACGCTTGAAGCTGCCAACAATCGGAATGGAACCACCGCAGCCAACCAAAGCCGCTGGCTTGTCCCATTCAGCAGTGAGCGCAGCGCGGCCTTTGGCCAGAGCTGGTGCATCAAAGTCCATGCGCAGCGCACGATCGCCGCCATGCGGGTGCAATTCCAGCTCAAAATCCGCTGGAGTTTTGGACTTGAGGTAAGAGTGGAATGCAGCTCTGATTTTCTCAGGATCCTGATCGCCCACCAGACGGAAGGAGATTTTTGCGTGTGCTTCTGCAGGGATAACTGTTTTGAAGCCGGCACCAGTGTACCCGCCCCACAAGCCGTTTACCTCACAGGTTGGGCGTGCCCAGATCTGCTCCAAGCCAGAGCGGTCTTTTTCCCCGCCAAGATCTTTCAGGCCGATACCCCCGAGGAACTCCTCAGTAGAGAAGCCAAGATTGTCCCACATCTCTTTGACGTCTTCCGGCAGTTCCAGAACACCATCGTAGAACCCAGGAAGCGTGATGCGTCCGTTTTCATCGCGCAGACCAGCAACCATATCAGAGAGGACATGAAGCGGGTTGCGTGCTGCGCCCCCATACATACCAGAGTGAAGGTCTTTGCTTGGGCCCTTCAGGGTGATTTCTTCACCAACCAAACCACGCAGCATGACGGAGATTGCAGGAGTATCTTTGTCCCACATGGAGGTATCACAAACGAGTGCCAGATCTTTAGACAACTCTTCTTTGTTTGCATCCAGGAATGGCTGAAGGGATGGAGAACCGCTTTCTTCCTCACCTTCGAGCAGAACAGAGATGTTGATCGGAACATCACCAGATTCTTCAACCCAGGCGCGGACAGCTTCAACAAAGGTCATCAACTGGCCTTTGTCATCATTTGCCCCACGAGCGACGATCATTTTGGAGCCGTCTTCACGGGTAACAATCTGCGGATCAAACGGGTCTGCGTTCCAAAGCTCAATCGGATCGACTGGCTGCACATCATAGTGACCATAAAACAGAACGTGTGGGCCCGGCTTTCCATCAGCAACACGATGCCCAACAACCATTGGATGGCCAGTGGTGTCTCTGACCTCTGAAGGAATGCCAATTGCAGTCAGTTCTTTAGCCATCCATTCCGCTGCTTCGCGGCAATCCCCTTTATATTCAGGATCAGTAGAAATGCTTTTGATGCGCAGGAGGTCAAACAACCGATCGAGACTTTGATCCAAATTTTGGTCAATACGATCAAGGACTTTGTCGAGATTCGACATGGTTCATTCCTTTGTAGTGCAGGCTCGTGTGTATCACCTGTAAGATGGGATAGGACGCAGGTCACTGCGTAGATATGAGGCTGTTAGAAGCTCTAACATAATTTCCAAAGTCAAAGCTACGGCTTTGCCTTGGTAACCACTTGTAATTCCGCTGCACTGTTTAAGCGGGTCGGTTAAACTCTTTTAAGAGTGCGTGAGCGATACTTTGTACAACGAAGGCACGTAAGAGGCCATGCGATGCGGAATTTGAAGGAAACACACGGGATTAGGCCTGTTTTTTAGTGATGGAAACACAGAGTTGCCCTGCGCCTTTTTCGTTGTCTCTAACATTGCACCTAATGATCACTATATTAGATTCATTAGGGGACAGGAGATTACAATGCACGTACTTGTTGATCGCATTACCGAAAGAACCGGGCTGGATCCTGAGAAGGCTCAACCAGCTGTTGGGATTATGCTGAATTTCATCGCCAAAAACAGCAGTAAAGAAGAAGTCGAGGCTTTGCTTGAGGCCTTCCCTGCTGCTGAGGGATTTCTTGCAATCGATGAAGCCACTGAGAACAAGGGGCTTCTGGGCGGCCTTGCCAGCAAAATGAATGCTAGTGTCGGCGTATTGGCTGCCTTGAATGAGATGACCAGTCTTGGGCTCTCAGTTGAAGAAATTCAACAGGTTGCGAAAGAAACCGTTCAATATACTCGCGAAAAAGTCGGTCCAGAAATGACAGATGAAATCGTCGCTCGTGTGCCAGGACTTGCTGAAATTACATAGAAGCCTCTTGTGAGGTTCATCAGCCCTCACAAGTATGCGCCTTTGCATATAATTCAATCACGCAAAAAGCAGACGCATTTGAAATGAGCCTGCTTTTCACCAGTACTGAGAGAACGTTTTGGTCAGATTTTGATCTGTCCGTAACGCAATGCCTCAACCACAGTGTGAGTCTTATTTGATGCATTGAGCTTGGCACTTGCGTTTTGCAGGTGCGCATGAACCGTTCTTTGTGAAATCTCCAGAAGTTCCGCAATCTCATGGGCAGTTTTGCCCAGCGCAGTCAGTTCCAGAACACGACGTTCGCGTGCAGACAGATCTCCCGGTCTTTGATCAGAGATCACACCCAGCTCAAACAAGCGCCGGAACGCTGCCGAGCATACAATTTCCAGCGATGCCAGATCATACGGTTCAGCGGCGATTTGATGCCCTGCACCAACCACCATCGCCTGGAACGGATGAAGAGCATCCACCGGTATCACCATGACCCGCGCACCTTCACCAATTGCAGCAAAGAGCTCGGAGTTACCCGTGTCCGAGCTGGACACCGACCAGACGACCGGACGATTGCCGGATAGTCCTAACATCAACGCGCTGTCACCAGCGCTCAGCGTTGTCCGCTCGACACCGCCGTTTCTTTCATCAGGCCATCTGAACCTATGGACCAAACTGTCAATTGTCCTGTTTGGCATAGGTAGACCTGTGATAAGGATATGGGACGCACCCAGTCGCCTTAAATAGGACTCCACAATATCCAGAACCGGTTTCGCTGCCCGTGCTTCTGAAATCGCTTTTACCTTTGCTTCGATATCTGAAGTATCGTTCATTTGCCCTGCCTTCCCGTTTCTATCCGCCTGGCACTCGCTCGTGTGCTGCTGGATTGAAGACGCACTTGCCCACCTGACATACCGAAGGCATGCCAACTAACTTTCGCAAACCGATGGTTTGCGCAGGTAAATTCGAAAACTCTTCATTTTGAATGGTTATTCAGCGCAGGACTGCATCATCGCGGAGTTATGGCAGTTGCCTTATCTCATGCTCAGAAAATAAATTGCACGCCTGTTAATCGCTGTATTTTGTAGTTTGCTGGCAATTCTTTGAGTTGCCTCGCGTCTACAAGATGTAACCATCTCTTGTATTTTGCATTACTCTTAGACCACTTGTTATTACAGCAATCTCGGCAATACCGTCATTCTCATTTTCGGAGGTAGATCAACTGACCTCCAAGTATTCAGAGTACTTGTAAATAGTGGCCCCACTGTTGCCCCAGAAACGCATTACCCCAACAGTTTAACTAGGAGCTATTTCGCAGAAACTCCGAAATATCTATAGTAAGAGTACGAAACTACTGCTTAGCTCTCGGCAATAGTAACAGCGTTACATGCCCTAGGGTCAATTGCGACAAGTTTAGGATAAATTAAGCTAATGCGAAAACTATCTAACCATTGTCACATCGGTAGTTCTGCAATTTACGCAGTGTTTGAGGCAGTTGTTTTCCAATCTCGTCCTAACGCATAGCTTGAAACCATCAAAGGTTCCTTCGTATAAAGTTATCAGAAGGACATGGGATGGACATGCAAAACATTGATTTTCCAAGCAATTTCCTAGAAGCGACGCACAGCGACTGGGAAGCATCTGCTCTGCGTGCCCTCAAAGGCGCGGCACTGGATGCCTTAAACACACCAATTGCCGGTGGCCTTGAGAACAAGCCATTATACCAAGGGCGCACGGACAGTGCTCCATTGCAATTGAGGGAGTGCTCTCACCCTTGGAAGATCGTTCAGCGAAGTGATCATCCCATCATTTCCGAGGCCAACGCCCAGATGCTTGAAGACCTTGAAGGAGGCACTGACAGCATTGAGCTGGTTCTTCCCGCCTCCCCACGTGTTCTGAGTGGTGGGCTGAGTGTTCAGCGTATAGACGATATGCTGAGCCTCCTTGAGGGGGTCAAACCTGACCTGATCGATTTCCGTCTTGAATGTGGTTATGAGGGCAGCGCAACACTTGCGCTTCTCGTTGAAGCCTGCAAGCGTCTGGGTATCGAGCCAAACCAGCTGACGGTTCATGGTGTCTCCGATCCGTTGAGTGTGTTTGTCAACTCCGGGCGGGTTCGTAATTCTTTTGAGCGGCTCGAACTGCGTGCTCAGGATCTTGCGGGATACGCCCGCAACAACGGCCTTCAGGGCAGTCTTTTGCGCAGTGATGGGCGTTGCTACCACGATGCAGGCGCTAACAGCGTTCAAGAGCTTGGCCTCATCCTTTCCAGCCTGCTCTATTATATGCGCACGCTGGAAAAAGGCGGTGTGTCTGCCGGGGATCTTCCAAGACATGTATCGGCCTGCCTAAGTGCGAGTGCTGACCAGTTCGGCACCATCATCAAAGCGCGTGCGATGCGCCAGCTCTGGTCTCGTTTGCTAAATGCTGCTCAGCAGCCAACCCAACCGCTCCATCTTCATATGGAAACCAGCTGGCGTATGATGACCAAGCGCGATCCTTGGGTAAATATGCTGCGCACCACAGTTGCTGCATTTGCAGCCGGGATTGGTGGTGCTGACAGTGTAAGCGTTCTTCCCTTCACAAGTCCTCTTGGTTTGCCGAATGCATTTGCACGGCGCATAGCCCGAAACACCCAACTCATTTTAATCGAAGAAAGCAATCTGGCGCAGGTCAGTGATCCTGCTGCCGGAAGTGGTTTGGTTGAAGAGCGCACTGAGGACCTTGCCAATGCGGCATGGTTGTACTTCCAGAAGATAGAGGAGGAAGGCGGCGTGCTTGGAGCACTGGCGTCTGGCGTGATCTATTCTGATGTTACGACGGCCAGACGTGAAGAGGACAAGTTGGTCGCGACGGGTCGTCATCCACTGACTGGCACAAGCGCTTTCCCGAATCTGGGCGAGCTTGATGTTGACGTGCTGAAAGCAGATGCCGACCAGATTGGTGAGATTGCAACACGCATGGATTTGCCAGAGCCAAGCGCAGACGGGCAGTTGATTGAGGCTGTTGCCAAAGCCCTGACTGAGGGTGCTGGTCTTGTTGACATTCAGGCCAGCCGTAAACAACTGGGCGATAATGATTGTCAGGCTCTGAAGCTGTCTCGTCTGGCTGCACCATTTGAGAGTCTCCGCGACAAAGCCGAGGCCTTCCAGGAAGCTCAGGGCAACCCGCCGAAAGTCTTTTTGGCAACGCTTGGGCCGGTTGCTCAGCATACAGCCCGTGCAACATTTGCCAGCAACTTTTATGCAACTGGCGGGTTTGTGAGTGGTGGTGGCAAGCAGTTTGACAGCCTGGATGACATGATCTCCTGTTTCCGCATCAGCGATGCCAAGGTTGTGTGTTTGTGCTCCTCTGACAAGGTTTACGAAGAACAGGCTGTGGCCGTTTTGAAACAACTGAAAGCAGCTGGGGCTAAACGCATTACGCTAGCCGGGCGTCCGAAGGACCTTCTTCCTGAACTGATCGAGAATGGCCTTGATGAGACCATATACCAAGGCTGTGATATGCTTGCTGAACTGAAGTCATGTTTTGAAGTGGTTGGCGTTTCGCTGGCTGATGAAGTGGAGGCAATTTGATGAGCTTGTTTCCTGACTACACCCAGATTGATTACAAAGACTGCGCCGTTTCTGCCTCCACTGACGCGCAAGCCACATGGAACACGCCGGAAGGTATTGCTGTTAAGCCTGCCTATGGGCCTCAGGATCTTGATGGTCTGACACACCTGAACACATGGCCGGGTCTGCCGCCGTATATGCGCGGGCCATACCCAACCATGTATGTGCAGCAACCATGGACTGTGCGCCAGTATGCCGGGTTCTCGACTGCGGAAGATTCCAACGCCTTTTATCGTCGCAATCTGGCGGCTGGGCAAAAAGGTCTTTCCATCGCGTTCGATCTGGCAACGCACCGCGGTTATGACAGTGATCACCCCCGTGTTGCTGGTGATGTGGGTATGGCGGGTGTTGCCATTGACTCCATCTATGACATGCGTACTCTCTTCTCCGGCATTCCACTGGACAAGATGAGTGTGTCCATGACCATGAACGGTGCAGTTTTGCCCGTTATGGCGCTTTATGTGGTGGCTGCTGAAGAGCAAGGTGTCCCTTCTGAAAAGCTTTCTGGGACCATTCAGAATGACATTCTGAAAGAGTTCATGGTGCGGAATACCTATATCTATCCGCCTGTACCTTCCATGCGCATCATCTCCGACATTTTTGCATATACATCGGAGAATATGCCGAAGTTCAACTCGATCTCCATTTCCGGTTATCATATGCAGGAAGCGGGGGCGACGGCTGATCTGGAGCTGGCCTTTACCATTGCGGATGGCATTGAGTATGCCCGCGCTGGTGTGGCTGCAGGCATGGATATTGATGCCTTTGCTCCGCGCCTGTCCTTCTTCTGGGCGATTGGTATGAACTTCTTCATGGAAGTTGCCAAACTGCGCGCTGCGCGCCTGATCTGGGCGAAGCTGATGCAGGAGAACTTCCAGCCAAAGAACCCAAAGAGTTTGTCGCTGCGAACACACTCCCAGACCTCTGGCTGGTCTTTGACGGCGCAGGATGTGTTCAACAACGTTATCCGTACGACTGTTGAGGCAATGGCGGCGACACAGGGGCATACACAGTCTCTACATACCAACGCTCTGGATGAAGCGTTGGCGTTGCCGACTGATTTTTCTGCCCGCATCGCCCGTAATACTCAGCTGTTCCTGCAGCAGGAGAGCGGCACCACCAAAACCATCGATCCATGGGGTGGTTCTTATTACGTTGAGCGATTGACCGCTGATCTGGCTGCGAAAGCCTTGAAGCATATCGAAGAGATTGAAAGCCTTGGCGGCATGGCGAAAGCCATTGAGAAAGGCATTCCGAAGCTTCGCATTGAGGAAGCCGCTGCAAAGACACAAGCGCGTATCGACAGTGGTCATCAGACTGTTGTTGGCGTGAACAAGTTCCGCCCTGATCGCGAAGAAGAACTTGAAGTTCTGAAAGTGGACAACGAAGAGGTTCGTGCCAAGCAAATTGAGAAGCTGAATCGTTTGCGCGAAGAGCGCAACGAAGAGGATACTCAGGCAGCGCTTAAAGCACTTGAAGACGCAGCACGCTCTGGTGAAGGTAACCTGCTGGACCTTTGCGTAAAAGCCGCTCGTGTGAAGGCATCTGTTGGCGAAATGTCTTTGGCAATGGAAAACGCATTTGGTCGCCACAAAGCTGAAATCAAGTCCATTGCTGGCGTTTATAAGCGCGAGGTTGGTGAAATGTCTGAGAGCATCTCCAGAATTGAGCAACTAGTTGAGGCGTTTGAAGAAAACGACGGTCGTCGCCCGCGTATTCTTGTTGCTAAAATGGGGCAGGATGGTCATGATCGTGGGCAGAAGGTGATCGCCTCTGCCTTTGCAGACCTTGGCTTTGACGTGGACATCGGACCATTGTTCGCCACACCTGAGGAAGCTGCCCGTCAGGCGGTTGAAAACGACGTGCATATCGTTGGCGTTTCCTCCCTTGCCGCGGGTCACCTCACCCTTGTACCCGCGCTGAAAAAGGCACTGGCTGATGAAGACCGCGAAGACATCATGATCGTAGTAGGCGGCGTTGTGCCTCCTCAAGATTATGATGAGCTCTATGCGTCTGGCGCATCCGCGATCTTCCCTCCAGGGACTGTGATCTCCGAGGCCGCTGAAGGCCTCATCCACGAACTCAACGGTAAGCTTGGCTACGAGCCGCAAAAAGCGGCTGAGTGATAACTGATCGGCACTCCCCCAGTTGATGACTGCTTTTAACCCAGCATAAAGGCGAGACTTTTGTTTTCGCCTTCATGCTCTTTACCTTCGCTGGACTCTATCCGCGGATGGCAAGTCAGCTTGCCTCGATATCCTCCCACAAAATTAAATATCTCCTGCTGCGCCAGATGTTCGTGACAGACTGGCTCTCAGATGCGCGCGATCTGTGCTGCAATGAACCCTTAATGAATAAAGCTCATACAGGTGGGGTAGAAAGAGCAGGTCTCCTTCCATAATAGAACTTCCAGTCATCAGGCGAATAACAATGTTTAAAGAAGCTCTTGAACTCGGTGGTTTAGCGGTCGTTACCGGTGCAGCGAGTGGTGTCGGCAAAGCATCTGCCCTTCGGTTTGCCCAACAGGGGTTAGGCGTAGTTCTGGCAGATCTGCCCGGACCGCGACTTGAGCAAGCTGTAAAAGACGTTCGCGCGGTTGCTTCCAGTTCTGCGAGCGTGTTTGGTGTTCCTACAGATGTCTCTGATGAGAGCCAGGTGAAAACGTTGGCCGACAAAGCCTTTGAGGCTGGTGATGTGGCCGTTCTTATGAACAATGCCGGGATTGAAATTCCATCTTCAAGCTGGGGTGAGATGGAGAACTGGCGGCAGCTCATCTCGGTCAATCTGTTTGGTGTAATCCACGGCGTTCATGCTTTCCTGCCGCGCATGATGGACGCAAACCGCCCGGCTGTAGTGGTCAACACAGGCTCGAAACAAGGGATCACGACACCTCCCGGCAATCCTGCCTACAACACGACCAAGGCAGGTATTAAAGTCATAAGTGAGCAGCTTTGCCATGAGCTCAGAGAGGCAAATGCACCAATTTCAGTACATCTCTTTGTACCAGGCTTTACTCACACGGGTATAAACATGGCCCAATACCCGGATAAGCCGAAGGATGCGTGGACCAGCGAGCAAACGGTTGACTACTTCCTCCAGCGTATGGCTGAGGGTGTCTTTTATATTCTGTGCCCTGATAACGCTGTAGACTCCAACACCGATAAGCTACGGATCGCCTGGGCAGCTGGTGATATTATCGAAAACCGTCCGGCTCTTTCACGTTGGCATCCAGACTATTGCGAAAAGTTTGCCAGTTTCCAGAAAGCTGGGAAGATCAGGTAGTCTTTGATAGCTGGTGCATTGTAGACACCAGCAACTATTAATTGCATAAACCTCGATGTTGAGTAGGAAATATTAGCACCAGATCTGTCGGATTGATTTTTTCAATTCCAATGGGATAGCGTTGAAATTTAACTTTAGGTATTTTCTGTAATGAACCAGCGTTCCTTGCAAACGGCACCTCATCTTTTTGATTTGTTTATTGTCGTCCTGTCAATATATGTAATCGCTGCACTGCTTATCCAGGAAGCAATGCAGCTTGACGCGGATACCATTACTCTACTGATTTACGCAGATACTGTAATTTGCGGTGTCTTCTTCATTGATTTTCTTGCCCGTTTCATAAAGGCAGAACGGAAAGGCGATTTTATGAAATGGGGCTGGATCGACCTCATTTCGAGCATCCCATTGGTAGACCCTCTACGATACGGACGCATTATCAGGCTCTTCAGAATAATTCGCGCAATCCGTGCTTCCCATACCATTGTACGGCACATCTTTAACAAGAGAACAAACAGCATTCTTACTCTTGTGTTCATCAGTTCCATCCTGATGGTCATCCTTGCTGCAGTTGCTATTCTCCAAGTAGAGAAAAACATGGAAGGTGCAAATATTCTCAGTCTGAGAGATGCCATCTGGTGGGCATTCGTTACCATCACAACAGTGGGCTATGGAGATTTCTTTCCTGTTTCACCCTTAGGTCGTGTGATCGCGGCTTTTTTGATGACTGTTGGTGTTGGTATGTTTGCCTCCTTGACAGGTACAATCGTTGCTAATCTCTTCATCAGTGAGAGCGAAGACGCGGGCAACAAAGATTTACAAGTTCTGGAGGCAAAACTTGACGCGCTTCACGCTGAATTGACCGAGATGAGACGTGAGGTAAGCAAGCAAAAGAAAATTCACGTCCCAGACTAATTTGGCTACCACTGGATTTTGTAAGATCCTTTCTTACATGAGATAAGCGCCCATACGTTTTATGGGCTCGGGCACTTCGATCATAGCTTGTTGGTTTTGATTGAACGGATTGATGTGTGTCTGGCTGAGGGCCATGGCACGGATTTGAGGATGACATATGCTTACTACGACCACTAACACTCTCGATGGCAAAGAGATTTCCGACTACAAGGGAATTGTTCATGGTGAAGCAATTCTGGGTGCGAACGTCTTTAAGGACCTGTTCGCCGGTATTCGCGATATCGTCGGTGGTCGTTCCGGCGCCTATGAGGGGGAGTTGAAGAAAGCCCGTCAGATTGCGCTGCATGAGATGACTGAGGAAGCGGCTCGCTATGGCGCAAATGCTGTGATTGGCATCGACATCGATTATGAGACTGTTGGCAGCAACGGTTCTATGCTGATGGTGACCGCAACCGGTACTGCTGTCACCTACCGCTAACGCATTTTTCTTCGCGTATCCTTCCTGAAGAACTGGCGCAGGGTTCTGCTCTGCCCCACAACTTCTCCAAGTCGCTGACTTGCAAAGGGGCGTCATCTGTTCAAGGTTGGCAGGAGAGATTCTTCTGACCGGATTTATTTGAATGAATGCACGCCTCGCTTCTTCCAGAGACAACATTGATGATCTTGCCGAGCGGCTGCTGAATGGGCAGCGTGCTGCGCTTGCTCGTGGCATAACGCTTGTTGAATCCAAGAAGCCAGCGCATCGTGAGCAAGCCGAAGCGCTGCTGACCAAGGTGATGGGCTCCACCGGAAATGCATTCCGCATTGGCGTGACGGGCGTTCCGGGCGTTGGCAAGTCCACCACCATTGACACCTTTGGCTCCAATCTCACAGCAGCCGGGCACAAGGTTGCCGTGCTGGCTGTTGATCCGTCTTCTACGCGAACTGGTGGTTCCATTTTGGGTGACAAGACCCGTATGGCGCAGTTGGCTATAGATCGTAATGCCTTCATCCGTCCTTCTCCTTCAGCCGGTACACTTGGCGGTGTTGCTGCCAAAACCCGTGAGAGCATGCTTTTGTGTGAGGCGGCTGGGTTTGATGTGATCCTTGTTGAGACGGTGGGCATCGGGCAGTCCGAGACCACCGTTGCGCAGATGGTTGATTTCTTTCTCGTGCTGATGCTGCCGGGTGCTGGGGATGAGCTGCAGGGGATCAAGAAAGGCGTGCTGGAGATTGCCGACCTTATCGCCGTGAACAAGGCAGAAGGTGACGGGCTGCTGCGGGCGCGGTCTGCGGCATCTGAGTATCGTGCCGCCCTCAATATTCTTGCGCCACGTTCCAAGCACTGGTCTCCCCCTGTTCTGACGGTTTCCGGCCTTGCCAATGAGGGCCTTGATGAGGTGTGGGGACAGCTCGGCATCTTCAAAGAACGGATGCAGGCGAGCGGTGACTGGGACAGCAAACGTGCAGAGCAACAACTTGCATGGATGTGGGGCTTGCTGAACGAGAAGCTTCAGGCAGCTTTGAAGGCGAACCCGGACATTCAAGCGGCGCTGCCTGATGTTGAAAGCGCGGTGAAATCCGGCAATCTGCCAGCAACGGCTGCGGCGAGTAAGCTGGCGAGCTTGTTCGGCATTTAAACCAGCGTTGGGGGACAAGATGACTGAGGATCCAGAGAGACTTTCACGTCGTGCCCTGCTTGGTGCTGGTGTCATTGCCGGAGCTGGAACGCTTGTGGCTGCTCAGGACGCGCAGGCGGCGACGCCTTTGAGACCGGTGATCGCGGAGTTTCCTGCACCTCCTTTGCAGCAAGATGTCTCTGATGCGCTGCAAGCCGCAATGAATGAGACCGCAGCGCAAGGGCAGATCCTTCAGCTTGGTGCGGGCAATTTCTTCTGTTCAAACCTCTCTCTGCCCAGTGGGCTGAGCTTGCGCGGCGTGCCCGGACATACACGTCTGGTGCTTAATGGAAGTGGCCCTCTTCTGCAGGGTATTCAGGGTGATCGTGTTTGCTTGAGCAATCTTATTTTTGATGGCAATGCCTTCTCTCTTTCTGAAGAGGCTTCGGCGCTGCTGTGGTTTTCTCAGTGTGAACGGCTTGATCTCAGTTCCTGTGAGATAACCAAGAGCAGCAAGTCTGGTCTGGTGCTGGAGCAGTGTTCAGGCTCTGTTATTGGTAACCACATACATGCAATCGGAGATGTTGCTCTTCTCAGCTACAATGCTAGTGCACTTCGGATTGAGGGGAATATCGTTTCTGATTGTGGCAATGGCGGTATTCTGGTGCATCGGTGGTCAGAAGGGCATGATGGCTCGATCATTGCGGGCAACCAAATCTCCAACATCGCGGCACAAAGTGGCGGGACCGGCCAGAATGGCAATGGCATCAATGTGTTTCGGGCGGATAATGTCACCATCTCCAACAACAAGGTGAGTGACTGCAAGTTCTCAGCAATCAGAGCCAATGCTGCGTCTAATGTTCAGGTGCTTGGCAACACCTGCCATCGTTCTGGCGAGGTGGCTTTGTTTGTCGAGTTCGGTTTTCAGGGCGCTATTGTCAGCAGTAATCTGATTGAAGCAGCGGCTAACGGGATTTCCATTACCAACTTCCGTGAGGGTGGACGTCTTGCCGTATGTTCCAACAATGTACTTCGGGACATCACTAGCACGGGGCCTTATGAGAAGGACAATCCTACCTTTGGGGTTGGTATTGCGGTTGAGGCGGACACCAGCGTGACTGGCAATGTTATCGAGGATGCACGGATCATTGGCATCAATCTGGGTTGGGGGCCGTATATGCGGAACCTTATTGCAGCTCAAAACAGTGTACGCTCTGCCCCTGTGGGCATTGCCGTCAGCTTTGCGGCTGACAAGCAGAGTGCGCTTATTTCCCAGAATATCATTGCGGGCTGCCCCGTGAATATCGCTGGCTTCAAGTGGGATGAGCAGGTGAGCGGGGATCTGGCGATTTCAACGGAGGATCTGCCACACTTCATTCGCGTGACAGACAATCTTGTCAGTGCAGCTTAGGTGAGACGGCAGGAAGTGGACTTCCTGCCCTCCATCATCACATGGCGTTCAACAGACGCTTGAAGTCTGCAACAGGGCGCACTTCGCCGACGAGAACATCGCGACGGTTCTTCAGCTGCTGGTGTTCCCAGGCGTTCAGGCCTTTTTCCTCATCATCGGAAATATCCAGAAGCGATCTGATGGTGGATGCCATCATCACTTCTGCACCGCGTACGGAACCGTCTTCGCATTTCAGCGTTACGCCGAAGCCTAGTTCTGGCAGGGCTGCACAGAAGACGCCTTCTGCACCCACTTTCACGAAGACACGACCTTTGAAGATATCCATGATCTCGGTACAGAAGCGGTTTTTACCTGCGACCATGTAAGGTTCGTTAACGCACGCCTCGTAGAGCGTTTCCGCTGCACTGGCGCGGACCGGGTCAAGACCAACACCTGTTGCGAAGCGGGCAAAGGCCAGCGCTGTTTTCTGTTGGTCCATGGCGTAGGTCGGGATGGAACAACCATCTGTGCCACATACATCACGGGCCAGAATACCACCGCTCATCTGTTCCAGAACGTTGCGGATTTCCATCTGAACAGGATGGTCAAAATCGATATAGTTTTCGGTTGGAATGCCGAGGGTCTTGGCCATGGCCAGGAAACCGGCATGCTTGCCAGAACAGTTGTTGTGCAGCTGGCATGGGCTGTCATCGGTCTTCACAAGGCCGACGCAATCATCCATGTGCTTTGGCCATTGTGGGCCACACAGCAGGTCTTCTTCTGTCAGGCCAGCTTTGAAGAGCATGATGCGTGCGGAGTTGGCATGGGTCTCTTCGCCGTTATGGGAGGCGCAGGCCAGAGCCAGTTCTGCATCGTCAAAATCAAGAGCTTCAGCCGCGCCGGATTCCACCATTGGAATTGCCTGAAGAGCTTTAATTGCGGAGCGCGCAAAGATGCCCTGCTCCACGTCACCTGCGCTGAATGCCAGCTTACCATCGGCATCAACAATAGCGATTGAACCACGGTGACGGCTCTCGACAGTGGTGCCACGTGTCACTTCAACGAGTACGGGATTATCCATTCACTCAAACTTCCAAGGGTTGGATTACAGGCTAATTGATTGTTTGCGGAAGGCTGTCAGTCGTCCTTGCCTGACCAAGCAGCTCCGGTTTGTTGTCGTCTGCATACTCTATTTTTGAGCGCAGAGCTACTTTTGCGAATTTGTCTTTATTTTTACGCGTTTTCCCAAGAACCAGAACTGCTTATCAGAGAAGCGACGTCTTCAGTTTGGTGCGAGCCCTTATGAAACCGCCAGTTCTCCCATCCAGACGCGCAATCGACCCAGAGCTTCGTGCAGGACTTCATCCTTTTTGCAGAAACAGAATCGGACGAAGGTTTGCGGGCCTTTGGTGCCGTAAAATGCTGAGATCGGAACGGCGGCAACGCCTGCCTGTTCCACCATTTTCTGGCAAAACTCCACATCATTGCCTTTGAAGCCAAGTGGGGAGAAGTCGCAGGTGACAAAGTAGGTGCCTTCGCACGGCAGCACCTTAAAGCCCATGTCTTCAAGTGGTTTGGAAATCAGGTCACGCTTTGCTCTCAGGTCGTCTTCCAACGAGGTGTAGTAGTCATCTTCTTTGCTCAGGCCGTAGGCGACTGCTTTTTGCAGGTTTGGCGGTGTGGTGAAGGTGATGAACTGGTGCGCTTTGGCAATTGGCTCCAACAGGTTTGGAGCGGCTGTGATGTAGCCGACTTTCCAGCCTGTCAGTGAAAACGTCTTGCCCGCAGAGCCGATGCGGATGCAGCGATCACGCATCCCCGGAAGGGTCATGAGTGGTTTGTGCTTGTCGTCGGAAAAGACGATGTGCTCGTAGACTTCATCGCAGATCGCATAGCAATCAAACTCCAGACACAGGTCTGCAATGAGTTGCAGTTCCTGCGTGGAGAAAACCTTCGCACTTGGGTTCATTGGGTTGTTGAGCAGAATGGCCTTTGTTTTGCTGGAGAACGCTTGGCGCAGTGTCTCTTCGCGCAGCTCCCAGTTTGGTGGCGTTACCTGCACGAAGACCGGAGTGGCGCCTGCCCGTTTGACCAGCGAGAGATAGCAGTCGTAAAGCGGCTCAATCAGGATGACTTCATCGCCCGGCTCAACCAGCGCACAGATGCTGTCTGCCAGCGCTTCAGTGGCACCTGAGGTGACGAGTACTTCGCTCTGCCAGTCTACATCCAGATCATAGAAGCGCTTGTTGTTGTCCGCAACGGCCTGTCGCAACGCCGGGACGCCCAACATGGGCGGGTACTGGTTAGGCCCTTCCATCAAGGTGTCAGCAGCAACCTGTCTCACATCCTGCGGGCCGTCTACATCCGGGAAGCCCTGCCCCAGATTGATGGCCTGATGTTCCATAGCCAGACGCGACATGCGCTCAAATACCGTTGTTTCTATTCCGGTAAATACTGAGTTTGTCGGTTTCATCCGGGGTGCTCCTTGCCTGACACGCTTCTTCGCAGGACGACAAGCTAACGATTAGGCGGCATCCTGCAAAGTCTGCATTAGATGCATTTCCTGCGTATTTCCACATAAAGCGGTTTCATCTATTGCGGATTTTTGTGCCCAAACCGTTTCTCAGGTTTCAGCGATACGCTTTGGAAATGTAGAAGCACCACATGACCTCTCATGCAGTGTTGAACCAGAATTCCCGATAGTCGGGGTGAGCAAGGCGGCAGGCAATACCTGCGCTATTTGTTAGTAATGAGTCTTCGGCATTGGCTACACGCCTTGCCCGGGCTTTCTTGGGATGAACAACGTCGCCTCTTTTGCCTATAAGGCACGATAGCCGGTTTCCCGGAAA
>NZ_LMCI01000027.1:0-3659 GCF_001623145.1 Pseudovibrio sp. W64 | reverse complement strand
CTCGCTGAAAACGCTTGACCTGCAACACCGTTGCTTTTTTAAAGGAAGAACTGCCCTTGCTATGGGCTTGCTCTCTAATCTTTTGCTATTGTGCTCAGGCATGCTAGGTTGTTCTTTGTGCGCCTTGCTCTATCCGCTTAATTCGGACCTCTGTTCTATCTTCGCTAGACCAATCATTTTGAGTTATTATTGTTTGTGCTGTCCTGGACCAGACAAAGGTCAAAAGACTTGTAGGCTTGTCGATACAGTCATTAATGGCAAAAGTACTTCCCGCACGACCTTTGCGGAGCCAGCAGTGGTCAGGTGATCGTGATCATGCAGATAAAACCCGTCTTTTCCTGCAATTTCGCATTGCTCTTCATTGCAAAATATCGACTTTAAATCTGCAAGTTCTACGTAGCCATACTTCTGCGACACCAGCCTGAGCAGCTGATCTCGTTGATACTGCTCTTCTATGCGGTCTTCTGAGTTTATCCAACAATGCTTCCTAAAGACACTCGGAGGTTGATAGATAAAGGCATTGCGACATGTCTTGAGCTTATGGTCTGCGGTAATCTCCGGAGCTTGTGTCGCAAGAATAATCTTTTGTCCTTGGCGACCGAGAAATTGGATACTTTGTTCCAGGTGCATGAGTTGCTTTGGTAAATTGGAAGGACCATCCTCCAAAATTGGTGTCTCTTGATACTTACGAGCCAAACTCTCTGGTCTGAGAGAATACATCCAACGAGAAGCCATAAGCACTGTCGTGATTGTGGGGTTCTTCTCCAAATAACCAGCGACGGCTTCAGCGGTATAGTTCCGGCAATCACTATCGGATTTTTTCGGTCTGCTTAAGTAAGGTGGGCAACCCACGGTCTGTAAAACAAGAGCTCGTTTATTGTGGTTTTTGAGTTCAGCGCTCAACCCGATACCAAGAGCTCGAGCATGAGAATCTCCCCAGACCAATAAAAACGGGGCAACGCCTTCCGCACCCACCGCACAAATATACGAATAGCGCGTCCCCCTGTTTCTACAATAATCCTTCTCAAAAGCACTGTTCTGTTTCTGGTGAAGTGTCACTTCCAATGCATTTGTCGGGATGAAATTTTGTAGTAATTGGTCGTTTCTGATGACTTCGGCGCTCGAAAGAAACAGAATCCCGAAACTGGCAAGTCCAAGAATTTGGCTGAGTCTAGGTTTTTTTCTTCCCAGAGTTCTGAACGGTTTTTCAATAAACCAATAAAGCAGGCAACCCAAAGCAATGCAGGCAAATAGTCCGATCAGACTTTCCAGAAAGTGTGGCTCACCCTTTGCTTGAAGATGAAGCCAAACAACAACCGGCCAATGAACGAGATAAAGGCTATAAGAAATCTTACCAATAAAGCGTACTGGGGGAGCAGAAAAAGACCATTGTGAAAATTTGGTCTTCATATTGCCGAGCCAGAGCAAAATTGCTGTCGCTGCAACAGGTAGTAATGCAGGAAAGCTAGGCCAGTAATTTTGAGGTGCAAACACTGCACTGCCAAGCAAAGTGAGCAGACATGCGCATGTAAGTAGGGCGGTAACAGAATGAGAAAGCTCTGGCGCTTTTCTCGTCAACAAAACTGCAGCAATGCCACCTGCTCCAAATTGCCAAAGGCGAGTGGGTATTGAGAAATAAGCTACATCAGGATCGTGAATGCTAAGTACTACGCTCGCGATAAATGAGAGTAGGACAATGAAAAGAATACTCAAGAGTTTCGTGAGAAAAGTTTTATTGCGAACAATGAGCAAAATAAGCGGCCACAGAATATAGAATTGCACCTCTACACCAAGTGACCATAAATGCAGGAGTGGTTTCTCATATGCAGAAACCTCGAAATAACCTGCACCAGATGGTGCATGAATATTGTAGGCAAAAAAGCTGGCAGTCAGAAAAGATGTTCGAAAATCATAGATGTGCAGCTCGTATGGGTAGGCAAGAAAAAGCACTGCTATAGCAATCAGGGTCACATAATATGCAGGTGCAATTCGCCAAAAGCGTTTTTTATAATACTTTCCTAAACCGTTCCATGACCATTCAAACTGATCTGAAGTGATAATTTTCGTCATGAGAAAGCCGGAGATTACGAAGAATATATCTACTCCGATAAATCCGCCTTGGAGACCGAAAAGTTTAAAATGAAAGAGTACGACTAAGAGTACCGCAAGTCCTCGTAAACCTTCTATATCTGGCCTAAAGACAGTTCCACGATTGACTTGATCTGGCATAACTTCCAATTGAGTTTGTAAAAGATTTCTACAATCTCCCAACCTTCCGCAAGTAGTTCAATTAGCGACTTTTAACGGGAAGCCAGCATGAGCCTCCTTCTCTTGAGGTAAAATTTCAAGCTCACTCCGCTGCGCTCTTTGAGGCTGAGGTTTTAAGTCGTGAGTGTCCGGCCAGAATATACAGCCCGCTCAATACGATAATCGCGGAGCCTGCCAGTGTCATAGCGTCTGCGGTCTCATCAAAAATCAGGAACCCAAGCAGGAGGCCGAAAAGCAATCGGGAATATCGGAAAGGGGTGACGACTGATACCAATCCGGTGCGCATGGCAACAGTGAGCGAATAATAAGCGCCAATGCCGACAAGAGTGCCCGCAGCGATGACCAATCCGCTGAAGAGATCCGGCCAGACAAATCCGCCAGACCAGAATGAGTAAGCTGCACCAGTTGGGATAAGCACCGCAAAGCCGTAAACACCAAGCTGCATGTTGGAAAGGGCTGGAGGAGCCGCTCGTGTTGCCAGGTCACGACCAGCAAAGCCGATCATGCCGATGATGGCGAGGATTGAAGTCACCTGAAAGCTCTCTGAACTTGGTTGGATGATCATCAGCACGCCGATGAACCCGATCAGGATCGCAAGCCACCGCTGCCAGTTCACGCGCTCGCCAAACAACACGGCAGCGCCCAGAGTGACTGTAATTGGAGTGGCCTGAAGAATAGCAGAGGTGCTGGAAAGTGTGTTTAGCGCCAGCGATAGGAGGAAAAACAGCCGCCCTGTAATTTCAAAAACCGCACGCGTGTAGAGTGTTGCCTTCAACGCTTCCGGCGTAAAAGCCCGCTCTCCGCGTCTCCAGGTCAGCAGCAAGAAGCCGAATGTACCGCCGATACCAAACAACATCAGTGTTTGCCCAACGGGCACTGAAGCCGTCGCCGTCTTAAGCAACGTATCCTCAATGGCAAACCCCAGCATTGCAAGCACCATCCAAGCGCTGCCGCGTATATTATCCATAATAGTATCCCCTTGCGGGAGCAGCTGCCTGAGTATTGGAAATGCGTAAAACGCAACCCTGCTGCATTTTGAAGATCTGTAAAGATGGGAGCGCATTCTCGAAAACATTCTGGGTTTTCGAACAAGAATACGCGTTAAAACAAAGATTTAGAGTCTAAAGCGTGGTCGGTGTGGAAGCATAGTTCTCTGAGTAAGCTATCGGCTATCTTAGCGCAAGAATATGCACTTCATGAGGGTTTCTATTCAGGTGGACTTGAGAATTCCTCATAGCTGGAGCAGTTTTAGCACCGCACGGCATTGCCGGCGGTGTTGAGTTGATGGCCCCGAGTACGGGGTGAGCAAGGCGAGCAGGCGTTGCCTGCGCATTGTGAGTAAATTAGTTTCTTCGGCATTGGCTGCTCGCCTTGCCCGGGCGTTTTTGTAT
>NZ_LMCI01000026.1:0-3975 GCF_001623145.1 Pseudovibrio sp. W64 | reverse complement strand
CAGCTGAGAAGTTCTCACAGTGTGTTGCCGCGACCAGTTGAATCCACCGTCACATTGAAACATACGGTGTTCGCAAATATCCGAGTAAACACTTCCAAATGCCTGTAGCAGAGTTCTCATTCTCGTCCTTCCAATCCAGCCTCAATCCGTTCACCAATCGTCTCTGACAATACCCGGATTGGATGGGCATCATGGTTCACATAGCGATTGGTGATGGTCACGTTGCGGTGGCGCAGAAGGTGGCTGATGAGGAAGGCGTTACTGCCTGCTTGAGCTGCGAAGGTGCCAACCGTGTGGCGCAGATCGTGAATACGAACATCGGGAATATTGGCATGGATGCGGATGCGCTGCCATGCATTCTCAATGACTTCAATCGAAATAGGTTGTGTCGGATCTTTACAGCCGGGTAAAACATAAGGTGAACCATCCACTCGTGGGATCTCAGAGAGTATTTCGATGGCACTGCTACTTACCGGATGAGGTTTACGCTCATCCCCCTTTCTTGAAGGCAGCGCAAACGTGGCCAATTCAAAATCAATATGCTTCCATTTCAGGGTTGCAATTTCACTAAAGCGCGCACCGGTGTAAAGCAGCAGGCGTAAGCAACAAAGAGCTCTTGGATTAACAGGTGTCTTTCGCTTTGCAACATCCTTGGGCAAGTGTTTGGCTGTACTCTTCCCGGCTTTTATGATCCAGGGAAGACCTTCCTGGTCTGCCAGCTCAAGGGTACGCCCCAGTCTTTGCAGCTCTTCCTCTGACAGGAAACGATCACGCTCGTTTTCTTTGTAACGCTTGACCAACCGAACCGGGTTGCTGTGCTCTGGCCTTAGGCCCCATACTTCAGCGAGATTGAACGCCTTAGATAAGACAGCCAGAACTTGATTGCCTTGACGAGGTGTTGCTCTCAATGAGTGATGCAGCTTTGCAATATCCTGCCGCCTGACAGAGTTGAGTTTCATGTGCCCCAGTCGTGAACGAACACATCGCTTTAGGAGACGTTCAATGTCTTTCATTGTCTTGGGCTTGTTGTGAACCTGCACATGTTTACTCATATAGAGATCAAGGAGCACATTCACCGTGGGAGCAGCTCGTTTGTTTTCCCGCTTTAATAGAGGATCATCTCCATTGCGGACCTTCGCCAGAACGTCGGTCGCCAGATCTCTGGCTTGATCAGGTGTCAATTCACCATATTTCCCAAGGCTCATACGACGGGAGCGGCCTTCATGCGTGCGATATTGCACAATGAATGTTTTTGCACCGCTTGGCATCACTTGAAGGCCAAACCCTTTGAGCTTGCTATCCCAGAGGAAGTGTTTTTTGCTTGCTGGCCTTGCCGCGTCAACCGTTCGCTTCGTTATGTTCGGCATAGACATACCTTTCCCGCTGACGGCTCGTGACAGGAGCCACCACACATACGAATTTTGAAGTTGAAAAACGCCTCCATTTGCAGCTGTTTCTGACGGCATGACAGCTTGTTACGACCTTTAGGGCTTTCTTTTAGGACCTGTGCAAAACAGCCCCCAAATCGTCATAGGTCAAAAACCTCGCTGCTTACCGTTCTGTGTCAGCACTGTGTAAGCAAATGAGAGCGTTGGAAAGCGCAATTTCACCCCCCTCTTAGCTCCAGTAGATAACCTTTCAAATTAATTTCGCGAAAAAGCATTGATTTCTTCAAGGCCGTCCACATTAGAACTGTCGGCAGATTTTTAATTTTCAGTAGTTTCGCTCTCTTTCCGAAATGTTCTAACGTCCTTGCAATGCCTTTCTCGCTCTCACCACTTTGCCGAGCTGTTGTGAACTCATGAAGCGTAGCAGTGACCAGAACTCCCGGATACGCTGTTCCCAGCGTGTCATGCTGACCGCTTGGCAGCCAAGGGAATTTCCATCTGTCAATAGACGATGTCAATAAGACTATGAACACGGTTTAAGATCGATTGTGAGTTTTGTATGCCTCATGATCATGGCTTTGTGAAGTTTCACAAAGCCATGAAAGCAAAAGCTCAATGAAAGAGAATAGTCTTATGAAACAACGCTTCCTCACGACTTCCGTACTGGCCTGCTTGATCCTGGGTTCACTGGTGCAGGCGAGCTTCGCGCAAGAAGCTTCCTCAAACGACTGTTCTGTTGCGGAGTTCACCATGGGCTTGCGTTTCCAGCAGCAATCAGCGGAAGTTCGGGCACTACAGAGACAAGCCTATAACATTGCTAGGCAGAAACTTGCAGCTGCAGTCAAAGCGGCAGATGATCCTTCGAAACTGGCTATTGTTTCTGATCTGGATGAAACTGTGATTGATAATAGTACCCTGTTGGCTCGTGATCTGAAGAACTGCCATACATATGATGTATGGGACACTTGGCTCCCATGGGAGCGCGATGGTAAGCCGACATTGATCCCTGGAGCAAAGGAATTCTTAAACTACGCAGATAAACTGGGGGTTGCTATTCGCTATATTTCAGACCGTGCGGACAAGCAGAAAGATTACACACTGGCCACATTGAAAGAGCTGGGTTTACCACAGATCAGCCCCGAAACTGTTCTTCTGCTTGGACCACCCAAAGTGGAGCGACGTGAGATTGTCCGGAAGGATCACCAGATTGTTCTGATGCTGGGGGATACATTGCATGACTTCGACGGTGGTTTCCGCAAAACTCCTCTGGATCACCAGAAATCTCTTGTCGATGAGAATGCCGCTAAATGGGGTGCAGAGTGGATCGTTTTCCCGAACACCGCTTACGGCACGTGGTCCGAAGCTCCTTTGACCACATGGAGCGATGAGACCATCATTGAAAAATGGTGACTAGATCAATTTATCTTTTTCAGATCGCTAGATTTTCTGGTGATTGATTGGTCTTAATGCTCGACTAATATGCGTATAAGTGGTGTCAGAGGCTCATGTCTTTGTTGGTTTGCGAAAACATTCGAAAGTCTATGAGGTTAGCATGGCACCACTTGTACAGCCCTGCGCAGAAAGACAAGCTGGGAAGTTCGTTTACGGTGCAGGATTTTCTTTTACCGAAAAGGAGGATTGAAACATCACATGCGTTGTACCCGGATTAGAAGCGCATATTAAAGCTGTATACCCGCAGTGTCTGACTGTTTTCTCAGAGCATGATGATGACTGCACTAAGTGATTACTCAAGCCCTTTAACGTATAAAGGTCAGGCTACACAGTACCTCAAAGGCATTGGTAACCCGACCCTATCTCTTGAATTCTATACGTTTACACTTGAAACTTCAGAATGAGCTGCGTCGAAAGCTTCACGAAGGGAGTTTTCTTTGGAGCGATCAAGATTTGTTCGGATGATATGACCGCCCTGTTGACCAAGCTTTTCAATGACTTTGTCGGATACTTCCTTGCGGACCATCATAAACAAAGCTGCCTGCCCTGGTTTTAGTACAGAAGCGACGTCCTTCATGAACTTGTCGTTGATGCCATAGTCACTGAGCGCCCCGCTAAGTGCTCCGGCTGACGCCCCGGCAACGACACCTAGAAGAGGGTTCAGGAAAATTAGACCAATCAGCAATCCCCAAAATGCGCCTCCAGCGGCTCCGGCAGTCCACATGTTGACCATCTGGTTTAGCTTTATTTTTCCATGTTCATTTGCTTTGGCGACAACTGCATCTGCAATTTCCACCATATACTCGTGTTGTAGTTCTAGCAGTTCTTCGCGTGCTTTTTCTGCTTCTGCTTCATTATCGTAGCCAATGACGATCAATTCGGACATTTCTATCACCTTGTTTTAGTCTTTAAAACAAGCAAACAGGCTTGAACATCGATCATTGGGTTTGGTCGATCGCACAGGCCTGTGTTGTTTGCTGGCAAGCTATGAAGCAGATGAAGGTGCTGTGTCTGTTAGCTGGTTAACAGACTGCCGAATATTTTAGAATTATGTTGGGAGCTTTGGAAAAGCGTGTTTTTCTGTTTGTCGTCAGCACCTATGGAACAGGCTTACGGATTTGAATAAGGGAGTGTT
>NZ_LMCI01000025.1:0-341 GCF_001623145.1 Pseudovibrio sp. W64 | reverse complement strand
CGGCATAAACACGTTAAATGGTCGAAAAGGGAATGATACGCTCAAAGGATATGCAGGCGACGACACATTACTGGGTGGAAACGATGAAGACACCTTAATCGGAGGCAATGGCGACGATATCCTGCGCGGAGGCGACGACAATGACTTCCTCAGAGGCGGAAATGGCGCGGATACGCTAGACGGTGGGCAAGGGATTGATTGGGTCAGCTACACTGAATATAAAAAAGCCGACACCGACACTGTCATTGACCTACGCCTCGGGCAAGGACTTGAGGGGGTCGCCTTCGGTGATACATACCTTTCCATTGAAAATGTAAACGGCAGCGACGGGAACGATACGA
>NZ_LMCI01000024.1:418-1244 GCF_001623145.1 Pseudovibrio sp. W64 | reverse complement strand
GACCATAAATGGCCAATTAATAGACGAGGAACACGCAAATAATTAAGACCGAAGTCCAAATCTTTGGTGTTCTGAAAAACGTAAACTAAGTCAGCTATTCCGTAACAGTGGCTTGTTACCAAACCACTCGCGAATAACCGCCGTCCACGTTTCTCTTTCTTCTTCCGTATTCAATTGTCAATGAGCGGAGACTTTCGCCTCAATATCCAGACTTACAAGACCTCTTAAAAACCCCGTAAATCCTTCTGTTTTTGTGCCTCCAGAACCGCGCCTCAGTGGCCCGCCCCGGTGGCGTGAAGCGGGTTATAGGGATACCAGACCGACCCGTCAACACGCAAACTCCAAAAAAACAAAACAATCGGGCAAAAACTAAAATTCAAACAATTCAATAACTTCATATATCAACCCATACACCACCACCAACACCACAAAAACCCCAGAAACAAGCCAATAACAACCAGCCAAAACCACAAAAATTAACAAAAACAAAATTTGCACAGACACTTGGAAAACACACCACTCAATCAAGCCCCCCACCAACCCCACAAAAGCTGGCTAAGAAAGAACCTCGCCGAACAACACAGCACTCTAGAAGGAACAATGAGAAATGGAGACAAACTGGAGAGCCTAGCGACAAGGCAGACAGAGACCCTGGCAGCAAACATTCCCTACCCCCTACTCTTACAACTAGCGCCAGAGTGCTGAGCAAACCAGCGTTGGAGCCAAAGAGATCAGCGTCAGCAATGTAAGGCCACTGTTAAAGGACAGACGCTAGAGAAAGACCAGATGCATATAAAGTGCGCGATAGTTGACCGGCCAGTGTTAC
>NZ_LMCI01000024.1:0-337 GCF_001623145.1 Pseudovibrio sp. W64 | reverse complement strand
CGTGAGCCGTGAGCCGTGAGCCGTGAGCCAAACCAACACACAAAGCACAACAATAAAAACCACCTTCAGCAGCCTAAAAACACCACAACGCCAGATTTGAGAGGCTTTGCGTTTTTTTGCGTTCAAACCCGCAATGTAACGTTGCTATGTAAAGCCAGCAAGTCAAACCGCGGAGTAAGGCCACAAAAGACCTCACACCAAGACAATCCAAAGAAGCAACCAGAAGCAGACTTATTCCCCATCTACCAACATCTATTCCCGCTCCAGAAAAACATATCCCCGTACTCAGTACTGCGAGGCACCGCAAGGCAATACGTTTCAATCCCTTGAAGTTATT
>NZ_LMCI01000023.1:0-317 GCF_001623145.1 Pseudovibrio sp. W64 | reverse complement strand
GAACACCTGTCACCTATGTCTCCGGTATGTACATCAAAGGCCGGGAAGACACCGGGGGAAGCCGCTTTTCCGCATGCATATAACAAACATCAGCCCGGAACAGCATCCCCCTCTGTGCATACTCATGAAACCCGTCAGCCGAAAACTACGCCCACCGCCTTCTCTTCACGCAATCACCCTCCCTCGTCATCCCGGACAAGCAACGCGCAGTTCCGGGATCCAGAGCCACACCCACAATCGCTTCCACTCAAACACACGAAGAGGCTGGCCTGCGGGCACACTTCGCCCGGCCGCAGACCAGCAGGACACTCATGAAG
>NZ_LMCI01000022.1:0-2960 GCF_001623145.1 Pseudovibrio sp. W64 | reverse complement strand
ACACTCCATCTCTATTTAAAGATTAAAGTGTTGCACCCACCAGTTGAACCCACCGCCCGTCATCTCTCAAAACATTACTCGCATAGTTAGGCTTTCGCACCTGCAGCAAAGTTTAGAATTGCCGAATGATTGCAGTATTACCGATCTTAATCCGTCCATTAACTGTTTAAGAACAGCGTAATTAGCCTAACAAATCAGGGTGTTTGTGGTTACTCGGCAAAGTTCTCTTATTGTTCTTAACGATGGCAAAATATACTGCCGTGCGTCCACTGGGCCTATCTCTGATGGAATTTTCGATACCGAGCAGATTTAAGTAAAAATATGAAAATATGGCTATATTATGTGTAAATAATTTTTATAATGTAGCATAAGATTTATTCAGCGCAACTCCTAGAAATCGACATAAATGGTAATTTTTAGATTATATATCAATAATATCAATTAGATAATGTTGATTAGATTAGTAATTAGAAGTCAAGTGCATTTGAAATAAATACTTAATTATACTTGACTCTATTTGATTTAAGTTTATATTATGTTTTGTGGACAAAATTATCATGGGAAAAAACACTAATTAGAGTTGTTTGTTACTGATCGATGCTCAATTTTACTTCTGTAGTTGAAGTAAAAATTGAGGGTAAGATGCATTACAGTTATTCGGGCTCTTCTAGCCGTTATAAGTACAATCCTTATGGCTATTATCCCTACAAATGGACTTCACCTGGCGATGAATGGCGTGATGCCCCATTTAGTCGCTCCACACCATATACAATTGATGCGGGCGAGAGCTTTGTTGGAAGATTGAGCTACCGCGGTGATCGTGATGCTGTGGCAATCGAGCTTGAAGAAGGTAAAGAGTACACAGTCTCCCTAAAAGGAACCGGGTATTACGGTGTTCGCAACACTGTCCTTACGCTTTATGATAGTGATGGTAACCGTATTGCCTTTGATGACGATAGTGGAGAAGGACGTAATTCTGAGATCACGTTTACGGCCACTTCCAGCGGCAAGTTTTATATTGGGGCTTCTTCCTTTGGTAACCGTTATACTGGCAGCTATAAGATTGACGTAATCGAAAATGCCAGTCCAGTAGATCCAGACCCTGTGGACCCAGATCCGGTAGATCCGGACCCTGTGGACCCAGATCCGGTAGATCCGGACCCTGTGGACCCAGATCCTGTAGATCCGGACCCTGTAGACCCGGATCCTGTAGATCCAGATCCGGTAGTTCCCCAGCCAACCTCCGACCCTGAGATCGTTGTGCCTGAAGGGCACTTTACCAATGATCAAATCGCTAACCAGCTCACTGATGTAGCTTGGCGCAGTGGCCGTCGTGCATTTGATGTGGAATCAGGTGGCACGATCACGGTAAACCTAACAAGCTTGAACAGTGATGGTCAGGCTCTCGCGATCAAAGCTCTTGATGCTTGGTCGATGACTACGGGCATCAACTTTGAGCAGGCGAATTCTGGCGCACAAATCACCTTCAGTGATGATAGAAGCGGTGCCTACTCAAGCTCCCGCGCATATGGCGGCACCATTCAGTCATCAATTGTAAACGTAAGCACTTCATGGTTGAAGAACAGTGGAACCAGCCTGGATTCCTATTCATTCCAGACTTACATCCATGAAATCGGCCATGCTCTCGGCCTGGGGCATGCTGGCAACTACAACGGCAGCGCACGCTATGGTGTAGACAACCACTATGCGAACGATTCTTGGCAGGGCACAGTTATGTCCTACTTCTCTCAAAACGAGAACTCTGCTGTGGACGCTAGCTATGCCTATGTCGTTACGCCAATGATTGCTGACATTCTTGCAATGCAGGATCTCTATGGTACCGCTGATAACATTCGCAGTGGTGATACTGTTTATGGCGAAAACTCAACCGCTGGCGGTTACTATGATGATCTGGCGGATCTAAACCGGGTAACCTACACGATCTCTGACAGTGGAGGGCAGGACACTCTTAACTTTAGTTCTGTGCGTGCTGATCAGAAAATCTCGCTGTTGGCAGAAACCTATTCTGATGTGAATGGTTACAAAGGCAATCTAGCCATCATGCGCGATACAGTGATTGAAACTGCCTATGCAGGGTCAGGCAACGACACGCTGATCGGTAACTTTGCCGACAATGCTCTTTATGGCAATGCTGGTCATGATCGTATTGAAGGCGGTTTTGGCAACGACATGCTTTCCGGAGGTTCCGGGAATGACAGGTTTGTATTCGATACCAATTGGGGTGCTGATGAAATCATCGACTTCGAAGATGGCTTTGATCTAATTGAATTCAAAAACAATATCGATAGCTTCAACGACCTGAACATCTCCGGGAAGGATGGTGATACCATCATTTCTTATGAGGGTAGCTCCATCACCCTTTCAGACGTTGCCGTAAGCAACATCACGGCAGATGACTTCATGTTCGCGTGATCACCAACATGGAATAACCCGTGTCTGCGGGTTATTCCAAACCGAAAGCATTTAAACGTTTGGAGCAATCGCATATACAGTTCCCTTTTTGGGGGAATGCCTCAAACTTTTATATGCTCTCCACCACGCAGAGTTTAATCAGAAAGAAGACGCACTTGCAGAAAGATGGGGCTAAACGTAGCGGAGATCATTCATCAACAACATGCAAGGAGTGATTAATCATAAAGTTTAGAACTCAAAGTTGATCTGACTGAAGGTGGTATTGCAGCGTCGCCCTCTGGTTTGATTTTGAAGTTCTGCATGCCAATTCTGGTCAATACCTCCACGCTTAACTCTTGTGCTCTCGTGGTGACAAATCTGGTTCGTCTAGCCCCATTTCGATAATCTGCGCTCTGATCTCATCGGGAATACGGCTCCAGACCTTGGCGGGACGTGAAACTCTGTCCTTCAACGCTTCAACGCTGCCTTCCAGATAGCGATCATACCAAACATAGAACGTTGAGCGTGGAATACCCAGCAGCTCCAAC
>NZ_LMCI01000021.1:1974-4931 GCF_001623145.1 Pseudovibrio sp. W64 | reverse complement strand
GCGAAGGCAATCTTGTCATCGGCGTTGGCAAAAACAAAGCTGAGACCGTGATGGCAACATCCTCCGAATTTGTAGGAACCGTAAAGGTTATGAATGTCGGAGCTGGATATCAACGTGCTGTTGGCGGAATGATGAACAGCTCGATCGCCATGGGGAAGTACGAGGATGTTGGCATGAACAAAACTACAGTGGTGGGCAAACGTTATGAAATTGTATGTGGTGGATGCAAAATCGTGATGAATAGTGATGGCACAATGCTGATTGAGGCTGAGAAAGAGCTCGTCCTCAAAGGCGGCAAAATTAAACTTAACTAGAGGGCCATAGCATGATGTATTCAGAAGCAGCACGGCTCTCCGATTTGGCTGATCACAAACAAAATCGGGATAGTAACCGAGATGACAGTTTTGCAATTAACGGAGTAAATTCATCCTCTGATATTACCGACTTTGAGTTGTCAGGCCCAGAAGCCCTTGCGAATATGACTCAACTCATTACTCAGATGAAAGGTTCAACGTTTGAGGTGGATGCAGGCTTTTTTGATGAAGTTGCGATGATGTTATCGGTGCTCGGTTTGTTTGGTGCATCCTCAGATACCGGTTTAAGTTCTCAGTCATTCGGGTTTAAGAACAACTCCTTCGCAGATGCCAAAGAAAGTTTCTTCACAGTAGATTACGTGAATGCCTTTGAAGCTTTCCCAGGCAGTGGGGAGAGTTTCGGTGAATGATTTTACCAAATTTTTGCAAAGTCAGCTTGGGATTGAAAATCCGTTACCATCACTCCCGTCAGATATCTCATTTCCAAGCTTACCGAATGAACTGCCTATCCCTAATATATGGCCTGACGAGGGAGTTTCCCCAAGTCAGACAGGCCCTTCAAAAACTCTAGAGCAGATTAAACGGTTGGTGCCCGATCAGGTGCATAATCGCCAAACCTTTCAAGACCAAAAGTGTGGGGTTGCGCAGGCTATCGACGAAAAAATCGATGAGTATGCCGCTATGGCGCAAGCACTTTTAGATCTTTCTGGTTGGAATGGGGAAGAGACGCAAGACAAAAAAATTGAGGAAATAAAGCAAGGAATTAATAGTACGATTGACTATATTGCGAAGCATTTCCCACTTGGTGATGCCCCTGTGCGGGAGCTTCAAGAGCAAAAAAGACATAAAGAAAGCATGTTGGCAAGTTTCAAAACTCAAAAAGCCAACGGCCCACACGCAAAATCCTTTGAAGCGTATTTAGACAAAGAAATCGATAGTCTTGAAAAAATAATCGCTGGGATTAATGTGGGCATCGCTCAACGAGGGAAACGAGTTGAGGACGCAGCTTTACATCGTGCTGAATCCTGGGAATCATTTAAAAGTTTCTTTGCCGAGGCTTACAAGGGGTTAATGGATCAGTTGACGCGTTGTGGGTTACTCAGCGCGGTCCAATACGCCCAATCGAAACTGGCAATCTTTGCCATAGAAACAGTAGTGCTGGCTGGGGTTGGCAAGGTGGTTTTAGGGGGTGTTACCTATGCTGCCAAAGGGTTCACAATACTTGTCAAAAAGGCTGATCGTACCTTTCGGGTGCGAGTGAACTCGGATGAGATCGATCCAGCAATAAGACAGCAACTTGACAATAAAGATCTTGGTAATCATGACGCGAGAGATATCGCAGATGGTGACAGTGGTAATTCCAAAAAAGTGGTCCGCAATGATGATGAGGAAATTGCGGCAAAAACTGGTGCCACCGCAGCGCAAATTTCAGCGCGAAGAAGGGTAGCAAGAAAATTTTATGCAGAACAGAACATGGATCCAGATGCAATAAAAGGGGAAATTAACGGGATAGACCTACGGTATCCTTTAACGCTCGAGCCAGTCGGGAAGGGACAGAAATTATATCAATATTTACGAGAGCCTGACCCAAGATATACCCCCAATACAGGCAATTTTTTCACCCCGGATGAGGGAAGCCAGCCAACAAATTTAGGAATTGGCCCTCTTGGGCGTGAAAAAAAGCCCAGGCAGTTCGTAACCAGTAAAAACTGTACTGCATTAAAGTCAATTGCTGCTGCAATTGATGATGACTGGACAGTATCCGGCGTAATGCAGTCAACAGTGGGTGGAGGTCGACAGTGGCGTTTTAAGTCAGGCTGCAGACCAACAATGAAAGATGAGGGTAAAGTTGTCTCCTATCGTTAAGATTGATTCAGTTTCAGAGATGCTGCAAGCTTGCATCTATTTTCAACATCGTTTTCAGGAACTTTACGACATCTATAAGGATAATTGGTTTTCATCAATTGTCGAGCAAATGAAGTTCATAGAAGCCAACGCACGAGTTAAAGGCGAAGTGCAAAAAAAGCTTAAGCAAAAGATATTTGAACAATACCGGCAAGCGGGCGAAGATGTGGAATCTATTAGTCCTGAGCTTGCTGATAAATGGGCGTGCTCTTTGCAAAAGTTTGAAAGTTTTCAAATTAAAAATAAAGAAAATTACCATGATGAGCTGCAAGAAATATCTACACTATGTAATAGTCATATGAGAAAACTAACTGATGAGAGTGACGATTTCAGGAAGTTAAAATTACTAGATAATCGTATTTATAGTGTTCAGGTTAATGTGCTTGAAGAAGACGATATCGAAAAAGAATTCTATAGAACAACCCTCAATTTTGGATTTCTCTCAAGGAGAGGATTAGATGGTTTAGATGAGGACCTAATTAATGAAGTCAGTGCCTTTTCCAAGTTTTTTTGGAGTAATTTAGGGAAGCAGTTTTAATCATGCCAGCTGCCTATAGAAAAGGCGATATCGCCGCAGGCCACGGGTGCTTTCCGCCTACGCCGTCGTCAGCCGGAAGTCCTGATGTGTTTGTAAATGCTATTGCTGTGGTGCGTGTCGGTGACGGCGTTATCCCGCATGGTTGCGGCAATTGTCCACCTCATCCTCGTTCCATGTCAGCGGGATCTGGATCCGTGTTT
>NZ_LMCI01000021.1:0-1913 GCF_001623145.1 Pseudovibrio sp. W64 | reverse complement strand
AGAAAATCAGACCCGTATTGACGAGACAGATCTAAGCCTTCTGAAGAAACTAGGGTCCTTCCCTGCGAAAAGATGGGCTCAGATGTGTGATGGCATCGGCTGGACGGCGCTCGGTGCGGTAGCATTGTCCTGGTGCCAAAATTCTAACGATCAAGTCTTCAAAGTAGCTTGGTCGAACGCAGTGAAAGATGAAAAACTCAATGATAGTCAAAAGCGTGCATTAAAGTTGGCAAAGCCTTACGATTAAGACGGTACTCGGTGCACCTGAGTTAATGTCTCAAGAGTATCCTGATCACCTTGAGGTCCTGTCCCAGTATTGGGATGAAGGAAACGTAAGTTCTTGCGTCAACACCACGTCAACCGCTGTACGCAGTTTGAACTGTACATAGCGCCGTTTGATGTCGTATAGTTCGTTAAAGTCTTATGAGAGTTGCTAAGCGGTATCAGTCGCTTGTGAGCTAACTTATTGAAAAGTAACTTATAGTAGAATTTGCTATATTAGAGGCTCATAACCTGAAGGTCGTAGGTTCAAATCCTACCCCCGCAACCAAAATATCCTAATCATACCAGTATGATAGAAAAAGCCCTGAGCCAACCGCTCAGGGCTTTTTGCGTTCGCGTCAACACAACGTCAACAAAAGACATGTTCGCCAGCAGCTTACTCAGTAGATGTGGGTGGGAAATGACGATTGCAGTCGCGGATCAGTACAGGTGAGGGCCGCCAAGGTAGGGAGGTGAGTTACCTGCTGCAAAGCGCCAGGTTAGCAAGTTGAGAGCTACTTAGCGACGCCAATTTTCCTTAGGACTATTCCTGCTTGAAGACGAACTCGTGACCATTTGCGGACACTCACGCTACCTCAGAGCAGCCTCAGTTAGGGCTTGCCTTCAACTTCTAGTCGATACCATAGGGTTTCCTGATGAGCGCAGCAAATAGCACTTTGTAGAGGCGCAAGAAATGGCTTGCGCACAAACTAGCTATTCGATGCGGCGCAATAAAATGAGGTGGTGGTTAGTCGAAAGTACACCCTACTGAGTCGAAATCGGTCATTCACTAGACTGAGTGCGATGTGCCGCCCCACTCAACCTAAATGCAAGCGATCGAGTGGCTGCAGCCACCTCATTTGACCCATCAGAGATATTTGAAATGGCAAAAGTGAGGCGTAACCTTCTCACTTGTAGCAAAAGGCCAGTCCAAACAGGATCTTCATCCTAGATGCTTTAAGGGGTTGTGTCGCAAACTTTCCGTTTGGTCGCATTACACCTTCTGCCCAGACGCAACTATCTTGCGAGGGCCCTGAAATGGCAGTAGGCCGGAACAAATTTCTGTTACAATTGACTTTTTCTGATCAAGTGAGCGGTCTTGATACCAGCCACTGTCGCTTGAGCTGGACGAAAGACCTTGAAGCCCATTATCCGTTTGGTTAGCCTCTTGATGAAGCGGTGATCTTGCAAGAAGCAAGTGGAGTTTGATGTTGTTTAGCCCAGCCCGGTTGGCTCTGCTGTTGTTCTTGCACCTTATTTGTATTGCTCAGCAAGGTGACTTTTGTCGAAGTTCGTGGTCATGGTTGCTTGGTGCTCCCGCGGTTGAAGGGATTTAGTTGTGCATTCAGTTGGGGTTTCCTTTCAATTCAACTTTTCACTATCATGTACGCTATTGTTGTGGCAGGACAATCTGTCCCAGACACATACTTTCCAGCACCTTGGGAACTCGCCTACATCGGGTACGACCACGGGTCGAATAGAAGAGTCGGTCTTGTTGGCGTCTGGTAAGAGTTTGCGTTTCAACCATCAAAACTCAATGGCAGCGGCGCCAGTTGTTTTGATGAGGGGCGTAGTTGCTGCTCTTACCTTAGCCACTTTGTTTGTCGTCAGCACCTATGGAACAGGCTTACGGATTTGAATAAGGGAGTGTT
>NZ_LMCI01000020.1:0-305 GCF_001623145.1 Pseudovibrio sp. W64 | reverse complement strand
AAGAGGAGCTTCAAATCGCTGCCAATCCGAGGACGCTGGGATTGATTTCGGTTCTATGCGATCATGGCGCTGTAAAATAGCATGCACCGTGGAGCTTGCTGGAACTGTAATGCCTTGATGCTGCAGATAAGCGCGGATCTTTCGAGCGCCCCAAGCCGGGTAAGTGTCACGTACTGATAAAACCCTCTGCTCCACCTCCTGTGGTGAACGCCCAGGGGACGTTCTGGGCCGGCGAGAGAGATCATTCAAGGCTTCTCCCGCACGCCACCGCCTCAGCCATTTATAGCCTGTTTGTGGGCTGATAC
>NZ_LMCI01000019.1:0-6061 GCF_001623145.1 Pseudovibrio sp. W64 | reverse complement strand
GCATTCCATTATTCAAAAGCCTAATCAGTTCCACTTCATTTGACGACGGACACATGAACGGACAACTGCATGACGCTATTGTAGCGGCCTATCCCAAAATTGATTTTCGATTTTCTAAAGCCCGTATTGTTTAATTTTTTATCTGATTTGGAGTTGAGGCAATGAGCATTTTCCGCGGTCGTCTTTTTGGCTTTGAAGCACAGCACATCATTCCGAAAGAAGCTGTGAATGGCCTATGAAACAATTGGTTTCAAACGCAATGGTTCCTTTCCCTTGGCTCTCCTAAAAGAACCAATGGAGTTAAAGGCACTCGCGTTAACATAAATCGCCGAGCATCAGCTTTGGTTTGACAGACTCTCCGACACTGAAACTCAGCTTCGTCTATCAGACCATGCCAATAGCGCACACTTCAATCCCTGATAGAATTTTGTGACTGGCTGCAGTTGGCACGACTTCGCCGGATCGAAGTGTACGGCGAAGGTCGGCTTTGTCCGCTTCATTGTCGTAGGTTCATAGCCAATTTGTGGGTTTTACTTGTGAATGCTCGATCACCAATCCTTCCCGATTAAAGTCATCCGGAATAGCGAGTGTGTGAAACCGCCTGCCATCGTCTAGCTGATCTGGTATTCCGACTTAAATTTGCATTCACCTTCATCAATTTATCTGCTAATTGCATACTAAATGTTGGGGTGGGCAATCTTTAATATGCAAATAAAGCGTTTGTTTTCTACGACTGCGTTGAGTGGTCTTTTATTTGTTGTGGTTCAGACCGTTTCTGCGGAACCAATTGACAACAACACTACATTGCAAGCGCCTAATGATGCCTACGTGGGGTTTGACGGGTCAGTCAGTGATAAACGGTCGCTGTTTTTTCGCAGGACCTCAGGCTCAACAGATGTACTGACTGGCAGTATCAAAGCGGGAACAACCTCTTCCTTTGACATTGTTCAAAGCTGGAATGGCGTTGATGCTTTTGATGCCTTGACCGGTAAACTGTATCTGTCAGCGCTTTCTTCTTCTGCCTCGATCAACTCCAACGTAGACATCACACTCTATCTTTCACGCCAGACTTCTGCTGCAGCAGATAACCTGTCTATTGATGCTGTCGGTTTGTGGTCTGAGACAGATGATGAGATTGCCAACGCCGGGAGCATTCTCATTGACGCCGCTGCTGGTGATACGACTTCTAGTGGTGATGCGCCCTCGTCTGCATCTGCAATAGGTATCCAGGGCGGAGAAATCCAGAACTCCGGTGATGTCACGCTTTGGGCGCGGGGCGGAAATGCTGCCACCGATGATGATGCAGATGTGTCAGCCGAAGCAACTGGCCTTCAGGGAACGATCGTCGAAAACTCAGGCAAGATTTCTGTTACAGCAATTGCAGGCACGTCCACTTCCACCTCGGCTGGTACTAGCGCCAATGCGCAGGCCTATGGAATTCGTGGTGAGCAGATCACCAACAGGGGTAAACTGAATATAACGGCTTCCGCTGAAACAGGACCTGTTAAAGCCTACGGGATAAGCAGCCCGACCATTGACCTGAACACCGGCGGGCTCAAGGTAAGCGCCAAGTCCACCACACAAAATGCAAACGCTTATGGCATTTCAGGTGCAACGGAAACCAATAGCGGCGACATTCTCATTTCCGCCACATCTCAGCAACGTTTCGCATACACCTATGGAATTCAAGGGAATGTGGGCACCAACACGGGCGTTATTGACGTCGAAAGCTCGTCAGTTGATAGCTTCGCCTATGCCCATGGCATTCAGGGAAATACTCAAAAGAACTCCGGTAGAATAAGAGCTGAAGCAACAGCAACCAATGATTTTGCCTATTCATTTGGCATTCAAAACGGCGCCGCTGAAAACGCAGGTGATATTCAATCAACTGCAAGAAGCACCAAGGAACAAGCCTACGCCTATTCGATACAAGGGGATGTGGGGAATAACACCGGTGACCTGATTTCCACAAGTGTTAGTGAAGAAGCCTACGCTTATGCTTACGGCGTTCAAGGTAATGTCACCGCCAACAGTGGTGTTATGGTGATCTCGGCAACTGCATCTGAGCATGCCTATGCCTATGGTCTGCAGGGGGACACTTCCACTAATTCTGGAGCGCTTACTGTTTCAGCGACCTCGACAAATGATTATGCTCAGGCCTATGGCATCAGTGGTGCCGTTAACATCAACGAAGGTGCCATCACGGCCGAAGCTATTGCAGGTACCGACAACTACAGCACATTCGCTCGTGCTTATGGCCTGCATCGCTATCAAAGAGATTCTGTCCCTGACAATATCACCAGCAACAGCGGCAACATTAGTGTCGCAGCACAAGCTGGCGCTACTCATGATATGAACGGTAATATTGAAGCCTCAGCAAAAGCCTATGGTATCTTTCTAGAGGCTTACAACTCGGATGATCCGATTTACGGAACCATTGCTGAGAACCGAGGCGATATTACAACCACTGCAACTGGCGCGCAACTCACTGCTTCGTCGGAGACCAACACCGAAAATGGCCGCGTGGAAGCGGTTGGTATTCTTGCAAATGTGGGTGATAACATCGGCAATATTACGGTGACGGCGAACGGCTCTTCGGTCACAGGTGCTAGCAACGCTGATCTGATCACCAAAGCCTATGGCATTCAGGGGGATGTCAGCACCAATTCCGGCAGGATCTGGGTTAAGGCAGTTGCAGGAACCAGTGATGGCAGCACCGTCAGATCTTATGTCCAGGCCACGGGCATCAGGGGTGAAGTTGGCATAAACAACGGCGACATTATCGTTCACGGTGAATCTGCAGAGGATTATGTTCAGGCATACGGCATCGATACTTACAAAGGAGACTTGACCGCGAATACTGGCTCCATTGATGTGACAGGGATCTCGGTTGCTGACTCTGTACAGGCTTCAGGAATTGACCTTTTTGAAGGTGACATTGTCACCAATAGCGGAACCATTAATGTCTATGGTCAATCAGAACAGCGCTATGTTCAGGCGACTGGTATTGATGTGTATGAGGGGTCAATTGAAACCAACACGGGAGACATCAGTGCCTGTGGCGTCTCGAAGGAGAGCTACGTCCAGGCAACCGGTATGGACATCACTGGCGGCAACCTAGGAGAGAACACCGGAAAAATTTTTGCCAAGGCTGTTTCCGAACAAGATGATGCGCGTGCAAAAGGTATCGATGGTAAAGTTGACACCAACCGCGGAGATGTTACGTCCATTGCAGTCTCTCAAGCGGATTACAGCCGTGCCTATGGGATCTATGATTACAACGGCGGTTCCACTCCAAGCACTCTTTCTGAAAACACAGGCGATATTCAGGCTTTAGCCCAATCTGGTGATATCACTGAAACAGATAAGGACATTGATGGCACTGCAGATGCCTACGGCATTTACCTGGCAGCTCACAATTCCAATGATCCGATTTACGGTAGTATCACTAAGAATTCCGGCGATATTCGCGTCATCGCAAATGGCGGTGTAATTACGGGGACGTCAAATACTCATAATGTGGATGCAACGGTAAAAGCCTACGGTATTCAGGCAAGCACCACCGAAAACACTGGTGACATCTACGTGGAAGCCAACGGGGCAACCGGTAAAAACCTGAGTGATGGCTCGCTCCTCGCCAGAGCCTTTGGTATTCAGGGGGATGTAGGTGTAAACTCTGGCAATATTACCGTTCTTTCACGTGCCGGGACAATTGATACTGGTGCAGGTAATACAGGCGCTTATGCCTATGGCATTGATGGCGCCACGGGCTTGAACACAGGTCAGATCCACGTTGAGAGCCACTCAGAAGACTTTGTTTATGCAACGGGCCTTAATGATGCCGTTTCACTTGTGAACCAGGGCAAAGTAACCGCTCTTGCAGTGTCCAAAGGCGATTTCGTCTATGCGACTGGCATTGAGGGTGCAGAGGTCACTGAAAATACTCAGCAGGTCAAAGCCCTGTCTCTTAGCGAAACTCGTTTTGCATATGCTTATGGCATCCGCGCAAATGTCGGACAAAACAGCGGCAACATTATTGCCCAAGCGATTAGCGGTATAGCGGATGGCAATTCTTTGGGTGATTTTGTCTATTCTTATGGCTTGAACGGTAACCTTGGAAGCAACAGTGCTACCATCACGGCACAGGCAACGAGTTATGGAGACCGAGCAACGGCCTATGGTGTCGAACAGGCATCTGGAACGCTCACAAACACTGGTACCATTTCTGCGAGGGCTCAATCAGTATTGCATGGTGGCACCAATGCAAAAGCGCGGGCTTACGGTGTTTATCTCCAGAATGACCTGATCCTAGACTCTCAAGGGCTTATTCTCGCCAGCGCATCAGGCGATGCAGACAGTGAAGCCTATCAGGTATACACCGATGGTTTTGATTTAAGCATAACCAACTATGGCGTAGTTCTGGCATCTGATCTGCAGCTCACTGATTATGAAGGAACAATACAATCAAACACTGGTGACAATGTTACCTTTGATGACGCGGCTCTATATGTATACGTTGACCCTGCTGATCTGCAGGAAGGCGGATACACTCTGCCAAGCCTGGTAGAAAACAAGACACTGACAGAAGGTCAGTTTGAGGATCTCGCGAACATCAACCTACTGCGTGCCCAGCTTGGCTCTGACTGGACTGTTGAATTTGAGGACCAAACGGCCACAGCAGGTGAACAGAAAATCACGTTTAACTTTGCACCAGAAAGCTCCTCCGCACTTATTTCAGCTGTAGCAACACGGCAAATGGCTTTAAACCTGCAAGATCAGATTGATGGTCAAAAGCAGCATCTCAAGCTCAACGGCTTGAAATCGCCCGCTCAATCAAAGCAGGCTTACAACAGCTATGCCTCGGCCCCCAAAAAAGCCGAGAGTCAGACTGCAATTGCTAAAGTTGCGCCATTAGATGTGTTTGGTGATGGGTTTGAAAAGACAACGCAGCTGTACATGCAAGGTTCCGTTTCCCAGCAAGCAGCCAATTATGATCCTGTGAGTTATAAATCTCGTTCTCAGGGACTGCTGATTGGACTGAACAGTTCTGTAACGGACAATATTCTTGTTGGCGTAAGCGGTTACTATGGCCACGGCAAACTGGACTTCTCAGGCGCAGGCTTTGACAATGCATCCGAAGACATAAAAAACTATGCCGTTGGCACTCAGATTTCCTATCACTACGGTTCCACTCTGCTCGGCCTGAGCTCTCTTTATACGCACTCCGATAACGAGTTTGCCAACACCACAAGTACTGGTTCCAGAGCAGGATCATTCACAACGAGCACACTCTCCACGCGCTTGTCAGTGATGTACGACGCAGAGCTTGTTGGTAATCATTTCACCCCTGAAGTTGCTTTGACGCACGTATGGCTTAATCAAGATGGTTTCGCCGCATCAGGCACAAGTAGTCTTGATACCCGTTACAGTGCTGTGAATGACAATGATCTCTACCTTTCTGCGAACCTCGCCTGGGCACGCAACTTTGATCTGGGAGATTGGACAGTGCAGCCTAACGCAAAAGTTGGTGTCCTTCACGCTCTGACCGACAACGAAGTTGAAGGTGAGATTTATCAGGCAGGCGGTGTTGAAGAACTCAGCTTCGGGGCAGACCGTACATACCTGAATACCTCTGTTGGCTTCACCCTTTCCAGAGGAAACCTAACTGCATTAGTAACCTACGCAGGGAGCTTTTCAGGCAACACCTCGCGTGACACAGTGCAGGGGCGAGCCAGTTACAAATTTTAAGAGTATGCTGCTGTTAGAAAATCTTGTCGTAAAGATGAAACCATTACTCACGACTGATTTTCCAACAAAAGCTGACTAACTACAGACTTTCCTCTGTTTTTTTGTAAAGGGTCTAAATGAAGTTCCTTTTGGATTTTACGTTCCGCACAAGGTCGTTGGATCCCGCTTAAGTGGATTGTCGTCCTCACTAGACCTAGTGAGGACGCACACAATTAGAAATAGCATGAACATAAAACCGATGAAGCCCCTGCACTGAAGTGAATGTCGGCTTCTCTAATCGGGCGTTGAGGTCAAGCTCTTTTTCCTTTTGATT
>NZ_LMCI01000018.1:415123-434288 GCF_001623145.1 Pseudovibrio sp. W64 | reverse complement strand
CTAACAAACAGCGCAGGCATTGCCTGCCGCCTTGCTCATCCCGACTTCCGGGAACTCTGGTTCAACACTGCATGAGAGGTCATGTGGTGCTGTTGGTGTTTGTGATGTCCGTCCATATTGCCTTGTCTGTTAAAAAATTGAGGCAACCAGTTTTACGGATCTTATATTGAAGTACTGGAGGCTGTGATCCAAAATCCAGAGCGGAAACGCGCTCCATGCGAGTAAGCTTGCTGTCATTAACCCTCGACGAACTAGTGGGTTTGGGTAGCTATAGATGATTGCGCCAGCTGATGCGGGCAAGAACGTTACTAGGGCAAAAGCTGCAAATACGGCGCCGAGTGTTGAGACGAAGGCAGATGTGACATCGTGATATAAGAAACCGTCGACACCTGTGGTGAATGCCAATAGAGGGCCCAAGGGGTTAGCACAGGTTAGTAACAAGCTGAAAATGTAATAAAAAATGGCCTGTGGTCGGGTCAATTTCGGCACATCCTTCAGGAACATCATAATCAAACCCCAAAGGATGGTGATGAGGCAAAGTATTGGAAATATAGCCCAAGCGATGTGGAAATATGTATCTGGGACTGCAAAGATACCGCTTTGTCCGCCTGACAAGTATGTCATCAAGGCGAAGAGCAATAATTGGCTTACTGCTACGATCATCAGGAGTCTGGGTGACATTGCTCGATTTACAACGAGGATCGTCGAGAGTAACGGCCAGCTAAGGACGTTAAAGCCCAAGTGCGCGCAATTTACCGTGAGGAAGTTATATCCGTTAAAGGAGAATATGTAGAAGTATTCGAGCAAAGCCTGATCCGCAGATTGTACAAGAGGCTCTCCCTAGCGAAGTCTAAGAGTTTTTGAAATAGCTTTTGTTCTATTTCTTCAAGCGTTGTATTCGATGATGCGGCCTTCGCCGATGAGGCGGGGGGCTTTTTCGGTGGTGGTGTAGCTGATGGCGCCTTCCTCGGGTTCTACGCGGCGGCGGTCGCGCAGGTGGGCGGCGTTTTCTTTGATGCCGATGAGGTGGGCGAGGAAAGCGGAGTTGCAGCGGAAGACGTTGATGCGCTTTGGCAGGTCATAGAACTGGGCGTCTTTTTCGTGCTGAGTTTGCGTGGTGGCGACATCCTCAGAGACTTGCAGTTCCTTGCCTGGTTTCCCGTAGGTGTTCCGTCTTGAAACAGTCTCTGCATTTTGCTCTGTGATTTTGGCGTGACGGCGAGAGCCGATATCGCGATAGCGACGATCAGCGTCTGTTCCAGTGTTAATCGCTTTTCCAGTGCGGGTGACACGCATGACTTCACTCCCCCGACCGTCTCAAAATGAGACAAATGCCATTTCCTGGGATTTACATCGCAAGGCGCGTGCCAAAGTTTAAGTTTTTATTAGGATTTTAATTAATTGGGTGCGATGGAAATGCTGAGAGGCATGAAAAAGCTAGCAAGTACAGAAGGTTAAAGCTTGTCGATCTGATCTTCAGGACCGCTGACGAGCAGGGTTACGCCGTCCTCTGTGAAGGTGCGTTCGATGATTTCCAGCTGTAGCAGAATGACCTGGCGTTCCAGTTCGGCACTGCTGGAGAAGCTGGCAGAGACACTGCGGGTTTTGATGCGCAGCCATGGCACAAGCTCAGCTTCCCGAATGGCGAGATTTGCGGCGCCGGAGTAGGCCCGTGCCAGGCCGCCGGTGCCCAGTTTTGTGCCACCGAAGTAACGGACAATGATGACGCCCACATCCACAAGGTCTGCCCCAATGAGTGTTTTGAGTGTGGGCATGCCGGAGGTGCCAGACGGTTCACCATCGTCTTTGCCGCCTTCATCGATGCGTCCCTCGGGGAGCATTCTGCGGAAGGCGGTGACGTGGTGGTTGGCTTTTTTGTGCTCGTCGCGAAGATCCGCCAGCCGCTGAGCAAAGTCTACATGGGGTACCAGAAAGGCAAGAAAGCGTGACTTCTTTTCTTCCAGTATCGCGTTGTATTCCTGCTCAACGGTGAAGAGGGGCATGGGCTTATGCTCCTACCGGTTCTTTGCTTTTGAAGTGCTTGGAGAGCTTTAGTGCCTGACCCTGATAGTTGGAGCCAATGCCTTCGCCGTAAAGGGTTTCTGGCACTTCCTCCATGTGCTCGTAGACAAGGCGGCCAACCGTCTGGCCGTGTTCTACGATGAAGGGAACGTCGTGAGAGCGGACTTCTAGAACGGCTCTGGACCCTGTGCCACCAACGGTGGAATGGCCGAAGCCGGGGTCGAAGAAGCCTGCGTAGTGGACGCGGAATTCGCCGACGAGTGGATCGAATGGCACCATCTCAGCAGCGTATTGTGGTGGGACGTGGACGGCTTCCTGCGAGACCAGAATGTAGAACTCGTTCGGGTCGAGGATGAGCGTTGCATCGCCGCGATTGTACAGCGGTTCCCAGAAGTCTTCCGGGTCCTGTGCGTCTTTGCGATCGACGTCGATCACGCCTGTATGGCGCTTGGCGCGGTAGCCGATGAGGCTGTCTTTGCCAGAGCCTTTCAGGTCGATGGACACCTGTACGCCGTTGTTGATTGCGTCTTCGTCCTTGCCGCCAGACACCAGTGTGTGCTGGTTGTGCACTTTGGTCAGGTCTTCATCATTGATGAGGGTTTCACCATCGCGGAAGCGGATTTGGGACAGGCGAGAGCCTTCGCGGACCAGCACAGGGAAGGTCTTTGGAGAAATCTCAGCGTAGAGCGGGCCTTTGTAGCCGGCTTCAACACGGTCAAACGCGCGGCCCTGGTCTGTGATGACGCGGGTGAACACATCGATGCGGCCCGTGGAGCTTTTCGGGTTGGCTGTGGCGGACTGCTCAGCCGGAAGGTCCAGCGCCTCCTGAAGGCGGACGATGTAAACGCAGTTGGTTTCCAGCACGGCACCCTTGGAGAGGTCGATCTCGTGCAGGATGAGTTTTTCCAGCTTGTCTTCCACTTTCGCGTCGGGGCCGGGCAGAAAGGAGGCCCGGACACGCCATGCTTTGACGCCGAGGCGCAGGTCAAGACTGGCAGGTTGAATCTGGTCCTCGTCGGGCACTCTGTCTGCTTGAATTGCACCGCTGGCAAACATAGCTTCAATCGCTTTTGCCGGAAGAATGCCTGTCATTGTTGGTTCCGCCCCACTCGTACTCAAATCGTTCTGACACTGATTAACGTAAGTTTGATCTCTCGCCAAGTCTGCAACCTAAGCTGATTGATTGACCCTAGTGTATTTTCGAGGTAAAAACGCTGCCTATTCCGTGGTGATTTGGTCGACCGGCTTGCAACCACGTAAAACAAGTAGCTAAAGGGTCGGGTTCTTGTATAGACCTCGGCCCGCGCCGGGGTTTTTTAATGAAGGGGTAGAGCAATATCTCTTCGGGCAGGAATGAGCGATGACAGACGCAAAGAACTGGAAGCCAGCAACTCGGCTTGTTCATGGAGGCACAACGCGCTCCAGCTTTGGTGAAACATCCGAAGCTATCTTCCTTACACAAGGGTATGTTTACGACAGCTCAGAAGCGGCAGAAGCACGCTTTTTGGGCGAGAATCCGGGCTATATTTATTCCCGGTACGCAAACCCGACCGTAGGAATGTTCGAGCGACGAATGTGTGAACTGGAAGGCGCTGAGGCCGCACGCGGCACGGCTTCTGGTATGGCGGCTGTTAACTCTGCGATTATGGCCTGCGTTAAAGCTGGCGATCACGTGATTGCACCAAAGGCACTGTTCGGTTCCTGCCGATACATCATCGAAAAGCTGCTGCCACGTTATGGTGTGGAGTCCACGCTGATTGATGGCACTGACATTGAGCATTGGAAAGCAGCTGTTCGTCCGAACACCACAGCGGCATTCCTTGAAAGCCCAACCAACCCGACGCTTGAAGTGATCGATATTCCAGCTGTTGCGGATATTATTCACGAAGCTGGTGGACGGCTTATTGTAGACAACGTGTTTGCGACTGCTATCTGGCAGAGCCCGCTGACGCTGGGTGCGGATGTGGTGATCTACTCTGCGACCAAGCATATTGACGGGCAGGGCCGATGTCTGGGCGGTATCGTGCTTTCTGATGAAAAGTGGATTGTGGAAGAATTCCATGACCCGTTCAAGCATACCGGACCTGCAATGAGCCCGTTCAACGCTTGGGTTCTGCTGAAGGGGCTGGAGACGTTGTCTCTGCGTGTTGAGCGTCAGACAGCTAATGCTGGCAAATTGGCAGAGTTCCTTGCGGATCATTCTGCAGTGTCTCGGTTGATTTACCCAGGTCGTGCTGATCACCCACAGGCGGATATCGTGGCTAAGCAGATGCAAGGTGGGTCTACCATGCTGGCGGTTGATTTGGCGGGTGGCAAGGAAGCGGCCTTCAAGTTCTCCAATGCGTTGGAGATTGTCAGTCTTTCCAACAACCTTGGCGATGCGAAGAGCCTGATTACCCATCCGGCGACGACTACGCACCAGAGTGTTGCGGAAGATGCGCGTCTGGAGCTGGGCATTACAGACAAGACGCTTCGTCTTTCTGTTGGTCTGGAAGATGCAGATGACCTGCTGGAAGACGTCGCTAAAGCGCTGGCTGCGGTTTAAGCGTGTTGCACATTATGACTGGCATGAGGGCATCCAATCGGGTGCCCTTTATGCATTAAAGCGCAATGCTGCAGACTTGTTGTTAGCTGTTGCTGGTTGCCACAACCACATCTCGCCGTGCTCCGGACAAGGTGATGATGAACCCGGCGATGACATCCAGAAACGTGATGGTCATGAGCAGCAGGAAGAGCGGGGTGGCGGCTTCTTGTACCGAGAGGAACTCAATTAGGTAAGCCACGAGGATCAACAGAGACAAGCTGTGATCTACCAGTGAGAGTGTGCTGGTTCTGGTGGCTTTGATGATCTCAACGAAGAGCAGGACCAAAGTGCCTGCAAGCAGAAGAGTGGCGACATCCAGAGGAACAAGCAATCCTGATGGCAGTGGGATCTGGAATACAATGGCAGCCCACGGAGTGACGTTGTAGCCTTGGTCAAGCACCGGCTCTAGATCTTCAAACCACCGAAATGCCACAGCATTGTAGAGCAAGAACGGAATGAGCGTGAGTGGAATAGTCCTCATGTGGTTGTCCCCGGAAGAGCTGGAAGCGGTATCCTATCGGAAAAGATTAACATTAATGCTGGGGGTCTGTGATGCCCTGAAACCGGGAGGGGTAACGCTTCGAGTGGTTTAATGCCTAGGGCTTTCATTTTAAGTGGAGTTCTAGGGAATACGACGCGTGCGAATGTGAATAGTGAGGGGGCGTCGCACACGTTCCGTCATGCGACGTTCTATGTGAGAGAGCTCGTTATAGTTATCGACGGTGATGCCCTTCCAGTATTTGACGATGGGAAGGCCTATGCGGAGTTGAAAAGCACCAATGGGATAGTCGATGTCGCTGTGATAGCGGATTTGTCCAACAAATGTGGTCTTTAATCCAGGTAGGCCAAGCCAGCCTGCGCGGGATATTTCAAACCGTCCCTGCGCCCCGCTTATCTCTTCAATGTTGTTGGCGGTTCTATAAAAGCCTCCTGCATAGATGCGGAGGCCGAACCCCAGATCATCAGTTCCGGGGAGGTCGTAGCCAATCTCTCCTGAAAGGTTGAGGAGAGGAATGCTTTCGCGTTGGTCTGTGCTACCCGGTTCCGGTTCCAGAATACGGACTTTGCTTGTCGGGAATTGTGCGTTGAAGCGAGCCTCATAGTTATTTGCCAGAAACTCAATGCCCGTGGTGACTGCAGTTGCGGGGCCGCGTTCGTAATCTTCCTTGTAGTTCATGAAGATGTAGGTGCTGCCAATCAAGTTTGGCCGTACAAAGTGACGGAGGCCACCGCCAGCACTTATGAGATAAACAGCATCAGAGGAGTTGCCGGAGCGGACATCAGCGAAGAACATGCCATGACTGTCCTGAAAGACTGGCGTGATGACTTCGGCGGCTCCAGATGTGTTATTGCGATCTGTCTCAAACAGGCCAATGAGGCGGGGTTGGTACTTGCCTTGCGGATTGAAGGTGAAGTGGTCGTCTAAATTGAAGAGAGGTTGGGCCTGGCTGGCAGAGGTATTCAGCGCCACAAGGCAGAGCAGAATACGCAACAAAGTTTGCAAGAGCTGGCCCATTTGCTCTCTTGGTGCTGACGAGAATGCGACGTTTACCAGCAGTATTGGAGGTTACTTACGTTTCTGATAGTCCCGCCATCCAGTGGGCTATCCTTGCCAAGCTGAGAGGAACTGAAGATCTTCACAGCCAGCAAACTGGGTGCATCGCTCCAGTTCAGCTTCCAATCGTTGTTGGCGGCCTTTGCCCATGCGAATGCCAGCCTCGGGCCAGAAGCGTTTTACGGCCAAAGCATTGGAGGCTTTGTCACGCTTCATATCAATGCGACCAATCAACTTGTCCCCCTCCATTACGGGGAAGACATAATAGCCGTATTGCCGTTTTGGTTCAGGGACGAAGATTTCGATGCGGTAATTGAAGTCAAAAAGGAACTCAGCGCGCTTGCGGTCTCTTAATGCCGGGTCGAATGGACTGAGGATGCGGATCCGTTGGGAAGGGGCTTCGAGGGATCTCAGTTCATCTTCAATTGTTGGGCGTGCGAGACATAATTTGGGCTTCGTGTCGCTGGCAGGTTGAATCTCAACAGGGATTAGTTCCTGACGCTTCTGGGCTTGCTCACACCATGCTTTGACATCGGCAAGGTCTAGTTTGTCCCAATAGGCTGCAATTTCGCTGGGCGTAGCGAAGCCGAGGCGGTCGATTGCGGAGTTGCAAGCCCACTCTATGGTTTCTGCATGGCTGGGTTTAGCGGAGCGGTGATCCTCAGGGATGACGCGTTCTGTCAGGTCATAGAGTTTTTGAAAGTTTTCACGCCGAGAGACGGAGATTTGTCCGGTCCGCCAGAGATATTCAAGCGCTGTTTTGGATGGGTTCCACTCCCACCATCCGCCTTTGCTGCGCTTCTCATCCTTGCCGACATCTGAGGTGCCAGCGGGGCCGTTTTCTTCGATGTGCCGTAGAATGAGGTTGAGTTTTTCCTGATACTCCGCACCGCGCCAGACCTTCCAGCGGGATTGCAAGCTTTCTGCGCTTTTTTGGAAGCGGTAGTGCCAATAAGGGAAGAACTCGGTTGGAATGATTGAGGCATCATGCGTCCAGTGCTCAAAGAGGCTTCTGTCATTCTCCAGCAGTTTCTTGAGATGTTTGGGGCGGTAACTTTGGCGGCGTGACCATAAGATCATGTGGTGCGCACGCTCTACTGTGTTGATGCTATCAACCTGCACAAAGCCAATGCGGTGAATGAGATTGAGGAGATCTTCTCCTTTCGAGGAGCCTGTTGGTGCTTCAAGAAGGGCGTGTTTCTGCAGAAACAAGCGGCGCGCAGCGGCGTTATCAACTTTTAAAACTAACTGCGCTTCCATAGTCATCAAAGTCTCCTGCTTGGTCAGACGTGCCTAGGCTAGGAGAGGTAGCGCCTTGCCGCAAGCAGTCCGCAGCAGATAGTTGTGGGTTTGTTCCTATTATGTTCTCTAAGTGGAGGTTGCATTGGACTTTGCAGAAAAACAGCGGGGTGTGTTTCAGCGGATGATTGTTGGAGCGTTGGTGACCGCGATTGTGCTTTTGTTTGGTGCGCTTCTCAATCCGTTTGGATTTGCCGCGGACTGGAATGCCTCTGAGCGGCTTTGGGTGGCAGCGGTTTCATTGTTATCACCTGCCTTGCTGCTGATGATTTCCATAGGTCGTCTGGCAATGCGTAGGTTTTATCATGCTGATGACATTGATGGAGGAGGGCTAACCCACGGCAGTGAGGAAGCCAGGATGCTGCAGAGCATTTTGCAAAATACACTTGAGCAGGGGGTGTTGGCGGGGTTCATCTACATTGCCTGGGCTGCGGTTATGCCCGGTAGCACGATGTCGGTACCGCTGTTAGCTGCGCTGCTGTTTGCGCTCGGGCGTATTCTGTTTTTTGCCAGCTATGAGAAGGGGGCACCATGGCGTGGAACCGGCTTTGCACTGACTTTCTACCCAAGCATTTTAATGCTGGTGGTTGTGCTGATAACGTTGATGGCCGGGTTGTAGCGCTCACGCTGGCATATAGCAAGCGACTACAAGATGTCCGAGCACAGGACTTTCGTGCTCTTGTCGGAGTGTGGTCTGCGTGAAGTCGATGGTTGCAAAGTCGAATTGCTCCAAGAGATTGCGGAGATAATCTTCTGTATGCTTGAAGCGGCAGCTGTCGCTCATCGTGTAGGGCTGGGTATTGGATGCAGGCTCCATCACAGCTTCAGCGGAGAACAGGAATACGCCATTCTTTTCGATGTTGCGGGCAACACCTGCGAAGAGATCTTCCAATGAACCAAAGTATGGCAAGAGTTCTGATGCGAGTATCAAATCCCATTTCTGAGGATGATCCTGATCGAGAAACTCGTTGATTTCACATTGCTGGAGATCGTCGTAGATCTTCTTGTCTCTCGCCAGATTGAGCATTTGCTCGGAAATGTCGACGCCAGTTTTATAAGGAATCTGATCTTCAAAAAGTTCGGCAGCTAAGCCAGTGCCACAACCTAGATCTAAAAGACGTTTAAAGGGGCCAAGATTGAGAGTGTTGATCTTTTCGTGGATCTTGGTTGGTAGGCTGTATTGGAGGATCTCCAGTAGCTTGATATCGAAAAGCTTCGCTTTCTGGTCAAACAGAGCGGAAACATACTCAGCCGGCATACTGTCCAGCTTTTCTGAGTTCGCTTTTGCTCTTGGCAGATCGATAGATTCCTCTGAGTTTTCAGAGCACCCTTGCCCAAGAAGGTTCAGCAAATGATCGGCAGCTCCGTTGAACTCTCCGGTCTCTTTGAGCTCGAGTACATGATCATAGATCATGAAATGTCGGAGGAAATCTGCAACGGGATTGGTTTCTTGTTCTTTTTTATCATTCTTCATCGCTGTCTAGTATCCTCGTCTTTGAATACTGACATGATTGAGCCATGAAAAAATTAATGAACAGTAAGCCTCTTTTGGTTGATCGTTTTTAGGTAAGCAACGGAAAGTAGCTGTATTTTTGTTGCTAGGTATTTCTCAAAATAAAACCCACAGTGTTCCCACTGCGGGCTTAATAACTAAATTAAAGCTTAGGAGCTTTTACCCTTTCAGGCGTCTGTTAACTCTTTTGCTTTGGTCATCTGGTTCCGCTTTGCCAGCGTGCGTAAGCGCAGAGCGTTGAGACGGATGAAGCCTGCAGCGTCTTTCTGGTCGTAAGCGCCGTGGTCATCTTCGAAGGTCACCAGCTCTTCTGAGTAGAGAGAGTAAGGGGACGCACGACCAACAACGATCACGTTGCCTTTGTAGAGCTTCAGCTTAACCGTACCGGTCACGAACTCCTGAGACTTGTCGATCATCGCCTGCAGCATCTCACGGTCTGGGGAGAACCAGAAGCCGTTGTAGATGAGCTTTGCGTAGCGTGGCATCAACTCGTCTTTGAGGTGAGCAGCGTCACGGTCCAGCGTGATGGATTCCATCGCACGGTGTGCTGACAGGAGGATTGTTCCGCCTGGTGTCTCATAGATGCCGCGGGACTTCATGCCAACGAAACGGTTTTCGACCAGATCGAGGCGGCCAATGCCGTTGTCGCGACCGTAATCGTTCAGCTTGGCAAACAGAGTTGCCGGAGACATGTGTACGCCATTGATGGAGCACGCATCGCCTTTTTCGAAGCCGATTTCGATTTCGGTGACTTCGTCCGGTGCGCTGAGCGGGTCAACGGTGCGCTGGAAGACATACTCTGGTGCTTCTTCATTCGGATCTTCCAGAACTTTACCTTCGGAAGAGGAGTGAAGCATGTTTGCGTCAACGGAGAACGGTGCTTCGCCGCGTTTGTCCTTTGGTACCGGGATCTGATGCTGTTCTGCGAACTCGATCAGGTCAGTACGGGACTTCAGCGTCCAGTCACGCCAAGGTGCGATCACCTTGATGTCTGGGTTCAGTGCGTAGCATGCCAGCTCGAAGCGTACCTGGTCGTTGCCTTTACCGGTTGCGCCGTGCGCAACTGCGTCAGCGCCGGTTTCTTCAGCGATCTCGATGAGACGCTTGGAAATGAGCGGACGGGCGATAGAGGTGCCGAGGAGATAAACGCCTTCGTAAACTGCGTTGGCCCGGAACATTGGGAACACGAAGTCCCGAATGAATTCCTCACGGAGATCATCAATGTAGATTTCTCGAATACCAAGCAGTTCAGCTTTTCGTCGTGCTGGCTCTAACTCTTCGCCCTGACCTAAGTCAGCAGTAAAAGTTACAACTTCGCAGCCGTATTCCGCCTGCAACCACTTGAGAATAATCGAGGTGTCGAGCCCGCCAGAATAGGCAAGCACAACCTTTTTGATGTCGCCTTGGGCCATAGATTAGCTTCCAAATGTGTGTTCGGGCGCATAAAGCGCCTATGCTGGGCAATCTACCGAGGAGAGCGAGCAACGCAAGTGGTGATTGAGGATTGAGTGCTGAGTTATTAATCGGGATAGTTGAGCTACTTACAGGTGTTCCTGATAATTGGGTGAGTTGAAGCTGTTGCCAGGTTCAGCTATCGGGTATGTAAGGTTTTGATAACGCGAAGATAATGACTGCTACGTTGTGCTTTGATGCCATAAAATTTGCACGTTTTGGGTGTGAACCGTGAGTTGCTAAACTGCATGATCTCTCAACTGTATCTGCGGAAAAACCATAGAGTTTATGCGCAGAAAAATTTTCCAGAGTCCTGCAATTAACCAACAAGTCTCTGTATCTACGAGGATTTCCGGGCAGGTCTTATGCGTCTTTTGTCTAAAATTGCGGGCAGATTTCTTTGAGGTTTGGTCAAGATTATCGAGGCTTTTATTGCGCGATTCGATGACTTTGGCTCAAGGATTCCAGTCTGGTGGTGCCAGCTCGAAGCCATTGAAGAGGAAACCTGGAGCAACGGTGCAACCGACTAATGTCCACTCGCCGAGGCTTCGTGCGGACTGCCATGCATGGCGAGGTACGATACCTTGAGGGCGTTGGTCGTTTAATACATCCATGCCGAGGATGATGTCGTTTTGGCTGCCTTCTTCGGAGCTGATGGAAAGGCAGAGTGGGGCGCCGCCGTAATAGTGCCATGTCTCAATTGCATCGATCCGGTGCCAGTGAGATTTTTGACCCTTCTTGAGGAGATAATAGATTGCCGTTGAATAGCCGCGCCCTTCTGGGCCTTCTGTATCCCGGAAGGTTTCGGTGTAGTAGCCGCCTTCCGGATGCTCTTTCATTTGCAGTTCAGCGATGATTTCTTCAGCGGTTGCTGAAGAGGTGATCTGGTCGAGCGGCATCAGAAGTTGTCCTTGCGGCGGCGTATTTCTGTAAATATATCAACTGGTTCGGCGTTGACCATGTTGAGATTTTTCTGGACGAGAGGATCTCGGACTCTCAAAAACGGATTGGTTGAAAGCTCGGCTGCCATAGAGGTTGGCAGGGTTGGGCGACCGACTTCACGGAGCGCTTCGATGCGTTTTGTCCGTTCCTGCAATGCTTGATTGTTTGGGTCGATCGTGAGAGCGAATTTGGCGTTGGCCAACGTGTACTCGTGACCGCAATAGATCCTTGTTTCGGGTGGTAATGTGTTTGCCAGGTGGCTTAGAGAGGCCCACATCATTTCGGGATCTCCTTCGAAAACGCGGCCGCAACCGAGAGCGAAGAGTGTGTCGCCTGTGTGAGCAATGCCCGCCTCCTGAAACCACCAGGAGATATGGTCAAGTGTATGGCCCGGTGTACCTATGGCTTTGACTGCAATTGGGCCGACGAGAATGTCATCTCCGTCCTCAACAAAGCGGTTCATGCCTGTAATGTGTTGGCGGGAGCGTTCTGGCCCTGTTACCTTTGCGCCTGTCTTCTCAACGAGTTCAGCCATTCCGCCGATATGGTCCCAATGATGGTGTGTGATGAGAATGTCGGTCAGGTTCCATCCGGTTTCTTCCAGAACCTGTAAGTAGGGGGCTGCTTCTGGAACATCAATTGCAACTGTACAGCCACTGTCGGGGTGGTGAACGAGAACGCCGAAATTATCTTTCAGACAAACAAACTGCCGGACTTCAACTTCAATCATCAACCAGCTCCCAAGCATACAGTATATCTTTATGAGATCATGAGAGGACAAGCTGTCAAATTCAACTGCAAACTCACAAAACTCTGGGTGTGGTTGATTTAAGCTTGCAAATCGTCAGCAAGAAGCGTTGCGCCCAGGGCTTTGGCACCCCATGATAAGGGAAGGCAACGCGCGGAGAACCAGTTGTATCTTGATGTTACTCACTTAAAAGAGTTCTACGACCTGCCACTTGGACGGATGCTTCGGGTGTTGGTTGGGAGCCGCGTGAAAATGCTTTGGCCAGAAATGCATGGTCAGAGTTTGCTGGGTATTGGCTATGCCGCTCCTTATTTGAGGCCTTACCTGAAGAAGACCAATCGTGTGTTTGCCGGAATGCCTGCTGCGCAAGGCGTGGTGAAGTGGCCGCGTGAAGTTGAAGTGCCAAACAAAGCCTTCCTGATGGAAGATAGTCAGCTGCCGTTTCCAGATTCCTGCATTGACCGCATCTTACTCGTGCATTCGTTGGAGATGGCAGGGCAGCCTGGGGCGTTGTTGGATGAAGTCTACCGGGTCTTGTCTCCAGGTGGGCGGGTGATTGTGATTGTTCCCAATCGACGTGGTGCGTGGGCACGGTCAGAGGTTTCACCGTTTGGGTATGGTCGTCCTTATTCAAGACCGCAGCTCGATAACTTCCTGAGCAACCATCACCTTTCAGTTGTGTCGCGGGAAGAGGCGCTGTTTGTGCCGCCGACGAACTCGAGAATGGTATTAAAGAATGCGCGCAGTTTCGAGCGTTTAGGGGCGGTGGCCTGGTCTGCGTTTGCTGGGTTGCTGGTCACTGAAGCTGAGAAGCAGGTGTACCGTGGTATTCCGATGAAAGCGAGCCACGTGACGCGGGTCTTGCGGCCCGTCTTTCTGCCTAATGGAAAGACTGCCGGTGCGCAGGCGATGAACGGGCACAGTCGCCAGTAAGAAGGAACTTTCGCCAACGAGGGCGAAAGCTGAGTTTTGATTACTTCCGTTCCAGAAGGAAGACGGCCTGATCGCCGATCAGATTCCAGACCCACCATGGTGCGTTGAACCCAATGCGCTGGCCTCTTGCATCCAAAGCTTCTGCCTTAATGACTTTAGCATGGACCTCTTCTGAGAGAGCAACAAAGTCACGGATCGTGCAGAAGTGGATGTTTGGTGTGTCGTACCACTCGTAAGGCAGATAGTCGGTGACGGGCATTCTGCCTTTGAAGAGCAGCTGCATACGGTTGCGCCAGTGGCCGAAATTCGGGAAGGACACGACGACTTTCTTACCGATGCGCAGTAACTGCTCAAGAACCTGTTTCGGGTCCATTGTCGCCTGAAGCGTATGGCTTAGAATTGCGTAATCAAAAGCGTCGTCCGGGTAGGCTGCAAGATCGTTGTCTGCATCGCCTTGCACAACTGAGAGCCCGCGGGCAACGGCTTCATTCACGCCTTTTTGCGAAGTGTCGAAGCCACGGCCATCAACGCCGCGTGTATCGATCAGCAGTTCCAGAAGTTCGCCAGTGCCGCAACCGATATCCAGAACGCGTGAGCCCGATGCTACAAAATCGCAGAGAATTCGGTGATCGCCGCGTACATTACTCAAATCATGTTTTGTCATAATGAATCTGCTTTCTGATGAAGCTTACTGCTCAGTGTTACGGTGAATCACCATTTCCCGGTGCGGGAATACCTCTGGCTTTTGCTGCTCCTGTCAGGAAGCCACGCATTGTTTTGAACAGTTCAGGTTCATCAAGAAGGAATGCATCGTGTCCGCGTGAGCTCTCGATTTCAACAAAGGAGACGTTTGCTCCAGCTGCGTTAAGGGCTCGTACAATGTCTTTGCTTTCCGAGGTTGGGAAAAGCCAGTCCGTTGTAAAAGACATGACGCAGAAACGGGTTGTGCTATGTAAGAATGCGTTGGCCAGTTTGCCGCCATGTGCTGCTGCGAGATCGAAGTAATCCATCGCGCGGGTTACATAGAGATACGAGTTTGCGTCGAAGCGATCGACAAAAGTCATGCCCTGATGGCGCAGATAACTTTCGATCTGGAAATCTGCATCGAAGCCAAAAGTGATGGCTGAGCGGTCTTGCAGGTTGCGGCCAAACTTGCTGTGCAGGCTTTCATCAGACATGTAGGTGATGTGCGCTGCCATGCGGGCAACAGACAGGCCTTTCATAGGGCGCTTGCCTTCTTTTGCATATTGTCCGTGGCACCAGTCTGGATCCGCCATGACAGCCTGACGGCCTACCTCATGGAAGGCAATGTTCTGGCTGGAGTGGCGTGGACCTGCAGCGATTGGGACAGCTGCAAATACCTTTTCTGGATAGGCAGATGCCCATTGCAGCACTTGCATGCCGCCCATGGAGCCGCCGACAACTGCGAAAAGAGTTTCGATACCGAGCGCTTCAACCAGTTTTGCCTGGGAGCGCACCATATCGCCGATTGTGACGACAGGCAGGTCGAGCCCGTAAACCTCATTGGTTTCCGGATTGGTACATGCAGGACCAGTGGTGCCGAGGCAGCCGCCGAGCACGTTTGCACAGATGACGAAGTACTTGTCGGTGTCTACTGGCTGACCAGGACCAACCATCATGGACCACCAGCCAGGCTTGCCGGTTACGGGGTTCTCAGAGGCAACGTATTGATCACCGGTGAGGGCGTGGCACACAAGAATGGCGTTGGTCTTGTCTTCATTCAGCTCGCCATAGGTCTCATAAGCAATCTGCCAAGGGGCGAGTTCTGTACCTTCATCAAGCCGGAGAGGATTGTCTGAACCAAATCGCATGAGCTTGCTGGCAGGCATATCCATCTGTGCCGCTGCAACACTGGCTTGTGTTGAGGGTGAGATATTCGGAGTCTTCTCCGGTTTTGCGCTGGCAGTCTCAGTCATGTTTTCTTCCGCGGTGTTGTGAAGGCGAATTGGGTGTTCCTCTAAAGGATTGCAAGAGAGTTTTTGCTAGGTGCCAATTGGCAGTGTGTCAACGTTTTCTTTTGCTTTCACCGTCGTTGTTTCCTATGAATTTACATAGGTTCTGTTCAATAATTCGAGTGGGTTAGTGCAATGTCTGGGTCTTCATCAGTTTCGGATTCAAAAATGAGCTTGTCTCAAGTCCGCGATAAACTAGATGAAGTTGATGATAAATTGCATGCCTTGCTTATGGAGCGTGCTGACCTGATTGAGCATATTGTTGCGGCAAAAGCTGAACAAGGTTCTATGCATGCTGTTTTTAGGCCCTCTCGTGAAGCAGATATTATGCGGCGGTTGGTTGAGAACCATCGCGGTGTTCTGCCTATTATGTCATTGGAACATATTTGGCGTGAGATAATCTCTTCGCTCACAAATGCCCAGACAACTTATCGTGTACATCTTGACGGAAGTGCAGATCGACTCGCAATGAGTGAGCTGACACGCTTCTATTTCGGTTACGCCATTGAACAGCAACGCGAGATGGACCCCTCTGCTGTGCTTGCGGCGGTTGATTATTCACAGGTCGATCTTGGTGTGATCGGGCTTGAAGAACGTGCAGAAACGCCTTGGTGGCGTGGTATGGGTGCCCGGGATGATGGCACCAATGGTCCCTTGATTATTGCACGGCTTCCGTTTTTGGTTGTTCAGGACAGGCCTGCTGATCTGCCTGCTGTTGTGGTTGCGGCTCAAACTGCTGAAACTGAGAAGCCGGATATTTGTGTTTACGATGTGCGCTGGACGGGAGCTATACCGAGCTCATTGATGCACAAAGGTATAGAAGTGTTGAGTTTTTATCGCAGTTTTGAAGGCGTAGATGCGCTATTAGCTGTTCCGGGGAATATATCCGAGCAGGAGCTGGCGACTTTCTTTGAAGCTGCTGAGGCGACGCCGGATAAACTTAGATATGTCGGTGGATACCCCGCGCCGCTTGACCTAGATGATGAATTTGATAGTGAAGCAGACGCAGTTGGTTAAATTGCGTGTTTTTTGAATAAAGGAATGAGTTGATGGAAGAGCAGGTAGTACGCCCTGTCCCTCGTGCTGGTGTGTTGGCAATTGATCCGTATGTACCCGGTAAGGCGAAGGCAAATGGTGGCCATAAACTACATAAGCTCTCTTCCAATGAATCTCCTTTAGGTGCGAGCCCAAAAGCGCTTGAAGCTTACCGCACCATTTCCGAGCTTCAGTTTTACCCTGATGGTAGCGCTGGCGAACTTCGCACAGCAATTGGTGAAGTATACGGCCTGAACCCAGATCACGTCATTTGTGGCTGTGGCTCTGACGAAGTGCTGAGCCTGCTGGCCTATGCCTATCTGGGTGAAGGTGATGAGGCTATTTATACCACGCACGGCTTCCTTGTTTATAAGATTGCAATCCACGCAGCTGGTGCGACACCTGTTGTTGCCCCAGAAAAAGACCTGAAAACGGATGTGGATGCCATTCTGGAACGTGTGACCGAGAAAACCAAAATGGTTTTTGTGGCCAATCCGAACAACCCGACCGGCACTTATATTCCGTTTGACGAAGTTAAGCGCTTGCACGCCGGGTTGCCGAAGACCTGTATTCTGGTTCTTGATGCGGCCTATGCTGAGTATGTGCGCCGGAATGACTATCAGTCCGGTATTGAGCTTGTTGCGAACTCCGAAAACGTTGTCATGACACGGACGTTCTCCAAGGCTTATGGTCTGCCAGCGCTGCGTGTTGGCTGGGCGTATGGTCCTGAGCATATCATTGATGCGCTGGGCCGTATTCGCGGGCCGTTTAACATGAATGCTGCTGCGATTGCAGCTGGCGCTGCTGCTGTGCGTGATCAGGCGTTTATTGAGCAGGCAGTTAGCCACAATAACGAATGGTTGCCGTGGGTAGTTAACGAACTGACCAAACTAGGTCTTGACGTAACGCCAAGTGTCGGCAATTTCATTCTGATCCATTTCCCTGAGGAACAGGGGAAGCGGGCTGTCGATGCGGATGCCTTCCTGCTGGAACGCGGGTGTGTGTTGAGGCAGGTGAAAGCCTATGGATTTGACAATGCCTTGCGCATGTCAATCGGTAGTGAGGAAGCCAACAGAGATGTTGTTGCTGCTCTCTCTGAATTTCTGAAGTAGTTCTAATAGAAGGTCTCCATGTCTGAACCCTTGTTTAGCCGGGTCGCACTGATTGGTATCGGTCTGATCGGCTCATCTCTTTCGCATGTCATGCGCCGCGAAAAGCTGGCGGGTGAAATTGTTATATCCACACGCTCAGAAGTTACTCTGAAGCGTGCGGAAGAGTTGAAACTTGGGGACCGATATTATCTGGACGCAGCAGAAGCCGTAAAAGGGGCAGACCTTGTAATCGTTTGTGTACCGGTTGGTGCATGTGGAGCCGTGGCGAAAACTATTGGCCCTCATTTAGCTGAGGGTGCGATTGTGACTGACGTGGGCTCTGTGAAGGCCTCCGTTATTTCTGCGATGAGGCCGCATATGCCGGACGGCGTGCATTTTATTGCAGGCCATCCGGTTGCTGGTACTGAGTATTCCGGCCCTGATGCTGGTTTTGCCTCTCTTTTTGAGAACCGCTGGTGCATTCTTACTCCAGACAACGACAGTGATGCGGGTGCTACCGCGCGTCTGACAGCCTTCTGGGAGGCCTGTGGCTCTCATGTGGACACCATGGATGCTGAGCACCACGATCTTGTGCTGGCTGTTGTGTCTCACCTTCCGCATATCATCGCCTACAACATTGTTGGTACGGCTGATGATCTGGAAACGGTGACCAAGTCAGAAGTGATCAAATACTCGGCTTCCGGTTTCCGTGACTTCACGCGTCTGGCGTCTTCTGATCCGACCATGTGGCGCGATGTGTGCCTGAACAACAAAGAAGCCATTCTTGAAATGCTGTCTCGCTTTTCTGAGGATCTGTCTGCCTTGCAGCGTGCGATCCGGTGGAGTGATGGCGATGCCTTGTTCAAGCTGTTTGCACGGACCAAAGATATTCGCCATCAGCTTGTTGAAGCCGGTCAGGAATCTGCGGCGCCGAACTTTGGTCGTGAGAACGAAAAAGGCGAGCCAGCTGAATAAGATCTCGCTGGTTTTGAAAGAGTTTAGCCCGGGTCAGATCAGTTCTGATCCGGGTTTTCTTTTGAAGGTGTAACCAAGACTGGTCAACTTATCAGTTGGGCAAGCGGTGTTGGTTTACCGAGGTTTCAAGAGTGATTTTGATGTGGCCTCAACGCTGAATACTCTGCGCGTGGACAGAGCGCTTTCAGGAGTTTTGGGATGATGAAGCTGAGTGGATTGGCAGCAGTTGTTGCAGCCGGGTTTGCTGTTGCGAGTTTTGCTGCGATGGCTTCTAAAGAAGATCAGGTGCCTGCTGGGCCGACTGCCGTTGCCATTATGAAAGACGTTGATGGCAAGCAGGTTGGCCGTGTGGTGTTGACTGAGACTTTGAGCCAGACGCTCCATATTACTGCGGCCTTTGATGGCTTGCCTGCTGGTGTGCATGGGTTCCATGTTCATGAAACCGGCCTTTGTGAGCCAACTTTCTCGGCTGCAGGTGGTCATTTTGCACCTGAAGGGCATGAGCACGGGATTGAAGTTCCTGATGGTCCGCATGCAGGGGATCTTCCAAATCTTCATGTTCCCGAGAATGGTAAGATTGTTGTCGAGTATTTCTCTGAAATCTTAGACCTGGCTCCCGATGACAAGGACAGTCTTATTGGTGGTCCGGGCAGGGCGTTGATTGTTCATGCTGATCCGGACGACTATCACAGTCAGCCGACTGGTGATGCCGGAGGGCGGATTGCTTGTGGGGTGATTGTACCGATCAAGCAAAATGCAGATAGTTTCCAGAGCTACCCTGAAGAAACGCCTAGTGACGGCAAATAGTTCTAGCACCGCATGGCTTTACCAGCAGTGTTGAAGCATGGGTTCCCGAAAGTTCGGGGGTGAGCAAGGCGAGCAGGCAGTGCCTGCGCATTGTAAGTAAATTAGTTTCTTCGGCATTGGCTGCTCGCCTTGCCCGGGCGTTTTTGTATGAAACAAGATCTCCTCCGAAAGGCATTGGGAGCAGGCACTGTCAACGATGCACACACTTGCCAGAGGCAAATGTGATTGACGGTGAA